>NZ_NFHD01000002.1 GCF_002159185.1 Gemmiger sp. An87
GCGGTTGGCGTTGCTCATTACGCACCTTTAGGTGCTGCTAGAATAATGGCCCTTATAGGGCCGTTCTGCAAACCCCACGTTTAACGTGGGGTTATGATTATGGTAAGGATTCAATAGTTGTTTGAAGACAAATAGCCGATATGCATAATAAAACCCATTCATTTGATCGCATGGGGGCGACCGAATCAATGGGTTTTAAGCGCTGCGGCGCTTTATTATGAGATGTTTAATCAAACCATCATTCTTCGATGGAGACACCCAGCTTTTCGGCGATTTCGTTCAGCTTCATGCCGGACTTCTGAGCCTTGGTGACCAGAGTCTTGATCTGCTGTGCTTTTGTCTTGCGGGGAGCACGCTTTTTCGGGGTCAAAAGCTCCTGCTTGCGGCTCTGCAGCTTGCGGATCTTTTCGTTGATGGAAGCAATTTTGGCGTCAAACTTTTCTGCAGCTTCCGCCTTTTTAGCCTCCACCTCCTGGATGGACTCGTTCAGCTCGGCAATCTGCTTATCCAGATCTGCGGCGATCTGTTCAGAGGTGCGGCGTACACGCTTTTGTTCAGACATGACATACAACTCCTTACCATTTTATAGTGTCTTTATCGTAACATATGCGAATAAAACCTACAAGAGTATTTTGTCTGATTTTTGAAAAAACACAAAAATGAAACAAAATTCGTTATAAAGAGTTTTGAGAAAAGAACGTTAGAAAACATATAGTTTTCTTAATGATGATTCAAGAAGTTTTACATCAGTGAAAGTGGAAATAAAAAACCGCTTTCTCCAATTCCTTCATATGGAAGGGAAAACCTTCCATAAAAGGGGAGAAAGCGGTAAAGATGGCGAAAAATGGCGGATCAGAACAAATCGTCGTCGGTGTCGTAAACGGAAATGTACGAAGGGGTGTGCTCCTGCTTGAGCAGGGCAATGCCCAGCGCGGCACCGGCCAGCGCAAAAATCAAAGCTAAAATTTTAACAAGCAGTTTCATCGGGAAACCCTCCTTTGAATGATGCGAGATGTTGCTTTTAGTATAGCATAAAGCGGCAGGCCCGTGCAAACCATTTTATGGGGAAAAACCGCAAAAATACAAAGAAGATGGGTTACAGAATCGTAATCCTTGTTGACTTGAATCCATAAAGCAATTAGAATAATCTAGAGCGGGTGCGCCATGCTGTGGTTCGTACATGCGCCCCGTAGATTGTATGAAATGGGGGAACGTTCAATCCATGTTGAAAAAGCTGAAACGTGCGGCGCTCGGCGCCGGCGTGCCGCATGAGAAGGGAACTGCCGCCCTGGCCACGGTGAAGATGCCCGTGCCCAGCAAGGTTGTTCTGCCCATGCAGCAGCACATCGGCGCACCTTGCACGCCGGTGGTCAAGAAGGGTGACACTGTAATGGTGGGTACCCTGGTCGGCAAAGCGGAAGGCTTTGTGAGTGCCAACATTTATTCCGGCGTGTCCGGAACGGTAGCCTCTGTGGATACCGTGCACATTTCCAATGGCGCCAGCGTGGCTGCCGTTGTGATCACTCCCGACGGCCAGCAGACCGTCGATCCCGCGGTGAAGGCCCCGGTCGTGACCGATAAGGCCAGCTTCATTGCGGCGGTTCAGGCTTGCGGCCTGGTGGGCCTGGGCGGCGCCGGCTTCCCCACTGCGGTGAAGCTGAGCCCCAAGACTCCTGTGGATACCCTGGTGATCAATGCTGCCGAGTGCGAGCCCTACCTGACTGCCGACACCCGCGAGATGCTGGAGAACGGCGAGACCATCGCCTCCGGCGTCAAGGCTGTGATGAAATACCTGGAGATCAAGAACTGCATCATCGGCATCGAGCGCAACAAGCCCGAGTGCGTGAGCGCCATGAACCAGCTGTTCAGCGGCGTGGCCGGCGTGAGCGTGAAGGTGCTGCCCAGCCGTTACCCGCAGGGCGCCGAGAAGGTGCTCATCGAGAACACCACCGGCCGTGAAGTGCCCCAGGGTGGTCTGCCCAGCGACGCGGGCGTTATCGTGATGAACGTGACCACCGTGTCCACCATCGGCAAGTACCTGGCCACCGGTATGCCTCTGGTGACCAAGCGCCTGACCGTGGACGGCGACGCCATCAAGGAGCCCAAGAACGTGGAAGCTATCATCGGTACCCCTGTGCGTGAGGTGCTGGATTTTTGCGGCATCAAGGAAGGCGTGACCGTTGCCAAGCTGATCAGCGGCGGTCCCATGATGGGTCTTGCTCTGCCTAGCGCTGACGAGCCTATTCTGAAGCAGAACAACGGCATCCTGGCCTTCAGCGAGAAGATGGCCACCCTGCCTGCTGCCGGTCCCTGCATCCGCTGCGGCCGCTGCATCGAGGCCTGCCCCATGGGTCTGGCTCCTGTGCAGATCGCCGGTGCTTTCAACAAGAAGGATGCCGCGGAGCTGAACAAGCTGTGCGTGGACCTGTGCATGCTGTGCGGTACCTGCAGCTATGTCTGCCCCGCCAAGCGCCCGGTCACTCAGACCGTGGGCCTGGCCAAAGATTTCGCCAAGAAGGAGGCAAAGAAATAAATGGAAAACCGTTATATGGTCACTGCCTCCCCCCACATTGTGGATCGTTCCTCCACTCGTGGGCTGATGGGCAACGTGATTATCGCTTTGCTGCCCTGCGTGGTTGCCAGTGCGTGGATCTTCGGCCTGCGCGCTCTGCTGGTGATCGGCGTTACCACCGCCGCCTGCGTGGGCTTTGAGTACCTGTACTGCCTGCTGATGAAGAAGCCGAACCCTGTGGGCGATCTGTCCGCTGTGGTCACCGGTATCATCCTGGCCCTGAATATGCCTGTGAGCATGCCCCTGTGGATTGCCATTGTGGGTGCGTTCATCGCGATTGTTGTGACCAAGCAGCTGTTCGGCGGCCTGGGCTTCAACTTTGCAAACCCTGCTCTGGTGGGCCGCATCGTGCTGTTCACCGGCTTTGCTTCCCGCATGACCACCTGGACCTTCACTCCCCGCATGGAGCAGACCCTGAGCGGCATTGACGCCGCTGCCAGCGCCACCCCCCTGCAGGTGGTGGATGCTGCCGGTAACTCCCTGCTGGGCCAGTACCCCATCATGGATCTGTTCCTGGGCCAGCACGGCGGTGTGCTGGGCGAGACCTGCGCTCTGGCCATCCTGATCGGCTTCGTGTGGCTGGTTGCCACCCGCACCATCAGCCCTGCCATCCCCGTGACCTACGTGGCCACCGTGGCGGTGATCAGCGCTCTGGCGGGCAAGCCTGTTCTGGCTGAGCTGCTGGCCGGCGGCCTGCTGTTCGGCGCTGTGTTCATGGCTACCGATTACGTGACCAGCCCCTTCACCCTGAAGGGCAAGATCGTGTTCGGTCTGGGCCTGGGCATCATCACCTGCGGCATCCGCTACTGGGCGAACATGGCCGAGGGTGTTTCCTATGCCATCCTGTTCATGAACCTGATGGTTCCCTACATCAATGATCTGGCCCGCCAGAAACCCCTGGGCGCGAAGAAGAAAGGGGCGAAAAAGGCATGAAAAACAATAGTACCTGGGAAAACTTCCTGAAACCCGTTGTGGTTCTGGTTGTGATCTGCATCGTGGCCAGCGCCGCGCTGGCCGGCACCAACCAGCTGACCGCTCCCATCATCAAGGCGCAGGAGGAAGCTGCTGCCAATGCCGCTTATCTGGAGGTTCTGCCCGAGGCCGACGGCTTTGAGGAGGTCACCGACTTCCAGTCCAGCAACGTGACCAAGGCCCTGAAGGCCACCAACGGCGCAGGCTGGGTCATCCAGGCCTACGGCAAGGGCTTCGGCGGCGACGTGCCTGTGGTTGTTGCCTTCGACAGCGAGGGCACCATCCTGAAGGTGAAATTCATGGAGAACAGCGAGACCGCCGGTTTCGGCCAGAAGCTGGCTGATCCTGCCGATGCTGACGGCCAGAAGCTGGCCGAGAGCTTTGTGGGCAAGAGCGGTACCCTGGAAGCGGGCGACGTGGATATGATCAGCGGCGTTACCGTTTCCTCCAAGGCTGCGCTGTCCGCTGTGAACTCCGCTGTGAACTGCTTCAATGAGGTCGCTCTGGGCCAGGCTGCGGTTGTGGAAGAAGAGCAGCTGACTCCCGACCAGGCTCTGGAGAGCATGGAGCTGACCGAGATCGAGATTCCCGAGGGCCTGACCGGCGCCTGGGAGACTGCCAACGGCACCACCGTGCTGCGCACCGAGGCCAATGGCTATGAATACGAGACCGCTCCTCTGGACGTTCTGGTGGAGCTGGACGCTGACGGCAACATCCTGAACGTTTGGGTTGGCACCGATGGCCAGACCGCCGGTATCGGCGATCAGGCGGGCGGCGCTGAGTACCTGAACCAGTACAAGGGCGTGCTGGGCGAGGCTGGCCTGGATGGTGTGGATACCATTTCCGGCGCGACCCAGTCCACCCGTGGCGTGAAGAAGGGTGTGCGCAAGTGCATCCAGGCCTTTGTTGCCATGTACCCTGACTGCGCTGCCGCCACCGCGGTTGCTCCCGAGGGCGGCGATGCTGAGAGCGAGGCCGCTTCCAGTGAGGCTGCTGTGGAGACCGTTACCCTGAGCGACGAGGCCTGCAAGGCTGTTCTGCCCGACGCCACCACCTTTGAGGCGGTGGAATCCGCCACCAGCGGCGTACAGGCTGCTGTGAAGGCCGACACCGGCTGGGTCATCCAGGCCAGTGCCAAGGGCTTCGGCGGCCAGGTGCCCGTGATCGTGGGTCTGGACGCTGACGGCGCTATCGTGGGCGTAAGCTTCCCCGAGAACAGCGAGACTGCCGGTTACGGCGCCCAGCTGTACGAAGAGGGCAATGAATCCGCTGCTGCTCTGGCCGCCAGCCTGGTGGGCAAGAGCGGTGAGGTTGCCATCGGCGATGTGGATGCCATCTCCGGCGCCACCATCTCCTCCAAGGCGGTCGTAGAGGCCGTGAACACTGCTCTGAGCTGCTACAACGAGGTGGCTCTGGGCCAGGCTCCCGCTGCCGATGAGGGCAGCGAGGGCACCGACCTGAGCTCCATGAGCGCCGAGGAAGCCCGCGCTGCGCTGGCTCCCGGGGCGACTCTGACCCAGATCACTGCTCCCGAAGGCCTGACCGACGCCTGGCAGGGCGACGACGGCAGCTACGTGCTGTACGCCGAGGACAAGGGCTACGAGTACTCCACCAAGCCTCTGAACGTGGCCGTTGGCTTTGACGCCAACGGCGCCATCACCGGCGTGTGGGTGGATGTGTCCGGCCAGACCGCCGGTATCGGCGATCAGGCTGCCGGCGCGGATTACCTGGGCCAGTACACCGGCATCACCGATGAAGCCGGTCTGGACGGCGTGGATACCATCGCCGGTGCCACCGAGTCCACCCGCGGCGTGAAGAAGGCAGTGCGCAAGTGCATCCAGGCATATGCTGCGGGCCTTGCGTCTTGATAGGGAGGCTGTGAATTCATGAATAAAGTTCAGATCTTTACCAACGGCCTCGTGAAGGAGAACCCGGTTCTGCGCCTGGTTCTGGGCACCTGCCCCACGCTGGCTGTTACCACCATGGCCTTCAACGGCCTGGGCATGGGCATTGCAGCTACCTTCGTGCTGTTCTGCTCCAACATTGCGATCTCGCTGCTGCGCAACGTGATCCCCGACAAGGTGCGCCTGCCGGCTTACATCACCGTCATCGCCACCTTCGTTTCCATCGTGCAGATGCTGGTCAAGGCTTACGTTCCCGCTCTGGATAAGTCCCTGGGCGTGTTCCTGCCCCTGATCGTTGTAAACTGCATCATCCTGGGCCGTGCTGAGATGTTCGCCTCCAAGAACAAGCCTCTGGACTCCGCTCTGGACGGTCTGGGCATGGGCCTGGGCTTCACCCTGACCCTGGTGCTCATGGGCTCCATCCGTGAGATCCTGGGCTCCGGCACCTGGTTCGGCATGACCGTGATCCCCGCTTCCATCGACCGGTTCACCTTCATGACCACGCCCGCTGGCGGCTTCTTCACCTTCGGCTGCCTGATGGCCCTGGTGATCTTCATCGAAAACAAGACCGGCAACAAAAAAGAGCGCAGCATCGGCTGTGAGGGCTGCCCCTCCAAGAGCGTCTGCGGCGCGAAAGGGGGCTGTGAATAATGGCTGCTCGTTTAGCTGCTATCTTCTTCACCATGATCCTGGTGGACAACTACGTCCTGGTTAAGTTCCTGGGCATCTGTCCGTTCCTGGGCGTATCCAAAAAGCTCAACTCCGCCTTCGGCATGAGCTGCGCTGTTATCTTCGTTATGACCCTGGCCACCGCGGTGACCTGGCCCATTCAGAACTTCCTGCTCACCCCTGTGGACGCGGAAGGCAACCTGAAGTGGGACCTGGGCTACCTGCAGACCATCGTGTTCATTCTGGTTATCGCCGTGCTGGTTCAGCTGGTTGAGATTATCATGAAGAAGTACATGCCTCCCCTGCACAAGGCTCTGGGCGTGTACCTGCCTCTGATCACTACCAACTGCGCCGTTCTGGGCGTGACCGTGCTGAACATCGACAACGGCTACAACTTCGTGGAGTCCATCTTCTGCGCCCTGGGCGCGGGCTTCGGCTTCATGCTGGCCATGGTCATCTTCTCCGGCGTGCGCAAGCGCCTGGAGGAGGCTCAGCCTCCCAAGTGCTTTGAAGGCCTGCCCATCACTCTGGTGGCGGCTTCCGCCACTGCCCTGAGCTTCGGCGGCTTCGGCGGTCTGATCGAAAACATCTTTGGTGCAATTTAAAAGGAGGCCGGGAATATGTCTATTGCAATGGCGATTGCCATCGTTACTGTTGTCGGCCTGCTGGGCGCTATCATTCTGGTGCTGGCCGCCAAGTTCATGCATGTGGAGGAAGACCCCCGCATCGGTCAGGTGAACGGCTGCCTGCCCGGCGCCAACTGCGGCGCCTGCGGCTATGCCGGCTGCGCCGACTATGCCAAGGCTATCGTTGAGTCCGGCGCCCCGGTGAACAAGTGCGTTCCCGGCGGCGCCAAGGCCGCGGAAGACGTGGCCGCTGTAATGGGTGTGGAGGCTGGCGCCACCGCGGTGGTCAAGGCCATCGTGGGCTGCCAGGGCCGCCCCGGTGTTTGCACCCAGAAGTTCGATTACAAGGGTGTGTCCAGCTGTGCGGCTGCTGCCTCTCTGTTCGGTGGCGGCAAGGCCTGTGTACACGGCTGCCTGGGTCTGGGCGACTGCGTGAAGGCCTGCCCCTTTGACGCCATGCACATTGTGGACGGTGTGGCCTGCGTGAACGTGGCCAAGTGCACCGGCTGCGGCGCCTGCGCTGCGGTCTGCCCCCACGGCGTGATCGAGATCTGCGCCAACACCGAGAACAAGCCCAAGGTGCTGTGCAACAACACCGAAAAGGGTGCTCTGGTGATGAAGGAGTGCCAGACCGGCTGCATCGGCTGCATGAAGTGCCAGAAGACATGCCCCAGTGAGGCGATCAAGGTCACCAACAACCTGGCGCACATCGACTACGACAAGTGCACCGGCTGCGGTGCCTGCGTGGAGGTCTGCCCCAAGCACGTAATCGTGAAGGCGTAAGCCGACCCGTAAGCATGTAAAAAATCCCGCTGCTCAAATGCGAGCAGCGGGATTTTTGTTTGTTTAGAAGCCGGATTTGCGGCAGGATGCCGCCTATGTAAAAAACAGCGATGTTGAAAAGCCGGTTATTCCAGAATGATCCGCGCCAAAGCGGCGGGGTCGGCGGCAATGTGGTCCGCGCCTTCGCCGCGCAGCTCCTCCTCGGTGCGGAAGCCCCAGAGCACGCCGCAGCCCGCGAGACCGCCGTTTTTGGCGGTGCGGATGTCCACGTTGCTGTCGCCCACAAAGAGGGTGGAGGCAGCATCCGCGCCCATGGCAGCCATCAGCTGGTGAAGACCGGTGGGGTCCGGCTTCACCGGAACGCCGGGCAGAGCCCCCTGCACAAAGGTGAAACGGCCGGGGAAATAGTGCTCCAGCACGCCCTTGGCCAGGGGATGGGCCTTGTTGGTGAGTACGCCGAAGACCACGCCAGCGGCCTGCAGGGCATCCAGCAGGGCATCAATACCAGGATAGGGCGCGGTGGCGTCCTCCTTGTGGGCATCGTAGTAGCGGGTGAACTGTTCCAGCGTCCGGGCCAGCCGCTCGGGGCTGCGCTGACCCGCAGGGGAGAACCGCTCGCAGAGTTTGGGGATGCCGTTGCCCACGAAATAGCGGTATTCGTCCAGCGTGTGGGCGGGCCAGCCGTTTTGGGCACAGACGTATTCGCCTGCGGCAGCTAGGTCCTCCAGCGTATTCAAAAGGGTTCCGTCCAGATCAAAAATCACATAGCGATACAAAGCAAATTCCGCCTCCTTGGCGATGAGAACAGTGATAACACCCTCAGGCCACCAGCCGCAGGTGGTCTGCCGCCAGCTTTTTGATGCTGCGCACCCGGATGCGGCGGCGGCAGGGCAGGTGAATGGTCAGGGTGCAGCGGCCCACCGCCTCCGAGAAGGGGGTCTGCATCCAGGCCAGCGAGAGGTTTGGTGTGAAGACGCACAGCTGATGGCGGCTGAACAGACGGGTGTAGCACACCGCCATGGTGCCGTTGGAGTTGCGGGCCACGCCCTCGGTGAACCAGCCCTCCACCGATGCGGCCGTCAGACCGGCGCAGACGGCCAGCGGGACCAGCAGCAGCGGGGTGAGCTGAGGCATCTTCCACACCGATACCACACACAGCATGCCGCAGAAGGCAAGCATTGCGCCGCTCTTCCACAGAAACTGGGGCCAGCTGCGGTTGGCGGTGATACCCGCCACCGGTCTCGGGGGGATAAACTGAGGCATCAGCGCCTGCAAAAGAGCATCCCGTCCCTTGCCGTAGACCAGAATGGGCAGGTCTGCGCCGGTGTAGCTTCCGGCGCACAGAAACACCGGGTACCGGCGCAGCAGCCGGGAGATGGGGGTGACGCGGATGTCGCAATAGCTCACCGCAGAGGCCAGAATGCGCCGTTCGGTCAGATTGATGCGTCCGCCCTTGGCGAGGATTACACCGCCGCTGCGGCTTACCCGAAAGTTGGCGGTGGCCAGCAGGGTAAAGAACAGGGCGATGCCCCACAGGGTGAAGATCAGGGTGAACAGCCAGGCCACACCGGCGGGCAGAAACAGCTCGGCCAACCGTTCCAGACGGCCCAGGTTGGCCATGGCCAGCGAGCCCAGGTCCACGCCCAGGTTGTTGCCGATCAGATCCTGGGTCTGCCGGGCGCTGAAGACCACCAGAAGCGAGGTGGTGACCAGGTTGGCGCTGAGCATGGTGAAGCGCAGCCGCTCCGCTCCGGTGGGAGCGAAAAAGGAGGAGGCCGACTGCACCGGCATCAGGCATTCCGCCAGCACTGCGGCCTGGCGGCGTGGCAGGAAGAACTGTACCTGGCCGAAGGCGGCGCTGGAGGCGGCAAACAGCCGCACCCGGGTGCAGCCCACCAGCCGCAGATAGATGGGCCGGTCCAGCTGGATGACGGCCAGCTGCGACGGGCGGATCACCTGCTGGCGGTGCCAGAGGATACCCCGGCGCAGGGTGAGCTGACGGTCGGTGAGCAAGAAGCCGCACCGCCGCCAGATGACAAACGAAAAAAGCGCCATCCCCACCAGGATGGCGGCATCCTGCCGCAGAGCCTTGGTCAGGCTGGGCAGGTCGAAGGCAATCAGCGCCTGGAGCATGGGCACCAGGCAGAGGATCAGGCCATAGCGAATGTATTTGACGATAAAAACGATGTGGAAGCGCCCCTGGGCGCGTACAGTGCTCATAGACTGCCTCCTCCCAGTGCATGAATCAGCGGGCCGGCATCCTCGTCCGAGACCGGGGGCAGGAACAGCACACAGCCACTGGTGTACACCACCAGAAGGCTGCTGTGGGTGAGTGCCAGCAGCGGGGTGCGGATGCGGCAGACGCCCGTCACAAACCGGGTGGGAACCCGGCGGCTGGATTTGAACAGAATGCCCCGGCTGATGCGCACCTCACCCAGTGTGACGCTTCCCCGCACGGTGGACAGGTGCAGCGGCACACACACCGCACAGAAAAACAGCCAGACGGCACAAAACAGCACGCCGCCCCAGAAGGTCTGCCAGAAAACAAAGGGGGCCAGCACCGCGCCGGGAAGCAGCAGCCAAAGGGCCACCACCCGAGCGCCGCCGGCACTCGCGGTAAAACGCAGCACGGGTACGGACCTCCTTTGTAAACAGGCGGGAAAGGGCGTCAGCCGTTGGCCAGGCCCCAGTCCTGCATCAATTCATGGATCGCGGTGTCCCGCGCGACGCAGAGCACCTTGTCGCCATTCAGGATCTGGGTGTTACCACGGGGAATCAGCAGTTCGCCCGCGCGGGTGATGGCGATGATAACGGCGGATTCCGAAATGGGAATCTGCGCCAGGCTTTTGCCGTTGTACTTGAACCGGTCCGGAATCTGGATCTCGAACACGGTGGCGGTGCCGCCCGCCAGGTTCAGCACCTGCTGGATGGCGGCGGTTTCCACCTCGCGCTCCAGAATACGGGCCAGGTTATCGGTGCTGGACACAGCAATGTCCACGCCCAGGCGGCGCAGCACCTCGGTGTTTTTGGGGTTGTTGACACGGGCCACGGTCTTTTCCACATGGAAGACCCGCTTTGCAATCTGGCAGGTGATCAGATTCACCTCGTCCCGGCCGGTTACTGCCACCAGAGCCTGGCAGCGGCCGCAGCCCGCGGCCTCCAGATATTCCACGGTGGAGCCGTCGCCCTGGGTCACAGGGATGTCCAGGTCGTTGGCCACCTGGTTGCACAGCTTGCGGTCCTTTTCGATCACGATGGGCTGGTGGCCGTGGTCAAGCAGGGTCTTTGCCATGTAGTAGCCCACCTTGCCGCCGCCGACGATCATTACTCTCATAATTGATTCCTCTTCCTTGCTGCTTTGTGCCTCAGTCTGCGATGCGGGCGAAGATGATCTGGTCGCCCTCTTCCAGCACCGGCATGGGCTCCACCGCCAGTTCCACGGTGGTGTCGGCCCGCAATACGCCGTAGAGCAGGTCGCCCTCCGGCGGGCGGATGCGGTTCAGGCTGTAGCCCACGTCCCGCAGGCTCACCGGAACGGTGACAAATGCGGTGGTGGTTGCGCCGATGGTCACACTGCGGGATTCCTGATCGTCCAACAGGCCCAGCAGCATGCTTTCCACCGTCAGGTTGGTGGTGCACACGGTGCGCAGCCCGAACTCCTTGGTGAAGAAGTTCTTCAGGGCGGGGTCGGTCACACGGGTGATGACCCGGGGCACATGAAAGATGTTTTTGGCAATCTGGGCCACCATGATGTTCACACTGTCGTCCGGGGTGGCGATGGCCACCGCGTCACAGGTTTCGATGCCGGCCTGACGAAGGTCGTCGATATCGATGGGAATGCCCACCGCGGCTACGCCGGAAAAATGGTAGCCGTCCACGCCCTCCAGCCGTTGAAGCTCATCCGGGCTGGAATCCATGACCGAGACCTCGTGGCCCATCTGTTCCAGGATACGCACGATATTGGCGCCGGCACGGCCGCAGCCTACAACAAGGATATTCAAGAAAACACCTCTTTTATAGCATAAAAAAATTGAAAAAAACAGCGAGATATGGGCCCGAAGCCCCACGGGCGGCCCACATCCTTCGATTACTCCGATTATACTGTATTTTATCCGGAAAAGGAAGAGCCCAGCAGAAAAAGGGCGTTCTGTTTTGCACTTTCCTGTGGTATACTGTTATGGTACCTGCCGGACCCCCGGCAGGTGACAAATGCCAGAAAACAAGCGAGGCGAAACAATGGAATGGATTAAAACGATCCTGTACGGGATCATTGAAGGGATCACCGAATGGCTGCCGGTGAGCAGCACCGGGCATCTGATCCTGGCGGAAAAGTATCTGAACATGGGATTCGATGAGTCCTTCCTGGAATTGTTCCGGGTGGTGATTCAGCTGGGCGCGATCCTGGCAGTGGTGGTGCTCTTCTTCCCCAAGCTCTGGCCCTTCTGCGCGGATAAGTCGAAGGGATATATCAAGAAAAATACCTGGGTGATGTGGTTCAAGATTGTGGTGGCCACCCTGCCCGCCATGGTGCTGGGCCTTTTGCTGGACGACTGGCTGGAGGAGCATCTGTACAACTACATTGTGGTTGCGGCCATGCTGATTCTGTATGGTGTGTTCTTCATCCTCATCGAGAACCGGCACAAAAAGCCCCGCATCCGCAGCATTGACCAGCTTACTTATAAAGATGCGCTGATCATCGGCTTCTGGCAGGTGCTGGCCATGATTCCCGGCACCTCCCGCAGCGGCGCCACCATCGTGGGCGGCCTGCTGCTGGGGGCCAGCCGTCCGGTGGCGGCAGAGTTCACCTTCTTTCTGGCCATCCCGGTCATGTTCGGTGCCAGTGCCCTGAAGGTGGTCAAGTACCTGATGGAGGGCATGGCGTTCACCGGCGAGCAGCTGGCCGTGCTGGGCCTGGGCTGCGCAGTGGCCTTTGTGGTGAGCGTGCTGTCCATCGGCTTTTTGATGAACTTCGTGAAGAAGCACGACTTCAAGGTGTTCGGCTGGTACCGCATCGCTCTGGGCATCGTGGTGCTGGCGGCCGCCCTGCTGGGCCTGTAAGCCGCGGTGGCTGAATCAAAACAAGGAAAGAGAACATCCGGCCGGGGCCGGGTGTTCTCTTTGCAATAAGAGTTTGAAAAGGATGTTTGAACGGAGGAGATTTGCATGGAAAAGGCAAAGGTTTATTTTACCGACCTGCGGGCAAAGCCCGGTATGAACCTGCTGGATAAGCTGCAGAAGCTGATCCGCACTGCGGGCATCGGTCAGATCAATATGGAGGGCAAGTTTGTTGCCATCAAGATTCACTTCGGCGAGCCGGGCAACCTGGCCTACCTGCGCCCCAACTACGCCAAGGCGGTGGCCGACGTGGTCAAGGAGCTGGGCGGCCGCCCCTTCCTGACCGACTGCAACACCCTGTATGTGGGCCGCCGCAAGCATGCGCTGGAGCACATGGACGCCGCCATGGAAAACGGCTTCACCCCCTATTCCACCGGCTGCCAGATCATCATTGCCGACGGTCTGAAGGGCACCGATGAGGCAGAGGTGCCTGTGGAAGGCGGCGAGCACGTGAAGGTGGCAAAGATCGGCCGGGCCATCATGGATGCGGACGTGATCATCAGCCTGAACCACTTCAAGGGCCACGAGAACACCGGCTTCGGCGGTGCGCTGAAGAACCTGGGCATGGGCAGCGGCAGCCGGGCCGGCAAGCTGGAGCAGCACGCCGCAGGCAAGCCCAATGTGGATCAGTCCCTCTGCCGCAAGTGCCATGCCTGCGCCAAGATCTGCGCCCAGGATGCCATCTCCTTCACCGGCGAGGGCGGCACCGCTTATATCGACCACAACAAATGCGCGGGCTGCGGCCGCTGCCTGGCTCACTGCAACTTCGACGCCATTGGCGGCGACTACGACGCAGCGGTGGACGAGCTGAACTGCCGCATTGCCGAGTACGCCAAGGCTGTGGTGCAGAACCGGCCCAACTTCCACATCAATCTGGTGATTGACGTTTCTCCCAACTGCGACTGCCACGGTGAGAACGATCTGCCCATCATCCCGGATGTGGGCATGTTCGCTTCCTTCGATCCGGTGGCCCTGGACCAGGCCTGCGCCGACGCCTGCAACAACATGCCCCCCATCCCCGGCAGCCAGCTGGACGACAACCTGAAGGCTCCCGGCTTCTGCAGCTGCGGCGACCATTTCATCGACTCCGCCCCCATCACCGACTGGCGGGTCTGCACCGAGCATGCCGAAAAGATCGGCGTGGGTACCCGGGAGTATGAACTGGTGGTTGTGAAGTAAAAATACAATCTGTATTTTTTGAGATAGTATTACGAAAAGAAAATGCTCCCTCGCCGGATAAGCCCGGCGGGGGAGCATTTTTGCTTGCGGGAGAACGGGTGCGATGAGGCAGGGAAACCTGGGCGGATTTTCGGGCCGGGAAAAGCTTGGTCAGGGCTTTTTCTCAATGGCGCTGCGCCTGCCCCTTCGCCAGGCGGCGGGGGAGACGGCGAAGTACTGCCGGAACACGTGGCTGAAAGCAGCGGCACTGGTGTAGCCGTACTGCTCCGCCAGCTGCTGAATGGTGGCGCTGGAGCGGCAGAGCTCCCGCTCAGCCAGCTTGAGCCGGTAGAGAGTGAGGAACCGGTTGGGCGAGCAGTTCATGGCCTTCTGAAAGCACTTGTACAGGTAACTCTGGGAAACATGTACCTCCTCGCAGAGCCGATTCACGGTGAACTCGGACGGCTCCATCCGGCGCAGCGCGTCGATGCACCGGTGTACCAGCTGGGCACTGGGGTCGGCCAGGACACGTTCCAGCTCCGGGGCGGCGTTCAGCTGGCTGCGCAGCATGCCCAGCATCAGATGCTCCAGAATCAGATGGGCGGTGAGGTGGGCGCCGGGAGCCTGAGGGTCCAAATGGTCGATCAGGTGATGGGCTGCCTGGCTGTGGAATTCATCCAGCACCCCGTGCAGGCAGACCGGGGAGGAGCAGGCGAACAGGGTGGCAAAGTCGGTCTCCATTGCCGGGTCGGCAAAATCGAAATAGGCATAGCCGTATTCCATGGGCTCCTCGCCTGTACCCGACGCGGTGTAGCGCACGAAGGGGGGAACGATCAGCACGTCGCCCGGGGTGAGGGAAAACTGCAGCGCACCGGATTCAAACCGCACCTGACCACGGAATAAAAATACCAGCTTGTAGCTTACGCCCACGGTGGTCTTGGCCGGGTGAGGCGGCGTGCTGCGAAACAGCCCCAGATGGCGGATGTCGTACCGGAAGCTTTCCAGTGTGTCGCTCAGTGCGTCCCGCACGATGGGGTTCGGCCGGAAGGCCTGCATGGGCCATCACCTCCTTTTTCTTTATGATAACAGGATATTGCCGCAGTTGGGAATGATTTTATTCAGTTTTGGGCTGAAAATCGGATTGTGTTCAAAATTTAACAACTGATATAATCAAAGCACAGTCTGACGGTGGGAAGAACAGCGCCCGCCAAAAGACCAGCGAAACGCGGGGCCCCAACAGCCGCCCCGCCCACAAACAGAAGGAATAACGGAGGAAACCAAATGAAACGCGTGATCGCAATGCTCATGGCGCTCTGCATGGCGGCCAGCCTGGCCGGCTGCGGCAGCACCCAGACCGCTTCGTCCGCCCCGGCTTCCAGCCAGGCCGCCAGCCAGGCTGCCAGCGAGACCGGCACCGAGTACGACGCCACCGAGACCGCCGATGTGGTGATCATCGGTGCAGGCGGCGCGGGCCTGTCCGCCGCCAGCGAAGCCACCGCCAACGGCGCCGAGAAGGTCATCATCCTGGAGGTCACCGGCAAGACCGGCGGCTCCCTGAACTACACCAACGGCAGCATGGCCTGCGCTGAGAGCGTCATCCAGAAGGAGGACGGCGTGGAGGACAGCCAGGAGAGCTTTGTGCAGGACATCCTGAAGAACGGCAGCGATTTCGGCGGCAAGCCCAACGAGGCCATGGTGCGCGAGTTCGTGGCCGAGGACATCAACGCCTTCCAGTGGCTGTGGGACAACGGCCTGAGCGAGTACACCTTCAACACCGATGCCGAGGGCAAGCGCGCTGTGTTCGCCCCCGAGCATGCCCTGTACTCCATCCCCCGCACCTATAAGACCAAGGCCAAGGATACCGCCAACTACAAGTCCGCCGCCCACGAGGTGATGGACAAGGTGGTGAAGGCCAACGACAAGATCGAGATCGTTTACAACACCAAGGCCATCGAGCTGCTGGCCAACGACCAGGGCCAGGTGCTCAGCGTGGTGGGCGAGGACCAGAACACCGGCGATCTGACCCGCTTCGATGCCTCCAAGGGCATCATCGTGGCCACCGGCGGCTACTCCGCCAACTCCAAGCTGATGGGCAAGTACGCCGAGAACGGCGCCGACTACCTGATCGGCGGTCCCGCCACCGCGGACGGCAACGGCCTGCTGCTGATGCAGAAGGTGGGCGCTGCTCTGAATGAGGAGAGCATGAGCTACATCCCCACCTTCCCCATGGGCCTGGAAAGCGCCGACAACCCCACCACCGGTACCATCGCCTCCACCTACACCTGGAAGGCCGGCGGCATCGTGGTGAACCAGAACGGCGAGCGCTTCGTGAACGAGTGCGAGTCCAACCCCTCTGTGCGTGAGGTTGCTCTGGAGGAGCAGCCCGGCGCAGTGCAGTACGACATCTACACCGACAAGATCCTGGAGGATCTGCGGGCCAACAAGGGCGCCGGTATGTACGACCTGATGTTCGGCAGCGAGGATTCCATGGGCCACCATGTGCTGCAGGAGGCCTCCAGCCTGGAAGAGCTGGCCGAGAAGATCGGCGTGCCTGCTGAGAACCTGATCGCCACCGTGGACGCCTACAACCAGAGCGTGGAAGAGGGCGGCACCGACGAGTTCGGCCGCAGCTACGACGACAGCCGCGACACCTACAAGCTGGCTGTGAACAAGATCGAGGGCGACCACTTCTACGCCGTGCCCCTGCACGCGCTGTGCGTCATGACCCTGGGCGGCATTACCACCAACGAGCAGATGCAGGTGCTGGACGAGAGCGGCAGCGCCATCCCCGGCCTGTACGCCGCCGGTGAGGTCGTGGGCGGCATCTGGGGCAAGTTCGTGTCCGGCGGTACCGGCGTGATGGGCCCCATCACCTTTGGCCGCATCGCTGCCCAGAATGTGATGAAGGGCGAGCTGGCCACCGGCTACACCGTGAAGGCCGCTTCCAACATTCTGGATGAGGAGCTGTTCGTAAAAGAGAAGGCTGCCAGTGACAGCCTGTTCGACATGAGCAGCGCCACCCTGACCGACGGCGATTACACCGCCACCGTGGACGGCCAGGAAGGCCCCATGACCGTGGCTGTGACCATCGCGGACGGCAAGATCGCCTCCGTGGAAGTGACCGAGAACAAGGAGACCGAGGCCATTGCCGGTCCCGCTCTGGAGAAGGTGCCCGCCGCCATTGTGGAGAGCAACTCCCTGGACGTGGACGGCGTTGCCGGTGCCACCCTGTCCTCCAACCGCATCAAGAAGGCGGTTGCCCAGTGCCTGGAGCAGGCCGCGGGCTGATTGCCATCCCATATTGATTGCACAAACAAAAGCAAAGGAGCCGCCCAACCGGGCGGCTCCTCTGTTGTGTATTCAGTTTTCAGCAGCTTCGGTGAAGGTGACCGTCACGGCCACGCCGGTGTCGCAGCCGCTGTCCTGGAAGTTCTGCCAGTCGGTGGGCACCGGGTCGGCGGAATTGTCCCAGCCCAGCCGGGCCAGCAGCGGAATCTCCGCCCCGGAGGAGATGGTGGAGCCGGAGGTCAGCGAGGAATAACTGCACACGCCGGACGCGCTGGTCACGTCCACCGGGCAGGGGATGGCGTAGCGCGTTGTGCCGGTTTCCTCCAGGATGATCAGCTCTGCCTGACTGGCGGTGAGCCGCATTGCAAACTCTGCCTGCCCGGCGGCTGGGCCGGTGAGCAGATTGGTCTTTTCCCAGCTGCCGTCCTGGCAGACCCAGAGGTCCACCACCATGGTGTAGGCGCCGTCGTTCAGCCGGTACTCCCAGAGGGTGAGTTCATCGTCAATGAGGTCCAGCACCTGCCGGGTCTCCTCGCTTACCGGAGCGGCCTGCAGCTGCATGGGTTCCAGGCCCTTTTCGCAGCCGCACAGCCCGGCGGCAAGGGTGAGGGTCAGCACAAGCAGAAGAAGTTTTTTGGGCATAACGGAGTCCTTTCCGGCGCGGCTCAGGTTTTGTCTTTTGCCCAGAAGCGGAAAAAGCTGGTCATCAAAGGAATGTAGGTGACAGCGAACACCGCCCCGGCTGCGCCGATGGCGGGGCAGCAGGATGCCGCAGATGATTCCCACGGAGAACAGGCAGAATTTCACCAGCGCCAGAATCTTCCAGTTGGAAGCACGGCAGTAGTCGTCGGCAACGCGGAACAGTTTCATACAAGGCACCTCCCAAAGGTCGGATGGAAAGGCGGTCTTTCTACCCTGATTGTATCCAATTTGCTCATGCTTGGCAAGGCTGCATTGACGGGCGGCGGGCTGCCGCCGTATAATCGAAGGCAGATAAATTGCTTTTTCAGAGAGGAATGATTGTTATGGCAATCCATCAGGATCTGTTTGCTTACATCGAAAAGAGCCCCACTCCCTTCCACGCGGTGGCCGAGAGTGCCCGGCGGCTGGAGCAGGCGGGCTTTGCGGCCCTGAATGAGACCGAGAACTGGAGCCTTGTGCCCGGCGGCAAATATTACGTGACCCGCAACCAGTCCAGCCTGATCGCCTTTGTGATGCCCCAGACCGCGGGCGAGGGCTGGCGGATGAGCGCCGCTCACAGCGACAGCCCCTCCTTCAAGGTGAAGGGCGCGAGCCAGCAGGCGGGCTTCACCATGCTGAACACCGAGGGCTACGGCGGCATGATCCGCTCCGCCTGGCTGGACCGGCCGCTGGGCATTGCGGGCCGCGTGCTGGTGAAGACCGAGCGCGGCGTGGAGAGCCGCCTGGTGAACCTGGAGGGCGTGAGCGCGGTGATTCCGCACCTGGCCATCCACTTCGACCGCACTGTGAACGACGGCCACAAGTATGACCTGAAAAAGGACATGCAGGCCATCTTCGCCGGGCCGGATAAAAATGCCTGCTACACCGAGCTTCTGGCCAGGGCCGCGGGCTGCACGCCGGCAGAGATTCTGGGCACCGACCTGCAGCTCTACTGCAAGGACAAGGGTCAGACCGTGGGCGGCGAGGCGGAATTCCTGCTCTGCCCCCGTCTGGACGACCTGGGCTGCGCCTGGGCCACTCTGTGGGGATTCCTGGGGGCTCCGGCCTCCCGTCAGGGTCGGGTCTGGTGCCTGTTCGACAATGAGGAGGTGGGCAGCGGCACCCGGCAGGGCGCCTGCGGCAGCTTTTTGCCGGATGTGCTGGCCCGGGCCGGTCAGGCTCTGGGCGAAAACGAGCAGGACCGCCGCCGCGCGCTGGCAAACAGCCTGCTGCTCAGCGCCGACAACGGCCATGCCATCCACCCGAACTTTGCCGAGATGAGCGATGCGGCCAGCCCGGTGAAGCTGAACGGCGGCGTGGTGCTCAAGTTCAACGCCAGCCAGAAATACACCACCAACGGCGTGACCGGCGCGCTGTTCCACAGCCTGTGCGATACCGCCAAGGTGCCGGTACAGGAATACTACAACCGTCCCGACCTGCCCGGCGGTTCCACCCTGGGCAACCTGCTGGGCGCCCAGGTGAGCGTGCCCATGGCGGACATCGGCCTGCCCCAGCTGGCCATGCACTCCTGCGTGGAGATGACCGGCGCGCAGGATGTTCAGTGGCTGGCAGACGCCTGCGCCGCCTGGTTCCGTGCGGACGTACGCTGCAACGGCGACGGCTGCTATCAGGTGGCCCTGTGACCGGCGAAACCCGGGCCCGGCTCGCTGCCCAGGCGGACCAGGCCTACCGGGACTTTCAACACAAGCTGATGCCCGGTGTGGAAAACTATCTGGGCGTGCGACTGCCGCTGCTTCGGAAGGCTGCCGCTCAGCTGGCAAAAGAGGACTGGCCCGCCGAGCTGGCCGCGCCGGACGAGACCTTTGAGGAGGTTCTGCTGCGGGGCATGCTCATCGGCAAGGTGAAAACAGACCCGGCCCGGCGGCTGGAGCTGGTCCGGCAGTTCGTGCCCTGCATCCACAACTGGGCCGTGTGCGACAGCTTCTGCGCCGGTCTGCGGGATGCGAGGATATACAAAGAGGAATATTTCTCTCTGATTCAACAGTACGCCGGTTCGGACCGGGAGTTTGAAGCCCGGTTCGCGGCGGTACTGCTGCTGACCCACTTCAACCAGCCCGAGGAGCTGGACCGGTGCTTTGAAGCGTACCGGCGCATCCGCCAGCCGGACTATTACGCCTGGATGGGCGTGGCCTGGGGCTATTCGGTGTTCGCGGTCACAGATTTTGAGAAGACCATCGCCGCCATGGAGGCGGCCGGGCTGCCGGATGCGGTGTGGAACAAGGCTCTGCAGAAGATGCGGGAAAGCTATCGGATCACACCGGAACAGAAGAACTGGGCGGCGCAGCACAAGCGCGGCCAAAGGGGGAGAAAGCAGCATGATTGAGACCGGGCGGTTTGCCCCCAGCCCCTCCGGGCGGATGCATCTGGGCAACCTGATGTGCAGCCTGCTGGCCTGGCTGAGCGCGAAACAGGCGGATGGCCGGGTGGTGCTGCGCATTGAGGATCTGGACAAGGCCCGATGCCCCCGGATGTATGCGGATCAGCTGGAGGCGGATCTTTCCTGGCTGGGCCTTGTGTGGGACGAGGGCGGCTCCAAGGGCGGGCCGGATGGCCCCTATTACCAGAGCCAGCGGGATGAGATTTATCATGCCTACTATCAAAAGCTGGAGGAGCAGGGGCTTGTGTACCCCTGCTTTTGCAGCCGTGCCCAGCTGCACGCGGCCAGTGCTCCCCACCGGGAGGACGGTACCCCGGTTTACCCGGGCACCTGTCGCCGGCTGACGGCGGAGCAGCGCCGGGAGAAGGCGGCCCAGCGCAAGCCCGCCATGCGCTTGATCGTGCCGGAGGAGACGGTGGAATTCACCGACGGCCACCTGGGCCCCTATCGGGAAAACCTGAAGACCGACTGCGGTGATTTTGTGCTGCGCCGGTCGGACGGGGTGTACGCCTACCAGCTGGCGGTGGTGGTGGACGACGCGCTGATGGGGGTAACCCAGGTGGTACGGGGAGCGGACCTGCTGGAGAGCACCCCTCGCCAGCTGTACCTCTACCGGCTGCTGGGCCTGCCCGCGCCCCGGTTTTATCACCTGCCGCTGCTGCTGGCAGAGGACGGTCGGCGGCTCTCGAAACGGGACGGGGACGTGAGCCTGGAGCAGCTGCAGAGCCGCTACAGCGCGCCCGAAATCATCGGCCGGCTGGCCTTTCTGGCCGGGCTGCTGGACAAGCCCGAACCCGCCCGTCCCGAGGAGCTGCTGGCAGTGTTCAACTGGGACAAGGTGCCCCGCACCGACGTGCGTTTGCCCCGGAATTTGTTCTGAAACGGCTTGATAAACTTTTCCCGGCTTACAAAAGAATAACACAGCCCATTGGCCCACCTGTGCAGAGCAAGGTGGGCCTTTTTGTTGTATTTGCCCAAAAACGGGGGCAAAACAGAGGGAAAAACCAAGAAAAGGTATCAAAGAATTTCATACTTGTGGAAACTCCGGCCCCATCCTACAATAAAAACAGAAAAAACGGTCCCATGCCAGCGGTGAGGTGCACGGCCACAGGGCGGGGCAGCGAAAATGAATCTTGAGAAAAAGGAGCTTGTCCGCAATGAAGAAAAGCAAATTGCAGTCGGATACGAAGTGGATGAACCGGTTGTGGCTGTTCATCTCCTTCGCAACGGCAATGGTCCTGTGGTACATACTTTCCATTCTGCCCAGCACCGCCCGCTGCTTCCCCAACGTGGTGGTTGTGCTGCAGCAGATCAAGGTCATGATTGACCGAGGCTGCCTGTTCACCGATATTGCCAGCAGCCTGATCTCGGTGTTCGCAGGTTACGCACTGGGCTTTGTGATCGCTCTTCCGGTGGCCATCCTGATGGCCTGGTACCGGCCGGTGCGCAACATTCTGGAGCCCTGGATTCAGTTCGTGCGGAATATCCCGCCCCTGGCCTATGTTCCGCTGGTGGTGATCGGCGCGGGCGTCGGCCGCAAGCCCCAGATCATCGTCATCACTCTGGCCACCTTCCTCATCATGTGCGTGACCATCTACCAGGGCGTTATCAACATCAACGAGACCCTGATCAAAGCCGCCCGCATTCTGGGCGCATCGGATAAGGACATCTTCATCCGGGTCATTGCCCCGGCCACCCTGCCCTTCATCCTCACCGCCGTCCGCCTGGGCGCCGGCGTTGCGCTGACCACCCTGGTGGCTGCCGAGTCCACCGGCGCCTCCGCTGGCCTGGGCATGCGAATCCGTACCCTGAACAACAGCTTCGAGACCGCTCCCATGCTGCTGTACATCATCATCATCGGCATCATTGGCATCACCATCGAGAAAATCATCAAAACTTTGGAAAGGAAGCTGACGGGATGGCAGGAAAAGAGAGAGATATAAAGGTCAAGATTGAGAATGTGGTCAAGAAATTCAATGGCCGCAACGGCGAAATGGTCGCCCTCAATGGTGTGAACCTGGATATCCATGAAAACGAATTCATCACGGTCGTCGGCCCTTCCGGCTGCGGCAAATCCACCCTTTTGAACATTATTGCCGGCCTGCACGAGCCCACCAGCGGCCGGGTGATCTGCAATGGCAAGGAAGTCCACGGCACCGGCACCGACCGGGGCGTGGTGTTCCAGCAGTATGCTTTGTTCCCCTGGCTCACCGTAAAAAAGAACATCAAGTTCGCGCTGGATATGCGCGGCGTGAAGGGTGAGCAGGCGGAAGCCGAGATCCAGAAATATCTGAAGATGGTGGACCTGGAGAAGTTTGCGGACCACTACCCGAAGGAGCTGTCCGGCGGTATGAAGCAGCGCGTGGCCATCGCCCGTGCCTACGCCGCCAACCCCCAGGTGCTGCTGATGGACGAACCCTTCGGCGCTCTGGACGCCCAGACCCGTACCCAGCTGCAGACCGAGCTGCTGGACACCTGGGAAAAGGAGCAGAAGACCTGCTTCTTCATCACCCATGACGTGGAAGAGGCCATCATCCTGGGCCAGCGCGTGGTTATCATGAGCGCACGCCCCGGCCGCATCAAAGATATCGTGGACATCGACATTCCGTATCCCCGCACGCAGGAGACCAAGATGAGCCCCCGCTTTTTGGAGCTGAAGAACTACATCTGGAGCCAGGTGTATCAGGAGTACCTGGCAGTGCGCAAGTAACAGCAACATGGTACTTATCCGGGCCGTGGGCACAAAACAGCCGGTCCGGACCAATATCCCGGCGAGCCCTTCCGGGTCGCCGAAAACACAACAGGAGGAAACAATCATGAAAAAAGCGTTATCCCTGCTCATCGCGGGCTGCATGGCTCTGAGCATGGCCGCCTGCGGCGGTTCCGGCGCATCCACTGCAACCAGCACCGGCGGCGCTTCTTCCGGCAGCGCTCCCGCTTCCACCGCATCCGAGGCCTCCACCGGCGAGAAGACCAAGGTCGTTGTGGGCTACATGCCCAACTACGGCAGCCTGGCCGAGGTGGTTTCCGCCCAGCACAACGGCTACTTTGAGGAGCAGGGCCTGGAAGTGGAACTGATGGAGTTCGCCGATGGTCCCACCATCATCGCCGCCATGGAATCCGGCAGCGTTCAGGTGGGCTACATTGGCTCCGGCGCACATAAGCTGGCCATCCAGGGTCAGGCTAAGATCTTCTGCATGGCTCATGTGGGCAACGCCGACGCAGTGGTCACCGATGCCTCCAAGGGCATCGAGACCATCGAAGACCTGAAGGGCAAGACCGTTGGTTACTCCTCCGGCACCTCCAGCGAGCAGATTCTGAAGTATGCGCTGGAAGCCCACGGCATGACCATGGACGACATCAAAGCCCAGGAGATGGACGCCTCCGCTCTGGTTACCGCCATGCTGAGCGGCAGCCTGGATGCCTGCGCCGCCTGGAGCCCCATGACCTTCACCATCCAGGAGCAGCTGGGTGACAATTACAAGGTCCTGGCCGACAACATGATGTTCTCCGACCAGTCCGCCGCGGTTTCCAGCTGGATCGTGACCCCCAAGTATGCTGAGGAAAACGCCGACACCATTCTGGCCTTCACCAAGGCTCTGATGAAGGCGAAGGACTTCCGCGCCGATGAAGCCAACTACGAGCAGATCGCCCAGTGGGTAGCTGACCAGACCAAGACCGACTACGAGACCTGCTACCAGCAGCGCGGCGACGCCGAGTGGCAGACCAGCGCCGAGCTGATCGAGTCCATCAACGACGGCAGCATGGAGCAGATGTACAAGGTCCAGCAGGAAGATTTCCTGAAGAACGGCCAGATTGAGGCGGAGGTACCGGTATCCGACTATGTCATGTTCGACAACATGCTGGCCGCTGCCGAATAAAGCCTTTACAAAACGCCCTGTGCGCTTTACACTGAAATAGGAAAAGCGCCCGGATTCCTCCGCGGGACCCGGGCGCTTTTTGGTGTGATTGCTAAAAACGTGTTCGGATAAAAGGAAAGGAGGAGAGCGGCGCATGGTTCTGATTCTGATGGTTTTGCTTTTGGCGGGCAGCGGTGTGCTGCTGGCACTGCGCCGCTCCAAGGAAAGCTGGCTGGTGCTGGGGCAGGTGCTCTCGCTGGATGTGTTTTTGTTGGGAATCCTCACCTACATCGCCAAGAAGGGCGGCATCGGCAACCAGATCGAAACCCTGTTTTATCTGACCAGTGACGTGCGCCGGTTCTTTCAGTACCGGGTGATGACGCTGGGCCAGCTGGGCTTTTTTGTGGCGGTGGGGCGCTATACATTCCCTCCGCTGCTGGTGGCCCTGGCCTTGCATTACAGCCTGAGCCCCCGGCTTCGGCCGCTGCGCAAAAAGGCCTGGGCGTTCTTTTTGCTGCCGGCGCTCACACTGCTTGTGTATCTGCCGCCGGTGTTCAAGCAGCTGACCCACAACCGGCTGGAGCTGCAGAAGTTTCTGGTGCAGGCGAGCCTTGCCTGGATCTGGGTTTATCTGCTGCTGGCGGCGGCGCTGCTGATCTACGAGTATTTCAGCGTCTGCATCTCGTTTTTGAAAAAGCGTTATCTGGCAAAGGCGCTGCTGCCGCTGAGCATGGGGCTGCTGTTTGCCATGTATTGCCCCCAGGACCCGGCGCAGATTTATCTGTTCTACAGCAGCGACTACATGTGGCTTTTGGGAATCTGGTATCTGAACCCCATCCTCTCGCCCAGCCGTTATATCGCGGTGATCGCCATCACCGCCGTGGCGGGCGTTATGTGCTTTTACACCCTGCTGCGCAACACCCGCACCTACATCTCGGAAAATCAGCAGGAGCTGGTGCTGCAGCGCAAATTCGATGCGGCCAATATGGGCGTGAGCGTGTTTGTGCACAGCATGAAGAATCAGCTGCTGGCCAACCGGGTGCTGCACAAGCGCATCAAGGCCGCACTGGCCGAGCCGCAGCCGGATCTGGAAAAGCTGCGGCAATACAGCGCCATGCTGGATGAGACCAACGAGGCGCTTTTGCAGCGGATGGAGGAGCTGTATCAGAGCGTAAAGGCCAAGAGCCTTTATCTGAGCGTGGTGCCCGCCGCCCAGGTGGCGCAGAAGGCCACGGAGCGGTTCCGGCACAAGTATCCGGAGGGCCGGGTGCAGGTGCAGGCGCCGGAGGGGCTGAAGATTCTGGCGGATACCGTGCATCTGGCGGAGGCGCTGTACAACCTGCTCACCAACGGCTGGGAGGCCATGGTGATGGCGGGCTGTACCGGGCCGGACCGGGCGGTACGGCTGAATATCTACAATGAGCGGCTGTACACCGTGATCGAGGTGGCGGACCAGGGGCCCGGCATCTCACAGGAGGAGCAGAAACGCATTTTTGAGCCCTTTTATTCCAGCAAAAATTCCAATCAGAACTGGGGCATGGGCCTTTACTACGTGCGCCAGATCGTGAAGAGCCATCTGGGCCATTTGCGTGTGGAGAGCAAAAAGGGGCAGGGAACACGTTTTCTGATCCTGCTGCCCCGCTATGCCGCCCGCGCCACCGGCGCGGACGTGCTGCTGGAGAGCGGTGAACATGAGGAAGTGGTGCTGAACCGGGAAGGAGTGAGGAAATGATCTCGATTTTGATTGCGGAGGACCTGGAGCTTCTGCGGGAGGATATGGCCGAGCTGCTGAATGCCCAGCCGGACATGCAGGTGGTGGGCACAGCGTCCACCGGAGCGAAAATTCTGGAGCTGGCCAAAAACGTAAAGAGCGATGTGGTGCTCATGGACATTGAGATGGAGAGCCTCTCCGCCGGAATTATGGCGGCGGAGGCCATCCGGGATGCGGGCATTGACACCCGCGTGGTCTACCTGACCGCCCACGAGACCGAAAAGACCATCCTCACCGCCATGGCCACCGGCGCGGCGGATTACATTGTAAAGGGCTGCCCGGACGCCGAGCTGCTGGAGCACATCCGCAGCGTGTATGCGGGGCACCCCATGATGGATTCCCGCATCCAGGAGGTGGTGCTGGAGGAATACAACCGGCTGCGCCGCTCGGAAAAGAGCCTGCTTTTTTTCATCAACAACGTATCCCAGCTCACCGCCGCCGAGCGGGAGCTGGTCAAGCTGCTTTTGCAGGACAAAAAGGTCAAGGAGATCGCTGCCATCCGCTGTGTGGAGGTGGTGACCGTGAAGACCCAGATCAAGGGCCTTCTGCACAAGTTCGGATGTTCCCGGACCAAGGAGATCGTTCAGATGATCCGGGAGCTGAATATATCGCATCTGTTTTTGAATGAGTGATTCTCGGAAAGGGGTCAACAGCCATGTACGAATATTATCAGATCAGCGCCCAGGATCTGGGCAAGGATGCCAAGGTGCCTGTGCTCAAGCTGGGGGATTCCGGCGAGGTGTTCTATGAGCTGGCACTGGAGATGGTGAATACCATCAAGGAGCACAACGCCAAAGGCGAGAAGACCGTGTTCATCTGCCCGGTGGGCCCGGTGGGGCAGTACCCCATCTTTGTGCGGCTGGTCAACCGGGACCGGGTGAGCCTTGCAAACTGCTGGTTCATCAATATGGACGAATACCTCACCGATGAGGGTGAATGGATCGACAAGGAGAGCCCCCTGAGCTTCCGCGGCTTCATGGAGCGCACCGTTTACAGCAAGGTGGACCCCGAGCTGCTGATGCCCGAGGAGCAGCGGGTCTTCCCGGACCCCCACGACACCGAAAAGGTGCAGCGGGTCATCGAGCAGCTGGGCGGAGTGGACATTGCCTTCGGCGGCATCGGCATCAATGGCCATCTGGCCTTCAACGAGCCCCAGGACGAGCTGACTGCCGAGGAATTTGCCGCCCTAAACACCCGGGTGCTGACCATCAGCCGGGAGACCCGCACCACCAATGCCATCGGCGATCTGAACGGCGCCATCGACGCTATGCCCAAGAAGTGCATCACCATCGGTATGGCTCAGATCCTGGGCGCCCGCAAGATCCGTCTGGGCGTATTCCGGGACTGGCACCGCAGTGTGGTGCGCCAGGCTGCCTACGGCCAGGTGAGCGCTCACTTCCCGGCAACTCTGATCCAGAACCATCCGGACGCCATGATCATCACCAACGCCAACGCGGCGCAGCAGCCCTTCTGAACCTGAGAATACGGAAAGGAAACCAGTCATGGAACTTGTGATCAAAAACGCACGGGTCTACCACAATCACCGCTTTGAGGACCGGGAGGTCCTGATCCAGAACGGAACCATTGCCCAGGTGGCGCCCCGGGTGGATGCCCCGGCGGGCTGCCAGGTGCTGGATCTGGGCGGCAAGCGTCTGGTGCCCGGCTTCATCGATGTGCACACCCACGGCGGCGCCGGGGTGGACGTGAACGCGGCCACCGCCGACCAGCTGAACAACACCATCGGCAAATTCTTTGCCAGCCAGGGCACCACCGGCTGGCTGGCCAGTGTGCTTACCGATACACCGGAGCAGACGCTGTGGTGCATTGAACAGATCAAGCAGGCCAAGGCTCAGACCGGCGACCATGCCCAGCTGCTGGGCGTGCATCTGGAAGGGCCCTTCCTGGCCAGCGAGTACAAGGGCGCCATGCCCGAGCATCTTTTGCAGAAGGGCAACGCCGAGCTGTTCCGCCGCTACGCGAAGGCGGCTGAGGGCAGCATCAAATACATGACCGTAAGCCCTGAGGTGGAGGGCGTGCCGGACATGATCCGGCAGATTGCCGGTGAGGTGGTGGTGGCCATCGGTCACTCCGGTGCGGACTACGACACTGCCATGGCCTGCATCGATGCGGGCGCGGCATCCGCCACCCACACCTTCAACGCCATGAAGCTGCTGCACCAGCATTTCCCTGCCATCATGGGCGCAGTGCTGGAAACCGACGTATACTGTGAGGCCATCTGCGACGGACGGCACCTGCACCCGGGCACCGTGCGCTTTTTGATCAAGTGCAAGGGCCTGGACCGGGTGGTGGCCATCACCGACAGCATCATGGCTGCCGGTCTGCCGGACGGCAACTATAAACTGGGCGTGAACGACGTGGTGGTGGAGGACGGCGACGCCAAGCTGGCCAGCAACGGCACCCGCGCGGGCAGCACCCTGACCACCGGCCAGGCACTGAAAAACCTGGTCAAGTTTACCGGCCGCCCGGTGGAAGAGGTTCTGCCGCTGCTCACCGAGAATCCGGCGGACCTTTTGAAGATGGGCAACCGGAAGGGCCGAATCCGCCCCGGCTGGGACGCCGATCTGGTGGTGCTGGACGAGGACCTCACCGTGATCCGCACCCTGGTGGGCGGGCGCACGGTTTTTGAAAAAGCCTGAATGTATTGCTCGAGAGAATCCCCCGAAGTCGTTGCTTCGGGGGATTTTTCATGAAGCAGCCGGCGAAAGGTATGAGGGATTTTCATACTGGCTGGCCGGAAAACGGCAGCCTATAATGAGATATAAGGAGAAGTGAGCGGTTATGAAGCTTTATCTGAACACCGACCTTGCCCAGCGCTATGCCGACGCCGGGCTGCTGGAGCAGGAGCGCCTGCGGGCAAAGGACATCTACCGGGAGCTGGCAGCTGCCGGACAGGCAAGCCCGGACTGGGGCGTGACCGGCTGGCTGCACTGCGAAGAAGCAGCCATGCAGCGGGCACAGATCGCCGAAAAAGCGAAGGAGATCCGGGAAAACGCCGACGTGTTCGTGCTGGTGGGCGTGGGCGGCTCCAACCAGGCGGCCCGAGCCATGATCGAGGCGCTGGACACCACCGGTCCTCAGATCCTCTACGCGGGCAACACCCTCTCAGCCTGGGAGCTGGCCCGCACCCTGCAGAAGCTGGAGGGAAAGAGTGTTTACATCAATGTGATCGCCAAAAACTTCGAGACCCTGGAGCCGGGCAGCCACTTCCGGGTGCTGCGCCGCTGGATGAGCGAGCGCTATACCCCCGAGGAGATGGCCCGGCGGGTGGTGCTTACCAGTACTTACGGCAGCCGTCTGGAGGAGATTGCCAAAGAGAACGGCTACCTGTTCCTCAGTTTCCCCGAGCGCATCGGCGGGCGGTTCGGCCATGGAGGCGGAGCTGGCCGCCTTTGAGCCCCGGCTGTTCTGGGCCCAGAGCTGGTGGAAGCAGCTGTTCGGCGAGAGCGAGGGCAAGGACCACAAGGGCCTGTTCCCGGCCACCATGACCAATTCCGAGGACCTGCACAGCATGGGCCAGTATATGCAGGAGGGCAGGCGCATCCTGATCGAGACCTTCCTGATGGTGGATGACCCGGGCGCGGAGCTGCGGGTGCAGCCGGACAAGGCCTTCGGCGACCGGTTCGATTATCTGGACGGCATGGATTTCGCCAACATCAACCGGGCGGCGGAAAAGGCCACCATCCAGGCTCACGATGCGGGGGGCGTGCCCTGCATTCAGCTGCGGCTGCCCCGGCTGGACGAGGAGACCTACGGCCGGATGTATTATTTCTTCATGATGGCCTGCGCCGTCTCCGGCAAGCTGCTGGGTGTGGACCCCTTTGACCAGAACGGTGTGGAGGAGTACAAGCGCAGCATGTTCAGCGCCCTGGGCAAGCCCAAAAACTGAGCGGGCGCCATTGCGGCAGGCAGACAAAGGTCAGGGCTATTTTTCACAGAAAAACAGCCCTGGACTGCTGCATCTGCCAAAAAATGTACACACGTGTAAATATTTTGCCCAAACCCCTTGTAACCCCTGCGGTTTTGTTTTATGATGAAGCTGTAGCAAAAGCAAACGCCGCAGTTGAACATTGCCGCCTCCGGCGGCCGACCCATACGAAAAGGAGTATCATTATGTTAGTACCTCTGCGCGCGATTTTGGAAGCCACTGAAAAAGAACACTACGCCCAGGGCGCGTTCAACGTGAACGCCGTGGCCCAGGCCAAGGCCGCCATCCAGGTGCACGAGATGTTCCGCAGCCCCGCCATTCTGCAGGGTGCGGACCTGGCCAACGGCTTTATGGGCGGGCGCACCGATTTTATGAACGCCACCCTGGAGGACAAAAAGGTGGGCGCGCAGAACATCGGCAACGCGGTGAAAAAGTACGGTGAGGACAGTCCCATTCCCGTGGCCCTGCACCTGGACCATGGCCGGGACTTCGACTCCTGCAAGGCGGCCATTGCCGGCGGCTACACCAGCGTGATGATCGACGGCTCGTCCCTGCCCTTTGAAGAGAACATCGAGCTCACCCGCGAGGTGGTAAAATACGCCCACGAGCGGGGCGTTTCCGTGGAGGCTGAGCTGGGCGTGCTGGCCGGTGTGGAGGACCATGTGTTCAGCGCCGGTTCCACCTATACCAACCCTCTGGACGCGGTGGAATTCATCAAGAAGACCAAGGTGGACGCGCTGGCCATCAGCTACGGCACCATGCACGGCGCCAACAAGGGCAAGGGCGCGAAGCTGCGCAAGGAGATCGCCATCGCCACCAAGGAGTGCCTGCTGCATGAGGGCATCTTCTGCGCTCTGGTGAGCCACGGCTCCTCCACCGTGCCCCAGTACATCGTGAAGGAGATCAATGAGCTGGGCGGCGACATCCAGAATGCCTACGGCATCGAGCTGGCCCAGCTGAAGGAAGCAGCCCGCTGCGGCATCGCCAAGATCAATGTGGATACCGATATCCGCCTGGCGGTGACCCGCAACATGAAGGAGCTGTTCCACTACCGCCCCGAGCTGCAAAACAGCGCCAGCATCGGCCAGATCTACCGCCTGCTGGAGGAGAAGAAGACCGCCTTCGATCCCCGCGCCTTCCTGCCGCCCATCATGAACACCGTGATGTACGGCGACGTGCCCGATGAGGATGTGGCCGCCATTGTGGACTGCATCGAGCGGGGCGTGAAGGAAGTGGTCGGCACCCTGATCGTGGAGTTCGGCAGCGTGGGCAAGGCACCGGCAGTGGAGCGGGTGACCCTGGACGAGATGGCCGAGCGCTACCGCAAGGAAGGCATCTGATCAAATACGTTCCCGGCCGCCGGCCGCTCCCCTGGGGGCAGCCGGCACTGGCCGGTTTATCAAACCAGGACCAAAAGGAGAAGTGCCCATGAAATACATCTTTTTGAATCTGAAACGCTTCGACGTGCCCACCGAGTTCGGCGGTGTGAACCGCATTGCGCCGGTGGGGGACTGGGGCCGCTATATTGTGGAGAACACCCAGGAGCAGCTGAAAAAGTATGACCCGGAGAAGGTGGAGTTCGTGCAGTACTTCCCCGAGGCCCACATCCTGGGCGCGGTGGCAGCCCGCTGTGAGAACAGCCCGGTGAAGATCGGCTGCCAGAGCATCTACCGGGACGACACCGCCGTGGGCGGTAACTTCGGCGCCTTCACCACCAACCGGCCTGCCTCCATTGCCAAGGCTATGGGCTGCGGCGGGGTGATCATCGGCCACTGCGAGGAGCGCAACGATAAAAACGGCGTTCTGGCCGAGGCCGGCGTGACCGATACCGCCGCCACCAACCGCCTGCTGAACAAGGAGATCAAGGCAGCCATTGCCCGGGGAATGAAGGTGCTGTACTGCATCGGCGAAAAGAGCGAGGAGCAGGAGGCCTGGCAGGAGGTTCTGGGCGAGCAGCTGGACATCGGTCTGGACGGCGTGGACAAGAGCCAGGTGGTCATCGCCTACGAGCCCATCTGGTCCATCGGCCCCGGCAAGACCCCGGCGGACAAGCCCTACATCGAAAAGATCGCCCGCTTCGTGAAGGAGCGCACCGGCGGCATTCCCGTGGTATACGGCGGCGGCCTGAAGAAGGACAACGCCGAGATGCTGGCCAGCATCGAGGAGATCGACGGCGGCCTGATCGCCCTGACCCGCTTCTCCGGTGAGATCGGCTTCTACCCGGACGAGTATCTCGAGATCATCCGCACCTACCTGGGCGAGTAACGATAAAAAGGAGGACTGACCCCATGAAACTGGATTTTGAATATGGCCACGGCCTGATGAGCGCCGAGCTGCCCGACAACACCGATGTGTTCATCCCCGGCACCACCGTGCCCGATCCGGCCTGCATCCCCGAGGATAAGCTGGAGGACGCCTATCTGGAGAGCCTGCGCAACCCCATCGGCATGAAGCCTCTGAGCGAGCTGGCCTTCCCCGGCGCAAAGGTGGTCTTCATCGTGCCCGACCGAGTAAAGGGCGGCGAGCAGCCCACCAGCCACCGCAAGGTCAGCATCAAGCTGATTCTGAAGGAGCTGTATGCGGCCGGCGTAAAGAAGGAGGACATCCAGTTCATCATCTCCAACGGCCTGCATCCCCGCGCCAAGCCCGAGGATTACAAGGCAATCTTCGGCGAGGAGCTGTTCAATGAGTTCTGGTACACCCATCAGATGACCAGCCACGACTCCGAGGACCCGGACAACATGGTCGACCTGGGCACCACCAAGCGGGGCGACCCTGTCTTCATGAACAAGACTGTGTTCGAGTGCGACCTGCCCATCCTGATCGGCCACGTGCAGGGCAACCCCTACGGCGGCTACTCCGGCGGCTACAAGCACTGCGCCACCGGCATCACCAACTGGCGCAGCATCGCCAGCCACCATGTGCCCGAGGTTATGCACCGGGATGACTTCACCCCCGTGAACGGCGGCAGCCTGATGCGCCATAAGTTCAACGAGATCGGCATGCACATGGAGGAGAAGATGGGCCATCCCTTCTTCTGCTGCGACGCCGTGCTGGACACTAAGAGCCGCCAGATCGCCATCTACTCCGGCTACGCCAAGGAGATGATGCCCGAGAGCTGGAAGCTGGCCGATAAGCGTACTTACGTGCACTGGGCCGAGAAGAAATACGACGTGCTGGTCTTCGGCATGCCCCAGAAGTTCCACTACGGCGACGGCATGGGCACCAACCCCATTATGATGATGCAGGCACTGAGCGCCCAGGTGCTGCGCTTCAAGCGCGTCATGAGCGACCACTGTGTGATCATCTGCTCCTCCATCTGCAACGGCTACTTCCACGACGAGCTGTGGCCCTACCTGCGCGAGGAGTGGGAGGCCTTCCAGCATGACCACATGAACATTCTGCCGGATATGAACCGTCTGGGCGAGTACTACGCCACCAACGAGGAATACATCCGCAAGTACCGCTTCACCAACGCCTTCCATCCCTTCCACGGCTTCTCCATGATGAGCTGCGGCCACATCGCCGAGATGAACACCAGCGCCATCTACATCGTGGGTGCCGAGGAGCCGGGCATCGCCCGCAGCATGGGCCTGAAGACCCGCGCCACCTTTGAGGAGGCGCTGGCCGATGCCAAGAAGAAATTCGTGGGCGAGAACCCCAACATCCTGGCCCTGCCCCAGACCTTCAAGGTTGCCGCCGTGCACCTGTGCATGAAGGACCCCAGCCAGGACTGCATGGATGAGTACGGCAACCATCCCTGCTGCGGCTGAACCGGGAAAAAAGACACAGTAGAATGAATGATGCCGGGCCCCCGGAACAAGGGGGTCCGGCCTTGCGCTTTCAAGAGAGGAAGGAAACCAATGCAGGTTTTTGCATATCTTATCATCAGTTTGCTGGCCAGCATCGCCGGAGCCATCTGCGGCATCGGCGGCGGAGTCATCATCAAGCCCACCCTGGACCTGTTCCATCTGGACAGCGTGGCCACCGTGAGCTTTCTGTCCGGCTGTACGGTGCTGGCCATGAGCTGCTATTCTGTGACCAAGGCCATGCGCGCGGGCGACAGCCGGGTGGATCTGAAGATCGGTACCCCGCTGGCCATCGGCGCGGCCATCGGCGGTGTGGCGGGCAAGCAGATGTTCAGCGTGATCAGCGCCCAGTTCCAGGAGACCGCGGGCGCGGTGCAGGCCGCCTGCCTGTTCCTGATCACCCTGGGCACCATGGTGTACACCCTGTGCAAGGCGCGCATCCGCACCAAGCAGATCGACAGCACGGTGGTTTGCCTGATCATCGGCCTTTTGCTGGGCATCATGTCCAGCTTCCTGGGCATCGGCGGCGGCCCCATCAACCTGGTGGTGTTCTATTTCTTCTTCTCCATGGACACCAAGACCGCGGCCCAGAACAGCCTGTATGTGATTCTGGTCAGCCAGATCACCAGCCTGCTGGCCACCCTGGTCACCGGCAGCGTGCCGCCCTTCGGTTGGCTCAGCCTGGTGCTGATGGTTGCCGGCGGCATCGGCGGCGGAATGATCGGCCGTGCCTTCAACAAGCGGATGGACAACAAGGCGGTGGACAAGCTGTTCATCGGCCTGATGGTCATCATCATGGGCATCAGCCTTTACAACGTGTATCAGTACACCTTTGCGGTGTGAGCGATTTCCAAAGTGCGGGCGGCCGGGTTGCGGCCGCCCGCTTTGCTTTTGCGCACAAACAGTGTAAAATAAAATCATATCGCATAAAACAGCGGGGCCCGGCCCCGCGTACCAATAAGGAGAACCCAAATGATCTTGGATGCAAACGAACGGGAGCGGCTGGCCCGCCAGGCCCAGGAGCTGTTTTTGGCCGAGCCCGCCGACTATGCTGCGGCGGTGCCCTCGCTGCGCCAGGCGGCGGCGCTGGGCGATGTGTGGTGCCTGTGCACCCTGGGCTGGTGCTGTGAATTCGGCAAGGGCACCGAGCTGGACCTGCCTCAGGCGGCCTGGCTTTACCGCCAGGCGGCGGACAAGGGCTACCCGCCCGCCCAGTGCAATCTGGCAGTGCTGCACATCACCGGCAAGGGCATGGCGCCGGACCCGGCCCAGGGCGCCTACTGGCTGGAAAAGGCCGCGGCGCAGGGCTTTGCCCGGGCTCAGTACCTGCTGGGCACACTGTATCAGGACGGCCGGGGCGTGGAAAAGGATCAGAAGCGCGCCGCCCGCCTGTTTGGCGACGCGGCCTTTCAGGGCTACGCCGCCGCCCAGTTCAGCCTGGGCGTGTGCTACGAGCGGGGCCGGGGCGTGGAGCGCAACTTTGAGACCGCCCTGCACCAGTACCAGTTGGCGGCGGCCCAGGGGCACATTGCCGCGGTGTACAACGCGGGCTATTTTTACGAGATGGGCCTCGGCACCAAGCGGGACCCGGTGAAGGCTGCCCAGCTGTATGCCCAGGCCGCCGAGGCCGGGGATTCCGACGGCCAGTGCAGTCTGGCCTGGTGCTACGACACCGGCACCGGCGTGGAGAAGGACCCTCGCAAGGCGGTGGAGCTGTATCAGAAGGCGGTGGACCAGGGGCATCTGCGGGCCATGCACAATCTGGCCTGGTGCTACCGGATGGGCCAGCCCGGCGCGGACGGGCCGGACCGGAAGGAGAAGGCGGTGGAGCTGTTCCGCCGTGCGGCCAGTCAGGGCTATATGAGCTCGGTGTGCGATCTGGGCATCTGTTACCAGGAGGGCTGGGGTGTGCCCCAGGATCTGGACAAGGCGCTGGAGCTTTACCGGAAGGCGGCGGACCGGGGCCTGGCCAAGGCCATGAACTGCCTGGGCGAATGCTACTGGCGGGGCGAAGGGGTGGAGCAGAGCCTGCAAACCGCCCTGGAATGGTTTGAGAAGGGCGCGGCGGGCGGCAACCCGGAGGCCCAGTTCAACGCGGCCTGGTTTCTGGACGAGGGCCTGGCCGGTGAGGCGGACCACACCCGGGCGGTGAAATGGTATGAGGCGCTGCTCAAGCAGACCCTGCCCGAGCGGGAGTGCTGGCGCAACGGGGTGAACAACCTGGGCGAATGCTACCGCTACGGCCGGGGCGTGAAAAAGGATCTGGATATGGCGGAAAAGCTCTACCGTCTGGCGGGCCAGAGCGGCAACGACATGGCCTGGTTCAACCTGGGCGAGATGTACCACCAGGAAAAGGGCGATGCGGTGGCCGCAGCGGGCTATTACCGCATCGGCGTGGAAAAATGCACCGAGGGCGGCGACTGCGCCCTGGCGCTGGCCCTGCTGTATGAGAGCGGGCAGGGTGTGGAGCAAAACGATGACAAGGCGGTGGAGCTGGCCCGACTGGCATTGAAGCGGGCCGGGGGTGACGAGCAGGTGATCCGGGATGCCACCGCCCTCTTGGACCGGCAGGGCGCGCAGCACTGAGCGCCCGCCCAAAAAGGAGGAACGAGCATGGACAAGGAAAAGCTGCTGGCATTTGCCCGCGCCCGGCTCAAGCCGGTGACCTGCCTGGACGAGATTCGGGTGCTGGCCTGTGAGCCGGGCCTGGCCCGGCTGCAGGCACCGGTGGGCGAGCAGGCACAAAATGCCTTCGGCAACGCCCACGGCGGCTGGCTGTATACCCTGTGTGACAGCTGCAGCGGTCTGGCCGCCTGCGCGGGCGGCTATGCGCATGTGACGCTGCAGGCCAGCATGAACTATCTGGCAGCAGGCCGCCCCGGCGACCTGCTCACGGTGGAGGCGGTGAGCGAGCATTCCGGCCGCCGCACCCAGGTGAACCGGGTGACCATCACCAACCAGGAGGGCAGGCTGCTGGCCACCGCCAGCTTCACCATGTACCGGCTGGATGACAAGATCCCCGGGCTGGGCTGATCGGGTGGCCAAATGCAGACAAAACAGGAGGCGCGGACATTCGTCCGCGCCTCCTGTTTCTTTTTGTTTTGTCGTGGTCCGGTTCAGGCCTGCTCCAGAATGCGCAGAACCCCCTCGGCGGCCATGGGCAGGGCGCCGGGTTCCGGGGTGTAAAGATGCACGGCGGCAAACGCGCCGTCGGCCTGCAGCAGCTGGGCGATGGCCCGGCGCAGCGGGTCCTTGCCCGCAACCACCACTTCCGCCTCCGGCGGCACACACAGCGCCCGGGAGCCGCGAATGGCGGCCACATCGCTTTGCAGCACCGCACCCAGCAGATAGTAGGCGATGGCCTGGGGCGGCTGGCCCGCAAACTGATTCAGAATACGCCCCGAGAAGCAGGCACGTCCAAGACCGGTGCGGGCGGCGGTGCGCCACCCTGCCAGCAGGGCCTGCTCATCGAACTGCTCCGGGTCGGCGAACTGGCGCTGCACCGCATCTGCCAGAATGGTGCCGGTGGTAATGGCGGCCAAAAGCTCGCCGCTGATGGAGGTCAGGCAGTCGGTGATCCGGCCCTCCCGGTCCACGCTCACAAACTTCATGTGGGAGCCGGGCAGCACCAGAAGATAGGGCTTGCCAGGGGCAAAATGACTCAGCAGAGCCATGACCTCCACCTCCTCGCCCCGCATGATGTCCATGGCTTCAAAATTGTTCCAGTCCACCGGAGCGCCGGAGTTTTTCACTCCGGGGATAAAGGCGATGGGCAAAGGGCAGATCTCGGGCATGGAGACGGATTGGATGGCGGCGGCCAGTTCGGCTGCGCCCGCGGGAGCGGTGCAGTGCGGGATCTCGCACAGACCCACATTGGAGGTGATCATGCCGCTGGCGGCCACTCCGCACACCTGGTCCCAGCCGATGCCCGCGCGGTCCAGCGCTTCGTCCAGGCACTGGCGCACTGCCTGTTTCAGGCGGTGGTTATCGCCGTCGATGGCACTCACCCGCACGCCGGTCTCGCTTTTTGCCTGAGCCAGCAGCGCGCCGTCCTTCAGTACCGTCACCCGGGTGTTGGTGGTGCCGGTGTCGATGGTGAGATAGACTCCGTTCATTCTGCGCCCTCCTTCCCGGTGAGCTGGCTGGTGTAGCGCAGCGCCAGAGCGGTGAGCTCCTGCCAGCGGCCCGCCTCAATCAGATCCTTGCGGGCGATGGCAGAGCCGATGCCGGTGCCCACCACACAGGGCAGAGCCAGATATTCGGTGAGATTGGTTTCGTCCACTCCGCCCATGGTCAGCAGCGGCACCTGGCGGATGGGCGCGGTGATGGCCTTGATGTAGCCGGGGCCCAGGCATCCGGCGGGGAACAGCTTGACCAGAGCGGCACCTGCCTTCCAGGCGGCGGCAATTTCGCTGGGGGTCATGGCGCCGGGCACGATGGGTACATCCAGCACGCGGGCAGCGGCAATCACCTCCAGATCCAGGTTGGGGGTGAGCAGGTACTGCGCTCCGGCCTCCACTGCGGCGCGGGCCTGCTCAGGGCTCATCACGGTGCCCGCGCCCACCAGCATATCGTCGCCCATGGCCTGCCGTACCTGGCGGATGGCGGCGGGGGTGTCGGTCAGACAGGTGGGGCTTGCCTGGTCGAAGGTGATCTCCAGCATGCGGATGCCTCCATCATACAGGGCCTTCGCGGCGGGCAGGATCTGCTCCGGTGCGATGCCGCGCACCGCCACCACAATCCGGTGTTTCTTCACGTGCTCCAAAAGATCCAACGGCATGATGTTCACTCCTTTGTCTGCAAGTCCGGGTTTTGCCCGGAAAACGATGTATTGATGTTCCTATTATAGCACGTAGGTCGTATAACGGAACAAAAACGCACAAAAAACCGGGGAAACTCCCCGGTTTTTTCAGAAAAAGCGCAGAAGAGCACCAATCACAAGGCTTGGCGCGGCCCAGTCCGCCTGCCAGAAGGCAGCGTTTACCGCATGCAGGTTGTCCGGGGCGTATTCCACCTCCCGGGAATAGGCCTTGGCAGCATTGATCCAAGAAGCTTGGAACGCGCCGTTTTCCTGCTCCGCCAGCAGGCCGAGGAGCAGCGCCGCAGTGATGGCATGCATTGCGCCGCACAGCGCGTCACCCTCGCAGGCAGCAGACAAAAAGTATCGATAGAGCATGTAGTGGGCCGCATTCGCCGCCGCCCGCTCCTGCTCCGGGCTTTCCCACAAGGGACGGGCCAGCCGCTGGGGCAGCACCTGCCGCAGTGCGGCCAGCCGCCCGGGCCAGTCGGCATGATTGGCCGGGAGGGTTTCCAGCAGCGCCAGCAGCGGGGCGAGAAATTCCGAAAGCGGGGCCTCGGGAATGGCCTCGGCCAGCTGCCGGGCCAGGTCCGGCCAGCGGTCCCGGCTGCCGTAGAATTCTGCCAGGCCAAAGGCAGCATCGGCGGTCAGCTGCTCGGTGGAGCAGCCCTGAGCTTCAGCCTGCTCCGGCGCGCCGTCCAGCCAGCTTTGCAGGTCCTGGGCCAGGCTGGCCAGCAGGGCAAGCCTGGCTGCCAGGGGCAATGCTTCCTCTCGCAGCAGAGCGAAGGCGGACTCGCGCACCGCCCGAAGCCCGGCCAGCAGCTCCGGGTCGGGGCCGTCGGGGTCCGATGCTTCCGCAATGTCCCGGCTGGTCAGCCGGGGCGGGGCAGAGAAGAGAATCAGCCGGGCGGCTTCCTCGCAGCTCAGGCCCAGACCGCTCTCCTTTTCCTCCCCGAACCAGTTGTGAAAGCGGGGATGCTGGTCGCAGATGGTGCAGAGGTGGCTTTCCCCCAGCTGGCGGTAGATATCGCACAGGTTTTCCTCGTTCAAAAAAGGGCAGCGGCCCGACCCGGTCAGGGCAAAATAGGGCGGGTCGCCGGGCCGGATGGCCGCCCGCAGCCGGTCGCCGAAGGCACCGGGCTGGGACTGGTAATCCGCCAGCGCAGCCGGGTCGATGCCGATTTCCCAGCCGATGCAGCAGTTGTCGGTGCAGCGGGAGGCAATGCACCGGAACCGGTCGTAATAGTCAGGTACGGTGAGCCGCATGACAGATCACTCCTTTTCAAAGGTGTTCAGCAGAGCAAGGAACTCCTCGCCGTACTGCTCGCACTTGCGCACGCCCACGCCAGGCACCTCCAGCAGCTGCTCCCGGGTCTTGGGCAGATGGGCGCACATAGCACGCAGGGTGGCGTCGGTGAAGACCACGAAGGCGGGCACGCCCGCCTGCCGGGCCAGCTTGAGCCGAAGGTCCTTCAGCTGCTGCAGATGGTCCGTGTTCAGGTCCTTTTCCTCGATGGCCTTCAGCTTGGCTGCGTTCTTGGCTGCCAGCTTCACCACCGAGGCTCGCTGCGCCTCGGGGCGGCAGACCGAGCAGGCCCCGCAGCCGTCCCGGCCGGTGCGCTGGCCGAAGTATTTTAAAATCTCGCCACGCAGGCAGTAGCGGCTGTGGCAGTAAAAGGTCATCTGACGCAGCCGGTCCTTCTGGCGCAGGATCTGGGTCTCCACCTCCTCCGGGCTGGCCCCGGCGGCGGGCTCGCTGTTGTCGATGAGAAAGTTTCCGGTGCGCACGTCCCCGGCGGAATAGAGCAGGATGCAGTCCGCGTCCTGACCGTCCCGTCCGGCGCGGCCTGCCTCCTGGTAGTAGCTCTCCAGGTCCAGGGGCATGTTATAGTGAATGACAAAGTTCACGTTGGATTTGTCGATGCCCATGCCGAAGGCGTTGGTGGCCACCATCACCCGCACCTGGTCAAACAGAAAGGACTCCTGGCTGCGCTGGCGCTCCTCCGGCGCCATGCCCGCGTGGTAGCGGGCGGCGGCAATGTTCTGGCCGATGAGCTTTTCATACACCTCGTCCACCTTTTTGCGGGTGGAGCAGTACACGATGCCGGTGGCCTGGGGGTGGTCGTTCAGGTAGGCCAGCAGACAGGGGAACTTCTCCCGCTCCTCCATCCGCTGTACCTCGAAGAACAGGTTGGGCCGGTCGAAGCCGGTGGTCAGCTCCAGAGGCTGGCGCAGGGCCAGCAGCTGACGGATGTCGTCCTTTACCCGCTGGGTGGCGGTGGCGGTGAAGGCACCCAGCGGCGGGCGCTGGTTCAGCTGGTCCGCAAACTGGCGAATCTGCAGATAGCTGGGCCGGAAGTCCTGCCCCCATTGGGAGACGCAGTGAGCCTCGTCCACGCAGAGCAGCGAGATCTGCACGCTGTGGGAAAACCGCAGAAAGCCCGGAGTCAAAAGCCGCTCCGGGGCCACATACACGATCTTGTACATGCCGTCGCAGGCGTTGGCCAGCGCCTTGCGGCACTGGTTCTCGGTGAGGGAGGAGTTGATGTACGCCGCCCGCACGCCCATCTGGATCAGCGCCTGCACCTGGTCCTGCATCAGGCTGATCAGCGGGCTGACCACCACGGTGATGCCGGGCAGCAGCAAGGCCGGCAGCTGATAGCAGATGGATTTGCCCGCGCCGGTGGGCATGACCGCCAGCACGTCCTGCCCGGCGAGCAGGGCGTCCACCACCTCCTGCTGGCCGGGGCGGAAGGCGTCGTAGCCGAAAATATCCTTCAATGTCCGGTGGACCCGGACTTGATCCTGATTCATGAAAACACCTCAGTCGGGGATGGGATAAAACGTTCGGAATCTATTATAGCAGATTTTGCCCCGGACAGGGAAAAACACAGCAGAGGGCCGCGGGATGATTCCGCGGCCCTCTGCTGTGTTCGTATGAAATGGGGAGAAAAACGCTCAGAGAAATGCCCTGACTCAGTTCAGGCTGGCCCAGTCCCGGCGCAGGAACAGCCAGGTGATCACGGGAACCAGCAGGCTGCCTACCAGGGACATGATGATGGACACCAGCAGGCCCGGCTGGCCCAGGCTGCCCAGTACAGCCACAAAGAAGGAAACCACATAGCAGCAGCACATCAGGGTGAAGCCCGCCTTCTTTTTGGCAAACAGCACCATGCACAGGCCGGCCAGGGAAACGATGGCCACGATCACAGAGGGCCAGCGGCCGAAGCAGGCGTTCATCACGGTGGTGGCGGCGCAGAGCACCAGAGCAAACCAGAGCCAGATCTTGGTGGAAGTTTTCATGTTACATTCTCCTTTTCTTATGCAGGGCCCCGGTGCGGGGCCGGTATCGGGCACGGCGTGGGGAAAGTCCGCCGTGCGGTTGATTTATCTGACATAGTCAGTATATTCCGAATATCTGATAAAGTCAATTAAATTTCCGAAAAAGAGCCGATGAAACCACCGGTGCGGACGATCGTACAAAAATGGCGCAAAAAAGCCCCATTCCCGAAGAAATGGGGCGAAGAATCAAAGGATTACAGCATGGACAGCGCCGCCAGGCGTTTTTCCATGGCTTCGTAGTAGATGGAGTGGGTAAGGGCAGTGTCGCGGGTGATGCGGCCCTGCTGGTACAGGCGCAGCAGGCTGGTATCCATGGTGCACATGCCCTCGGCGACGCCGGACTGGATGGCCGCGTCCAGCTGGTGGGACTTGGCCTCGCGGATCATGTTCTTGATGGCGGGGTTGGTGTACATCACCTCAAAGGCCACGGTCTGGCCGCCGTCCACCGTGGGCACCAGCTGCTGGCTGATGACCGCCTGCAGCACCATGGACAGCTGGATGCGCACCTGCTGCTGCTGGCTGGCGGGGAAGGAGTCCACAATGCGGTCCACCGTGCTGGCCGCGCCGGTGGTGTGGAGGGTGGAGAAGAGCAGCTGACCGGTTTCAGCGGCGGTCATGGCAACCTCGATGGTTTCGTGGTCCCGCATCTCGCCCAGCAGAATCACATCCGGGCTTTCCCGCAGGGCGCTGCGCAGCGCCCGCACATAGCTGGAGCTGTCGCTGCCGATCTCCCGCTGGGTCACGATGCACTTCTGGTGCCGGTGGATGAATTCGATGGGGTCCTCCATGGTGATGATGTGAGCTTCCCGGCTGCGGTTGATGGAGTCGATCAGGCAGGCCAGGGTGGTGGATTTGCCGCTGCCTGCGGGCCCGGTGACCAGCACCAGCCCCTTGAGTTTTTTGGCGGCGGCCATCACCTGATCGGGGATGCCCAGGGCCTGGGGGTCGGGCAGGCCGAACTGAATCACCCGCAGCACCACCGCAAGGCTGCCGCGCTGATGCAGCACGTTGGCCCGGAAACGGCCCAAGTGGGGAATGGCAAAGGAAAAGTCATCGTCCGCGTCCTCGGCGGCGCAGCGGCTCATGCTTCGGCCGCACAAGGCGTAGATGCCCTCCACCAGATGAGCGGTGTCGGCGGGGGTGAGCATTTCGCCCTCCCGCAGCTGGCGGCCGTTGATCTTATAGGTCAGCGGCAGGCCGGCAATGATAAAGATATCCGAGGCCCGCACCTCGATGGCACGGTGCAGAACGGTTTCCATCTCCATAAACATAAACCTCCTGTTTCAGCCGGAGCAGATAACAAATAGGAAAGAGGACGGTCAGAAGCTGCCGTCCCATAGCTGGGGCCCCTGGTCAAAGTCCCGCTCCTGGCCGTACTGCCAGCGGGTCAGGGTGTAGCGGCCGGGGCCCTGGGGTGTGGGCAGGGCGGCGATGGTCAGGGTGCGGCCGCCTTCCCCGGTGAGAGTCGTGGTGACTGCGCCGTCCTCGCCGGTCTGCCCGAGGGCGGCGGTATCCTGCCCGGCGGCCAGCGCTGCGTCCAGCTGGGCCAGCCACTGCTGCCCCTCATTTTCCAGCGCCGCGTCCTGGGAAAAGCGGTCCAGAGCCTTTTCGGCCAGCGAAAGGTCCGCCTGGGCGGTGGTGAGGGAAAGCACGGCCAGCACGGCCAGGCAGATCGCAGCCAGCGCAATCAGCAGGGTGAGCGCGCCGGAGCGGATAGGCGGGACGTTATGGCGTTCCATCATGGCGGTAGTCTCCTTTCAGCAGGGGTCAGGTCCCGGGCAGATAGCGGTCAAAGGAGCCGGTGAACAGCGATTGCCCGCCGCTGTCGGAAAGCTGCAGAGTCAGCCGGGCTGTCTGCCCGGCCTGGGCGGGCTGGTGCTCTAAAGTCAGCTCCAGTTCATAGGTGCCGATGGGGTCCGGGCGGCCTTGGCTGTCCACGGTCAGGGTCAGTGTCTCGCTGTCGGCCGGCGGATCTGCAGCCCCCAGCAGCTGCCAGAACTGTTCCTCAGAATCGCTGGCATAAAAGCTTTCGCTCACATTCTGGGCGATCTGCTGGGCAGCGGTCAGCTCCTGCGCCTGGGCCGAGCGCAGGCGGGCGGCGGCGAACAGGCGCACCAGCACAGTGCAGAGCGCCAGCACGAACAGAGTCAGCAACAGTGCCTCAATAAAAAACGCAGTGTTTTTGCGGTGCTTCATGGTTTAGTCTCCCTCCCCGCAGCGCAGGGCCACCCGCGCGGTTCCCTGGTCTGTGGTCAGCTCCAGCAGCTGGCCGGAGCGCTTTGCCTCAAAGCGGGTGCAGGCGCATACCGGCTGGGCGTTCTCCGGGGCGGTGTCGCTTCCGGTGGCGGTGTATTCCTCCACCAGCTGGCCCTCCCACAGATAGATTCGGGTCTCGTAGCCGGTGGAGGGCTCCTCCAGCACCAGCATCACGCCCTCGGGGCCGTCCTCCAGCCGCAGGCCGGAGGCGGTGTCGGCGGCGCGCACACTGGTGGTCAGATAGCGCAGGCTGGCCCGGGCGGCGTTGTTGGCGGTCATGGACCGGGTCACGCTGCCGTAAAGGCCGCTGCCCAGTGCCATCAGGCCCAGCACACAGGCCAGCATCAGGCCGAACAGGGCCATGGCCAGCAGGGGCGCCAGGCGCCCGGGCTCCTTGTGTTCCATCGCTCAACTCTCCTTCCGCGGGGCTGTTCAGGCCCGCTCCAGCACGTTCACCTGAGGCATCAGGTTGGAGGCAAAGGCCTCATAGGTTACGATAAAACGGTCGTGGTTCACCAGAAGACCGTAGTTTTCTTCCAGATAATCCAGGCTGGAGGGGTAGCTGCCCTCCACAGCGTAGCATTGTACCGCGGCCTGCAGCACCGCCTGGCGCAGAGCCTGGGCGCTGGCACTGTCCAGATCGCGGCCCACCTTCCGGGAGCCCAGCGCAAAGGCTGCGATGAGCAGTGCCAGCACGGCCAGCAGCCCGGCGGCCATCGCCAGCCGGGTGCGCAGCGAAAGCACCCGTTTGATGTGATACATCCAAACCCCTCCTTATCCGATGGAGCCCAGAATGCCGATGAGCGGAAGCATCACGGCCAGCAGCGCCACCCCGACCGCCAGGGTCAGGAAGGCGGCCAGCAGCGGCTCGATGGAATCGATCAGCCGGTCCAGCGCAACCTGGGCGTCCTGGGTGAACAGTTGGGTCAGCCGGGCCAGCACCGTGTCGGCCTGGCCGCTGCGGGCGCCGCTGATGAGCATGCGGCCGTACAGCGGCTCAAAGACCTTGTGCTCAAACAGCGCGGTGGAAAGACCCTTGCCCTTCAGCATGTCCTCATGGCAGGCCTGCAGCTGGGCACGCAGGCCCCGGTGGTCCACCATGTCGCTGGCGGCGGTGAGAGCGGTGTCCGCGTCCACACCGCTGGCCAGAAACAGCGAAAGGGCGCTGGCCAGCCGGGCCACCGCCAGTTTGCGGGCGGCGGGGGCGGTGAAGGGAAACTTCTCAAACAGTCGGGCCAGCCGGTGGGAACCGGCACTGCTGCCGCTGAGCGCAAGACCTGCCACCAGAATAACCGCCAGCAGCAGGGTGATGACCAGAGCCGCCCAGCCCACGATGTAGGCAAAACGGATGTAGCCGTAGGAGGAGGCGGCCAGACTGCCCGCCAGGCTCTGGTACACGCCGGTGAACACCGGCAGCACCTTGGCCACCAGCACCGCCAGAATCACAGCGGTAAGCCCCAGCAGTACGCCGGGGTAGAACACTGCGCTTTTCAGCTTTTTCTGCAGCTGGTCCTGGCTGGCGTAATGCCGGGCCAGGCTGCGCAGCACGCTGTCGGTGCGGCCGCTCACCTCGCCTGCGGCGATCATGCGCACCGCGTAGTCCGGGAACATGCCGCAGGTTTTGGCCGCCTGGGAAAGGCTTTCGCCCAGCAGCAGCGATTTCTGCATGGAAAGCGCCGCCTGCTGCAGCTGGCCCGCGCCGCTGTCCTCCGCAAGAAGGGCGGCGGCCTCGTCCGGCTGGATGCCGGCCTCCAGCATCATGGCCATGGATTCACAAAAGGCGCTCACGGCCAGGCTGTTCAGTTCGTTCTTTGCCATTGCATTGCCCTCCCTTTAATAAGTGCGGAAATCGGTATAATTGCTGCCGTCGCCGATGTACTTGCTGCCTGCACCGCCGGCGGCGAAGGTGGTGTCCACCCGGTTCCAGACCCCGGGCTTCACCTCGAACTCCACGGTGATCCAGCCGGTCTCCTCCAGCCAGATCATGTTCCAGGCGTGATATAGGTCATTCGGAGCCACGTAGCCGGTGATCAGCTTGGTGGGAATGCCCTGGCTGCGCAGCATGGCAGCGGCCAGCGCTGCGTAGTCCACGCAGATGCCCTTGCCGGTGGCCAGGGTCTCGTCCGGGTCCGGATAGTAGTCAGTGCCGATGCTCTCGGCCTTGGGGGTGTCGTAGGCGATGCTCTTTACGATGTAATCGTAGATGCGGCCCACCGCGTCCACCTCGTCCGCCGCCCCGGCGGTGAGTTCGCTGGCCTTGGTCACGCAGGCCGAATCCGGGGAATAGGGGATGTAGATGCTGGGCCGCAGGAAGGGAGCGAACTCGTCCTCCAGCGCGACCGATACGGTCTGGCGGCTCAGATAAGAATATTTGTCGCCGGAGATGTTCTGGCAGACCGCCAGCTCGTAGTCCCCGCCGCCCAGCTGCAGCGGGATGATGGCGGACGAGCCGTCCGCGGGCAGCAGATAGGAATACTGGCTGGGTGCGCTGCCGGTGTCACCCTGATAGGTGAGCAGGAACTTGATCTTGCCCGGCTGATCGGTGCGCACCGCCACATAGCCCTGGGAAAGATGGCTGGTATCCCAGAAAACGCCGTTGTCGGTCTGGGTGGCGGCCTCATCGAAGGCGGCGGTCAGCGGCTCGGGCGGGGTGAAGTTCCCGGATTCGGCCGTCTGGGGCGAGGATGCGCCGGGCGTGGAAGTCTGGACGATACTCTCGATCTGCTGAGAGGGCTCAGGCGAGCCGCACCCTGCGCAGAGGGCCAGCGCCAGTGCCGCGGCGGCCAGCTGGCAGCATGTGGGCAGCTTCAAGCGGCACCCCTCCTTTTGCAAAAAAATGATTCAATCCTATTATAAAAATACAGTCCCGGCTTGTAAAGAGCGTGGGAGACAGCTCGGGTGGACAATAGTGCAAAAAAGAGAAAAAATCCAGTGCAAATTGGCGAAATTTCATAAAAACAGGCCGTTTTTCTGTTGACAGCCCCCTATTGTAGTAGGTATAATAAAGGCAAGTAAGCCAAAAGCGTAAGCCCGGCAGGCCCGGACTTGCGCTCTTTTTATCGCCCGCACACTGTTTGCGCGCGCAAGCAATGTGCGGGGCGGCATATGCCGTTTTGGGAAAAGGAACAGGAGGAGTGAAACAAGGTATGTACAAACAACTCGCGCGATCCATCCGGGAGTACAAGGCCGTGTCCATCAAGGCGCCGATCTTTGTGTCGCTGGAGGTGCTCATGGAATGCATCATCCCCTTTGTGATCGCCCAGCTGGTCAATCAGATCAAGGCGGGCTGCAGCTTCGCCACCATTCTGCAGTACGGCGCGGTGCTGCTGGCCATGGCAGCTCTGTCGCTGTTTTTCGGTGTGCTGGCGGGCAAGTATGCGGCCACCGCATCCTGCGGCTTTGCCCGCAACCTGCGCAAGGATATGTTCTATAAGATTCAGGACTATTCCTTCCAGAACATCGACAAGTTTTCCACCTCGTCGCTGGTCACCCGTCTGACCACCGATATCACCAACGTGCAGATGGCTTACATGATGATCGTGCGCGCCGCTGTCCGCTGCCCGCTGATGCTGGTGTTCTCGTTCACCATGGCCTTTGTGATGGGCGGGCGCATGGCGCTGATCTTTTTGCTGGTGGCTCCCATCCTGGGCATCGGCCTGTTCTGCGTCATCCGTACCGTAATGCCCCTGTTCAAGCGGGTGTTCAAAAAGTACGACGCGCTGAACAACTCCATTCAGGAGAACGTGCAGGGCATGCGGGTGGTCAAGTCCTACGTGCGTGAGGACTACGAGAAAAAGAAGTTCGCTGCCGCCGCCGAGGACGTCTGCCGCGACTTCACCCAGGCGGAAAAGATTCTGGCCTTCAACAATCCCCTGATGCAGTTCAGCCTGTATGTGGTCATGATCTTCGTGCTGTTCTTCGGGTCCTACACCATCATCACCACCCGGGGCCTGGCACTGGACGTGGGCCAGTTCTCGGCCCTGCTGACCTACAGCTTCCAGATTCTGAGCAGCCTGATGATGTTCTCCATGGTATTCGTAATGATCACCATGGCCAGCGAGTCGGCCCACCGTATTCTGGAGGTCATTCAGGAGGAGAGCACCCTGAAAAGCCCCGAAAACGGCCTCACCGAGGTGGCGGACGGCTCCATCGATTTTGACCACGTGAGCTTCAAGTATTCCGAGCATGCCGAGCGCATGGCCCTGACCGACATCAACCTGCACATCAAGAGCGGCGAGACCATCGGCATCATCGGCGGCACCGGTTCCTCCAAGTCCTCGCTGATCCAGCTGATCAGCCGTCTGTACGACGCCACCGAGGGTTGCGTGAAGGTGGGCGGCCGCGACGTGCGGGACTACGACCTGGAGGCGCTGCGCAACCAGGTGGCCGTGGTGCTGCAGAAGAACGTGCTGTTCAGCGGCACCATCAAGGAGAACCTGCGCTGGGGCAACAAGAACGCCACCGACGCCGAGCTGGAGGAGGCCTGCCGCCTGGCCCAGGCGGATGAGTTCATCCAGCGCTTCCCGGAAAAATACGATACTTACATCGAGCAGGGCGGCTCCAACGTGTCCGGCGGTCAGAAGCAGCGCCTGTGCATTGCCCGGGCTCTGCTGAAAAAGCCCAAGGTGCTGATTCTGGACGACTCCACCAGCGCGGTGGATACCAAGACCGACGCGCTGATCCGCAAGGCCTTCCGGGAATTCATCCCCGAGACCACCAAGATCATCATTGCCCAGCGTATCTCCTCGGTGGAGGACGCGGACCGCATCCTGGTACTGGACGGCGGCGCCATCAGCGCCATCGGCACCCATGAGGAGCTGCTCGAGACCAGCGAGATCTATCGCGAGGTCTACACCTCGCAGAACAAGGCAGGAGGGCGGGAGAATGCATAACAATCCGACCATTACAAAGCAGGGCACCCTGCTGCGCATCTTCAAAACATTGTTTTCCTTCTACCCGGTCATGATGCCGGTGGTGGTCTGCTGCATTTTGTTCAGCGCCATCATCAGCTCCATCCCCTCGGTATTCATGCAGAAGGTCATTGCCGTGATCGAGGCCAACTGGCAGAGCGGCGACTGGGCCGCTGCCTCCGGCCAGGTCATGGGTCTGGTGGGCGTTCTGGTGGTGCTGTATGTGCTGGCACTGCTTTCCGCCTTCACCTACACCCGGATGATGGCCATCATCACCCAGGGCTTTCTGAAAAAGCTGCGTGTCAAGATGTTCAGCGGCATGCAGGATCTGCCCATCCGCTACTTCGACACCAACAACCACGGCGATATCATGAGCTACTACACCAACGATATCGATACCCTGCGGCAGCTGGTGTCCCAGAGCTTCCCCCAGATCACCATCACCCTGGTCACCATGACCAGCGTTACCTGCATCATGCTGTACTACAGCCTGTGGATGACCCTTGTGGTGGTGGCCGGTGTGGCGGTTATGGCCTGGCTCACCAAGAAGGTGGGCGGCAACTCCGCCCGCTTCTTCCTGCGCCAGCAGGAGGCCATCGGCGCCATGGAGGGCTACGTGGAGGAGATGATGAACGGCCAGAAGGTGGTCAAGGTCTTCTGCCACGAGGAGGAGAGCAAGGCCGACTTCGACAAGCGCAACGACGAGCTGTTCCGCGCTGCCGAAAGCGCCAACAAGTTCGCCAACATCCTGGGCCCCATCCTGAACAATATGGGCAACGTGATTTACGTGATCGTGGCCGTGGCCGGCGGCTTTCTGCTCATGGCAGGTGTGCCCAACGTGAGCATTTCCGGTCTGGCGCTGAGCATCAGCATTGTGGTGCCCTTCCTGAACATGACCAAGCAGTTTGCGGGCAGCATCATGCAGGTGTCCCAGCAGATCAACGCGGTGGTTATGGGTCTGGCGGGCGCCCAGCGTATCTTCACTCTGCTGGATGAAAAGCCCGAAGAGGACAACGGCTACGTGACCCTGGTGAACGCCAAGGAAAACGCGGACGGCAGCCTCTCCGAGTGCGTTGAACGCACCAATGTGTGGGCCTGGAAGCACCCCCACAGCGACGGTACCGTCACCTACACCCGGCTGCGGGGCGATGTGCGCCTGTTCGATGTGGACTTCGGCTACACCCCGAACAAGACCGTGCTGCATGACGTGACCCTGTATGCGGAGGCAGGCCAGAAGGTGGCCTTCGTGGGCGCCACCGGCGCGGGCAAGACCACCATCACCAACCTGATCAACCGCTTCTACGACATTGCCGACGGCAAGATCCGCTACGACGGCATCAACATCAACAAGATCAAGAAGGCGGACCTGCGCCGCAGCATGGGTATCGTGCTGCAGGACACCAACCTGTTCACCGGCACCGTGATGGACAACATCCGTTACGGCAACCTGGATGCCACCGACGAGGAGTGCAAGGCCGCCGCTCTGCTGGCAGGTGCGCACGACTTCATCACCCGCCTGCCGGAGGGTTACAACACCATGCTCACCAGCAACGGCGCGAACCTGTCCCAGGGCCAGCGGCAGCTGCTGGCCATCGCCCGTGCCGCGGTGGCGGACCCCCCGGTTATGATCATGGACGAGGCCACCAGCAGCATCGACACCCGCACCGAGGCCATTGTGCAGCGGGGCATGGATGCCTTGATGACCGGCCGCACCGTGTTCGTGATCGCTCACCGGCTTTCCACCGTAAAGAACGCCGACGTAATCATGGTGCTGGAGCAGGGCCGCATCATCGAGCGCGGCAACCACGAGCAGCTGATCGCCCAGAAGGGCAAGTACTACCAGCTGTACACCGGCGCTTTTGAGCTGGAATAACTGCAGGATTGTGCGCAGTCTGGCGGAGCCGCCCCGATTTTTTGGGGCGGCTCCCTTTTTGTTGCCTGGTAGCTTTTCAAATGTCAGAATCGTGGTATAATAGCCAGTAAGAAATGACTCACCGCACGGCCGCCCTGCTGGCGGCGCTGCGGAGATAAGGAGATAGAAAGCAATGATTACAAAGGAACTGCGGGCCGCGGTGGATGCATTCGTGGCCGCCAACGAAGAAAATGTTGTGCGCGATATCAAGCGCCTGGTGGATATCAACAGCGTGGAGGGCACCCCGGAGCCGGGCAAGCCCTTCGGCGCAGGCCCTGCCGCCGCACTGGATGAGGCGCTGAAGATGGCTGCCGAGATGGGTCTGTCCACCAACAACTGCGAGGGCTACATGGGCTGGGCTGAGCTGCCCGGCGAGACCGATAAGCAGATTGCCACCATCACTCACCTGGACGTGGTGCCCCAGGGCAACGGCTGGACTGCCGATCCCTTCGACATGCAGGTGCGGGACGGCTGGATCATCGGCCGCGGCGTGGCCGACGACAAGGGTCCCAGCGTGCTGTGCCTGTACGCCCTGAAATTCCTCAAGGAGCATAACGTGCCCCTGAAGTACGGCGTGCGTGCCCTGCTGGGCGCCAACGAGGAGACCGGCATGGAGGACGTGGAGTACTACCTGAAGAACTACCCCGCTCCGGATTTCTGCTTCTCCCCGGACGCTGAGTTCCCGGTGTGCAACGGCGAGAAGGGCGGCTTCAACGGCTACCTGGTCTCCAAAAAGCTGGAGAACGGCAACATTCTGGAGTTCACCGGCGGCGTGGCCCACAACGTGGTGCCCGACCGTGCTTCCTGCCTGGTGAAGGCTGATTTCGCCGCCCTGAGCGAGCGGGAGGGCATCACTCTGGAGGAGGAGAACGGCGCGGTGCGCATCCGCGGCTGGGGCAAGGGCGGTCATGCGGCCATGCCTCAGAACACCGTGAACGCCATCGGTCTGATCGTGAACTACCTGCTGGACAATCAGCTGGTTACCGCCGAAGAGGCCCAGTTCCTGACCTATCTGCGCAAGCTGCACAGCAACACCGACGGCAGCGGCGTGGGCATCGCCGCCAGCGATGAGGCTTTCGATCCGCTGACCATCATCGGCGGCATGATCGAGCTGAAGGACGGCCGCCTGTGGCAGGACGTGGACAGCCGCTTCCCCACCAGCATCACCGGCGAGGAGATCAAGGCCCGGCTGGAGGCTGCCTCCGAGGGCTGCGCCACCGTGGAAGAGGCCACCTGGCGGGTGCCCTTCTACATCAGCGCCGACGCCGCACCCATCCAGGCGCTGATCGAGACCTACAATGAGGTCACCGGCGAGAACGCCAAGCCCTTCACCATGGGCGGCGGCACCTACGCCCGTCACTTCCCCAAGGCAGTGAGCTTCGGTCCCGAGCGGCTGGACACCGTGCTGCCCGAGTTCGGCGGCCCCATGCACGGCGCCAACGAGGCGGCCAACATCGCCCAGCTGATGCAGGCGCTCAAGATCTACATCCTGGCCATCCTGAAGCTGGAGACCATCGAGCTGTAATCCGGCAAAACAGCCTTGCAGCCGGGGCGGACAGAACACCGCCCCGGCTTTTTGCTTGACAAGACGAGGAAAACACTGTATGATGAACAGTGTTCAAGATGAAAGGCAGGAGCGCCATGAATAAAGTGATCACATCCCGCGAGGAGCTGCTGGCCGCCAGCAAGAGCATTGCCGCCAGTCAGGGCCTGGCCGCACTGAACATGCGGGCAGTGGCCGCTGCCGCCAACGTGGCGGTGGGCTCGGTGTACAATTATTTCCCCAGCAAGGCAGAGCTGGTCACCGCCACGGTGCAGGACATCTGGCGGGGGATCTTCCACGCGGCGGGCAGCTATGCCCAGGCGGGGGATTTCTGTGCCTGTGTGGAGTGGCTGTTCGACAGCATCCGTACCGGGGCAGCGGAATATCCGGATTTTCTGCGGGCTCATATGAGCGGCTTTGCTGCCCAGGACCGGAAAAAGGCCCGGCAGACCATGGAAGAGGCCTTTGGCCACATGCGCGCCAGCCTGGAGCAGGTGCTGGAGCGGGACGAAAAGGTGCGGCTGGATGCCTTCGGCGAGGACCTTACCCGGCAGCAGTTTGTGGCGTTTGTGTTCTCCAGCCTGATGGCGGGGCTTGCCCGGGAGGAGACCGACTGCGCGGTGCTGCTGGCGGTGATTCGCCGGGTGCTGTACTGACCGAAGTCCCCGCATGAATCTGCGTTTCCGGAAAAATTCTGCGCCGCCCCCGGCGGGAGCGGCGCGGCTTTTTTACAAAATATGAACCATGTTCAAAAAGTGGGCCCAGGGCCCGGAAAGAGGGAACTCCTTATGAAAAAACTCATCAATACCGCATTCGGCTACGCCATCGCCTCCATGGCCTTCGGCGTGTTCTACCGGGAATTTACCAAGTGGAACGGCTTTACCGGCAAGACCACTCTGGCGGTGAACCACCTGCATCTGTTCGCGCTGGGCACGGTGCTGTTTTTGGTCTTGGCGCTCTTTGCCAAGACCACCAGCCTGACCGCTCAGCCCATGTTCCGCCGTTTTTACGGCCTCTATAACGTGGCGCTGCCCTTCATGACCGTGATGTTCACGGTGCGGGGTGTTGTGCAGGTGCTGGGTATCCCGCTGAGCAGCGGGGCCGACGCGGCCATCAGCGGCATTGCGGGCATCGGCCATATCCTGATGGGCGTGTCCATCGTGATGCTGTTCCTGGCGCTGAAGGCTGTGGCCAAGAGCGAGGAATAAACAATGAAAAAAGCGGGCGGTTCCGAATCTTTGGAACCGCCCGCTTTGCTGTGTGCGGAAAAATTACTTGGTGTAGTTGTCGAAGTAGCCCTGCACCAGGATGATGGGGGTGCCCTTGTCGCCGCTGCCGCTGGTCAGATCGCACAGGCTGCCGATCAGGTCGGTCAGGCGGCGGGGAGTGGTGCCCTGGCTGGCCATGTTGCCGGTCAGGCTCTCGGCCTTCTCGTCCTTCTCCCGGATGGCCTGGGAGATGGCGTCCTTCAGCTCCTTGCCGGAGAGGTTGGCGAAGTCATTGTCGGCCAGATACTTCAGCTTCAGCTCGTTGGGAGTGCCCTCCAGACCGGCGGTGTAGCCGGGGGAAACCACGGGGTCGGCCAGCTCCCAGATCTTGCCCATGGGGTCCTTGAAGGCGCCGTCGCCGTAGACCATCACCTCAACGTGCTTGCCGGTGGCGTCCAGAATCCGCTGCTGGATGTCATCCACCAGCTCCTGGCAATGAATGGGAAACAGCTTTACGGTCTCCTCGGTGGCCTTGTTGGAGCCCAGCAGGCCGTAAGCGTCGTTGTAGCCGCTGCCGTTCACGGGGGCGGTCATCAGCTCATCCAGGCACAGCACCTTCTCAGCACCGGCGGCAGTCAGCAGCCGCTTGGTGCGCTTGCGGGTGTGAATGTCGCAGGTGAGCACGTTCTTGGTGTAGTCCAGAATGGCCCGGGGATTGTTGGCGAAGATGATCTCGGCCTTTGCGCCCGCACCCTCGATCACGCTTCGGTAGTACTCCACGTAGTCCACGCCGGTGAAGGTGTGCTTTTTGTAGCCGAACAGCTCCCGGTAGCGCTCCTCGCTGAGCACGTCGCTCCAGGGGTTCACGCCGGAGGCATCCAGCTCATCCTCGCTGATCAGATGGTTGCCCACCTCGTCGGAGGGGTAGCTGAGCATCAGAACAACTTTTTCGCAGCCTGCGGCAATGCCCTTCAGGCAGATGGCAAAGCGGTTGCGGCTCAGGATGGGGAAGATCACGCCCAGCGTACCGCCGCCGAACTTCTCCTTCACATCCTGGGCGATGTTCTCCACCGAGGCGTAGTTGCCCTGGCTGCGGGCCACCACGGCCTCGGTCACGGCGATTACGTCACGGTCGCGCAGGCAGAAGCCCTCGCTGTTTGCGGCGGACAGAACGGAATCCACCACGATGCTGGCCAGGTCGTCGCCCTGGCGGATGATCGGGGCGCGGATGCCCCGGGATACAGTGCCAACCAAACGTTCCATAAAAGCTGTCTCCTTCTGTGTTTCTTCTCAGCGCACGTGGACAAAACGCTCCCGCGCGCGGGTAGTCCTCTTCCATTATACGGGCAGGGCCGGGGCTTGTAAATCATTTTGCGGCAAAAAGGGCGCGCAGTGGAAAAGGCGGCAGCCGAGTTTTCCACCATGGAGAGGCAAAATAGTGGGAAACTCGGAAAGAAAATGCGCCCCCGGAACCAGAGGGTTCCGGGGGCGCGCTGTGCGCTATGGATAAAATCAGAAGAACAGGTCCTTGCCGGGGTACTTGGCCTCCATGGTGATGCGCAGGCCCAGCTTGCGCAGGGTGCCCTGGTCACCGGAGTGGAGCATCTGGGTGGAGTGCATATCGCAGTCCCGCAGCAGGGGCAGGGCGGACATGGCCTTGGCGGCCACCGGTTCAGTGGCGGCGCTCACTGCCAGACCGGCCAGCACGTCGTCCACCTTCAGCACGCTGGAGCGGCTGCCCAGGTAGTCGATCTTTAGGCGCAGGATGGGCTCCAGCACCTCGGGACGGATCAGCATCACGGAGTCCTGGATGCCGGTCAGCGCCTTCAGGCTGTTCAGCACGGTGGCGCTGCAGGCGCTCATCAGATCGCTGGCCTTGCCGGTCACAATGCGGCCGTCCGGCAGCTCGATGGCGGCGGCAGGCTGCTCGGTCTGGCGCATCTTGGCCAGAGCGGGAGCAACCACGGCACGGCTCTCGGCGTTCACATCCAGCTGCTGCATGATGTTCTCAATCTTGTGCAGGCTGGCCTCGCTGGCCTTGCCCTGCTTCACATCGCAGGCAGCGGTGTAGTAGCGGCGGAAGATTTCCTCGGTGGCGGCCTTGCGTACCACCTCGTCGTCAAAGATGGCGTAGCCGGCCATGTTCACGCCCATATCGGTGGGGCTGCGGTAGAACTCCTTGTCGCCGGTGATGCGGCCCAGAATGTTCTGCACGATGGGGAAGGCTTCCACGTCGCGGTTGTAGTTGACGGTGGTCTTGCCGTAGGCCTCCAGGTGGAAGGGGTCGATCATGTTCACATCGTCCAGGTCGGCGGTGGCGGCCTCATAGGCCAGGTTGACCGGGTGCTTCAGAGGAATGTTCCAGATGGGGAAGGTCTCGAACTTGGCGTAGCCGGCCATCACACCCCGCTTGTACTCGTGGTAGACCTGGCTCAGGCAGGTGGCCAGCTTGCCGCTGCCGGGGCCGGGAGCGGTGACCACCACCAGGGGCTTGGTGGTTTCCACATAGGGGTTGGAGCCGTAGCCCTCGTCGCTGCAGATGTAGTCCACAGCCAGAGGATAGCCCTCGATGGGGCGGTGGATGTAGTTCTTCACGCCGCGGCTGGTGAGCTTTTTGGCAAAGGCGTCGGCAGCGCGCTGGCCGGTGTACTGGGTGATGACCACGCTGTTCACCGCGATGTCCATAGCGGTGATGTCGTCGATCAGGCGCAGCACCTCCATGTCGTAGCTGATGCCCAGGTCGGCGCGCATCTTGGTCTTTTCAATGTCGCCTGCGCTGATGCAGAAGATGATCTCGGCCTTGTCGCGCAGCTCGTGCAGCAGCCGGATCTTGCCGTTCACATCAAAGCCGGGCAGCACCCGGGCGGCATGGTAGTCGTCGAACAGCTTGCCGCCGAACTCCAGATACAGCTTGCCCTGGAACTTTTCGATCCGGGCGAGAATGTTCTCGGTCTGCTTTTGAATATAAAGGTTGTTATCGAATCCGATCTGCATAAATAGCCTCCTTCTCAGCGCATGAACGCCTGATGCGTCCGCCGGAAAAGCCGGCGGACCAGTCCTTGTTTTTAGGATGTCCTCAACTAAAAAATGATACCATGCACCCGCGCTGAATGCAACAAAAAGTCGGGGGAGAAGGGCAAAAAAATAACGGAAAAATTTTTGAAAAACCGTTGACTTTACCCCGGTGGGGTGATATAATAACTTTCGTCGCGGAGGATTAGCTCAGCTGGTTAGAGTGCCTGCATCACACGCAGGAAGTCTGGGGTTCGAGTCCCTAATTCTCCACCAAAAGCTCACAGGTTTTGCCTGTGAGCTTTCTTTTTTGTTTTCAGCGCCCCGGCCCGTGCCATTTTGCACGGGGCCGGGGCGCTTTTTTATTTCGCTTCCGGGGTCGGGGAAGAGGATTCTCCGGCGGTCAGGCTGCGCCGTTTGAACTCGCTGGGCGACATGCCCACCTCCTTTTTGAAGGCCTTGCTGAAGGACTGCAGGGATTCGTAGTTCAGCATGTTGGCGATTTCGGAGAGGGTCCAGCGGTCGTCCAGAATCAGCTCCTTGCTCTTGTCGATCTTCACCTGCAGAATGTACCGCTGCAGCGTCATGCCGGTCTTCTGCTTGAACACATGGGAGATGTAGGTGTAGCTGAAGTGCATCTCCTGGGCCAGGGTGCGGATGTCCGGAATGGAGAAGATGTGGTCCTCGATGTATTTGATGAGAGTGTACACCGTGGTGCCCACCACCCGGGGGTTGGGTGCGTCCGCTCCCGGCTCGGTGCGCAGGTTGTGCTGGGAAAAGGTGCGCCAGGTGAGGATCATGATGTTTTCCAGGCAGTTGCTCAGATATTCAAAGGAGTAGGGCAGCTGCTGGTTGAACTCCGCCAGCATGTTTTTCAGCACCCCGCCCACCCCGTAATGGTCGCTGGAGCACTAGTTGGTGCGCAGTGACTGCAGATACATCTGCAGAACGCTCAGATATTCGAACTCGCAGTCCGGCGCGAAGTCGAAGCCCAGGTACAAAAAGCGGAACTTGTTGTCCGAGGAGGTCACCGTGTGCGTGCCCTGCTTGGGGGTAAGGATGATGTCGTTCTTCTTCACCGGAATGGTCTTGCCGTTCAGCGAAAACTCCCCGCATCCGGCCAGGATCACGCTGAGCTCGTAGCACCACTGCTGGTGCACATCGTCCACGCCCTGTTCATAGCGCAGCTCGCCGATCTGATACAGCAGGATGTTTTTGTAGCGCATGGGCGCGTCGTGGTCGGATTCCATATTGAACTGGAAGATCCGCCCGGCGGTGGTTTTGTTCAGCATGGTTGGCGCCTCCTTTGGCCGGGGAAAGCCCCGCTTCTACCGCTTATTATATCGAATTTTTGGTGGAAATGGCGGCTTTTTCTGCAAATGAGCGCAAGATTCATAAAAATAGCGCCATGCACAAAAGCGCGCGAAGAAGTTCGTACATAATGATAACAATGACGGAAAAGTGGAAAATAGGGGCCACAGGGACCGCAGATTAGGACAAGCGGACACCGCAAACTTTTGCTATGATGTGGGTGACGAAACGAGAGACCGGTCGGGGGGATGCCCCGGGGACCGGTATGCCTATGGAGAGGACTGATGCCGTTGAAAACGATGCTGTATCTGCCGCTGGACGAACGCCCCTGCAACTGGCTGTTTCCCCAGATGATGACCCGCGGGGTGGCACAGCTGGAGCTGCTCACGCCGCCGCAGGAGCTGCTGGGCCGCAAGAAGACCCCGGCGGATCTGGAAGGACTGTGGGCCTTTGTGGAGGAGAACTTTTCCCGCAGCAGCTGCGCGGTCCTCTCGGCGGAGATGCTGTTTCTGGGCGGGCTGCTGCCCTCCCGGCTGCACCACATGAGCACGGCCTGGATTGCCCGCTGTATGGAGCGGCTGCGGGCGCTGAAAAAAAGCAGCCCCGAAACCCGGCTGTATCTGTTCGAGCTGATCATGCGCACCCCGCGCTACAGCAGCAGCGACGAGGAGCCGGATTACTACCAGGAGTACGGCGAGCGGATTTTCCGCTACGGCTACCTGAAGGACAAGCAGGCCCGCCAGGGGCTGGATGCCCAGGAGCAGGAGGACCTGCACAGCCTGGCCAACCAGATCCCCCCCGAGCACCGGGCGGACTATGAGGCCCGCCGGAACTTCAACGCAGCCCTGCTGGAAAACGTGCTGGAGCTGGTGCGGGACGGCGTGGTGGAGCTGCTGTACATCCCGCAGGACGATTCCTGTGAGTTCGGCTACACCGCCATTGATCAGAAGCGTATTCACCAGGCCATCCGCCGTCTGGGCGTGGAGGACAAGGTCTACATGCATCCCGGCGCGGACGAGGCGGGCGCGGAGCTGGTTGCCCGGGCCTGGCTGGAACTGACCGGCTGCAGCCCCCGGGTATATGTGGAGTACGGCAGCCTGCTGGCGGCCCAGATCATTCCGCTGTATGAGGACCGCATCCTGGGTGCGAGCGTGGAGCAGCACCTGCTGGCCTGCGGCTGCGAGCGGTGGGATGACCCCTGGACGGCGGACCTGATTCTGGCGGTGAACGCCCCCGGGCGGGTGATGCAGGAGAGCGCGGACCAGCAGGAGGGGGATGTGACCTACCAGTCCTTCCGCTGCCTGCGGGCCTTCGTAAAGCGGATCGGCCGCTTCGTGGAGGCGGGCAAGCCGGTGGCGGTGGCGGACTGCGCTTATGCCAACGGCGGCGATTTGGAATTCCTCCGCCTGCTGGACAAGGCGGGCCTGCTGGAAAAGCTGGTTTCCTACAAGGGCTGGAACACCGCCTGCAACACGCTGGGCACCACTCTGGCGCAGGGCGTGTTCGCACTGGCCGGGCAGGACCGGGCCCAGCTGCGGCGAAACCTGCTGTACCATCTGCTGGATGACGGACTCTACCAGGCGCTGGTTCGCGCCGAGGTGCTGTGCCGGGTGCAGCAGGACGGCCTGAGCTATTTTGACCTGGGCACAGGCGCCCGGAAGTATGGCGAATTCGCCCGGCAGCGGCTGCTGGAGCACTGGCGTGAGCGGCTGCCGTCGAGTTTTTCGGACCTTGCTTCGGCGAGGTTTGAGATATGGTTCCCCTGGAATCGATTGTTCGAGATCGGGATAACTTGGCGTACATAACGCCGTGTGAGGAGAAACGTCCACAAAGGAGGGATGCGGCAGGCACACAGGGGGAAAGGTGACCGCAAAAGCGGGAGCCTTTGGTATGGATTCATATTGAAAGGAGAAACATTAAAATGGGTGAAATTTTAAGTATTCGGGTCATTTTGATCCTGGTAGCCTTTGCGGTATTCGTAGGCCTGATGGTGGCCAAAAAGCTGCCCACCATCCTGGCGCTGCCTCTGCTGGGCGTTCTGACCGCGGTCATCGCGGGTGTTCCCTTCATGACTCCCGCCGAGGAGGGCGGCCAGACCATCATGAGCTACGTGATCGGCTCGGGCGCTTCCCGTCTGGCAGGCACCATCATTGCCACCATCTTCGGCGGCATGTTCGCAAAAGTGATTCAGAAGCAGGGCATTTCCGATGCCATCATCCGCAAGGCTGCGGAGCTGGCCGGTGATAAGCCCTACGCCATCGCCTTCGTGCTCACCGCTGCCACCGCACTGATCTTCTCTGCCATCGGCGGCGCGGGCCCCGTTATCATGGTGTCCACCATCGTGATTCCCCTCATGCTCTCCGCGGGCATTCAGCCTGTGGTCGCAGCCGGCCTGGTGCTGTTCGGCATCAGCACCGGCGGCCTGTTCAACGTGGCCAACTACCAGTTCTATGTGGATACCATCGGCATGGACATGGATATGATCAAGAGCGCTTCCATCGTAATGGGCATTGCCAGTGTGGTTGCCATCGTGGCCTATGTGCTGCTGAACGTAAAGCGCACCGGCGGCAAGAGCTACTGGGCCAAGCCCGCCGCAGGCGAAACCAAGGAAGTAAACGTCTTTGCTCTGCTGGCTCCTCTGGTGCCCATTCTGCTGGTATTCGTGTTCCAGTTCACCGCTGAGCTGAGCCTGATCATCGCTGTGATCTACACCATCCTGGTAACCAATCCCCGTCAGATCATCCAGGTTGCTTCCTCCTCTCTGGTGGAGGGCATCCAGGACGTGGCCGGTGTAACCGCTCTGATGATCGGCATCGGCATCCTGCTGAACGGCGTGTCCGCCGAGGCCACCGTGGCCCTGATGCAGCCCCTGATCGGCGCCATCATGCCCCGTTCCGCCGTGGTTTACGTGATCGCCTTCACCATCCTGTCGCCCCTGGCGCTGTACCGCGGACCTCTGAACTCCTACGGCCTGGGCTACGGCCTGGCCAACATCATGCTGGCTGCCGGTACCATGAGCCCCGCTGCCGTGGGTAACGCGCTGCGCGCCACCGGCGTGGTGCAGGGCGTTTCCGACCCCACCAACACCCAGAACGTGATCGTGGCCGATTACGCCAAGGTGGACGTGAACGCGATCCTGAAGTCCACCCTGCCCTACACCATCTTCGTGACCTTTGTGGCTCTGGTGTACACCGCAGTGTTCTACTTCTAATCAGGTTATCAGACCGACCAGTTGTTTGGGAGAAATCGGGGCGCCGGTTTCTCCCAAACGCATATCAGAAACCATTTTACAGATACAGAAAGGAAAACTATCATGGGCAATAAAGTTCGGATCGGCATCGACGTGGGCGGCACCTTCACCGACGCCGTCGTGATCGACAACAGCAGCTATGAGGTGATCGCCAAGGCCAAGATCCCCACCACCCACCACGCGGAAAAGGGCGTGGCGGAAGGCATCGTCCAGGTCATCCGCAAGGTGCTGGCGGAGAATCACATCGATCCGGACGATGTGGTGTTCATCGCCCACGGCACCACCCAGGCCACCAACGCCCTGCTGGAGGGCGATGTGGCCCAGGTGGGCATTGTGGGCATGGGCACCGGCCTGGAGGGTGAGCGGGCCAAGGGCGAGACCAAGGTGGGCCGCATCGAGCTGGCCCCCGGTAAGTTCCTGAACACCGTGCACACCTATCTGGACACCGCCAAGCTCACCGACGAATCCATCGACGCCGCCATCCAGACGCTGCTGGACGGCCAGGCCCAGGTGATCGTGGCCTCCAAGTCCTACTCGGTGGACAACCCGGAGGATGAGATTCGAGTGATCCGCCGCGCCCAGGAAAAGGAGCTGATGGCCACCGGCGGCTATGAGATTTCCCAGCTGTACGGCCTGCAGGCCCGCACCCGCACCGCTGTGGTGAACGCGGCGCTGATCCCCAAGATGATGGAAGCGGCCAACATGACCGAGGCCTCGGTGAAGCAGACCGGCATCAAGAAGCCCCTGATGATCATGCGCTGCGACGGCGGCGTGATGAGCGTGGACGAGGTGCGCAAGCGCCCCATCCTGACCATGCTGTCCGGCCTGGCCGCGGGCGTCGCCGGTGCGCTGATGTATGAAAAGATCACCGACGGCATCTTCTTCGAGGTGGGCGGCACCTCCACCGACATCTCGGTCATCAAGGACGGCAAGGTAATGATCCAGAACGCCCAGGTGGGCGGCCGCAAGCTGTATCTGAATTCGCTGGACGTGCGCACCCTGGGCGTTGCGGGCGGCTCCATGATCGTGGTGGAGAACGGCAAGATCACCGACGTTGGTCCCCGCTCGGCCCACATCGCCGAAAAGGAATACGAGGTGTTCACCGCGCCGGAAAACCTGAAGGACGCCCAGGTCAAGCTGGTGGCTCCCCGCCCGGAGGACCTGCCCCACTACGCGGTGGTAAGCTGCGCCGGGGGCAAGGAGTACGCGCTGACTCTGGCGGGTGCGGCCAACCTGCTGGGCTATGTGCCCGAGGGCGACTACGCCCGGGGCAACCTGGAATCCGCCCGCCTGGCCTGGGAGGCGCTGGGCCGTGAGGTGGGCATGACCGCCGAGGAGGCCTGCCGTCGCGCCATGGACATCGCCTCCGAGAAGGTGAAGGTCATTGTGGACGGCCTGATCGAGGACTACCAGCTGAACAAGCAGCTGATCCGCTTTGTGGGCGGCGGCGGTTCCGCCTGCGTGGTGCCCCCCTACCTGGGCGAGAAGATGGGTGTGCGCTGGCAGGTGGCCAAGAATGCGCCCTACATCTCCACCATCGGCGTAGCCCTGGCGCTGGTGCGCGAGCAGCTGGAGCGCAACGTGAGCAACCCCACCCAGGAGGACATCAAGAAGATCCGCGCCGACATTATGGACGAGGTGGTCAAGGCCGGCGCAAACCCCGAGACCGTGGAGATCACCATTGAGATCGACGCCCAGAAGAACATTCTGCGGGCCATCGCCACCGGCGCCACCGAGCTGCGCACCAAGGACCTGAGCGAAAAGGCCAAGACCCGGGAGGAGCTGGCCCAGATCGTGCGGGAATCGGTGACCGGCGGGGCCGAGATCGCCAGCGAGGCTCACACCGGCCGCTGGCACGCCTACCGGCTGGAGACCGTGAGCGCAAAGCTGTGGGGCCTTCTGAAGATGCGCAAGCCCTCGCTGCGCGTGGCGGACGACGAGGGCGTGGTGCGCCTGCAGAAGGGCGCGGGCGAGATTCTGGAGTTTGAAAAAAGCGAGATGGACGGCCGCTTTGTGCGCTTCATCGAGGCCAACACCCGCTTCTCGGACGCGGGTGCGACCCTGCCCAAGACCTACCTGTATTTCGGGCAGAAATCCGCCGACCTGAGCGGCGTGACCAACAAGGAGCAGCTGCTGTCGCTGGCGAAGATGGAATGCGAGACTCTGCCCGAGGACGCCCGCATCATCGCGGTGGCCGCGCATGAGTGATTGGGAGCAGCTGCAAAGTCTTTCCGGCGAGGCCTTTGCCCTGGTGCTGCTGCGGCAGGACCCGGTGTTCGGCCGCATTCCGCCGGAACAATACGGCTATTACATCCGGCAGGGCATCCGGGCCGGGCAGCAGGCGGCGGAGCAATGGACTCTGCCTGAACTGACCCGGCGGCTGGAGGAAGACAGGGTGGAGGTGTGCCGGAGCGAAGAGACTCCGCCCATGGACATCCACTCGGAATACTGCCCGGCGGAAAACGGCCGGGGACCGGTGATCCGCCTGTACCGCCCCACGCTGGAAAAGATCCGGGCGGCGGCGCAACGACAGGGCGTGCCGGTGACCATGGAACAGCTGGAGCAGCTGCATCTGGCCCATGAGTTTTATCATCATTTGGAACATTGCGGCGGGGGCGACGTGAGCCTGACCAGCAAGCCGGTGGAAATGCGGCTGCTGGGGGTGATCCGCCGGCTCCGGGCGGTGCGCAGCCTGCGGGAGATTGCGGCCCACACCTTTGCCCGGACGGTGTGTGCCAGCCCCTGCCATCCCCTCGCGTGGGACTGGCTTTTGCTGAACGAGGAAGACGAAAATCGGGCCAAGGCTTTTTTGAGGCTCTGCCAGCAGGCCGAGCAAAGCGTGAAAGGAGCATGAACGATGGATAGCATTTTACACCGGGGCATCCCGCTGGAGGTCTATGGCCGGTATGACGTGGCCGTGATCGGCGGCGGCACCGCGGGTGCTGCGGCGGCCATCCGGGCGGCCCAGCTGGGCTGCTCCACCCTGGTGGTGGAAAAGGCCACCGCTCTGGGCGGCACGGCAGTGAACGCGCTGGTTATGCCCATGATGAACTCCAACGTGGAGCACATGGAGCTTCTGGCCCAGATCGACGAGCGGCTGCAGGCCATGGGCGTGCAGACCCATCACCGCTACAACAAGGGCATCTGGTTCGGCGGCGAGGATATGAGCTACTGCCTGGAGCAGCTGCTGCTGGAAAACGGCGGCGAGATTCTGTATGACGCCTGCCTCACCGACGTGTGCCTGGAGGATGGGCGCATCCGTTACGCGGTGGTGTTCGCCGAGGGGCGGGCCATGGCCATTGTGGCCGACCACTTTGTGGATGCCAGCGGCGACGCGGTGCTGGCCCGGCTGAGCGGCGTGCCCTGCGCCAGCGGCGACGGGGAGGGCAACAACCAGTGCGTGACCATGCGCTTTGAGATGGGCGGCATCGACGTGGAGAAATACCGCGCCTACTGCACCTCCATCCACGACACCTTCTGCCCCATGCAGCCCGGTGAGTTCTTTGAATCCGCCATGGTGGGCGGCAAGAGCTTTGCCCTGGAGCCTCTGTTCCAGAAGGGTGTGGAGGAGGGCGTTTTGCAGCCCATGGACCTGCGCTACTACCAGTGCTTCACCGTGCCCGGCAAGCCCGGCTGCATGAGCTTCAACTGCCCCCACATCGTGGGCGTGACAAAAAACACCTCGGCCCGGGCCCGTTCCCAGGCCTTCCAGCAGGGGCGGCAGATGATCCGCCGGCTGGTGCGCTTTTTGCAGAAGTACATGCCCGGCTTCGAGCAGGCCTTCCTGCTGCGGGAGGCCTCCATGCTGGGCATCCGGGAGTCCTACCGCATCCAGGGCCAGTACCTGCTGGACGAGCAGGACTACATGAACCGGGCCCGCTTTGCGGACGGCGTGGTGAAGGGCGACTGGTACATGGACGTACATGCCGCCGCAGGCAAGGCCGCCGACTGGAAGGAATACACCCCCGGCGAATACTACGAAATTCCCTACCGCAGCCTGGTCACCAACCAGGCCGAGAACCTGATTGTGGCGGGGCGCTGCATCTCCACCAGCTTTTTGATGCAGGCCAGCATCCGCATCCAGCCCACCCTCACCGACATGGGTCAGATTGCGGGCGAGGCCTGCGCCCTGGCCAAGCAGACCGGCGCCCCGCTGGCAAAGCTGGACGGCGCGCGGCTGCGGCGCAGGCCCGGGCTACCCCACGCCGGAGGCCCAGTGCCAGGGCGAGGGGCAGTTTGAATACGGCCTGATCTACGGCCGTTCCAACCATTCGCCGGTCCACCCACTGGCGCTGCGCGCGCCGGTGTTTGCCCGCCAGAGCACGGCGGAAAGCACCGGCCGTCTGCTGCTGAGCCTTGCGGGCCCGGTGCAGTTCTCCGGCCTGGAATACGAGGACGGAGGGTATCTGCTGCGGTTGTACAATCCCTTGATGCAGCCGCAGCAGGTACCGCTGCACACCGGTTTTGCGGCCTGTGTGCGCCCGGAGGATCTGGCTGCAAACTCCGCCGGAGAGGAACAGCAGGGCACCCGAACCCTGCTGACCGTGGGCGGGCGGCAGCTGGCGAGCTATCGCATCCGGCCAATCTGACCAATCATCCCATCTCTCTCCTTCCCTCATAACGGGAAACGCCCGCGGGCGCCGGAAGTTCCGGTGCCCGCGGGCGTTTTCGTTTGGAAATTGGCCGGTCACGCCCCGATGGCGTTGCCGGTGTACAGCTGGTAGTAGCGGCCCTTCTGGGCAATCAGCTGGTCGTGGGTGCCCCGCTCGATGATGCGGCCCTGTTCCAGTACCATGATGCAGTCCGCGTTCTTCACGGTGGAGAGCCGGTGGGCAATCACGAAGGTGGTGCGGCCGGTCATCAGGGCGTCCATGCCCTGCTGCACCAGTGCCTCGGTGCGGGTGTCGATGCTGCTGGTGGCTTCGTCCAGAATCAGCACCGGCGGGTCCGCCACTGCGGCCCGGGCAATGGCCAGCAGCTGCCGCTGGCCCTGGGAAAGGTTTGCGCCGTCGCCGGTGAGCAGGGTGTTGTAGCCCTCGGGCAGATGACGGATGAACCGGTCAGCACCCGCCAGCTTGGCGGCGGCAACGCACTCCTCGTCGGAGGCATCCAGCCGGCCGTAGCGGATGTTCTCCATCACGGTGCCGGTGAACAGGTGGGTGTCCTGCAGCACCATGCCCAGGCTGCGGCGCAGGTCGGATTTTTTGATCTTGTTGATGTTGATGCCGTCGTAGCGGATCTTGCCGTCGGCAATGTCGTAAAAGCGGTTGATCAGGTTGGTGATGGTGGTCTTGCCCGCGCCGGTGGAGCCCACGAAGGCGATCTTCTGGCCCGGGGTGGCGAACAGGTCGATCTCATGCAGCACCAGCTTGCGCTCGTCGTAGCCGAAGTCCACATGGTTGAACACCACGTCGCCCTGCAGACGGGTGTAGGTGAGGGTGCCGTCGTGGTGAGGGTGCTTCCAGGCCCACAGGCCGGTGCGCTCGGCGCATTCGGTGAGGGTGCCGTCCGCGTTCTCTTTGGCGTTCACCAGGGTTACATAACCCTTGTCCTCCTCGGGCTGCTGGTCCATCAGGTCGAATACACGCTGGGCGCCCGCCATGGCCATGACCACGCTGTTCAGCTGCTGGCTGATCTGGGTCACGGGCTGGGTGAAGTTCTTGTTCAGGGTCAAAAAGGAGACCAGTGCGCCCAGGGTCAGACCGCCCCAGCCGTTCAAGGCCAGGGCCGCGCCTGCCACCGCGCACAGCACGTAGCTGATGTTGCCCAGGTTTGCGTTCACGGGCATCAGGATGTTGGCGAATTTGTTGGCGTTGTCCGCGCTCTGGCGCAGCTGCTCGTTCAGCTGGCGGAAGCCTTCCAGGCTCTTCTCCTCATGGCAGAAGACCTTGACCACCTTCTGGCCGTCCATCATCTCTTCAATGTAGCCGTTCACCTTGCCCAGGTCTGCCTGCTGGTGAGCGAAGTAGGCGGCGGAGCGGCCGCCCAGCTTGGAGGCGGCCATGAGCATGATCGCCACCATCACCAGGGTGATGAGGGTCAGGGGGATGTTCAGCGCCACCATGCTGATGAAGGTGGCGGCGATGGTCACGCCCGAGTTGATCATCTGGGGCAGGCTCTGGCTCATGAGCTGGCGCAGGGTGTCCACATCGTTGGTGTAAACGGACATGATGTCGCCGTGGGCGTTGGTGTCAAAGTAGCGGATGGGCAGGGACTCCATGCGGGTGAACAGCTCCACACGCAGCCGCCGCATGGTGCCCTGGCTGATGTTTACCATGATGCGGTTGTAGCCGTAGGCACACAGGATGCCCGCCGCGTAGACGCAGGCCAGCGAGACCAGCGCACGGGCCAGGGGGCCGAAGTCGCCGCCGCCGCTTTGAGCCAGGGGCAGAATGTAGTCGTCGATCAGGGACTGCAGAAACAGGGTGCCCCGCAAAGTGGCCAGGGCGGACCCCAGAATGCAGATGAGAACCACCGCGAACTGGAAGCGGTAGGAATGGATCATGTAGCGCAGCACCCGGGCCAGGGTGGGGCCGGGGCTGGGCCGCTTTTCAAATTTCGGATTCATAAACACACCTTCTCTCGTTCAGGCCATCAGCCGTTGGGCTGGTCAAAGTCGCCGCCGCCCTGGGTCTGGGCTTCGTAGATTTCCCGGTAAATGGGGCTGGATTCCATCAGCTGATCGTGGGTGCCCACATCGCTGATGCGCCCGTCGTCCAGCACCACGATCCGGTCGGCGTTCTGCACCGAGGAGAAACGCTGGGCAATGATCAGCTTGGTGGTGCCGGGAATGGCCTGGGCAAAGGCTTCGCGGATGCGGGCGTCGGTGGCGGTGTCCACCGCGCTGGTGGAGTCGTCCAGAATCAGCACCTTGGGCTTTTTCAAAAGGGCCCGGGCGATACACAGCCGCTGCTTCTGACCGCCGGACACGTTGGAGCCGCCCTGTTCAATGTGGGTGTTGTAGCCGTCCGGCAGGCGCTGGATGAACTCATCCGCCTGGGCCTGGATGCAGGCCTGGCGACACTCCTCTTCGGTGGCGTCCTCCTTGCCCCAGCGCAGGTTATCCAGAATGCTGCCGCTGAACAGCACGTTCTTCTGCAGCACCACAGCCACCTGGTCCCGCAGGGCTTCGGTGTCGTACTCCCGCACGTCCCGGCCGCCCACCTTCACGCAGCCTTCGGTGGCGTCGTACAGGCGGCTGATCAGGTTCACCAGGCTGGATTTGCCGCAGCCGGTGCCGCCGATGATGCCGATGGTCTCGCCGCTCTTGATGTGCAGGTCGATGTCGTGCAGGGTATCCTCGCCGGTGGAGCCGTGCTTGTAGCAGAAATTCACATGGTCAAAGTCGATGCTGCCGTCGGCGATCTCGTGCACCGCGTTGGCGGGGCTGGTGATGTCCGGGGTTTCGGTGAGCACTTCGGCGATACGGTGGGCGCTGGCGGCGCTCATGGTCACCATAACGAAAACCATCGAGAGCATCATCAGCGACATCAAAACGCCCATCACATAGCTGAACAGGGAGGTGAGCTCGCCGGTGGTCAGGCTGCCCGCCACAACAAAGTGGGCGCCGAACCAGGACAGGGCGATGATGCAGCCGTAAACCACCAGCATCATCACCGGGTTGTTCAGAGCCAGCAGACCCTCGGCCTTTACGAACAGGTTGTACAGGTTCTGCGCGGCCTTGGTGAATTTTTCGGTCTCGTGCTCCTCCCGCACATAGGCCTTCACCACCCGGATGGCGCTCACGTTCTCCTGCACGCTGGCGTTCAGATCGTCGTACCGGCGGAACACCTGGTCGAAGACGGGAATGGTGCGGCGCATGATGAGGATGAGCGCGCCGCCCAGCACCACAATGGCCGCCAGGAAGACAAGACTCAGCCGCAGGTTGATGAAGAAGCACACGGCCATGCAGCAGATGAGCATCAGGGGCGCGCGCACCGCGATGCGCAGAATCATCTGGTAGGCGTTCTGCAGGTTGGTCACGTCGGTGGTCATGCGGGTCACAAGGCCCGAGGTGGAGAATTTGTCGATGTTGGAAAAGGAAAAGGTCTGGATGTTTTCATACATGCCGTCCCGCAGGTTGCAGGCAAAGCCGGACGAGGCCCGGGCAGCAAAGCGCCCGGCCAGCACGCCGCAGGCCAGGCTGATGAAGGCCAGCACCAGCATGATGATGCCGTAGTGATAAACTTCGTGCAGCGACCCCGCCTCAATGCCCTTGTCGATGATGGCGGCGGTGATGAAGGGAATCAGAACCTCCATCAGCACCTCCAGGGCAGTGAACAGGGGAGCAAGCAGGGAGTCCGCCCGGTAGCGGCCGATCTGCCGCATCAGGGTTTTTATCATAGTCATTCCTCCTTGTGGAACTTATCATTGCATTGCAGCTGTTTTTGGGCGCAGAGCAGCGTCTGCACACGTTCTATTATAGAACCGATCCGGTTGCAAGTGAATTCAAAAAATGTTATTATTAATAAACAAAATTTATTAATCGAAATGGGAGAAATGCGCGGTGAATACCTTTCAGCTGGCCTGTTTTCTGGCAGTGAGCGAGACGCTGAACTTTGCCCGGGCCGCCCAGCGGATGAACATTACCCAGCCTGCGGTGACCCATCAGATCCGCTCGCTGGAGGAGGAATTGAACACAAAGCTCTTCCGCCGTACCACTCGCAGTGTGGAACTCACCGAGGCGGGGCGGCTGTTTCTGCACGACGCCAACGGCATGATGACCATTGCCATGCGGGCAAAAAAGCGGTTTGAGGACCCGACGTCGGGGGAGATTTGTGAGCTTTCGGTGGGCTGCCACGGCTACACCCATCTGTTCAGCCTGCACGAGCCGCTGCGGCAGCTGGCCCAGAGCTATCCCAACCTGCACCCCCGGCTGCAGGTGGTGCCCTACGACTTTTTGTACCGTATTCTGGAGGAGGAGCATGTGGATGTGATTCTGAGCTTTCAGGAGAACGCGGCGAAAAAGGTGCCCGGCATTTATGTGGAGCTGGAAAAAACGCCTATGGTCTGCGTGACCACTCGCCCGCAGGCACTGGAGGGAGAAGGACCGCTGAGTCTGGAGCAGCTGCGGGGGCAGCGGCTTGTGCTGGGCGATCCCCGCAAGGCTCCCCGCAGCCTTGCGCAGACGCAGGCGCAGCTGCTGGGCGAGCGCGCGCCGGGCGAGCTGTTCTTCGGCGAGTCGCCGGAGGCGGTGATCACCCTGGTGAAGGCCGGGTTCGGCCTGGCGCTGATACCCCGCCTGCTGGCGCCTCCGGACCCGGAGCTGGTGCTGCGGCCGCTGGCCGGGGTGGAGCCGCTCTCCTTCGGCATGTATTACAAGACCCTGAAGGGCAACCCGGTGCTGCGCCGGTTTGTGGAGCTGATGCGTCTCCAATACGCGGAAATGCAATAAAAGGCCCCGGCCGTATCCAAAGGATACGGCCGGGGCTTCCTTATTTGGTTCAGCTTTTTAACTGCCAGGCGTTCTTTCCGGCAGGTTCCACCGCGCCGATGGTGGCCAGCCGGGCCAGCATCCGGCACACCTGACTGGAAGTCATGTGCAGCGCACCGGCCAGCTGGGCAGGGCTGGCGCTCACATGGTCGGTGAGGTATTCCAGCAGAGCCTGGCTGCCGCTGGCAGCGGGCCGGGGCGGCAGCGCGGGCCGGGGCGCAAAGGTCAGGCGCAGGCAGGTGGCGCCGGGGCACAGCTCTTCCCGGATGGAGGGCTCCTCCCAGCCCTGCAGCCGCCATACCGCCTGGATCTGGGGCAGGCCGCTGCCAGCTCGCCGGCCCACCCCCACCAGCCGGAACAGCTCGCTTAAGCCGGGGTTGCGGGCGTCGCTTACGCCGCCGGCCAGGGCGCTGGCCGGCTCCATGGGAAAGCAGCCCGGATTGGTGATGTAAAGCCGGTGGCCCCGCTTTTCAATGGTCAGGCCCCGGCGGTCCTGGTAGTCCGCGTGGATCAGGGCGTTGGCCAGCGCCTCACGCACTGCCAGCTGCACCGGATGATCTGGCTCAGCGGGCAGGCGGGGGTCGGCGCAGATGCGGTGGACTGCCGCGAAATAAAAATCGAACAGCGCGCCGTTCCAGTCCGTTCCGTCCGAGCGCAGGCGGCAGGCAAGGCCGGGCTGCAGCTGCTCCCGGTAGGAAAGGCTGAAATGGGGCCACACCGAGCGGATGGCCCATGCCTCACCCAGCAGCAGAAGTCCGGCGGCGGTGGGGCAGAGGCTTCCTTCCCTGGAGCGAGCCAGTACCCCCAGCCGCAGCAGCAGGCCCGCGTCGCTCAGCTCGCCCCACACATGGCCGGGGCGGCAGCGCAGCAGGCGGGCCCGGTAGCGGGTCACCGCGTCGGGGCAGAGGGCACGCTGGTCCAGCCCCTCCAGCGGGGTCAGGTCCCGGGGCAGGTCCGCCTGATCCCGCATCATGGCCCGAACCTCCTCGGCGGAGCAGTGATAGTCCCCCTCGCCGCCCCGGCGGTAGGCGCCGGAGAAGGGGTCGGTGCCCAGATACACCGGCCGGTCGTGGCGGCCTGCACGGGGGACGTGGATGATTACAATTCGATTGCCGCCGCTCTCGTCCACCCACACGTCGGTGGGGCGCAGAATGTTGGTACTCACCCGGGTCGGGTCGTTGACAATCTGCCAGAACTGGCGCATCAGCTCCTCCGGGTCCGGCAGAGGTACCGAGGCCAGGGTCTTGTTTTCGGTCTCGATGACCCCCAGCAGGATCAGCCCGCCGAAGGAGTTGGCAAAGGCAGAATAGGTCTCCCAGATGCTGCGGGGCAGCCCGCCCTGGGCGCGCTTGGCCTCCAGGCGGTTGTTCTCCCGGTATTTTTCCAGGTGGGCAAGGTCAATCATAGACGGTACCTCAACAAAGGGTCACTTGGTCCAGTGGGCGGCCAGGCGGCGGAACCAGCTGCCCGGCAGCTCCAGCCCCAGCAGGATGGCCAGCACCATGGCAATGGCGGTTTTCAGGGTGGTAAAGCCGATCTGACCGGCCTCGGCGGTGGCATTGTTCACCATGGCGTAGGCGGTCTGGTAGATGCCGAGACCGGGCACCAGCGGGAAGATGCCGGAGATCAGAAAGATGGTGGCCGGGCAGCGCATCTGCACCGCCGAAAACCGGGAGATGCACAGCACCGCGAAGGTGGCCAGAAAGATGGCGGGCAGAACCCCCCAGAAGGGCTTGAACAGCAGGTAAACCAGCCAGCCCGCCGAGCCGGTGATGCCGCAGCGCAGATAATACCGGTTGGGCACATGAAAGATCAGGGCAAAGGCCGCGGTGCCGATGCCCGCCGCCAGTACCTCGCAAAGAAAACGCTGCATGCTCACACCCCCCATGCGGTATAGGCGGCCATTACCGCGCCCACGCCCAGGGCAAGGCAGGCCACCACCAGAACCGCGTCCAGCAGGCGCACACTGCCGGAGATATAGTCCTCGTCGGCAATGTCCCGGATGCCGTTGGTGAAGGCCACGCCAGGCAGAAGCGGTACCACTGCACCGGCGGTGACCATCTCCAGATTGCTGCCCAGCCCCAGATGGGTCAGGATCAGCGCGCACAGGGTGACCAGCGCCCCGCCGCTGATGTTCATGGCGATCTTGGAAAGACGGCCACGCACCAGATACAAAAAGTAAAGATATAATACCAGCCCGCACAGAAAAGCGGCGGCCGCGTCCCGGCCGGTGCCGCCGAACAGATAGCCGAAGGAACCGCTGCCGATTCCCGAGGCCAGCACCTGCTGCCAGCGTGGCTTGGAGGGCATGGTCCGGATGGCCTCCAGCCGCTCATGGGCCTCGGCGGGGGTGTGAAGCCCCAGCTCGATCTCCCGGGAGAGCTGGTTCACCGCATCGATCCGGTCCAGCCGCCCGCCGCCCAGAGGAATGTGCCGTACCCGTGCCCGGTAGCTGCGGGAACCGCCCCCGGTGGACAGCAGCACGCCGTTGCTTAAAATAAAGGTGTCCAGGCCGGGGTTGCCGTAGGCCCGGGCGATGCGCTCCATGGTATCGCTGACCCGGGAGATCTCTGCCCCGGAGGCCAGCAGGATCTCGCCCGCGAGCGATACAGTCTCAAAAATAAGGTCGCGGTCCTCCATGGCGGGTCCTCCTTTTGCGGCCGGAATTTTGCCCTTTTATTATACGGCGGTTTGGGGCCGGTTACAAGCAAAACCCGGCGGCAGGCCCCTTGCACAGGCGGCGGGTTTTCGTTATACTGAAAGTTACACAACGAATGCCGGAAAACGGGGAAAGGAGCGGGCGATGAACGAGACGTTGAGCAGTCTTCTGGGGGTGCGCCCCGGGGTGACCGCGCTGGTGGGAGCGGGCGGCAAGACCACCGCTATGCTGACCCTGGCCGAAGAGCTGGCCAAAGGGGGCAAGCGGGTGATTGTGACCACCACCACCCATATGTTCCCACCGGACGAGCAGCGCTACGGCCCGGTGTTTTCGCCGAAGGATACGGCAGGCATTGCGGCGGCGCTGGAGCGCACCGGGCTGGCGGTGGCCGCCGGGCCGATGGATGAGCGGGGCAAGCTGACCGGGGTGAGCGACAAGCAGATGGAGGACTTTTTGACTCTGGCGGACTATGTGCTGGCCGAGGCGGACGGTTCCCGCCGTCTGCCCTGCAAGACCCCCGGGAAAAAGGAGCCTGCCCTGCCCGCCCAAACCGGGTTGGTGGTGGCGGTGCTGGGGCTTTCCAGCCTGGGCAGACCTTTGGAGGAGGTGTGCTTCCGGGCTGAGCTGGCCGCCCGGCGGCTGGAAACGGACCCGGACCGGCCGGTGACGCCCGAGCTGCTGGCCCGATTGGCTGCCGAGCCCTGGGGCCTGGCCAAAGGCAGCGAAGGGCGGCGGTTTGTGATCCTGCTGAACCAGAGCGATCTCTGTGAACAAGCGGACCTGAGCCGGGTGGTGCGGGCTGTAAAAGAAACAAGCAGCGCCCGCGTGGTGAGCGCCGCTTTGCAGAAAAAGGAATGGAAAGAGGAATCGATATGCTGATTGTGATTCGAGGCGCCGGAGACATTGCCACCGGCATCGGCTGGCGGCTGTGGCAGTGCGGGTTTGACGTGGTCATGACCGACCTGCCCCAGCCTACCTGCATCCGCCGCACGGTGGCCTTCTCCACCGCGCTGGAGGAAGGGCAGTACACCGTGGAGGGCGTAACCGCCCTGGCCTGCCCGGATGTGGATGCTGCCCGGGCGGCACTGGCAAAGCGCTGCGTGGCGGTGATCCCGGACCCGGAGGGCGCGTGCATTGCCGCTCTGCAGCCCGCCGCGGTGGTGGACGCGGTGCTGGCCAAGAAGAACCTGGGCACCACCCTTGCGGACGCACCGCTGGTGATCGGGGTGGGGCCAGGCTTTTGCGCCGGGCAGGACTGCCACTATGTGGTGGAGACCAAGCGCGGCCACCGTCTGGGCCGGGTGATCGAACAGGGCCCCGCCGCCCCCAACTCCGGCCTGCCCGGCAATATTATGGGCTACACCGGCGAGCGGATCATTCGCAGCACCGTCAGCGGCCGGTTTGAGCCGCTGTGCGCCATCGGCGATCTGGTGGAAGCCGGGCAGACGGTGGCCCGGGTGAACGGCGAGGAGCTGAAGGTGCAGATTCCCGGCATGATCCGGGGCATGCTGCACGAGGGCATCCAGGTCACGCCGGGCTTCAAGTGCGGCGACGTGGACCCCCGTGGCCGGGAGGCCGACTACACCACCATCTCGGACAAGGCCCGGGCGGTGGCAGGCGGCGTACTGGAGGCGGTGCTGCGCCGCTACGGCAGCCGGATGCAATAAAATTGAAAAAGCGACAAAAACACAGGCCGCCGCGTACCCAAGCGGGTATGCGGCGGCCTGTGTTCCCTTGACCGACTCCGAAGAGATCGTGCAATTCCCCGCAGTTCCGCCCAAATCGGAACTGCGTACCATTATTATAACGCATTTTACGGAATAAAGAACAAAAAATGCACAGAATCAAGGCGATGCGACACAAAACACGGGTTTTCGCCCACGGAAAAGCGGGAGTGCCTCAGCCCTTCTGCCAGTGCAGGAATTCCTGGCGCAGCCGGGAAAAGTGCTTGACGCTTACCGGGATGCGCTGCCCGTCTTTCAGAATGACCATGTAGTTGGAAAACCGGTCCACATACCGCAGGTTCACCACAAAGCTGCGCTGCACCCGCAGAAAGCCCCGGCCCTCCAGCCGGTCGGCGATTTCCTGAATCGATACCCGAAAGGTGCGGGTGCTCCAGAGCGCCGAGGCGGAAAAATGCGCGGTGACCGTGTGACCGGATGCCTCGAAATAGCGGATCTGCTCCAGCGGAAGAAATACGTCCTCCCGGTCCGCCCGCAGGCAAAGGGTGTTGGCAGGGGAGAACAGCGTCTCCCACAGGCCGTCCATACAGGCGGAGAAGCTTTCCGGCAGGCGGGTGGTAAGCAGGTAGGCAAAGGCTCGCACCCGGTAGCCGTCCGGCGCGCAGTCCAAAGAATCCGAGGTCAGAATTACCGGGGTTTCCGGGCTCAGTGCCCGCAGGCGGCTGGCGATCTCCAGATTGGGGCATCCCGCGGCAGTCACCTGCAGGAATACGGCGGTGCAGGCATAGCTGCGGCAGAATTCCAGCAGCAGCTCCGGGCGGCTGAACTGCTCCACCCGGCAGTGAAGGTCGCGCTGCTCCAGATAGTCCTGAAGCAGGCCGGAAAGACGCCGGGCATCGGCAGGCTGCGTGTCGAAGATGGCAAACAGCATGAAGGGGACACTCCTTTGGGGATCATGGTAACGGGGGAGACTGCAGAGCCCGGGCAATGCGCTCCAGGGCCTGGGGGGTATCGGCGTCCCACAGCTCGCAGGGCGACTGGGCTTCGGTGAGCCGGATCTGCCGGGGAAAGCGCTTCAGAACGGCGCTGCCGCCGGTTTTCGGGGGCAGGCTGGCCAGTGCGGCAAAATGGGCCGCGCCGAACAGCACCGGGCTTGCACCTACCCCCTGCCAGGCAAGGCGGTGGATGCACTCCGGCTGGCGTTCAAAGGCCTGCGCCAGCGCGGCCAGGCTGGCCGGGCGGCACAGGGGCTGGTCGCCCTGGCAGACCAGGCAGCCGTCCATGCCTTCCATATACCGGATGCCCAGGCGGATCACATCGCTGCGGTCCTCCCGGTCATGCAGCAGGCAGGCAACCCCCCGCGCTGCGCACAGCTGCGCCACCTGGGGCCAGCGGGTGACCACCAGCGTTTTGGCAAACACACCGGACGGCAAACAGTCCAGCGTATGCGCCAGCAGCGGCCGGCCGCACAGGTCCGCCAGAAGCTTGTTGGAGCCAAAGCGCTTGCCCTGGCCACTGGCCAGAATCAGGCAGCCGATTCTCATGGCGCCGAGCCTCCCTTTAATAGAAAATAAACGGTGACGGATGTCATTGTTTTGTTTTTTATTGTAATATAATCAGGTCAGGGATGCAAGTACAGGCAACAAAACCGGTTGAATTGGTGGCATTTTTTGCAAAAAGGGCCTATAATGATGAAAACACCCGTATGCCGGGCGGTGCAAAGGAGAAGTGAACATGATCCATTTCAACTACCCCAACTACCCCATGCAATGGTACAAAAACAAGAACCCGGTATCCGGCAATGCAGGCCAGTTCAATTATAAGGTCTTGCGGGACGGCGACGAGCTGGCCGCCTGGTGCTGGATGGGCGTTTGGTGCATGGAAAAAACAAAGGACGTGAAGGAGCGGCGGTTTGCCTTCGGTGAGGAAGGGGTGGCGCAGGCCATCGCCTGGCTGAAGGAGGAGTTTGAAAGCCACAGCCGGGAGGAGATCGAGAGTAAGCTGGGCTTTTTCACCACCGAGCCCTACACCCCGCCCAAAGAGGAGAGCGGCGAAGAACAATAAAACAGGGAGCGCCCCGGCGAGGGACGCTCCCTGTTTTGATGCAGTCACACGGTTTTGATGCGCCGCCAGCCGCCCCGCTTCCAGCGGATGACAAAAATCACCGCCCGCAGGTTTTCGTCCAGGGCGAAGGCCATCCACACGCCCACCAGACCCAGACCGAAATGGATGCCCAGCAGCCAGGCCACGCCCACGCCCACGATCCACTGGCTGGCGATGCCCACCAGCACCGGGAAGCGCACGTCGCCCACCGCCTGCAGGTTGCGCACCATCACGATGTTGAAGCAGCGGCCCAGCTCCAGAAAGACCTCCACAATCATGACCTTCTGGCCCAGGGCGATCACCTGAGGGTCACTGCTGAACAGGCTCAGCAGCGGCTGGGAGAACACCGCCAGCACCGCCGCGATGATTAGGGTGATGGGGGTGAAGGTTTTCAGCGCGTTCCAGTTCTGCCGGTCCGCCTGGTCGAAGTCCTTCGCGCCCACGCAGTAGCCCACCACGATGGCCACCGCCTGGCTCACCGCACTGATGAGCATATAGCACACCTGGGCGAACATGGCACAGTACATGCGGGTGGTCACCGCGAAGGTGCCCATCAGGTTCACAAACACCAGACTGGTGGACTGGGACAGATTGTAGGAAAGACCCTCGCCGCCGGCGGGCAGGCCGATGCCCAGGAACCGCTTGAGCAGGCCGGTGGGGAAGGGACGCAGCGCCTTCAGGCTCACCCGGGCGTTCTGCACCGTGTGGAAGAAGGCGAAGATCATCATCAGCATACCGGCGGTGCGGCAGATGCTGGTGGAGATGGCCGCGCCCGCCGCGCCCAGCCGGGGCATGGGGCCGAGGCCGTAGATGAAGGCGGTGTTGCCCACGATGTTGATCAGGTTGATCACGCCGGTGCTGAGCATGATGACCAGCATCTTGGCGTGGGCCCGCAGAAAGGCGCTGAAGGTGAGCATCAGCGCCTGGCAGGGCAGGCTGAGTGCGGTGATGAGCAGGTAGCTTTTTGCCTCCGGCCGGGCCTCCATGGGCACCTGCATGATGCTGAACAGCCCGTCCGCACCCAGCAGCAGGCCGCCGGTGATCACCAGGCTCACCACCAGATTCAAACAGACGGCCAGGGTGTAGATCTGTTCCACCTTGTCGTATTCCCGTGCGCCCAGATACTGGCTGAGCATGATGGTGGCCGCCAGACTGATCACGTTGAAGGTGAGGATCAGGGTGGTCATGATCTGGTTGGCATTGCCCACCGCGGCAACGGCGGTGGCGTTGTAGCGGCTGAGCATGATCTGGTCGATGTTGCCCACCAGCATCTGCAAAAGCAGCTCGATGAACACCGGCCAGGTCATGGCCAGCAGCGAGAACTCGTGCCCCGCAACGGTGATTTTCTTGTTCAAAACGATTCCCCCTCTGCGGCGGCCCGGGGCCGCCTTGTAAAACCAGAAACATTATAGCGCAAACTAATTTGGCTTTACAGTTGGAAAATTGACGATTCTCATAGAAAGCACGCGCATAATTTATGCACAATTTTGCCAGCAGCCGGTTTGGTTTACTTTTGCGGGGGTTTGTGTTACCCTGATAAAGGATTTTTCGTGATTTTGAGCCACAAAGGAGGGCGCTTTTTGAACAGGACCATTCCCCGCACCGCCCGGCTGGCCGCTGCCGCACTGGCGGTGCTGGCACTGGCCGCGGTGTTCGTGCTGCGGTTTTCCTATTCCACCAGCTTTTTGTACCCGGAATATTGCGGGTTTGATTCCGCCATCTTCCAGACCATCGGCAAGTACTGGGCCCAGGGGATCACTCCCTATGCAGCTTTGTTCGACCACAAGGGTCCGCTGATCTTTTTTGTGGACGCGGTGGGCTATTGGCTCCACGGCCGGGCGGGGATTCTTGTGGTGCAGGCGGTCAGCCTGGCCGCCGCCATATGGGGGCTGTACCGGCTGGGGCGCACCGCCCTGCCCCGTCCCTGGGCGCTGGGGGCTGCGGCGCTGGCGCTGGTCTATCTGGCCCGCACCTTTGACGAGGGAAACATGACCGAGGAGTACAGCCTGCCCTTTCTGGCCATCAGCCTGTATCTGGCGGCGCGCTGGTGCCTTGCCCGCCGGGACGACCCGGCCGCGCCCCATCCCTGGCAGTGGGCGGCGGTGTACGGCGTGTCCTTTGGGGCCGTTTTAATGCTGCGGGTCACCAGTGCGGTGGCGGTGTGCAGCTATGTGCTGGTGATCGCCCTGGCGCTGATGGTGAGCCGCCAGTGGAAGAACCTCTTCGCCAACATGGGCGGTTTTGTGGGCGGCTTCGCCCTCATTACCGGCCCCTTCGCGGTGTATTTTGCCTGCAAGGGCTCGCTGGGGGATATGCTCTATGGCACCATCGGTTACAACATCTTTTACGCCACTGAATTTTCCATCGCGGAATATTATGCGGGCAGTCAGTGGGCAGCACGCACCCTGACCCGGGTGTTCACCGACTTCGGCGCGCCGCTGTTTTTGCTGGCGGTGCTCTGCATCGCCAGCCTGATCCGGAGAAAAACCGACCTGCTGGCCTGGGGCGGGCTGCTGAGTACGGCGCTGAGCATGTATGTGTTGTTTACCAACCGCCCCTATGTACATTACTTTATGATCGTGACCCCGCTGATTCCGCTGGCCTTTGTGCTGGCAGCGGAGCTTTTGCGGGGCGGCAGGGGCCGAAAGCTGGCCTGGGCCGCGCCGGTGCTGTGCGGGCTGTGGGCAGTGAGTCTGCTGGTCCGCCTGCCCGGCTGGAGCGGGGACAGCTTTATGGCCCGTTACCCCTATGAGGTACTGGATTACAACAACGCCGCCCGGTCTGCCGCAGCGGTGATTCCGGCCGAAGAGCGGGATTCGGTACTGGGCTACAATGTGGATGCCCAGTGGTATCTGGCCACGGATATCCGGCCCTGCCAGCGGTATTTCATTCATCAGGACTGGCAGGCCGCCGAGGACCCGGGCATGCGCAGTGAGATCAATGAATCGCTGCGGCAGGACCCGCCCCTCTGGCTGGTGGTGGCCGGACCGGTGGAAAACACGGTGCAGCAGCTGCTGGATGAGCAGTACACCGCCGTGAGCGGCGAACAGCAGTTTGACGAATATGCAAACTATGTGCTGTACCGCCGGAACAGCTGAAAGGAGAGAAAACCGCATGAGCGCAAAACGAGGCGTTTTGGCCCTGGCGGCGGCGCTGCTGCTGTTGGCCTGCGGCTGCGCGGGAGAACAGGCTTCTGCGCAGAGCACAGCGCAGCTGCGCGCCCTGAAGCCGGTGGAGGGTACCGTGGTGGTCACCCAGCACGCAGGGCTGTATGACGGGTATGAATATTTCGGAGCCTTCACCGGTGACTGGGCCTTTGTGTACAGCCAGGGCCAGGCAGGCTACCGGGCGGCGGGCGGCGAGTACAAGCCCCTGTACACGGCCGGTGCGGATGTGATTTTGCAGCAGTATCAGGGCCCGGCGGATGAGACGGACCTCTGGCAGCGGATGGACTGGCTGGCCGGTCAGTATGCCTACCTGCCCGGGGCGGCCATGGCTCCCTATTGTGCGGACGGGCTGTGGGGCTTTTGCGATCTGAACGGGACCCCGGTGCTGGAAGCCCAGTTCGCCAGCCTGGCGGAGCTGTGGGCCTACCAGGAAACGGTGGCCCCGCCGCTGCCCACCGCCGAACCCCAGCAGCCGCCCGAGGGGGCCGAGACCTGGTGGGAGGACCCGGCAGACGAAGGCTTTTATGTGCTGGTGGGGGAGAAGATCCGCCGCTACAATGCCCAGGGCACCGAGCTGACCAGCCAGCCGCTGGCCCGGCTGACGCTGCAAACCGACGAGAAGGGAAAAAGCACCCTGACCATCACCGATCAGGACGGCCGGCAGCTGATTCAGCTGACCAGCACCCAGCCGGACCCGCTGCACACCGAAAGCGAGCTGCGCTTTGACGGCGACTGGTTCTACTGGAAAACCGACGAGGGCAGCGTGCTGCCCTGCCGTATTACGGTGGAATAACCCTGCAAACAAAAAGAGGCCTTTGTGGGCCTCTTTTTTGTTTGCAGGGGGCTTGACGGATTATATTCTACAGCTGTAGAATATAATCAAATACTACAAGTGTAGAAAAATGGGAGGTGAAGAGAATGGGGCAGAAAATCAAACGCCTGCCGGATGCGGAGCTGGAGGTCATGAAGGCGGTCTGGTCGGCCCGGGAGCCGGTGACCCGCGCCCAGCTGGAGCAGCTGCTGGGCAGCAAAAAGCAGTGGGCGCCCACCACCATTCTGGCCATGCTCACCCGGCTGGAGCAGAAGGGCTTTCTGGAGCGGGAAAAGCAGGGCAGGGCTTATCTGATCCGGCCGCTGGTGAGCCGGGAGGCGTACCTCCAGGTGGAAAGCCAGAGCGCGCTGGGGCGCATGTTCGGCGGCAGCGCCAAGAACCTGATCGCGGCGCTGCACCAGTGCCACGCGCTGAGCCGTCAGGAGGTGCAGGAGCTGGCGGATTATCTGGAGCAGCTGAAGCAGGAGGACGAGTGAGATGAACGACCTGTTTTTGTCGGTGGTTGCGGTAAGCGTCGGGGCAAGCGCGGCGGGCCTGGTGTGGGCCCTTGCGCAAAGGCGGCTGGAAAAGCGGGTCTGTGCCCGCTGGCGCTGCCGGGTCTGGACCCTGCTGCTGGCCGCATTGCTGGTGCTGCCGCTGGCCGGGCTTTTTCCGGCGGGCGAAGCGGCGGTCAGCCGCCCTGCTCTGATACTGGAGATCCCCGAGGCGGCGGCACGGCCCATGGGTGGCGGTGAGCGAACGCAGGAGCAAGCCGGGCCCCAGACACTGCCCTCCGGCGGGACTTCTGTTCCGGCTGGGGAAGAGCCGATACAACCGAGCCGGACGCTGCCCAGCCCGCTGACCGTCGTTTCTGCGGTCTGGCTGCTGGGGGCGGCGGGAATGCTGGCGGTGCAGATGGCATCCTATCTCCGCTGGCGGCATGCGGTGAAACGCTGGGAGCAGCCCGCTCCCGGCTGGGTGGAACCGGTGGTTCGCGCCGCCGCCGTGGAGGCAGGGCTTTCTGACCTTCCCCGGGTGCGGCAGAGCCCGCTGGTGGCCAGCTCCATGATGGCGGGGCTTGTTTCGCCCACACTGCTTTTGCCGGTAACGCTGCCGCCCCGGGAGGAGCTGGCACTGATCCTGGCCCATGAAATGGCCCACTGCCGCCGCCGGGACATCCAACGCAAGCTGGTGATCCTGCTGGCGCGGGCGGTGCACTGGTTCAACCCGCTGATCCACTGGATGGCCGGGCAGGCCCAGCGGGAGATCGAGCTGGCCTGCGACGAGACAGTGGCGGCCAGCCGTCCGCCTCAGTGGCGGCAGGCCTACTGCCAGGCGCTACTCCATGCCATTGATGCTGCCGGGCGGCCCGCGCCGGTGTTGTTCACCCGGTTTGCCCTGGAAAAGAAAGAAATCATGCGCCGCTTTGCCCGGGTGATGCGCCCGGTGAAGGGCAAAAAGGGCGCGGCCGTGTTCGGCCTGATGGCCCTGCTTGCACTGCTGTGCTGCTGCGGGCTGCGGGTGCAGCTGCCGGGCGGGGAGAGCACCTCGGAACCGGCCACCAGCGCGGCCTCTGAACCGGCTGCGAGCGTGCCCGCGGGGGAGAGCAACGAGCCGCCCGAGACAAAGGAATCCACAGCGGCGCGTATCGCAGAGACTGACCCGCTGACTGCCCAGGGCTACTTGAATGCCTTCGCCCTGGTGGACGCCCTCAAGCACGGCGACCAGCAGGCGGTGAACCGATGCTTTGCTCTGGACGGGGAGCCGGTGTATGATGCGGGCTTCTATGCCCTTTCGGACCTTTCCGGGCTGGAGCTGAACAGCGGCGCGGTGGGTTTGACCGAGCAGGACGGGGCCTACCAGGTGTTCGTGGACCTGGATGTGGAAAAGCGGGGCAATACCCCCCTGCTGGAGGGCCAGCATACCTACTGGCTCACCTTTCACGATGGATCGGACAGTTTTTACGATGAGGGCTGCATCTGGCAAATGCAGCCGGAGACGGACCTTGATCGGAATGGTGCGCCGGGCCTGGACCGTGACCAGCTGAATACACTGTTGAGCGAGGTGAAGCTGGTGCGGAACTGGCTGAGCCGGGAGGTTTTTTCCGATGTGGGCGAGATCAGCCCCTATCAGCAGTTGGCCTATCTGTTTGTGCGTATGGAAATGGAAGGTGAGATCGCACAGGGACAGGCGGTCACACTCGAACAGCTGGCGGACGCAGCGGAGCGTTATCTGGGCATCCCGGACTATCAGCCCGCGCCGGAGGTGCTGAGCGAAATGTGCTATGAGGAGCAGGGAGGCTGGCAGATGAAGGCGATGGGCGGCCTTCAGGAAGGGCCGGAGGCCACCTGGCAGTTCACCCAGGTCTACCGGGAAGGGAAGGATTATGTGGTGGTGCTGTGGCAATGCAGCGACGCCCAGGGCCTGGTGCCGGAATACGGCTATTTTTACCGGATGAACAATACCGAAAACGAAGACGGCAGCTGGCAGGTGGTCAGCTGCGATATGATGGCCAATTGAGCATGAAAAAGCAGGGGCGCGGCAGAATTTGCCGCGCCCCTTTCGCTGCTCTTGACAGTGCCCGTGACCAGTGCTATACTGAGCTTGAAAATATATTTAGATAATTATCTAAATATCAAAAAGAAAAAGAGAAGCAGCCCGAACCAGGGCGAAAGGAGGCTTGCGATCATGGGGGATGCGTTCAAGGCGCTGGCGGACCCGACCCGGCGGCATATTCTGGAGCTGCTCAGCGGCGGAGAGATGACCGCGGGCGACATTGCCGCTCAGTTTCAGATGGCAAAGCCCTCAATCAGCCACCATCTGAGCATTCTGAAGGCGGCGGGCCTGGTCACCGACGAGCGGCGAGGGCAGAACATTGTGTACTGCCTGAATCTGACGGTGTTCCAGGAGCTGATGAAATGGTTTTACGATATGGGTTTTGCCAAGGGAGGCGAAAGCAATGAAGAATAAAAAACTGCTGATCGCATTGGGAGCGGTGTGCCTGGTGAATTTCATCGCTCATCTGTGCTTTTATCCGGCTATGCCGGACACGGTGCCCATGCACTGGGGCTTTGACGGTCAGGTGGACGGCTGGGGCCCGAAATATATGATTCTGGTCACCGCGCTGATTCCAGCGGTGATTCTGCTTTTGATCGCGGTGGTGCCGAAGATCGACCCCCGCAGCGAGAACTTTCAAAAGTTCGGCGGCATCTATCGGGGTTTTCTGGCGGGCATTGTGCTGTTCATGTGCGGCATCAGCTGGCTGAGCGAGCTCACCATTTATAACGTGCTGCCGGACGGCAGCAGCCTGGTGGGCGTGCTGGTGAGCGGCGGCATCGGCATCCTGTTCATCCTGCTGGGCAACTACATGCCCCGCATCAAGCAGAACTACACCTTCGGCTGCCGCACCCCCTGGGCGCTGGCGGACGAGCACAACTGGAACCGCACCCAGCGCATGGGCGGCATCACCTTTGTGGTGATGGGTGTGGCGCTGCTGTTCCTGGGCCTGTTCGCAAAGGCTCTGGGCGAGGGGCTCACACTGGGCGCGCTGCTGGCTGTGATTTTCGGCGGCGTGATCTGGATTTACGTCTACTCCTTCCTGGTGTTCAAAAAAATCATGCGTTGACTGCAAAAAATCCCCGTGGCAAACGCCACGGGGATTTTTTGTTCTGTTGCGATTCAGGGAAGGGGAGACATCAACGCAGAATGAGCGCGCCGTTCTCCACGTCCACGGTGAGGGTGTCGCCGGTATTGTGCACACCGGCAATGATCTCCTTGGCGATCAGGGTCTCCACACGGCTCTGGATGAACCGCTTCAGCGGCCGTGCGCCGTAGATGGGGTCGTAGCCCTGGTCGATGATGAAGTCCTTCGCCGCGTCGGTGACCGCCAGGTTCAGCTGCTTGTCGGCCAGGCGCTTGCGCAGGTCGTCCAGCTGCAGCTCCACGATGCCGCCGATCTCGGCCTTGGTCAGAGGTTTGTAGAAGACGATCTCGTCCAGACGGTTCAAAAACTCCGGGCGGAACTGGCTCTTCAGCAGGCCGTCCACCGCCTTGCGGGCATCCTCGCTGATCTGGCCGTCCGGGCCGATGCCCTCCAGAATATACTGGCTGCCCAGGTTGCTGGTCAGGATGATGATGGTGTTCTTGAAGTCCACCACGCGGCCCTGGCTGTCGGTGATGTGGCCGTCGTCCAGCACCTGCAACAGGATGTTGAATACATCCGGGTGGGCCTTTTCCACCTCGTCGAACAGCACCACGCTGTAGGGATGGCGGCGCACCGCTTCGGTGAGCTGACCGCCCTCCTCATAACCCACATAGCCCGGAGGCGCGCCGATCAGACGGCTGACGCTGAATTTCTCCATGTACTCGGTCATGTCGATGCGGACCATGTTCTTCTCATCGTCGAACAGAGCCTGCGCCAGCGCCTTGGCCAGCTCGGTCTTGCCCACGCCGGTGGGGCCCAGGAAGAGGAAGCTGCCGATGGGGCGGTTCGGGTTGGCGATACCGGCCCGGCTGCGCAGGATGGCCTCGCTTACCTTGGTCACTGCTTCGGACTGGCCGATCACCCGCTTGTGCAGGATGTCCTCCAGGCCCAGCAGCTTCTCCCGCTCGCCTTCCACCAGCTTTTCCACCGGGATGCCGGTCCAGCGGGCCACGATGCGGGCGATCTCCTCGTCGGTCACCCGGTCACGCAGCAGGTTGTCCTGGGTCTGACCGGCGGCCTCGGCCTTCTTTTCCTCCTCGGCCAGCTGCTTCTGCAGTTCGGGCAGCTTGCCGTATTTCAGCTCGGCGGCCTTGTTCAGATCGTACTCCCGCTCGGCCTTTTCGATGGCGGCGTTCGTCTGCTCGATTTGCTCGCGGATGCTTTGCACCTTGCCGATGCTGTTCTTCTCGTTGTCCCACTGGGCCTTCATGGCCTTGAACTGCTCGCGCATCTCGGCCAGCTCCTTTTGCAGGGCGGCCAGGCGCTGGGCGCTCAGGGTGTCGGTCTCCTTCTTCAGGGCGGCCTCCTCGATCTCGTGCTGCATGATCTTGCGGCGCAGATCGTCCAGCTCAGCGGGCATGGAATCCATCTCGGTGCGGATCATGGCGCAGGCCTCATCCACCAGGTCGATGGCCTTATCCGGCAGGAAACGGTCGGAGATATAACGGTTGGACAAAGTGGCCGCGGCGATCAGGGCACTGTCCTGAATCTTTACGCCGTGGAACACCTCGTAGCGCTCCTTCAAACCACGCAGGATGGAGATGGTGTCCTCCACGGTGGGCTCATCCACCATCACCGGCTGGAACCGGCGCTCCAGGGCCGGGTCCTTCTCGATGTACTGGCGGTACTCGTCCAGGGTGGTGGCGCCGATGCAGTGCAGCTCGCCCCGGGCCAGCAGAGGTTTTAACAGGTTGCCCGCATCCATGGCGCCGTCGGTTTTGCCCGCGCCCACGATGGTGTGCAGCTCGTCGATGAACAGGATGATCTGGCCTTCGCTTTTCTTGACCTCCTGCAATACGCTCTTTAGACGCTCCTCAAATTCGCCCCGGTACTTGGCGCCGGCCACCAGAGCGCCCATGTCCAGGCTGAAGACCTTCCGGTCCTTCAGGTTCTCGGGCACGTCGCCCCGCACGATTCGCTGGGCAAGGCCCTCGGCGATGGCGGTTTTGCCCACGCCGGGCTCACCGATCAGGCAGGGGTTGTTTTTGCGCTTGCGGCTCAGAATGCGGATCACGTTCCGGATTTCGGTGTCACGGCCGATCACCGGGTCCAGCTTCTGCTGCCGGGCCAGCTCCACCAGCTCCTGGCCGTACTTTTTCAGCACGTCGTAGGTGTCCTCGGGGTGGTCGCTGGTCACCCGCTGGTTGCCCCGCACGCCGGACAGCACGCTCAGGAACTTGTTCTTGTCGATGGAGAAGCTCTTCATCAGATCCCGCACGGCGCTGTTGGGGTTCTCGATGAGGGCGAGGAACACATGCTCCACGCTCACATACTCGTCCTTCATGGCGTTGGCGGTGCTCTCGGCCGCGTTCAGCACCTTGTCGGTGGCGGCGGAGATGTAAATCTTATCGGCTTCCCGGCCGGAACCGGTCACATGGGGAAGCATCGAAATCTTCTGGGCGGCGGCGGATACAAAGTTGCCGGGCTCCACGCCCATCTGCTGCAGCAGCTGCGGAATCAGGCCCTGATCCTGGTTAGCAATCGCAAAGAGCAAGTGCTCAGGCTCCAGGGTCTGGTTCTGGTATTCAATGGCGGTTTGCTGGGCGCTCTGCAGCGCTTCCAGCGTTTTTTGTGTAAATTTGTTGGTGTTCATTGGGCAAGCCCCCTTTTCATTACCGAACAAAGTAAGAATTCTTATTTGTTTTAGCACTCTAGTGCCTCGACTGCTAACATTGTAAAACCGCTGCTTTTTCTTGTCAAGAGGATTCACAAAAAATTAACATTTTTTTGCAGGCGGAGGCACAAAAAAGCCCGGCCATCCTGTTTCACAATAGGATGGCCGGGCAAAGCCTGATGCAATCGCTCAGCGGGTGAGCAGCAAAATATTTTCCGGCGCGATGCCCAGCTGGCCGGGCAGGGGATTGGGGCGCTTGTCTTTCGTCATGCGCCACCAGATGTCCGGTGTGCCGGGGGTCTGGTTTACGGCGCGCATCTGGATGATCCACTCAAAGGGCTCCTCAATCTGGCCGGTGTATTCCACGTCGAAGCGGTTGGCCGGGGCCTTGGGATGGAAGTAGTGGGCCCGGATGCCGATGGCGCACAGCTCCTCCGGCACAGGGCGGGCGGTGGTGAATTCCAGGCCGCCCCAGTCCTCCACCAGAACGGTGTTGGGGCCGGTGCGCCGGGCCGCCGCAATGTTCTTACAGCCGGTGAGGCGGGCTGCCGCCCGGCTGCCCGGGTCGGCAAATACCTCCTTGGTGGCTCCGCAGCGCAGCACCTGGCCCTCGTCCAGAACGGCCAGACGGCCGCACATGTGGTAGGCCTCGTCCCGGCTGTGGGTCACCAGCAGCACATCGCCCGAGAATTCCTTCAGCACCCGCAGCATGTCCAGCTGCAATTGTTCTCTCAAATGGCTGTCCAGCGCGGAGAAGGGCTCGTCCAGCAGCAGCACCTGGGGCCGGTTCACCAGAATCCGTCCCAGCGCCACCCGCTGCTGCTGCCCGCCGGACAATTCAGCCGGGCAACGCTGCTCCAGCCCGGCGAGGCCCAGCAGCTCCACCGCCTGGCAGTAGAGGGCCTGCTTTTTTGCCTTGTCCTTTTCCCGATGCAGGCCCGCCAGCAGATTCTGACGCACGGTCATGGTGGGGAAGAGGGCGTAGCTCTGGAACAGGTACCCCACCCCCCGCTGCTGGGGTGGCAGGTTGATGCGCTGCTGGGAGTCAAAGAGCGTGCGGCCGTCCAGCAGGATGCGGCCCCGGTCCGGCGTTTCCACTCCGGCGATGCAGCGCAGGGTCATGCTCTTGCCACAGCCGGAGGCGCCCAGCAGGCCGGTAATGCCGCCGTTTGTCTCCAGTTTTACCTTTAATTGAAAGGAGCCCAGGTCCTTTTCAATGTCCACAAACAGGCTCATGGGGCGCGCCTCCTTTGCTTTTGCTCCAGCAGATTCACGGTGAGCAGCACCGCGGCGCTGATGGCCAGGTTCACCAGTACCCAGGCGAAGGCGCCCGCGTCATCGTCGGTGCGCCAGAGCTGGTACACGGTGGTGGAGATGGTGGCGGTGCGCCCGGGGGTGTAGCCGATGAGCATGCTGGTGGCGCCGTATTCGCCCAGCGCCCGGGCGAAGGCCAGCACCGCGCCCGCCAGAATGCCCTGGCGGCAGGCGGGCATGCGCACCCGCCAGAAGATGTAGGTGTTGGAAAGCCCCAGCGTGCGGCCCGCGTCCGCCAGCCGCTCGTCGAAGCTTTCAAAGGCACCCCGGGCGGTGCGGTACATCAGCGGGAAGGCCACCACCGAGGCGGTGAGGATGCCGCCGTACCAGGTCATCACGAACTTGATGCCGAAATTGGCGAGGAAGATGCCCAGCGGCCGTTTGGCCCCGAACACCAGCAGCAGAAAATAGCCCACCACCGTGGGCGGCAGCACCAGCGGCAGGGTGAGCACCACGTCCAGCAGGCCCTTCACCGCCCGGGGCAGCCGGGCCACATAGTAGGCGGCAAAGATGCCGGAAAAGAACACCAGCACGCTGCTGATGGCGGCGATGCGCAGGGAATTCAACAGGGGATACCAGTCCATGTGGAAAACTCCAATCCGAAAAGCGGGGCAAGGCAGCCTGCCTTGCCCCGTTCTTTGTGATTATTCGACGGGAGAGAAGCCCACTTCCTCAAATACCTGCATGGCCGCGTCGGTCTGCAGATAGTCCAGGAAGGCCTGCGCCTCCTCGCTGTGCTGGGAAGTGTTCAGCACGGCGGCGGGGTAGATCACCTGGCCGCACATCACCTCGGTGGCATAATCCACCGGGGTGATTCCGGCGCTGTAGGCGTCGGTGCAGTAGACCACACCGCAGTCCACGCTGCCCTCGGTAACCTGGGTGGTGACCTCCTTCACGTTGGAGCCGTAGGTGATCTTGCCTGCGTTTGCCAGGGCCTCCTCATCCAGACCGTAGTAGGCCAGGATCTGCTGGGTGTACTGGCCCACCGGCACGTCGCTGTTGCCCATGGCCATCAGGATGTCACTGCTCTCCAGAGCCTTGGCCAGGTCGTCAAAGCTGGCGATGGAGGCGTCGCTGCCCTCGGCCACACACAGAGCCACCTTGTTTTCCAGCAGGTTCACCCGGGTGCCCTCGGCCACGAAGTCCAGGCCCTCGGTGTTTACGCTGGCGTCGGCGGTCTTGTCCAGCTGGTCCATCTGCTTCTGCCCGGCCGAGAGGAACAGGTCACAGACCGCGCCCTCCTGGATCTGGGTCTTCAGGGTGCCGGAGGAATCAAAGTTGAAGGTCAGGGTCACATTGGAGGCCACGGCCTTGTAGTCCTCGGCGATCTGGTTCAGGGTCTCGGTCAGGCTGGCGGCAGCAAACACCGTCAGCTCCACCGGCTCGGCTTCCGTTTCGGTCTGGGAAGCGGATGCGGACGCCGCGCCGGAACCGGCGGACGCGGCAGAGGAGGGGGAAGCGGCGGAAGATGCGCTGCCGCCGCAGCCTGCCAGCGAGAACGCCAGCGCGAAGACTGCGGCAAGTGCGAATGCCTTTTTCATGGAAAAACTCCTTTTTGTTCTCATATTTCAGAGAATTTTATTTTCAATCTCCGTGGATTTACACGGAGTTGAAGCAAAAGGAACAATCGCGGGGAAAGCTGCGCGGCTCAGAACACGAAGTCGCCGCTTTTGCCGCCCTGCTTTTCGCAGAGGTGGATGTCGGAAATGACCATGCGCTTGTCCATGGCCTTGCACATGTCGTACACAGTCAGCAGCGCGGTGGAAACGCCGGTGAGCGCCTCCATCTCCACGCCGGTTTTGCCCTCGCACTGCACGGTGCAGCGGGCGGTGATGGAGTGACTTTCGTCCTCCAGTGTAAAATCCACGGCGCACTTGGTCAGCGCCAGCACGTGGCACAAAGGGATCAGGTCGGCGGTGCGCTTGGTGGCCATGATGCCCGCCACCCGGGCCACGCCCAGCACGTCGCCTTTTTTGGCGCTGCCTTCCTTCACGGCCTGGTAGCACGCGGCGCTCATGGAGATGCGCCCGGAGGCGATGGCGGTGCGGTGGGTCACGGCCTTTTCGGTCACGTCCACCATGATGGCCTCGCCTTTTTCATTCAGATGAGTAAACGGCATAAGAATGCTCCTTTGTTTTTGATTGGCGGTCAGGCCTTGCCGAAGCCGCAGTTGGGGAAGGTGCACACCGAACAGTTCAGGCAGAGCCCACCGTTGCCGTAGGCGGCCAGCTGGTCGGCGGTGACCGGAACCCCGGCAACCAGATAGGGCAGCACCAGATCAAAGATGGTGCGCTTGGCGTACATCACGCAGCCGGGCAGACCGCACACCGGGCGGTTTCCCTCGGCGTAAGCCAGCAGGAACATGGCCCCCGGCAGAACCGGTGCGCCGTAGCTTACCACGCTGGCCCCGGTGTTTTTGATGGCCAGGGGAGTCTTGTCGTCAGGGTCCACGCTCATGCCGCCGGTGCACAGCACCATGTCCGCGCCCTCGCGCAGCATCTCGTTGGCGGCGGCGGTGATCTTCTCGTGGTCGTCGTTCAGCACGGTGTGCCAGGTCATCCGGCAGCCGTACTCCGCCAGCTTCTTCTCAATCACCGGAGTAAAAGAATCCTGAATGCGGCCGTAGAACACTTCGTTGCCGGTGGTCACCACGCCCACCTTCAGCTCCCGGAAGGGCACCAGACGGAACAGAGGCTCGGTCCCCACAGCGGCGCGGGCGGCCTCCATCTTGGCGGCCTCGATTACCAGCGGGATCACCCGCATGCCGGCCAGCTTGTCGCCCTTTTTCACCGCGAAGCCGCTGTGGCGGCAGGCCACCATCACCTCACCCAGCCGGTTCAGCCGGAACAGGCGCTCGGTGTCGGCCAGGAACAGGCCGTCCACCTCGGCCGTCAGTTCGATCTTGCCCTCGCTGGGCTCGCTGGCGCTCATATATTCGTTCTGGCACAGCTGGCGCAGGATCTCGGCCGCGTCGTTCTCGTGCAGATGGTTTTCGTCGTTTTCCCAGATGTAGATGTGATCCTTGCCCACGCTCAGCAGCACGGGTACATCCTCGGCCTGAATCACGTGCCCCTTTTTGAACACGGGGCCTTTTTTGACGCCGGGAATGATCTGGGTGATGTCGTGGCAGAGCACCTGGCCTACCGCGTCCTCGGTCTTCATCAGTTTCATAACGGTTCCTCCCATCAATAACGTTCCTCAGTCCTGCACAGGCAGGGTGTAATCGGAAAAATATTTTTCAAAAATCCGGTCGCAGCAGGCCTGCAGCTCCCGCTGCATGGCGCTGCACCGATGCAGCAGCGTCCGGCCCTCTTCGGTGAGCCGGGAACCGCCGCCCTGTGCGCCGCCGCTCTCCCGCTCCAGCAAGGCAAAGCCCAGCGTGCGCTCCGCCGCGGCGATTCGCCGCCAGGCGGTGGTGTAGGAGATGTGCATTCCCTTGCAGGCGTGCTGCATCGAGCCGCAGGCCTCCACCAGCTCCAGAAAGCGGACCATCTCCTCGTCGAACAACGGCTGCTCGCCCCACAGCTGCAGCCGCAGCTGCGGCCAGAGAGGGCGAGCGGTGTGCTCCCGGCGGGCAAGGTAGCTCAGCAGCAGGCCGTAGTCCTCCGGGGTGTCAGCGTCCAGCAGCACGGCCTCGTCCTCCACCGGCAGATCCGCGGGCAGCACCCCGGCCCGGGCCAGCGCGGTTTTCAAGCTGAGACCCGGCGGTGCGGCCAGCAGGGGTTCGATCAGATGCGCATCCAGCGCGGCGGGATGGCCCCGGCGGCCCCCGTAAACCGGCCGGGCAAAGGGGGCCGGATGCTCCAGCAGGCGGCGCAGTGTGTCCGGCAGGGGAAGGGGCACGTCCGCAGGAGCAACCAGAAACCGGCTGCACCGGCCCTGCAGCAGAGGCAGGCCCTGCCGGATGGAATCGAACATCTGGGTGCGGGCGTAATCCGGGTTGTGAACCAGAAAAACCTCCGGCTGGCCTGCCAGATGCGCCTCAATCTCCTCTGCGTGCCAGCCGGTCACGATCACCACCGGCCCCACACCGGCGGCGCGCATGGTGTGCAGCAGCTGGTCCAGAAAGGTGCTGCCGCCCAGAGGCAGCAGCGGCTTGAACCGGCCCATCCGGGAGGAAAGCCCGGCGGCGGGAATCAGTGCACCGAATGCCATCGCTTGCCCTCCTTTGCCCGAGGCGGCGCGAGGCCGCCAATTGACTCTGCTCTGATTTTAGCACAGTGAGCGTTGTTTCACAAGAGAAATAACGAAAAGAACGACTTTTTGCCGCGTACGGGGCGGGAAAGGCGGGAGGTTTTGTCTTAACCGGATGTTTATGGTATAGTAAAGAGGACAATAACCATACAAAACAGGCAGGAATCAGGAGATATTCATGAAAACCGAACGATTGAACGAAACATCCGCCCGCGCTTTGCTGGCCGCTCAGAAGGAATACTTTGCCACCGGGGCAACCCGGTCGCTGCAGTTTCGGCTGGGGCAGCTGGAAGCCCTGTACAAGGCGCTGGAGCGGCATACCCCGGCGCTGGAAGCGGCTCTCGCACAGGATCTGGGCAAGAGCCGGTTTGAGAGCTACGCCAGCGAGATCGGCATGGTGCTGGCGGGCATTTCCCACATCCGCCGCCACCTGGCCCGCTGGATGAAGCCCCGCACCAAGCTTGCGCCCATGCAGCTATTTCCCGGCCGCGGCCGGGTGGAGCTGGTGCCCTATGGCTGTGTGTACATCCTGGGACCCTACAACTACCCGGTGCAGCTGCTGCTGGAGCCGCTGGCCGAGGCGCTGGCTGCGGGCAACTGTGTGGTGGTCAGCCCCTCTGAGCTCACCCCCCATGTGGCCCAGGCGGTCAGCACCATGCTGGCCGAGGTCTTCCCGCCGGAATACGTGTGCTGTGTGCCCGCTGGCATCGAGAACAATACCCTGATGCTGCACAGCCGCTTTGATTACATCTTCTTCACCGGCAGCCCCCGGGTGGGCCGCATTGTGATGCAGGCCGCGGCGGAAAACCTGGTGCCGGTGACGCTGGAGCTGGGCGGCAAAAGCCCGGTGATCGTGGCAAAGGACGCTCATCTGCCCACCGCCTGCGAGCGCATTGTCTGGGGCAAGCTGATGAACGCGGGCCAGACCTGCGTGGCCCCGGATTATGTGCTGGTGGACCGGAGCATCCAGGAGGAATTTCTGCAGGGGCTGGAAGGGGCCATCCGGCGCTTTTACGGCGAGGACGCACAGAAGAGCCCGGACTACGGCCGCATCGTGAACGAGGGCCACATCCGGCGGCTGAGCCGTATTCTGGAGGAGGACTGGGCGTTTATCCGGTGCGGCGGCCGGGTGGATGCGGCGGACCGGTACATCGAGCCCACCATCCTCTGCCCGGAGAATATGGACGCGGCCTGCATGCAGGAGGAGCTGTTCGGCCCGCTGCTGCCGGTATTTGCCTACGATGACCTGAACGAGGCGCTGGAGATCATCAACAAGGGCGAGAAGCCGCTGGCGCTGTATGTGTTCAGCCAAAGCAAGGCCCTGGTGCGCCGGGTGCTGGACTCCACCGCCAGCGGCGGCGTGAGCGTGAACGACACCATCGGCCATATTCTGGACCCGGACCTGCCCTTCGGCGGGGTGGGCCAGTCCGGTATGGGGGCCTACCACGGCCATGCGGGCTTCCTCACCTTCTCCCACCGCCGCAGTGTGCTGCAGCGGGGCCTTTTCCCCATGCGCACCGCCTTCCCGCCCTTCAGCGAGGCCAGCGAGCGCATGGTGCGCCGCCTGATGCGATGAGTGGGAGCAAACGGGCGGCGGCCTGGGCCGAGTTCACCCAGAAAAAGCTGCCCTCCATCCGAGCCAAGTGGGCGGCGGCGCTGCCCACCATATTGGTATCGCTGACCCTGCTGTTCAGCATCTGGGGTATCTTCGGGGTGCGGTATGTGGTGATGACCTCCTTTTTGACCCTGGTATTCCGCACCCGCCACCGGCAGGACTTTCGCCCCCGGGAGCTGGTGCGCACGGCGGTGATGATGGCGGCGGTCTGCCTGGCGGCCTTCGCGGCCGGGCGGGGGCTCTGGTGGGCTCTGGCACTGAATCTGGTGGTACCCTTTGTGCTGGTCTATCTGCTCAACTCCAAATTCAGCCCCAAGGCCTATTTCGTTTATGGCATGGAGTTTGTCTTTTTGCAGCTGATGCCCATCACGCCCGCCCAGCTGCCGGTGCAGCTGGCGGTGCTGGCCTACGGCCTGACGGTGGTCACGGCGGCGCTGTGGATTCACGCAAAGATCATTCACCGGCGCAGGCATTTCGGCACCGTGCGCAAGGGCATGGACAACCTGTGTACCCAGCTGGAAAAGCTGGCCCGGGGCGAAGATGTGAGCGCCGAGCACGCCGCGCTGCCGCCTATGATGATTCACATGACCCAGGTCATCTACGGCAGCCGGGGATATACCTACCTGGCCAACGGCTACGGCAAGGTGAATTATCTGTTCATGCTGCTGTTCCAGCGGTTTTACTATTTCACCGACCACTTTGTGCCCCGGGGCTGGCAGCCCGGTGAAGAGGATGCCGCCTGGCTGCTGCAGCTGGCGGAGCTGTTCCGCCGGGCCGAGCGGGAGCTGAACGGGCCGGAGCATCCGGAGCTGCGCCGCCGTCTGAACCAGCTGCGGACCGGTCCGGGGTTAAGCGACGGGCAGCAGAACGAGGCCATGGGCGAGATTCTGCGGGTGTTCGGCGCGGCGCTGGAGACCCTGGAGCAGGTACACCCGGCCCGCCCCCTGAAGGACTGGAAGCTGCCCGGCGACCAGAACAAGGTAAAGGGGGTGCGGTACGCCTTCGGGCTGGACCAGTTCACCACCCGGTTTGCGGTGCGGCTTTCGGCGGTGCTCTGCCTGGGCTTCGGCTTTGTCTGGCTCACCAGGCTGGAGCATGCCTACTGGTACCCCATGACCGCCTTTCTGATGCTGATGCCCTACGCGGAGGAGAGCCGGATGAAGATCGGCAACCGTATTCTGGGCACGCTGGGCGGGGCGGTGGTGTCCATTCTGCTGATGTCGCTGTTTCACACCATGCCGGAATACATTGCCATCATGGCGGTGATGACCTGCTTTATGTACTATGTGCCGGTCACTTCCTGGACCATGACGGTCTACTCCACCTGCTACGGCATGACCCTGGCCCAGCTGCGGCTGGGGCTGATGGAATCGGTGGAGCTGCGCCTGGCCTATGTGGCACTGGCGGCCCTGGCCGCCGCGCTGGCCAACCGGTTTTTGCTGCCCAACACTGCCGGACGGGAATTCCGCAAAAGCGTGGAGGAGCTGTTTGAGCTGGACCTGAGCCTGCTGGGCCAGGTGCGGGAATACTGCCGCACCGGCAGCCAGGACCTGAACCAGATGCGGGACCGGCTGGTGCGCTCGCATCTTGTGGAAAACGAGATCAAGAGCAGCTTGAAGGGGATGAGCAAGGCCGAGCAGGAATTCTACAGCCAGATGCTGCCCATGAACCGGCAGCTGGTCAGCGAACTGGAGCAGATCAACGCGTATCTGCGCAGCCGCCCCCAGCTGCTGGGCACCGGCCACAGCCGGATGGCCGCTGAGGTACTGGACAACCTGGAGGACGCAATCCTGCGCATCAAGCTGAGCTATACCAAAAACGAGCTGGTGCCCTTCTTCGACACCGGCCGCAGCCCCCAGGCCTTCGGCCGCCTGGAGGAGAGCCTCTACTTCAACACCCTGGCGGTGAATTGCCTGCAAACCCTGCGCCAGATGAACGAGCTGCTGGAGAGCAAAGCAAGCGGATAAAACAAAAGCAGCCGTGCGGATTTTCCGCACGGCTGCTTTTTGCTTTGCCTTGGGGTGCTTCGATATCAGCCCTGCATGCCCAGGAACATGCCCAGCACGTAGGGGATCAGCCAGATCAGCCACACAACGATGCTGAACCGGTGGAAGCTCTGCTGCTTTTCCGCATTGCCCCGGGTGTAGACCAGGGTGGCCCACACCGCGTGGAACAGCATGAGCACGATGGCCAGCGCGCCGGTGATGCCGTGAGGGCTCAGCAGGCCGGAGCCGTGGGCCATGGTGGACATAATGGTGGTGCCGGTGGTATCGAACACCAGACCGCACCAGAACAGGATTACATGGCGCTTTTGCAGGGTGTGAGCCCGGCGCTCGGAAAATACGCCCACGGTGTAAAAGCACAGCGCCAGGGTAATGGTGATGATCGCAGCAATCAGCTGAGTGGTCATAAAAGATGCTCCTCTCTGAACTTCAGGGGACTGATCGGAACGGCCCGGATTTGTTTCTGAACGATGTTCATTATAGCCGGGCGGCAGGCCATTGTCAAGGCGGAGAAGGGGAAAAGGTACAAGGAATGTACGATTGTGAACGTTGTTCAAAAAGGCGATTCCCATTCGGCCAAAGGTTTTTTGCCCGGCAGGGGGCGAGGCTCTTGCAAGATGTGCTTTAATCCAGTAAAATACTGAATATACGGTCTGTTTTTCGGCGCCGCAATTCCAAGAAAAAGAGAGGAAAACGATCATGGATCTTCGTTTCAATACCAAATGCGTCCAGGGCGGCTACACCCCCGGCAACGGCGAGCCCCGCCAGATTCCCATCATCCAGAGCACGACCTTTAAATACGACACCAGCGAGGATATGGGCAAGCTGTTTGACCTGGAGGCCTCCGGCTATTTCTACAGCCGCCTGCAGAATCCCACCTGCGATCATGTGGCGGCCAAGATCTGCGAGCTGGAGGGCGGCACCGCCGCCATGCTCACCGGCAGCGGCCAGGCAGCCAACTTCTATGCGGTGTTCAACATCGCGGGCTGCGGCGACCATGTGGTGAGCAGTGCCAGCATCTACGGCGGCAGCTACAACCTGTTTGCGGTGACCATGAAGCGGATGGGCGTGGAGTTCACCTTCGTGGACCCGGACTGCACCGAGGAGGAGCTGAACGCCGCCTTCCGGCCCAACACCAAGGCTGTGTTCGGCGAGACCATCGCCAACCCCGCGCTGACCGTGCTGGACATTGAGAAGTTCGCCAAGGCGGCCCACGCCCACGGCGTGCCCCTGATCGTGGACAACACCTTTGCCACTCCGGTGAACTGCCGGCCCTTCGAGTGGGGCGCGGACATCGTGACCCATTCCACCACCAAGTACATGGACGGCCACGGCGCTGCCGTGGGCGGCTGCATCGTGGACAGCGGCAAGTTCGACTGGACCGCCTATCCCGAGAAGTTTGCCTGCCTGTGCACCCCGGACGAGAGCTACCACGGCGTGACCTACACCGAGCGCTTCGGCCTGGCCGGCGCCTACATCACCAAGGCCACCGCTCAGCTGATGCGTGACCTGGGCAGCGTGCAGAGCCCCCAGAGTGCCTTCATTCTGAACCTGGGCCTGGAGAGCCTGCATGTGCGCATGAAGCGCCACTGCGAGAACGCGCTGGCCGTGGCCTCCTATCTGGAGAAGCACCCCAAGATCAGCTGGGTGAACTACTGCAGCCTGCCCGGCAACAAGTATTATGACCTGGCCCAGAAGTATCTGCCGAACGGCAGCTGCGGCGTGGTGAGCTTCGGCATCAAGGGCGGCCGCGCCGCTGCCGAGGTGTTCATGAAGCACCTGAAGGTGGGCGCCATCGAGACCCATGTGGCCGATGCCCGCACCTGCATCCTGCATCCCGCCAGCAGCACCCACCGCCAGATGAACGACGCCGAGCTGGCCGCTGCCGGTGTGGGCGCCGATCTGGTGCGCATGTCCTGCGGTCTGGAGGACGCTCAGGACCTGATCGATGACATCGCCCAGGCTCTGGAACAGGTATAAGATGAAACAAATGCTGCAAAGAATGGCAGCGCACTGCGCCCCGCCGTCGCCCGGAACCCTCCGGGCGATGGTGCCGGGCGTTTTGTGCGGTTGGGGCTGCGCCGGTCTGTTGGCGCTGGGCCACCCCTGGCTGGCCGGAGCGCTGGCTCTGGCGGCGGCCGTGGTGGCCGGAGGCTGGTGGAAGCCCTCCTTCTGGGCTGAGAGCTGGCGGGGCCGGGGCTGGGTGCTGCCCTCCCTGTGCTTGGGCGTGATTCTGGCGGCGGTGATGCTGCTGGAGCCCATCGCGGACGCCTGGTACGCCGCCTGGTACTGGCCGGTGTACAAGGGCCTTGCCCTCGGCCTGGTGCTGGGGCTGCTGGCCGGTCCGCCGCTGGTTTGCGCGCTGCGCCGGATGGCAAAAAAGGCCAGAGCCGCCCGCAGTGAGGAACGACCGCCCTTCCCGGGGCTGTGGTTCTTTCTGGCGGTTTTGCTGCCGCTGGCGGTGTACTGGGCACGGGTGTTCCCCTACGAGAGCAGCTTTGACCTGGAATACCAGCTGGAGATGCTGCGGGGCGAGATCCCGCTGAACGATGTGCACACCCTGGCCCACACCCTGCTGCTGGGCGTGCTGGGCGGGCAGCCGGGGCTGCTGGTGGCGGTGCAGCTGCTGGCGCTGGCCGGGCTGCTCACCGCCTTTGCCGCCTGGTTTTACCGGCGGGGCATGGGGCTGTTTGCTCTGGCGGCCTGCCTGTGCGGCGGCAGCCTGGGCCCGGTGGTGGGGCAGGCGGCGGCAAGCCCCATCAAGGACATGCCCGCCGCCCTCTGCACCGGTGTGGTGCTCTATTACATCATGCGGCTGCTGGCAGAAGACCTGCGCCTGACCTGGCCCCATCGAATTGCCTTTGGCGCGGCGCTGGCCTTCACCGGCCTTTTCCGCCACAACGGTTTGGTGCTGGTGCTGGCGGCGGGGCTGTGGCTGCTGGCCCGGGGCATTTACCGCCGTCGGAAGTGCCTGCTGGCCGCTGTGGCGGTGTGCGCCGTCTGCATCCTTCTGGTGGACGGTGTGGCCGCGCCTCTTTTAAACGTGCAGCACCCGGCCAACGGCTTTGCGGTGCAGGTGTACGCCACCGGCATCGTGGCGGTGGACCAGCGGGGCGGCGAGATCACCGACGAGCAGCGCCGCCGCATGGAAGAGCTGCTGCCCATGGATTATGTGGCCCAGTGCCTGGAAAACCCGGACACCACCCACTTCACTCGCGCCCAGCGCCTGTGCTGGACCCGGGACCTGGGCAGCTATACCCCCAGCGAGCGGGAGCAGCAGTTTGTGCCCCTGCTGGAGAACAGCGCGGGCGTGAACGACGTGTTCAACAACCTGTTTATCCTGGCCGCGGGGCAGAACAAAGCAGAGCTGCTGCGGCTGTATCTGGAGCTGTTTTTGCAAAATCCCTGGCTGTGCACCACCGAGCTTCTGCGCAACAACACCAATGTGTGGCGGCTGGACCGGGGTCTCGGTCCCTTCAGCCATGTGTTTTATCTGGCGGCGGTGGCACTGGCCTTTTCCTGCGGCAACGGGCGGGGCATGCTGCGCCGCTGGCCCGCGCTGCTGCCGCTGGCGTGCAACATTGCCTCGGTGATTGTTGCCGCCTCCACCAATGAGATTCGTTATCTGCTGCCCACCTTTTTGCTGGCCGTGCCCTGTGCGCTGTTCTTTGCGCTGGAGGCCGGCGGGGCAGATCATCAAACCAAAGGAGTGAGCGAGCCATGCCGCTGATCATCCCGCAGAACCTGCCCGCCTATACCGCGCTGGGGCAGGAAAACGTATTTGTGATGCACTGCCAGCGGGCCGAGAGCCAGCAGATCCGTCCGCTGCGGATTCTGGCGCTGAATCTGATGCCCACCAAAATCGCCACCGAGACCCAGCTGGCCCGGCTGCTGGCCAACAGCCCCATTCAGGTGGAGCTGACCCTGCTGCACACCGCCAGCCACGCAGCCACCCATGTGGCGGGCGAGCATCTTTCCGCCTTTTACAAGACCTTCGACGAGGTGAAGGACCAGCGGTTCGACGGTATGATCATCACCGGCGCGCCGGTGGAGAAGCTGCCCTTTGAAGAGGTGGACTACTGGCCCGAGCTGTGCCGCATCATGGAATTTTCCAAAACCAATGTGTACTCCACCCTGCATGTGTGCTGGGGCGCGCAGGCGGCGTTGTATTACCACTTCGGCATCCAGAAGGAGCTTTTGCCCCAGAAGATGTTCGGCGTGTTCCCCCATCGGGTGACCCGGCCCTCCAATCCGCTGGTGCGGGGCTTCGACGAGGTGTTCTACGCCCCTCATTCCCGGCACACCGGGGTGCGGCGGGACCAGATTGAGGCCTGCGGTGCGCTGCGGGTGCTGGCGGAGAGCGACGAGGCGGGTGTCTACCTGATGAGCACTGAGTCCGGCCGTCAGATCTTTGTGACCGGCCATCCGGAGTACGAGAAGTACACCCTGGACGCGGAGTACCGCCGGGATGTGGACAAGGGCCTGCCCATCCAGCCGCCCAAAAACTACTACCCGGACGACGACCCCACCAAGGAGCCGGTTTACCGCTGGCGTGCCCACGCGTTTCTGCTCTACACCAACTGGCTGAACTACTACGTCTATCAGGATACCCCCTACGACCTGACCCAGCTGGCCCGGGTGGAGGAGCATTGAGACCTCGCCTTAAAAACAGCAAAAAACCGCCCGCCGGAATGCTTCCGGCGGGCGGTTTTGTTGTTGTGTGAAACAATCAGAGGGAAATCAGGCCACGGTGGCGTTCTCCATCACGAAGTTGTAGCCGTTGTCGATGCGCAGCTGATGCAGGGGATAGGCGGTGCCGCCGTAGGTCTCCAGGGCGGTGTCGTAGTTGTCGCCGAACACGTCCTTCAGGTCCTGATCGGTGGGCTGCAGGCCCTCGGCGTCCGCGATGGCCTCGTAGATCATCTGCAGCTTGATCTGATCGGTGTACTGGGTCTTGAAGTCCTCACGGAAGGCGTCCAGGCTCTCGTAGCCGTACATCATCAGCAGGTAGTCCACGGGCAGGCCGTTGGTGGCGGCGGTGTTGTTCAGGTTGGCCTCCTCCTGCTCCAGCAGGGTGTTCATGATGACCTCGGGAACTTCCTTCACCTCGGCGTTCTCCAGCAGATAGTTCTGCAGGTACTGGGCCTTGTTGTACTCGGTCAGAGTGCTCTTGATCTCCTCGTTGGCCTGGTCGGCGGTGGTCCAGCCGTACTGGCTCTGCAGGTTCTCAGCCACAAAGGCGTCGTTGAACTCGGGGTAGATGGGGTCGCCCTCGATGTAGTTGATGGTGGTCTTGAACACGGCTTCCTTGCCGGCCAGCACGATGGTGTTGCCGTCGGCGTCGGTGGAGTCGTTGTAGTCATCGGGGAAGGTGACCACAACGTCGAAGGTCTCGCCGGGCATGTGGCCGATGATCTGGGTCAGGAAATCATCCACGTAAGCGGTGGAACCGGCGGTCACGGTGGTGCCGGCGCCATTGGTGTTGCCGCCGGTGAACTCCACGCCGTCCACGCTGCCCACGTAGTCGATGTTCACCTGGTCGCCGTCCTCAACGGCACGGTCGGTGATCTCGGTGGCAGTGGCGTACTGCTCCACAAAGGCCTGACGCTGGCTCTCCAGGTCCTCCTCGGTGGGGGTGATCTCGTCGGTGGGGATGGTGATGTTCTTGTAGTCGGGCAGAGTCACGTAGTCGGTCAGGTTCACATCCACCCACTTGCCGTCCTCGGTCAGGTTCTTGGAAAAGTCGATTTCCACCTGAGAAGCGGCGCTGGTGGAAGAAGAATCGGACGCAGCGGAAGTGCTGGTGCTGCCGGAAGAAGCGGTGCCGCCGCAGGCGACAAGACCGGCGGCCATGGAAATGGCCAGGGCCAGCGCGGCCAAACGGATCATTGCATGTTTCAAAGGGATTTCCTCCTAATTCTGAAGGGGAGAAAGGCCTCCCCTTTGTTTGTGTTTTGCCACAGAATGATTCTATTATACACCACCCAAGGCCCCAGGGCCAGTGGTTGCGTCAAAATTTACACATCTGTATTATTATACGATTTGTAATATTGCGGAAAGAAAAAACAGAAAACACTTTTTTGCAGTAAATTGTTAAAATGCTCTTGACAAACCGGCGGCCCTGTGGTTTAATGAGCCTAAACCGATGAGGCGGAGATAAAACTGCACAGCGCACTTCCAGAGAGTCCGGGTTGCTGGGAACCGGGCAGAGAGCGGGGCAGGGGGCCAAAAGGCCTGAAATGGACCGCCGAGGGCAGGGCGAACAAAGCAAAAAGCTTTCAGTAGCCTGAGCCGGGTACCTCCCGTTACAGAGGCAGGGCGTGTTGGCGCCCGGTGAGGTGGCTTCCTTTTTTTTGGGGAAGCAAGCAAGGTGGCACCGCAAGTTTTGAAGAAATTCAGGACCTGTCCTTGCTCATGGCATCGCCATGGGCAAAGGCAGGTCCTTTTGTTTTTGCCCGGCGAGTACACCAAACGATGCACCAAAGGAGGGCACACGCATGAAATGCTATGCCGAAGACAACCGGTTTTCCACACGATGGCGGGCAGGATGTTGAAAAGAATACGCCAATCCACCCATGACCACACAACGAAAGGAAGACCGATGATGAAACATATGAAAACCAGACTGACCGCCCTGTTTGCCGCCGCTGCCATGGCCCTGAGCCTTGCGGGCTGCGGCTCCGCCGCTTCCTCCACCGCCTCCGCTTCCGCCGCAGCCTCCGGCAGCGGCCAGCAGGCGGACTACACCGTGGGCATTCTGCAGTACACCAGCCATTCCAGCCTGGACGAGATTGCCGCGGCCATCCAGTCCGAGCTGGAGCAGCAGGCGCAGGCCGCCGGAGTCAGCATCAGCGTGGAGCTGAAGAACGGCCAGGGCGACGCGGCCACCATCAATGATATCTGCAAGATGTTCGTGTCCGACGGGGTGGACCTGATCATTCCCATCGCCACCCCGGCCGCCACCGCTGCCGCCGCGGCGGTGCAGGGCACCGACATTCCTCTGGTCTACAGCGCGGTCACCGATCCGGTGGAGGCCCAGCTGGCCCAGAGCATGGAGGCCCCCGGTGAGAACATGACCGGAACCTCCGATTACATCGACACCGCCAAGATTCTGGACCTGGTGCTGGCCAACAACCCGGACACCAAGACCCTTGGCCTTATCTATAACCTGGGCGAGACCAACAGCGCCACCACCATCGAGGACCTGCGCCCGGTGCTGGAGGAGAAGGGCATCCAGGCGGTGGAGAGCACCGTCACCACTCCCGGCGAGGTACAGATGGCCGCCCAGAATCTGATCAGCCAGGGCGTGGACGCCATCTTCGTGCCCATCGACAACACGGTGGCCAGCGCCATGAGCGTGCTGGCGGATGAGGCCATCAAAGGCGGCGTGCCGGTTTACACCGCAGCGGACAGCATGGTGCGGGACGGCGGCCTTGCCACCACCGGCGTGAACTACACCAAGCTGGGCGAGCTGACTGCCCAGATGGCCGTGCAGGTGCTGCAGGGCGAAGACCCGGCCACCATGCCGGTGCAGGTGCTGAACGACGGCATCGTGACCGTGAACACCACCACCGCCGCCGCCCTGGGCATCGACCCCGATGTGTTCGATCTGTCCGGCGAGGGCTACGTGAGCGTGGAATAAAACCGGAATGATCTGTGCCCGCCGCAGTCCGCGGCGGGCCATCCGTGTGTTGAAAAGGAGAAATCATTATGAGTATCATGCTGCTGCAGGGGGCGGTGGAACAGGGCTTTATCTATGCGCTGGTCGCCCTGGCGCTGTATCTGTCCTATCGGACGCTGGACATCGCGGACCTGACCACCGACGGTACCTTCGTGCTGGGCTGCGCGGTGAGCGCTTCGCTGGCCAGCCTGGGCCAGCCGGTGCTGGGCCTGGTGGGCGGCTTCGGCGCGGGCCTTCTGGCGGGCTTTGTCACCGCATTTCTGCATACCCGGCTCAAGATCCAGGCGATTCTGGCGGGCATCATCACCATGACCGGCCTGTACACCGTGAACCTGTGGGTCATGGGCGGCCGGGCGGATCTGCCTCTGTTGAAGGTGGATACCATCTTTACCTACACCCAGAGCCTTCTGGGCGAAAGCTACGGCAAGCTGATCACCGTGGCCCTCATCACCTGTGTGGTGGGTGTGCTGCTGGCGCTGTTTTTGAAGACCCAGCTGGGCCTTTCCATCCGTGCCACCGGCGACAACCGGGACATGGTCTCCGCCTCCTCCATTGACCCCTCCTTTACCATCACCGTGGGTCTGTGCCTGGCCAACGGCCTCACCGCCCTGGCGGGCGGCGTGCTGGCCCAGTACCAGATGTCCAGCAACCTGAGCCTGGGCACCGGCGTGGTGGTTATCGGTCTGGCCAGTCTGATCATCGGCGAGGTGGTGGTGCGCCGGGGCGGCGTGGGCCGCTGCATCGCCGGGGCCATTGTGGGCTCGGTGATCTACCGGGTGCTGATGGTGTTCGCGCTGCGCGCAAGCGCCAATCCCGCCAACCTGAAGCTGATCAGCGCGGTGATCGTGGCGGTGGCCATCGGCTGGCCCGCCCTGGCGGACCGGCTGCGGCTGGAAAAGCGCAAAGCCGCCGCAAAACAGAAAGGGGGCCGTTGAGATGCTGTATCTGGAAAATCTGAGCAAGACCTTCGCGCCCGGCACCGTGAACGAAAAGCATGCGCTGAACGGGCTGAGCCTGCATCTGGAGCCGGGGGACTTTGCCGCCATTGTGGGGTCCAACGGTGCGGGCAAGAGCACCCTGTTCAGCGCCATTGCGGGCAGCTTCTTCACCGACAGCGGCCGCATTGTGCTGGACGGCAAGGACATCACCTTCGAAAAGGAGCACCGGCGCAGCCGCCAGATCGGCCGCCTGTTCCAGGACCCGCTGCGGGGCACCGCGCCCCGCATGACCATTGAGGAGAATCTGGCTCTGGCCTATCTGCGGGCCAGCGGCAAGGGGGCCAGCTTCGGCCGCATCGGCAAGGCCGAGCGGGCCCTGTTCCGGGAAAAGCTGGCCGGTCTGGGCCTGGGGCTCGAGGACCGGATGAGCCAGCCGGTGGGCTTACTCAGCGGCGGCCAGCGCCAGGCGCTGACCCTGCTCATGGCAACGCTGGTCACCCCGAAGCTTCTTTTGCTGGACGAGCACACCGCCGCGCTGGACCCGGCCACCGCCGACAAGGTGCTGGAGCTGACCCGGCGCATCGTGGCAGAAAACAAGATCACCTGCCTGATGATCACTCACAATATGCAAAGCGCCCTGGAGCTGGGCAACCGCACCCTGATGATGGATTCCGGCCGCATCGTGCTGGACCTGAAGGGGGAGCAGCGGGCCGGGCTGTCGGTGGAGGACCTGCTGCGTCTGTTCCGGGAGAACGCGGGCAAGCAGCTGGACGACGACCGCATCCTGCTTTCCGGCGAATAAGCATAACAGAAAATCCCCCTGGAACCAAAAGTTCCAGGGGGATTTTTGTTGGAAACGATCAGGGCTCGTAGCCCTCCAGGGTGGCCTTGATGGAATCGCCGAAGCCGGAGGAGTAGACCACCGAGCCGTCCTTCAGCATCCACATGGCCTCCACGCCGTCCAGGCTTTCCACCAGGGCCTGGCCGTCCTCCAGAGTCAGGCAGAACAGGCCGGTGGACAAACAGTCGCCCAGGCCGGAGTCCGGCACCAGCACCGCCACGGCGGAGAAATGGTCCGCGGGCATCAGGGTGTCCGGGTCGATGATGTGGTTGTAGCGCTCGCCATCCACCTCATAGAAGCGCTGGTAGTCGCCGCTGGTCACCAGGGCCATGTCCTCCATGTAAACGGATACCAGGTAGGGCGCGTCGTTCACCACCTGACCGGCCAGCTCCACCGAGGCCCAGGGGTCCTGGATGCCTGCGGTCCACCGGGTACCGTCCGGCTTGTGGCCGATGGTGCGCACGTTGCCGCCCACGCTCAGAATGGCGCTGGAAAGGCCACGCTCCTCAGCGGCCCGGGCCACCATTTCCACCGCATAGCCCTTGCCCACGCTGCCCACGTCCAGCTGCAGCTGGTCATCGGCAAAGTAAACGGTACCGGCCTCTTCGTCCAGCACCAGATCGTCGATGCTGCAGTGCTCGTTGGCAGCGGTCAGCTCCTCCATAGGGGGCAGCTGGGCGTTGTCCGGGTCGTTGAGGCCGGCTTCCCGGTAGTCGTGCCAGATGCTCAGCACCGCGCCGAAGGCCACGTTCATCTGGCCGCTGGTGGTCTTGTACATTTCCTTGGATTCCACCAGCAGGTCCATGATCCGGGCATCCACCTCCACCGGGCCCTGGGCGGCGCTGTGGTTCAGGTCGTACAGGTTGGTCACGCCCTCGTAGTGGTTGTAGATATCGTACAGCTGGTGGTATTCGGCCAGATCCTGATGCAAGGCGTCCATCTGCTGGTTCCACTCCTCCTCGCTGGGGGCGTAGCCGATCACGGTGGTCACGGTGTCGAACACATCATACCAGCTGGCGGTGTATTTCTCCCAGCCGGCCATGGCCGGGTCGGCGCTGGTCGAGGCAGCCTGAGAGACGGAAACAGACGAGGAAGCGGGGCTGCCGCAGCCGGCCAGTGAAGCGGCCAGCAGCACGGCGGCACAGCCCGCGCAGAGAAGGCGTTTTACCATAGCAACAAAGATCCTCCGTGTGAAGATTCGGGCTTTGCGCCGAAGGGCGTGCCCGGATAGAAAAAACAGAAAACGGCCAGACCGCCGGGGCCTGGCCGTTTTTTCATTTTAGCAGATAACGCCGTGATGCGCAAGCTGTTGATCAGGCCAGAGCCTTCTCCACAGCAGCGTTGAAGTCCAGCACGTTCATGGTGCAGGAAGCAGCGATGTCGGCGTCGGTGGGACCATTGTGGCCCTCAGCGTCGGTCTCAACAGCAGCCACGTCGGCAGCGGTCTTGCCAACCAGCCAGGCAGCGTAAGCGTTGGCCTGCTCGTACCACTCCTTGCCGATGCCGGAAGCGCCCTTCATGTTGTACTCTTCCTTCAGATCCTGCTTGGAAACGATGTCACCCTTGGAGGTAACCTCGCCGGCCTCGGTCACGTCGAACTTGGCCTGAGTGCAATCCCAGATGCTGCTGGTGATCTTGCCGTCAGCGTCGGTGGTCACAGCGGCGTAGGTGGTATCGGTCTGAACCAGACCCTCGCCCTCGTTGTCGGCGGGCAGCTTGGAGGAGTCCATGTTGGTGGACAGACCCAGAGCCAGGGTGTCGTCAGCGGAAGCGCCCAGAACCTGAGCGTTCTCGGTAGCCTGAGCAATGGCCTCGATGAAATCGGTCACGCTCATGGTGCAGGAAGCAGCGATGTCGGCGTCAACAGGGCCGTTGTGAGCATCGGGATTGGTCTCGATGGCGCGAACTTCCTCAGCGGTCATGCCAACCACGTACTCAGCGAAGGCATTGGCCTGCTCGTACCACTCTTTGCCGATGGCGGAAGCGCCCTTCATGTTGTAGTCTTCCTTCAGCTCCTGCTTGGACTTGAAGGTAGCGGTGGTGTCGAAGGAACCGTCAGCATTAACGGGAACCTTGTTCTGGGCAACATCCAGCTTGCAGCTGATGATCTTGCCGTCCTCGCCAACCAGAACGGCGGCGGCGGTGCTGTCCACCTGAGCGTTGCCGGCAGCGTCGGCGTCAGCGTCAGCCACGGTGGTGTTGGAAACGATGGCCATACCGGTCTTCACGCCAGCCTCGGTAGCAGCAGCCTCAGAGGAAGCAGCCTCAGAGGAAGCAGCCTCGGAGGAAGCGGCCTCAGAAGAAGCAGCAGTGGAAGAAGCGGTGGAAGTGGAAGTAGCGGTGCTGGAAGAAGCGCCGCCGCAGGCTACCAGGCTGAAAGCCAGGCAGGCAGCCATGACCAAAGCAATAGCTTTTTTCATGATGTTGTTACTCCTCTCGATAATAAAATCGCACAAACATATCCCACCTGCACGAGGATGGGAAACAGCTTTATTATAATTTCCTGACAGATGTTTGTCAATGTAAAAGAGCACTGTAAAAAATGACAGTTTGGTTGCAAAATGCATAAAACCATGCGCATTTTGCATAAAATATAGGATTATTGCTCTTTTTGTGCAACTTCTGCGGCAGCGCGGGCGGCAAAGGCCTCCCGTTCCCGAACCAGTTCGGCCAGCAGAGCCGCCAGAGTCCAGCCCTGATTGGTGGGGGTAACCATCGCCTTCAGAGGGATGGAAACACCCCCGGCCCGCAGCCGGGTCAGAAAGGAATCCAGCCGGGAGCGGTCCAGCCCGTTCATGATGAGAGCGGCAGGCCAGTCTCCGGTCAGGGCGGGCGCGCTGGCGGGGCCGGGGCCGCCGCACAGGCTTGCAATGGTGCGGCCGGTGTCGGCGGGGGTCACCGGGGTCAGGGTCAGGCCCTCGGCCCGGCAGGCGTCGGCCAGGGCGGCAAAGCCGGGTTCGGTGTCGGGATAGTTCCAAACCAGCGCACAGGGCGCCAGCGGACGGATGCGTGCTTTCATGAAAGGCTCCTTTCGCCTCCGGGGAGGCTTCAACCATAGTTTGTGTGGGTTATGGGGCGTTTATGCGGGGCGGGTCAGTTCATTTCCTTGCCGAAGAAGGCGGCTTCACGGCTGATGTCCTGCATCAGGGCGTCGAACTGGGGGCAGGTCAGGCTCTGGGCGCCGTCGCACTTGGCCCGGGCCGGGTCGTTGTGTACCTCGATCATCAAACCGTCCGCACCGGCGGCCACCGCGGCCTTGGCCAGCGGCTCCACCATCCAGTTGATGCCCGCCGCATGGCTGGGGTCGATGACCACCGGCAGATGGCTCATGTGCTTGAGCATGGGCACGGCGGAGATGTCCAGGGTGTTGCGCATGCTGTTCTCGAAGGTACGGATGCCCCGCTCGCACAGAATCACCTGCTCGCAGCCCTCGGCCATGATGTACTCGGCGCTCATCACGAACTCCTCCAGTGTGGCGGAAAGGCCCCGCTTGAGCAGCACCGGCTTGCCCATGCGGCCCACCGCCTTGAGCAGCTCGAAGTTCTGCATGTTCCGCGCGCCCACCTGAATCAGGTCCACGTCCTCGAACAGGGGGATGTGCTCGGTGTTCATGATCTCGGTCACGATGGGCATGCCGGTTTTGGCACGGGCGTGACGCAGCAGCTCCAGGCCCTCGGCCCGCATGCCCTGGAAGGAGTAGGGGGAGGTGCGGGGCTTGAAGGCGCCGCCGCGCAGCAGGCTCGCGCCGCTGGCCTTCACCTCATTGGCCACCAGGCAGATCTGCTCCTCGCTCTCCACGCTGCAGGGGCCGGCGATCACCGCGAAGTGGCCGCCGCCGATTTTGGTGTTGCCGATCTGGACCACGGTGTCCTGGGGGTGGAACTTGCGGTTGGCCTTTTTGTAGGGCTCGGAGATGCGGCGCACCTGGTCCACCGCCGGGTTGGCCAGCACCCAGCTCTCGGCCACGGCCTTGGTGTCGCCCACCAGGCCCAGAATGTGCTCCTGCTCGCCCAGACTTTCGTGGATGGAAAGGCCCATGGCCTCCAGCTCGGCGCGGAGCGCGCGCACCGCGGATTCGTTTGCGTCCTGTTTCAAGATGATGATCATGTCAAATACTCCTCTATATAAGATGAAAGGGGCAGGCCCGAAAAGGAAAAAGCCGGGGGCCTGCTTGCTGCAAGCCCCCGGCTGGGTCGTACCGGCAAAACCGATGCGAGGCGTGTTACACCGCCCGGGAATGTTCACAGCAAACCAAGACCTTGCCATAAAAAGCAAAGCCATAATAATAGTTTGCGGTAAACAGTCGAGCCATAAAAAGTCCTCACAGGTCGATTAAGTTAGGCCTAGCATACCACCGGGAAAAGCGGTTGTCAAGAAAAAATTTATCCGGCTAAAGCGGCGCGGGGCGGTTGCGAGAAAAAAGCGAACGCATTATAATAGGTGGAAAACAAGGGCGATCCCGCATCATTCCGGGCGGTACTGCCCAAACGCCAAAAGGAGGCATGAGCCATGGCAGCCAAGCAGACCAAAACCAACGCCATGCGCAAGCTGGAGACTGAGAAGGTGGCCTACACCTTCCATGAATACGACCACGAGGACGGCGCCATCGACGGTGTGTCGGTGGCAAGCAAGCTGGGGCAGGACCCGGCCCGGGTGTTCAAGACCCTGGTCACCCAGGGGGCGAGCAAGAATTTTTATGTGTTTGTGATCCCGGTGGCCGCCGAGCTGGACCTGAAAAAGGCAGCGAAGGCGGTGGGGGAGAAGAGCGTGGCCATGCTGCACGTGGCGGATCTGCTTAAGACCACCGGTTATATCCGGGGCGGCTGCAGCCCGGTGGGCATGAAAAAGCAGTTCGTCACCGTGATCGACGCCTCCGCTCAGGACAAGCCCACCGTGATGGTGAGCGCCGGGCGCATCGGCGCCCAGGTGGAGCTGGCCCCCGCCGATCTGGCCCGGGTGACCAAAGCTCGCTTCGAAAGTATTACATTTGCGTGAAAATAATACAGCATAAGTAATACTACGACGGTTGACAATTGGTAAATATGCCAAAAAACAAAGGGGAATATTCAACAACCCGGCGAAACTTCTGAAAATAAAACCGAGGGGGGCAAACCGGTTGCATTTTGCCGGCCGGGCCTGCTAAACTAGGATTGTAAAATTCTTGTTAGGGGGTGCACCCATGAAGCGCGGATTCATTCAAATGAAGGGTTACGAAGCCGGTTTTGCAGCGCTGTTTGGGGAGAAAAGCACCCATAACGCAATCCTTGCCGTATAAAAGGCCGTAGTGCATGCGCACTGCGGTCTTTTTCGTTGGCGTTTCATCTGGGAGGGTTTCAAAACATGGAACAGAAAAAAGTAGCGATCCTGATGGGCAGCGACAGCGACTGGCCGGTGGTCAAGGCCGCCGCAGCCGAGCTCAAGCGCCTGGGCATCCCCTGCGAGGCGCACATCCTCAGCGCCCACCGCACCCCGGCGGCTGCCGCTGAATTTGCCAAAAACGCCCGTGCCGCGGGCTTCGGCGCCATCATCTGCGCCGCGGGCATGGCCGCCCATCTGGCGGGCGCCATCGCCGCCAACACCACCCTGCCGGTGATCGGCATTCCCATGAAGGGCGGCGCGGTGGACGGTCTGGACGCCCTGCTGGCTACGGTACAGATGCCCAGCGGTATCCCGGTGGCCACCGTTGCCCTGAACGGCGCCAAGAACGCCGCCATCCTGGCCGCTCAGATGCTGGCCATCACCGACGAGTCTCTGGCCGCCAAGCTGGACGCCGACCGGGCCGCCATGACCGAGCAGATCGCGGCCAAGGAAGAGAAGCTGCAGGCCGAGCTGGCCGCGCTGTAAGGCGGAGCATTTTCAAAGGTTTTTATTAATTTTTAATTGATTGATATCAAAAGGAGCAGAGAATCATGAACAAGCTGGAGCAGTTGTACGAAGGTAAAGCCAAGAAAGTATTCGCCACCGAGGACCCCAACCTGGTCATCGTGGATTACAAGGACGACGCCACCGCAGGCGACGGCGCCAAGAAGGGCACCATCCGCGGCAAGGGCGTTGTGAACAACAAGCTCTCCAACAACCTGATGAAGATGCTGGCCGAGCAGGGCGTGCCCACCCACTTTGTGGAGGAGCTGAGCGACCGTGAGACCCTGGTGAAGAAGGTTCAGATCGTTCCCCTGGAGGTCATCGTGCGCAACGTGGCCGCGGGCAGCTTCTCCAAGCGCTACGGCGTTGCCGAGGGCACCGTGTTCAAGGCTCCCACCCTGGAGTTCAGCTACAAGAACGACGATCTGCACGATCCCCTGATCAACCACTACCATGCTCTGGCTCTGGAGCTGGCCACCCAGGAGGAGATCGACACCATCTCCGCCTACGCCTTCAAGGTGAACGAGATCCTGAGCAAGTACCTGCTGCAGTTCAACATCCGCCTGATCGACTTCAAGCTGGAGTTCGGCCGTCTGGCCGACGGCACCATCGTGCTGGCCGACGAGATCAGCCCCGACACCTGCCGCTTCTGGGACGCCACCACCGGCGCTCACCTGGACAAGGACCTGTTCCGCCGCGATCTGGGCGGTGAGGAAGAGGCCTACCAGGAAGTGATGAAGCGCCTGCTGGGCTAAGGCAGCACCGCACGATTCACCGCTACCGCCACCGGAAAGGCTGCGGTATTGCCCAAGAGAAAGGAAAGGCCGATGTTCGATTACCTGGAAAGCAAAATTCACGATGAATGCGGCGTGTTCGCCGTTTACAGCCGCGACGAGGACATGGACGTGGTAGCCGATACCTACTACGGCCTGTACGCGCTGCAGCACCGCGGCCAGGAGAGCTGCGGCATCGCCGTGAATGAGGACGGCGTGATCCGCAGCCACAAGGACCTGGGGCTGGTGAACGAGGTGTTCACCCCCGAGGTGATCCGCCGCCTGGGCAAGGGCCAGATGGCCCTGGGCCACTGCCGCTACGCTCCCTACAAGGACCGCACCCGCTCCAGCAGCCAGCCCATGCTGGTCCGCCACATCAAGGGCACCATGGCCCTGGCCTTCAACGGCCAGCTCACCAACGCGGTGGAGCTGCGGGAGGAGCTGGAGCTGAAGGGCGGCATCTTCCACACCACCAGTGACATTGAGGTCATCGCCTACGCCATCACCCGGGCCCGGCTGAACGCCGGAAGCATCCAGGAGGCGGTGGAAAAAGCCGTGGACCGGCTCACCGGCGCCTACTCCCTGGTGGTCATGAGCCCCCGCAAGATTGTGGCGGCCCGCGACCCGCAGGGTATCCGCCCCCTGTGCCTGGGCAAGATTGGCAACAGCGATGTGATCGCCAGCGAGAGCTGCGCCATCCACGCGGCGGGCGGCGAGTTCGTGCGGGACATCGCCCCCGGCGAGGTTGTGGTCATCGACGAGGAGGGCGTGCACAGCATCGCCCACGCCTGCGGCCAGAAGACCGGCCTGTGCGTGTTCGAGTATGTGTACTTCGCCCGGCCCGATTCCGTGATCGACGGCGCTTCCGTCCACCGTGCCCGCCGCCGTGCGGGCGCCTTCCTGGCACTGGAGCATCCGGTGCAGGCGGACGTGGTCATCGGCGCGCCGGACTCCGGCCTGGACGCTGCCCTGGGCTACGCCCAGCAGAGCGGCATCCCCTACGGCATCGGCTTTTTGAAGAACAAATACATCGGGCGCACCTTCATCCAGCCCAGCCAGAAGCTGCGGGAGAACACCGTGCGCATCAAGCTGAACCCCATCGCGGACACCGTGGCCGGCAAGCGTGTGGTGCTGGTGGACGACTCCATCGTGCGCGGTACCACCTCCAAGCAGATCGTACAGCTGCTGCGTGAGGCAGGCGCCACCGAGGTACACTTCCGGGCCTCCAGCCCCAAGTTCCTCTACCCCTGCTACTTCGGCACCGATGTGGACAGCCAGAAAAACCTGATTGCTGCCAACTACACCACCGAAGAGATCGCACAGCAGATCGGGGTGGACAGCCTGGGCTTCCTGAGCATCGAGAGCGTGAAGAAGATTGCCGAGGGCTGTAAGCTGGACTTCTGCGTGGGCTGCTTTACCGGCGAATACCCGGTGGAGCCCCCCAAGCGGGAATTTGAGGACAAATACTCCCAGAAGCTGAACAGCAATGACTGAGAAAAAACAACAGCCGGGGCCATTTTTCCGTGGCCCCGGCCTTGCCCGTGAAATGGGCGGTATAAGGAGGAACAAATGGAAAAGAGCTTTTCTGCCAGCTACGCTGCCGCCGGTGTGGACATCACCGCCGGTTACAAGGCCGTGGAACTGATGAAGCAGCATGTGGCCCGCACCGTGATCCCCGGCGTGATGGGTGGTCTGGGCGGCTTCGGCGGTCTGTTTGAACTGGACTGCACCAACATGCCCCACCCGGTACTGGTTTCCGGTACCGATGGCGTGGGCACCAAGCTGAAAATCGCCTTCCTGATGGACAAGCACGATACCGTGGGCATCGACTGCGTGGCCATGTGCGTGAACGACGTGGTCTGTGCCGGCGCCAAGCCCCTGATCTTCCTGGATTACATCGCCTGCGGCAAGAACGTGCCTGAGCGCATTGCCCAGATGGTGGCCGGTGTGGCCGAGGGCTGCGTACAGGCAGGCTGCGCCCTGGTGGGCGGCGAGACCGCCGAGATGCCCGGCTTCTACCCGGAGGACGAGTACGACCTGGCGGGCTTCACCGTGGGTGCTGTGGACAAGAGCAAGATCCTGTCCAACGAGGCCATGGTCCCCGGCGATGTGATCATCGCTCTGCCCTCCTCCGGCGTACATTCCAACGGCTTCTCTCTGGTGCGCCGGGTCTTTGATCTGGAGAACCATCCCGAGGTGCTCAAGGAGTACCACGAGGAGCTGGGCTGCACTCTGGGCGAGGCCCTGCTGGCGCCCACCCGCATCTACGTGAAGCAGGTTCTGGCCGTGATGGACCAGATCGCCGTGAAGGGCGTGTCCCACATCACCGGCGGCGGCTTCTACGAGAACATCCCCCGCAGCCTGAAGGCGGGCTGCAAGGCCGTCATCAAGAAGGAAGACGTACGCACTCCCGCTCTGTTCGGCTTCATCCAGAAGGCGGGCAACATCCCCGAGCGTGACATGTTCAACACCTTCAACATGGGCGTTGGCATGATTCTGACCGTAGCCAAGGAAGACGCGGACAAGGCCCTGGCCATCCTGAAGAAGCAGGGCGAGGACGCCTACATCCTGGGCGTGATCGGCGAAGGCGAGGGCGTGGAGTTATGCTGAACATCGCGGTTCTGGTCTCCGGCGGCGGCACCAACCTGCAGGCCATCCTGGACAGCCAGGCCCGGGGGGACATCCCCCACGGCCGGGTGAGCCTGGTGGTTGCATCGAGGCCCGGCGTTTACGCGCTGGAGCGGGCCGAAAAGGCCGGCGTGCCCGGCGTGGTGGTACGCCGCAAGGATTACGAGAGCAGCGAGGCCTTCGACGCGGCCCTGCTGAACGTTTTGAAGGAAAACCACATCGACCTGGTGGTGCTGGCGGGCTTTCTGTCCATTCTGGGGCCCAGTGTCATCGCCGCCTACCCGGAGCGCATCCTGAATGTGCACCCCAGCCTGATCCCCAGCTTCTGCGGCGAGGGCTTTTACGGTCTGCGGGTGCATGAGGCGGCCCTTGCCAAGGGTGTGAAGGTGACCGGCGCCACCGTGCATTTCGTGAATGAGATCTGCGACGGCGGCCGCATCCTGAAGCAGAAGGCCGTGGAGGTGCAGCCCGGCGATACCCCGGAGATTTTGCAGCGCCGGGTGATGGAGCAGGCGGAATGGATCATCCTGCCCGCCGCCATCGCAGAGGTCTGCGAGGAATACGATAAGTAAATTTAGTCTATATCATACGATTTGGAATATGGAGGCCAAGATGGAACAGCTGGATCTGTACAAACTGGTGAACGAAAATGCCTACCCCGGCCGGGGCATCGTGCTGGGCCTTGCCCCCAGCGGCAAGAAGGCGCTGATCGCCTACTTTATCATGGGCCGCAGCGCCAACAGCCGCAACCGTGTGTTTGACCCGGTGCCCGAGATCGGCGGCATCCGCACCCTGGCGGCCGACCCCGCCAAGCTGGAGGACCCCAGCCTGATCATCTACAACCCGGTGCGCACCGTGGCAAATGCCCACATCGTGACCAACGGCGACCAGACCGACACCGTGTATGAGTTCATGGCCCGTGGCGAGCGCTTTGAGGATGCCCTGCGCACCCGCACCTTCGAGCCGGACGGCCCCAACTGGACCCCCCGCATCAGCGGCCTGGTGGAGCTGGAGGATGGCAAATGCAGCTACAAGCTGTCCATTCTGAAGAGTGCTGACGGCAACGGCGAAAGCTGCCGCCGCTACTTCTTCGAGTACCCCATCCCGGTGGCGGGCGAGGGCCACTTCATCCACACCTACAAGTGCGATGGCAACCCCATCCCCAGCTTTGAGGGCGAGCCCGAGAAGATCGCCCTGCCCGAGGAGGCCGAGGAGCTGGCCACCAACCTGTGGGCCAACCTGAACGAGGACAACAAGGTCAGCCTGTTCGTGCGTGCCATCGACCTGGCCACCGGCGAGACCGAAGACGTGATCATCAACAAGTACGACGCTGTTTGCGACGAAGAATAAGGGGGAGAACGATACCATGACCGAACTGGAACTGAAATACGGCTGTAACCCCAACCAGAAGCCTGCCCGCATCTTCATGAAGGAGGGCGAGCTGCCGGTGACCGTTTTGAACGGCAAGCCCGGCTACATCAACTTTCTGGACGCGCTGAACTCCTGGCAGCTGGTCAGGGAGCTGAAGCAGGCCACCGGCCTGCCCGCCGCCGCTTCCTTCAAGCATGTTTCCCCGGCGGGCTCGGCCTTGGGCCTGCCCCTGGACGACACTTTGAAGAAGATGTACTTCTGCGAGGGCCTGGAGCTGAGCCCCCTGGCCTGCGCCTACGCCCGCGCCCGCGGCGCCGACCGCATGAGCAGCTTCGGCGACTGGATCGCCCTGTCTGACGTGTGCGACGAGAGCACCGCCAAGGTCATCCAGCATGAGGTGACCGACGGCATCATCGCCCCCGGCTACACCGACGAGGCCCTGGCCATCCTGAAGGCAAAGCGCAAGGGCAATTACAACATCGTGCAGATCGACCCGGACTATCAGCCCGAGCCCATCGAGCGCAAGCAGGTTTACGGCATCGTGTTCGAGCAGGGCCGCAACGAGCTGAAGATCGACGAGAGCATGCTGGAGAACCTGGTCACCGACAACAAGACCCTGACCGACGAGCAGAAGCGGGACCTGATGCTCTGCCTGATCACCCTGAAGTACACCCAGTCCAACAGCGTGTGCTACGCCCAGGGCGGCCAGGTGATCGGCGTGGGCGCCGGCCAGCAGAGCCGCATTCACTGCACCCGTCTGGCCGGCAACAAGGCCGACATCTGGCAGCTGCGCCATCATCCCAAGGTGCTGGCCCTGCCCTTCCGGGAGGACGTTTCCCGCCCCAACCGGGACAACGCCATCGACGTTTACATCAGCGACGAGTACGAGGATGTGATCGGCGACGACGTATGGGCCGAGACCTTCACCGAGCAGCCCGCCCCCCTCACCACCGAGGAAAAGAAGGCCTGGCTGGCCCAGGTGAAGGGCGTGGTGCTGGGCAGCGACGCCTTCTTCCCCTTCGGCGACAACATCGAGCGCGCCCGCCGCAGCGGCGTGGAGGCCATTGTGCAGCCCGGCGGTTCCATCCGGGACCAGCAGGTCATCGACACCTGCAACAAATACGGCATCGCCATGGCCTTCTGCGGCATCCGTCTGTTCCACCACTAAGGAGCACTGGCTGCGCGCCGCACAAATTTGTGCATTGGGCTTTTGGCCCTGACTGGATTTTGCTATAATAAAGCCAGACGACCATAAGAGAGCATGAAAAGGCCGTCTGGCTTTTTGAATGCTCCACACTTGCCTGCATGGAACGAAAGAGGGAATCAAGCGCATGAAAATATTGGTTGTGGGTGGCGGCGGCCGCGAGCACGCCATCGTGAAAAAACTGAAGGAGAGCCCCCTTTGCACCGAGCTGTGGGCGGCCCCCGGCAACGGCGGCATCGCCTGCGACGCCAAATGCAAGAACATTCCGGCCACTGACATCGAGGCCCAGGTCGCCTTTGCGAAGGAGGAGGGCTTTGACTACGTGGTGGTCGCGCCGGACGATCCGCTGGCTCTGGGCCTGGTGGACAAGCTGGCCGAGGCGGGCATCCCGGCCTTTGGCCCCAGCGCCGCCGCGGCCCGCATCGAGGCCAGCAAGGTGTTCAGCAAGGACCTGATGAAGAAGTACGGCATCCCCACCGCGAAGTACGAGGTGTTCACCGAGGCCGACGCGGCCATGGCCTACATCAAGGCCGAGGGCAGCTATCCGGTGGTCATCAAGGCGGATGGTCTGGCGCTGGGCAAGGGCGTGCTGATCTGCCAGAACGAGGCCGAGGCCGAGACCGCCCTGCACGAGATGATCGACGAGAAGAAGTTCGGCGCATCCGGTACCCGGGTGGTGGTGGAGGAGTTCCTCACCGGCCCCGAGGTGAGCGTGCTGGCCTTTGCCGACGGCGAGACTCTGAAGCCTATGGTCTCCAGCATGGACCACAAGCGCGCGCTGGACGGCGATGAGGGCCTGAATACCGGCGGCATGGGCACCATCGCCCCCAACCCCTGCTACACCCCCGAGGTGGCCGAGGAATGCCGCAAGCAGATCTTCGAGCCCACCATGAAGGCCATGCAGGCCGAGGGCTGCCCCTTCAAGGGCTGCCTGTACTTCGGCCTGATGATCACCCCCAAGGGACCCCGGGTGATCGAGTATAACTGCCGCTTCGGCGACCCCGAGACCCAGGTGGTGCTGCCCCTGCTGGACAGCGACCTGCTCCAGATCATGCTGGCCTGCACGAGCGGCACCCTGGCGGACACCCAGGTGAAGTTCAAGAACGAGAGCGCCGCCTGCGTGATTCTGGCCAGCGGCGGCTACCCCGAGCACTACGAAAAGGGCAAGGAGATCACCGGCCTGGAAAACGGCCAGGTGCCCGGCAGCGACGTGGTGGTCTACCACGCCGGTACCGCCGAAAAGGACGGTAAGCTGGTGACCAGCGGCGGCCGCGTGCTGGGTGTGAGCGCCACTGCTCCCACCCTGGAAAAAGCGCTGGAAAAGGCCTACGCCGCCAGCGAGCAGATTCATTTTGACAAGCTGCACAAGCGCGCCGACATCGGCCGCCGTGCCCTGAACGCCTTAAAAGGAGAGTGAACCCATGGTATACCGCATCTATGTGGAAAAGAAGAAGGGCTTTGACCACGAGGCCCAAAACCTGCTGGGCGAAGTGCACGGCCTGCTGGGCATCCAGTCGGTGACCGGCCTGCGCATTCTGAACCGTTACGACGTGGAGGGTGTGAGCGAGGAACTGTTCCGCAGCTGCATCCCCACCGTGTTCAGCGAGCCCCCTGTGGACAACACCTGCGACCACTGCCCCGAGGCGGACGTGGTGTTCGCGGTGGAATACCTGCCCGGTCAGTTCGACCAGCGGGCCGCTTCCGCCAGCGAGTGCATCCAGCTGATCAGCCAGGGCGAGCGCCCCACCGTGCGCACCGCCCGGGTGTATCTGATTACAGGCAACCCCACTGAGACGGAGCTGGCTCAGATCAAGAAGTATGTCATCAACCCGGTGGAGGCCCGCGAAGCCAGCCTCTCCCGCAAGGACACCCTGCAGATGGAGTACCCCACCCCCAGCACCGTGGAGACCCTCACCGGCTTCTGCGAGCTGGATGAGGAGGGCCTGGCCAACTTCGTGAAGGAGAAGGGCCTGGCCATGGACGAGGCGGACATCGCCTTCTGCCAGAACTACTTCCGGTTTGAAAAGCGGGACCCGACCATCACCGAGATCCGCATGATCGACACCTACTGGTCCGATCACTGCCGCCACACCACCTTCGGCACCATCCTGGACGAGATCGAGATCCGGGACGTGCAGGTGAAGAAGGCCTTCGATCACTACCTGGCCATGCGCAAGGCGGTGTATGCGGGCCGCAAGAAGAACATGTGCCTGATGGACCTTGCCACCATCGGCGCCAAGTACCTGGCCAGCATCGGCAAGCTGAAGAACCTGGACGAGTCCGAGGAGATCAACGCCTGCACCGTGAAGATTAAGTGCGATGTGGACGGCGAGGAGCAGGACTGGCTGTATCTGTTCAAGAACGAGACCCACAACCACCCCACCGAGATCGAGCCCTTCGGCGGCGCGGCCACCTGCATCGGCGGCGCCATCCGTGACCCCCTGTCCGGCCGCAGCTACGTTTACCAGGCCATGCGCGTGACCGGCGCGGGCGACCCGCTGGTTCCGGTGAGCGAGACCATGGCGGGCAAGCTGCCCCAGCGCAAGCTGGTCACCACCGCCGCCGCCGGTTACTCCAGCTACGGCAACCAGATCGGTCTGGCCACCGGTCAGGTGGATGAGCTGTACCACCCGGGCTACGTGGCCAAGCGCCTGGAGATCGGCGCTGTGGTGGGCGCGGCTCCCGCGGCCAACGTGCGCCGTGAGGTGCCCGCTGCCGGCGACATCGTGGTGCTGCTGGGCGGCGCCACCGGCCGCGACGGCTGCGGCGGCGCCACCGGCTCCTCCAAGGCCCACAAGCTGGAGAGCCTGGAGACCTGCGGCGCTGAGGTGCAGAAGGGCAACGCCCCCATCGAGCGCAAGCTGCAGCGTCTGTTCCGCCGCCCCGAGGCCACCCGCCTGATCAAGCGCTGCAACGACTTCGGCGCGGGCGGCGTGTCCGTTGCCATCGGCGAGCTGGCCGACGGCCTGGCCATCGATCTGGATGCCGTGCCCAAGAAGTACGAGGGCCTGGACGGCACCGAGCTGGCCATCAGCGAGAGCCAGGAGCGTATGGCCGTTGTGCTGGCGCCCCAGGACGTGGAGGCCTTCGTGAAGCTGGCCAATGAGGAAAACCTGGACGCCACCGTGGTGGCCACCGTCACCGAGGACCCCCGCCTGACCATGACCTGGAAGGGCAACACCATCGTAAACATCAGCCGCAACTTCCTGAACTCCAACGGCGCCGAAAAGCGCGCCCGGGTTCTGGTCTACGACTGCCAGGACTACAAGGTGGACTGGAAGGGCGACACCTGGGCCGAGAAGATGCAGAATCTGGTCACTGACCTGAACGTCTGCAGCAAGAAGGGCCTGTCCGAGCGGTTCGACTCCACCATCGGCGCGGCCACCGTGCTCATGCCCTTCGGCGGCAAGTACCAGCTGACCCCCGCCCAGGCCATGGCGGCTAAGCTGCCGGTGCCCGGCGAGACCACCACCTGCAGCGGTATGGCCTGGGGCTACAACCCCTATCTGATGGAGAAAAAGCAGTACAGCGGCGCGTACCTGGCCGTTGTGGAGAGCGTCTCCAAGCTGGTGGCCAGCGGCTTCCGCTATGAGGACGCCTACCTGACCTTCCAGGAATACTTCGAGCGTCTGGGCGACGCCCCCGAGCGCTGGGGCAAGCCCTTCGCCGCCCTGCTGGGCGCCCTGATGGCCCAGGTGGACCTGGGCGTGGCCGCCATCGGCGGCAAGGACAGCATGTCCGGCAGCTTCGAGAACCTGGATGTGCCTCCCACGCTGGTGAGCTTCGCCACCGCCATCGGCAATACCAAGAATGTGATCAGCCCCGAGTTCAAGGCCGCGGGCAGCAAGGTGGTCTGGCTGTATCCCGAGTATCAGGATAAGCTGGAGCTGCGCCCCGAGCCCCACAGCCTGAAGAAGCTGTACAAGAAGGTGGAGGAGCTGATCGCTTCCGGTAAGGTGAAGGCCGCCTACACTCCCGGCTACGGCTGCGCTGCCGAGGCAGTGTTCAAGATGTGCCTGGGCAACCGGCTGGGCTTCGCGCTGGATGCCGCCCGTGACCCGGAGAACCTGTTCCATCCCGCCTACGGCAGCTTCATTCTGGAGGTTGAGCCGGAGCTGGAGCTGGACGAGGGCGTTGTTCTGGGCACCGTCACCGAGACCTACGCGCTGAAGATCGCCGGCGAGACCATCGATCTGGCTGCTCTGCAGGAGGCCTGGGAGCGCAAGCTGGAGCCGGTGTTCCCCTACCGCAAGGCGGGCGCCACCGTGGACAAGATCAGCTGCGAGGCCACCGAGCGCAAGGCTCCGGCCATCGGCATCGCCAAGCCCAAGGTCATCATTCCCGTATTCCCCGGCACCAACTGTGAGTACGACACCGCCCGCGCCTTTGCCCGCGCCGGTGCCGACCCGAAGGTGCTGGTCATCAACAACCTGAGTGCCTCGGCGGTTGCCGAGAGCTGCGCCGCCCTGACCCAGGCCATCCGGGAGAGCCAGATCGTGATGCTGCCCGGCGGCTTCTCCGGCGGCGACGAGCCGGACGGCAGCGCCAAGTTCATCACCGCCTTCCTGCGGGCTCCTTCCGTCACCGAGGCGGTCCACGAGCTGCTGCAGAAGCGCGACGGCCTGATGCTGGGCATCTGCAACGGCTTCCAGGCGCTGATCAAGCTGGGGCTCGTGCCCTACGGCGAGATCCGCCCCATCACCGCGGAATGCCCCACCCTGACCTTCAACACCATCAACCGCCACCAGAGCATGCTGGTGAACACCCGCATCGCCTCCAACAAGAGCCCCTGGCTGAGCCGCTGCAGTGTGGACGAAGTTCACACCATCGCCATCAGCCACGGCGAGGGCCGCTTCGTGGCCAGCGACGAGGTGGTGAAGAGCCTGATCGAGAACGGTCAGGTGGCCACCCAGTATGTGGACGCGGCGGGCCAGCCCACCATGGACCTGCGCTACAACCCCAACGGCAGCGTGCTGGCCATCGAGGGCATCACCAGCCCGGACGGCCGCGTGCTGGGCAAGATGGGCCACACCGAGCGCAGCGGCGACGAGCTGTACAAGAACGTGCCCGGCAACAAGTACCAGCCCCTGTTCGAGGGCGGCGTGGATTACTTCAAGCTGTAAGCCCAAAAAACAAGTCGGGCGGGCGAGGCCTTATGCGCCCCGCCCGCCCTTTATGAGAAACCAGAGAAAGGGGAACCACTATGTCCCACGATAAATACATCTCTCCCTTCGAGACCCGTTACGCCTCCCCCGAGATGCAGTACATCTTCTCGGAGGACAACAAGTTCCGCACCTGGCGCCGTCTGTGGATCGCCCTGGCCAAGGCCGAGAAGGCCAATGGCCTGAACATCACCGACGAGCAGATCGCCGAGCTGGAGGCCCACAAGGACGACATCAACTACGAGGACGCCATCCGCCGCGAGAAGGAATGCCGTCACGACGTGATGAGCCATGTGTACGCCTACGGCCTGCAGTGCCCCCATGCCAAGGGCATCATCCACCTGGGCGCCACCAGCTGCTACGTGGGCGACAACACCGACGTGCTGGTGATGAAGGAAGGCCTGGAGCTGGTGCAGAAGAAGCTGGTGGGCGTGATGGCTCTGCTGGCCAAGTTTGCCGACCAGTACAAGGAGATGCCCGCCCTGGCCTACACCCACCTGCAGCCCGCTCAGCTCACCACCGTGGGCAAGCGCGCCAGCCTGTGGCTGAACGAGCTGTACATGGACTATGAGGAGATCACCAACCGGATGAAGGCCCTGGCCCTGCTGGGCAGCAAGGGCACCACCGGCACCCAGGCCAGCTTTGTGGAGCTGTTCGAGGGCGACTCCGCCCGCATCAAGGCGGTGGAGGCCTCCATCGCCGCCGAGCTGGGCTTCGACAAGGTGGTTCCCGTGTCCGGCCAGACCTACAGCCGCAAGGTGGACTTCCAGGTGCTGAGCGCACTGTCCGGCCTTGCCCAGAGCGCCATGAAGATGTGCACCGACATCCGCATCCTGGCCAACTTCAAGGAGATGGAGGAGCCCTTTGAGAAGAACCAGATCGGTTCCTCCGCCATGCCCTACAAGCGCAACCCCATGCGCTGCGAGCGCGTCTGCGCCCTGGCCCGCTACCTGATGGTGGACATCCTGAACCCGGCCTTCACCGCCGGTACCCAGTGGTTCGAGCGCACCCTGGACGACTCTGCCAACAAGCGCATTGCCGTGGCCGAGGCCTTCCTGGCCGCCGATTCCATCCTGAACATCCTGCTCAACGTCTGCGATGGCCTGGTGGTGTATCCCAAGGTCATCCGCAGCCGGGTGATGGCCGAGCTGCCCTTTATGGCTGCCGAGAACATCATGATGAGCGCCGTGAAGAAGGGCGGCGACCGTCAGGAGCTGCACGAGAAGCTGCGCCAGCACTCCATCGCCGCCGCCGCGCAGGTGAAGGAGGAGGGCAAGCCCAACGACCTGATCGACCGTGTGGTGAACGACGCCAGCTTCGGCCTGACCCATGCCGACATCGACGGCGTTCTGGTGCCCGAGCACTTCACCGGCCGCAGCGCCCAGCAGGTGGAGGAGTTCCTCAACGAGGTCATCCGCCCCGTTCTGGCCGCTCACCCCGAGGCTTCCGGCCAGCATGCCGAGCTGAACGTCTGATTGAGCGGTTTTGGCTGAACCAAGATAAAAATGACCCGCTGCCCAAAAGCAGCGGGTCATTTGTTGTGTGGGGAAGGGAACACAGCCTCAGGGACGGCAGCCCAGGGCGATGCGCAGCAAAAGGGCGTAATCGTCCAGCGAGCGGATCAGATCATACTCGCCGCCCCGCTTGGCCCAGTCGGACCCGTGGCCGCGCACCGAGATCATCACCATGCGGGCACACTGCTCCGGCGGGAAGGGGCAGGTGAACCGGCCGCTGGCCGCGCCCCGGATCATCAGCTCCTCCAGAATCCGGCTGATGGGCCGGCTCTCGGAAAGATAGTTGCGCTTGGCGTCGTGGGCCGGTGCGCTGGTCAGGCAGCGGCAGACCCCCGCGCCCACTCGCTGGCAGTAAACGCCGTAGCTGTGGATGAACCGGTCCAGATTGGCCGCCTCATCCGGCCCGAAGCGGGGGAGCACTTCCTGCTGGTAAAAATCGTCGATGCCCGCGAAAAAGGCCAAAAGCAGATCGGCTTTTTCCGGGAAATAGTGATAAAAGGTGCCGGTGGATATGCCAAGACTGGTGCAGATGCCCCGCACGGTCAGGTTTTCGTAGCCCACCTGATCGATCATGGGGTAGATCTGTTCCAGCAGTTCCTGGCGGCGGGCGTTCTTTTTGACCGCTGTCCGCATGGGGCGAGACCTCCTTTTCTGGCGCAAACACGCATACCGGCGCTTTGCCGGCAAACCATGAACCTATTATAGAACAATATACACAGAAAAACAAATGTTTTGTTGAAATAAATTGAAATAATTCAAAAAGAAAACCGGAACGGACCCTTTTTGCCGGAATGTGCTATAATACGAGAGGCAATACCGCATTCATCCAGGTGGCGCAGCGCCGGAGCGTTCCGGCTTGGCAGGCTGCCGGAGGCCTTCCGGCGAAAAGGATGCGGTGCTGCAAACACAGAACAAACGGGCCCAAAGCGGCCCGAACAAAACAGAAAGGCGGGAAAAATGATGCGGGATCTGTGCCGGGTCGATCGAAAACTGAGTGAGGAGGATGCAAAGGAGGTACTGCGCAAGGCAAGCTTCGGCATGCTGGCCACCATCAACGAGGACGGCTGGCCCTACGCCGCGCCCATGGCCTTTGCCCTGGAGGGCGACACCCTGTACTTCCATTCGGCCAAGCGGGGCCAGAAGCTGGAGAACATCACCCGGGACGGCCGGGCCAGCTTCACGGCGGTGCTTTACGCCCATAATGTGCCCGAGCGGTTCGAGGTGATCTACGCCAGCGCCATTGCCCAGGGCCCGGTGCGCATCCTCACCGAGGAGAGCGAGCGGATGGCAGCCATGCGGGCCATCTGCGAAAAATACTCCGCCGACCACGTGGACACCCCCGCCTACGAGCGTACTATGAAGGGCATGCCCGCGGTGGTCATGTTCGCGCTGGATATCCAGCAGCTGCGGGGCAAGGCCAACAAGGGCCGCCTGCTGGAGGATAACTGAGATGCGGCTGGACAAGTTCGTTGCCCAGAGCCTGCAGCTGCCCCGCAGCGCGGCCCGCACCCTGATTACAAAGGGCCGGGTCACGGTGGACGGCAAGGTCTGCAAAAAGGCTGATACCGCCCTTTCCGGCGCGGAAACGGTGGCTGCCGAGGGCAAGCCCCTCAGCTGCCAGCAGTTCGTGTACATTATGCTCAATAAGCCCAAGGGCGTGGTGAGCGCCAGCACCGACAAACGGGACCGCACCGTGGTGGATCTGCTGGAGGGAGCCTTCCCCCGGCGGGAGTTGTTCCCGGCGGGCCGGCTGGACAAAACCAGCACCGGCTTTGTGCTGCTCACCGACGACGGGGCCTTCGCTCACGCCATCCTCTCGCCCCGCCGCCACGTGCCCAAGACCTACCGGGTGGAGCTGGACACCCCGGTCACCCCGGCCATGGTGGCCGCCTTCGAGGAGGGTGTGACCCTGGCGGACGGGGAGCGGATGCAGCCCGCGGGCCTCATCCCGGACCCGGAAAACCCCCTTGCCGCCACCGTGGTGCTGCGTCAGGGCGTCTATCACCAGATCAAACGGATGTTCGGCGTGCTGGATGCAGGGGTCAACGAGCTGCACCGGCAGGCCATCGGGGGCCTTTCGCTGGACCCGGCCCTGGCCCCGGGCCAGTGGCGGCAGCTTTCCGCCGAAGAGCTGCAGCAGCTTGCGCCCGGCCTTGCCCCGGGCGGCGAAAATGCCTGAAAATGGCTTTGTGAGGCCGTTTTTTTGCAGTTCTTTCAAAGAACTTACACAATTTTGTCGTAGGCTAAAAGGGTGCCTGAGCCCCGGATTTTTGGCCGGTATTCAAAATTACACAATAAATGGCAGAAAAAATCGTTGAAATATGTTGCAAAAGTATATTCCCTTGTGTAAAATATACACAGAGAGCCTGTGCAATTGTTCAAATATCACAAAGCTTATTGTGGAAAACATTACCGTCAAATAAAAGGGGAGCGTATTATGGCAAACAGAGTGTTTCAGGGTGTTGTCTACCAGATGAAGGACGCCATCAATCGGGTGGTCGGTGTGGTGGATGAAACCGGCACCGTGATTTCCTGTTCCGATCTGAACATGATCGGCGAGGTGCGGGACGGCTTTGTGGCCGAGCGCCTGGCCGGGGACTGCTTCGTCAAGGACGGCTGCAGCTATCATCAGTTCAGCTCCAACAAACACAACGACTACGCCGTGTATGTGGAAGGCACCGACGAGACTGCCGCTCAGTTTGCCAGCCTTCTCGCCATCAGCCTGCAGAGCATCAAGCAGTACCACGACGAGAAGTTCGACAAGGCCAACTTCATCAAGAACGTGGTGCTGGATAACATCCTGCCCGGCGACATCTACGCCAAGGCCCGCGAGCTGCACTTTGCCACCGATGTGTCCCGCGTGGTGTTCCTGATCCGCGTGACCAGCGGCACCGATATCTCCGCCTACGACGTGGTGAGCAGCCTGTTCCCGGACAAGCAGAAGGACTTCGTGTTCAACATCAGCGAGACCGACACCGTGCTGGTGAAGGAGATCAAGCGGGGCATCGACCAGAAGGATCTGGAAAAGCTGGCCTCCAGCATCGTGGACACCCTGTCCGGCGAGCACTACATCAAGGCCACCGTTGGCATCGGTACCCCCATTGCCAACGTGAAGGACCTGGCCGCCAGCTTCAAGGAGGCTCAGGTGGCCATGGAGGTGGGCAAGGTGTTCGACACCGAGCAGTCCATCATCAGCTACGATAACCTGGGCATCGCCCGCCTGATCTACCAGTTGCCCACCACCCTGTGCGAGATGTTCCTGCGCGAGGTGTTCAAGCAGGGCAGCATCGAGAGCCTGGACAACGAGACCCTGTTCACCATCCAGCGCTTCTTCGAGAACAACCTGAACGTTTCCGAGACCAGCCGCGGCCTGTTCGTGCACCGCAACACCCTGGTGTACCGCCTGGAGAAGATCAAGAAGCTCACCGGCCTGGACCTGCGGGAGTTCGACGACGCCATCGTGTTCAAGGTGGCACTGATGGTAAAGAAATATCTGAGCGCCAACCCGGCAAAATACTGATTGCGCGCAGGCCTCTGTGCCTGTGCCGGGCGGCGATGTCTGCCCATGGGCCGGCCGCTATGCCGCGCCGCGGTGCCGTTTTCGCACTGCGGTGCCGGTTGTTTGCGCCGGCCCTCGTTTTGTAACAGTGAAACAGCAAGCAAAAAAAGGAAAAACAGGCCGCACACCGGCGGCCATGCCGCCCGCAGCCGGGCGGCGTATGGGGAGAAAAAATGATTGTATTTGACCGCGTTTCCAAGGTGTACCCCGGGGGCAACACCGCACTGAAAAATGTGAGCCTTCACATCCAAAAAGGCGAGTTCGTGTTTGTTCTGGGCCATTCCGGCGCGGGCAAATCCACCTTCCTCAAGCTGATCCTGCGGGAGGAAAAGGCCACCAGCGGCCGGGTGTTCGTGAACGGCAAGGACCTGACCCGCATGAAGGAGAGGGACGTGCCCTACCTGCGCCGCAACATGGGCGTGGTGTTCCAGGACTTCCGCCTCATTCCCAGCATGACCGCTTACGAGAACGTGGCCTTCGCCATGCGGGTGACCAACATTCCCGAAAAGAAGATTGCCAGCCGGGTGCCCTATGTGTTCAGCCTGGTGGGCCTTTCCGAAAAAATGGATAAATACCCGGACGAGCTTTCCGGCGGCGAGCAGCAGCGCGTGGCGCTGGCCCGCGCTCTGGTGCACAGCCCCCAGCTGATCATCGCCGACGAGCCCACCGGCAACATCGACCCGGAGCTGAGCATCGAGATGATGGAGCTGCTCAGCGCCATCAACAGCGTGGGCATCACCGTTGTGGTGGTTACCCATGAGCATGAGCTGGCCCGCCACTTCAGCAAGCGGGTCATCACCATTGACCACGGCAACGTGATCGGCGACTCCCAGAACCGGCAGAACGCCGGGGAAGACGCAGGGGAGGTGGTCCTGTGAAGTGGTCCAGCTTTAAATACCTTGCCCGCCAGGGCCTTCACAACATGATCAACAACCGGTTGATGAGCTTTGCCAGCGTGGGTGTGCTCACCGTCTGCCTCATTATCACCGGCGTTGCGGGCCTGTTCACCGCCAACATGAACAGCCTGATGCTCTATCTGCGCAGCCAGAACGAGGTGGTCGTCTATCTGGACGAAAACCTGGACGACGCGGGCCTCGCCTCGGTGGACAGCGCCCTGCGTGCCATCAGCGGCCTGAAGGAAGTGACCTACGTCTCCAAGGATGAGGCGCTGGACCTGATGCGGGATTCCATGGGCGACAAGGCCGACCTGTTCGATGTGTTCGAGGGCGAGGAAAACCCCTTCCTGGCCAACTACAAGGTGGTCCTGCAGGACGTGGGCCAGATGGATGAGATCGTACCCCAGCTGGAGAGCATCTCCGGCGTGGTGGATGTGAACGTGCCCACCGGCCTGTCCGACCTGGTGGTGAACATCCACAAGGCGGTTACCGTGGTCAGCGTGGGCCTTGTGGTGGTGCTGGGCTTCGTGAGCATCGTGGTTATCAGCAACACCATCCGTCTCACCGTGTTCGCCCGCCGCAAGGAGATCAACATCATGAAGTACGTGGGCGCCACCAACGGCTTCATCCGCCTGCCCTTCTTTGTGGAGGGCATCGCCGTGGGCCTGATCGCCGGTGTGATCTCCTCGGCCATCGTGCTGGGCGGCTACCAGCTGCTGCTCATCTACAGCGTGGATTTCCCCGCCTTCTGGGGCAGCATTCTGAACGATGTGCTGCTGGGCATGAACCAGATCTGGTGGAAGGTGCTGGTTGCCTTCCTGGCCTTCGGCAGCCTGATCGGCAGTGTGGGCACTGCCACCTCCATCCGCAAATACCTGCACGTATAAACCGCGATCCGCGGCCGGCCGGCCGCGGGCGCCAGCAAAAGGAGCGATTCTCATGAGCAAGCAACTTCGGGCACCCTGGCGGCGGGCGCTGTGCGGCGCGCTGGCTGTGTGCATGGCTGCCGTATGCGGCGGCGCGGCGGTAAACGCCGACTATAAATCCGACTGGGAGAAGGCCGAGCAGGAGCTGAAAAAGGAAGAGCAGGTCCTCCAGCAGATCCAGAACGAGAAGAACAAAGCCGAGCAGCAGAAGAAGAGTCTGGAAAACCAGCAGACCATCATCATCAGCCAGATCAACGATACCATCGACCAGATCAACCAGAAGAACAGCGAGATCGCCATCCAGCAGCAGGCCATCGCGGATCAGCAGGCAGTGATCGACGAGCGCTGGGCGGACTTCAAGGAGCGCATGCAGGCCATGCAGGTGATGCAGGATACCGGCGCCGTGGCGGTGCTGGCCAGCGCCCAGAGCCTGTACGATCTGCTCACCTACTCCGACAACCTGCAGCGCATCAGCGAAAAGGACACCGAGATCCTGCAGGAGATGAACGACGAGAAGGCAAAGCTGGAGGAAGAGGAGGCCGCTCTGGAAGCAGCCAAGGCGGATCTGGAGGAAGCGAAAGCTGCCCTGGATACCAAGGAAAACCAGCTGGCCGCCAACATCCAGGCCCAGAAGCAGACCATCAGCGACAAGGAGGCCGCGGCCCAGGCCCAGGAGACCGTGGTGGCCGAAAAGCAGAAGAAGGCCGATGAGGCCGAGAAACAGTTCCAGGCCTGGGTGGCCAGCCAGGCGTCCACCGGCAGTGGTGTGTCCGCCGAGGGCTTCCGCTGGCCGCTGGACATTGCCGGCCGGGTGACCACCGAGTTCGGCGCCACCCAGAACATCAACGGCGTGATCCAGACCGGTCACAGCGGCATGGACATCGCCGCCCCCGGTGGCACCCCCATCAAGGCCGCCCATGACGGCGTCATCTCCTCCACCACCGGCCACTGGAGCTACGGCAACGTGGTCATGGTGGACAACGGCGACGGCGTGACCACCCTGTACGCCCACATGAGCAGCATTGCCGTGGGCGTGGGCCAGTCGGTGAAGCAGGGCGACGTGATCGGCTATGTGGGAAATACCGGAAATTCCTACGGCAACCACCTGCACTTTGAGGTGCGCATCAACGGCGTGAAGCAGAACCCCCGCAACTACGTGGCGTTCTGATGTCCGCCCCCAACAATGAAAGGAGCCCCATGAAGGACAACAAAAAACTCGTTCGCACCGTGAGTCTGGCGCTTGCCGTGCTCATGGCGCTCACCATTTTCAGCTCCATGGCGATCCAGATCGCCTACCTGATCTGACCGGCGGGAACGCCACGGAGGAAACGCAAGACCATGAACAAAAAGATTTCCATCAGCATGGCGCTGACCATCGCCATCATCGCCATGACGGTGACCTTTTCCATCACCATGATTCTGGCGCGCCAGATGTTCGACGCCACCATCCCTTCCGTTAAGGAAAAGGAAAGCATGTACAGCAAAATCGCCGAGCTGGACAAGTACGTGCGCGCCAACTACTACGGCGACATCCAGGACGCCACCCTGAACGACATGATGGCCTACGGCTATGTGCTGGGCATCGGCGACAAGAACGCCAACTACTACACCGCGAAGCAGTACGCCGAGCTGGTTGAGGTGCAAAACGGCAACATCATGGGCATCGGCGTGGAGGTGGTGAAGGATTCCTCGGGCTATGCCCGCATCACCAAGGTCTACGATTCCAGCCCCGCCTCTGAGCTGGGCCTGCAGGTGGGCGGCTTCATCACTGCCATCAACGGCGGCGAGGTGAAGGGCCTGACCGCTGCCAACGTGACCGCTCAGCTGCAGGGCGAGGCGGGCACCGAGGTCACCGTGACCTACATGGCGCCGGACGGCACCACCGCCGACCATACCATCAACCGCAGCCGCTACACCATCCCCAGCGTGGAATACCAGATGCTGGGTGAGAGCTACGGCTATATCAAGATTTACCGGTTCGACGGCACCACCCAGAGCACCTTCAGCAAGGCGGTGGAGGACCTGCAGAACCAGGGCGCCAAGGCCCTGGTCTTCGACCTGCGCGACAACGCGGGCGGCCAGATGGACGTGGCGGTGAACTGCATCGACCAGCTGGTGCCCGAGGCGGACATCGTGTTCGCGGAGGACAAGAACGGCCAGCAGACCCTGCTGGGTTCCAGCGACGAGAGTCATGTGGATCTGCCCATGGTGGTGCTGGTAAACAGCGGCACCGCCAGCACTGCGGAGCTGTTTGCCGCCAGCCTGCGCCAGCTTTCCGGCGCGCAGCTGGTGGGCACCACCACCGCGGGCAAGGGCACCATCCAGGCGGAGCCCTACCGCATGAGCGACGGCAGCGCTGTGGTCATCACCACCGCCAAGATGCTCATCTCGGACAAGACCAGCTTTGACGGCACCGGTCTGACCGTGGATGTGGAAGTGGCCGCCAAGGCTGACGGCAGCGATACCACTCTGGTGAGCGTGGAGGAGGATACCCAGGTGCAGAAGGCACTGGGTGTGGCGCAGACCATGAACGGCGGTACCACCACCGATGACACCTCCAGCAGCGCCGCCAGCGGCGACGCCTCCGCCAGCGGTGACACTTCTGCCAGCCAGAGCACCAGCGAGGGCGGTGAAGCTGTCAGCGAGGGTGCGGATTCCGCGGCCCCGGCCAGCGAAAGCACCGACGGCGAATAATCCCGAATACGATCCCGCAGCGCTCCGGCGGCCCGTGCAGATGGGCCGCGGGGCGCTGCTGTCTGCCCGGGCAAAGGTCCGGGCGGGCGCAACACAAACAGAAAGGCGGGACCCTATGCCCAATTTAACGGATATTTCCACCATCCGGGACCTGTGCGCCCGGTATGATTTCGCACTGTCCAAGGGGTTCGGGCAGAACTTCATCGTGAACCCCGGCATCTGCCCCAAGATTGTGGAGGCCGCGGGCATCGACAAGAGCTGGGGCGTGATCGAGGTGGGCCCCGGCGTGGGCGTGCTCACCAAGGAGCTGGCCCTGCGGGCGAACAAGGTGGTGGCCATTGAGGTGGACCAGCGCCTGCCGCCCCTGCTGGCGGAAACGCTGGCCGAATTTGATAACGTGGAGATTCTTTTGCAGGATGTGCTGAAGGTGGACCTGGCCGGGCTGATCCGGGAGAAATTTGCCGGAATGCCGGTGGCTGTGTGCGCCAACCTGCCCTACTACATCACCAGCCCCATCCTGATGCGGCTGCTGGAGGAAAAACTGCCCATCCAGCACATCACTGTCATGGTGCAGAAGGAGGCGGCGGACCGCATTACCGCCACCCCGGGCACCCGTGAGGCGGGCGCCATCAGCTACGCGGTGGATTACTACGCGAAGCCCCGGCTGCTGTTCACGGTGCAGCCCGGCAGCTTCTATCCGCCGCCGAAGGTGACCAGTGCGGTGATCCAGCTGCAGGTGCGCGAGCAGCCTGCGGTGCAGGTGGAGGACGAAGCGGGCTTCTTCAAGCTGGTGCGGGCGGCCTTCGGCCAGCGGCGCAAAACCGCGGCAAACTCCATCAGCAATGGCATGGGCCTGCCCAAGGCAAAGGTGGCCGCCGCGCTCCAGGCGGCGGGGCTGAGCCCCACCGCCCGCCCCGAACAGCTGACGCTGGAGGACTTCTGCGCGCTGCAGAAGGCGCTGGCTGAGGCAAAATAAGCGGCAGACTCAAACGGAAGAACATTGCCGCCGGACCTCTGAAACGGCAAGAAAAGAGGCCCGGCGGCAAAAATCGTCTTGCGTGCGGGAAGTTTTTTTGGTATAATATTTCTTGCTGAATATGCTGGTGTAGCACAGCTGGTAGTGCAGCTGATTTGTAATCAGCAGGTCGGGGGTTCGAATCCGTCCACCAGCTCCAAAAATCGACAAGTTCCGCCAAGGAGCTTGTCGATTTTTCCTTATTCACTCTTCACTGTTCACTTTTCACTGAACCGACAGAGTCGATTTTTGGGAGGGAAGAGTGAATAGTGAATAGTGAATAGTGAAAAAGTAAGGTGTGCCGCATGCGCGGCACGGATTTTAATGATTTAGGGTGATGACCATGCCCAGTCCTTTGCAAGATAAATCCAAAGCCTTTGCGCTGGAAATTATCCGGGTGTGCAATGAAATCAAGCGTGACAAACGGGAGAGCGTTCTTACCAATCAACTGATCCGTTCCGGCACCAGCGTGGGGGCGAATATCCGGGAAGCCATGTATGCCCACGGTAAGGCTGATTTTATTGCAAAATTGCAGATTGCCTTGAAGGAGTGCTCGGAAAGTGAGTACTGGCTGGAGCTGCTGATCGAAAGCGGTTATTATAACGATTCCGCCATTTTAAAGCAATGCACAGAGGTCAAGCGTCTGCTCATTGCGTCCATCAATACCGCAAAGAGAACTACACCTGCCGGAGTGTGAGATTTCAGTGTGCCGCATGCTGCAAATGCTTGCGGCGCATTTTTTATATCAGGTCGCGTTTCTCTTCCAAATTCCGTCGGAGTTTGCTATAATAGCCCTTAAACAGACCTTTTTGCACCCGAGCATGAATGGAGGCTTTTTCCATGAAAACAGCGTGTGTGGACATCGGCGGTACTTATATTAAAACGGCGGTTCTGGAAAACGGGCAGCTGAGCGCTTTGCAGGAAACGCCCACCAATGCGCCCGCCGGAGCGCAGAAAATGCTGGAAACCGTGGCGGGGCTTGTGCGCGGAATGCCCGGCGTGCAGTGTGTGGGCATTTCCACCGCCGGTGAGGTGGAGCCGCAGACCGGCCGCATCCGGTTTGCCTGCAACATTCCCGGTTATACCGGCATGAACCCGAAACAGCTGCTGGAGCAGCAGCTGGGCCTTCCTGCCGTGGTGGAAAACGACGTGAACGCCGCCGCTGTGGGGGAATATGCCTTTGGTGCGGCCAGAGGAATGAAGGACTTCCTGATGCTCACCTTTGGCACCGGCATCGGCGGAGCGGCCTTTTTGAACGGCCAGCTCTACCGGGGCGGTCTGGGCAGCGCCGGAGAGTTCGGCGGCCTTATTACCCACCCGGAAGCGGTGGACCCGGTCAGCCAGGGAACGGGCAGCTATGAGCGCTACGCCAGCACAACCGCCCTGGTGAAACGGGTGAGTGCCCGGTTCCCGGAGCTTACCGACGGCCGCGCCATCTTCGCCCGGCTGGAGGACCAGGATGTGCGGGCCGAGGTGGACGGCTGGATCAGCGAAATCAGCTATGGTCTGGTGTCGCTCATTCATGCCTTCGATCCCGAAGCGGTGGTGCTGGGCGGCGGCGTGATGAAACAGGAATACATTCAGCAGCAGCTGAACGGACGGCTTCAGGCTTTGCTGAAGCCCAGCTTCCGGGGCTGCCGCCTGATTCCGGCGCAGCTGGGCAACCAGGCGGGCCTGATGGGCGCGGGGTACCTGGCAAACCGGAAGGCCGGGCTGGAATGACAATGCGCGTTATAATCAAAAAAGGAGGCGAAGGAATTTGCCGGATTTATATGTGATGTTTTCCCACACCAACACCGGGATGGGCCGGATGATCCGGGCGGTGACCAAAAGCAGCTATAACCATGTGTCCATCAGCCTGCGGCCGGATCTGGCGGTTTGCTATTCCTTTGCCCGCCGCAACAAGCACAACGCCCTGGCAGGCGGCTTTGTGGCCGAGGATGCGGGCCGCCTGTGCGACGAGGGCGATATCCGGGTGCGGGTCTGCCGGGTGCCGGTGACCCAGCGCCAGTTCGACGCCGCCCGCAACATGCTCATGGTCTGCCGGGCACAGCCGGGCCGTACCATCTACAATACATACGGGGCCATGGCCAGCGTGGTGGGCTTTCACCTGGCGCTGCCCGGGGCCTTCACCTGCGTGGAATTTGTCAGCCGCTGCCTGGGGCTGCGGGTTATCCAGGTGCAGTCGCTGCTGCACCGGCTGGAACGGTTCGCCATCTACGAGGGCAGCTATCTGGAATACACCCGGGCTGCGGTGCAGCGGCAGGGCGAGTACTTCCGCCCGCTGAGCACCGTGGATGTGGTGCGCCGCAACGCCGGGCATTTCGGCGATCTGAGTATGCGCCTGGTGTGCAAGGTGTACGGCAAGATCTGAACCGCCGCAAAAAAGGCTTTGCAATGGCGGCCGGTTCTGGTATAATAAGAATATTCGAGCGGTCCGCCGCCCGTAAGGGCCATTAGCTCAGCTGGTCAGAGCTGTCGGCTCATAACCGATTGGTCCCGGGTTCAAGTCCTGGATGGCCCACCACAAGCGCCTCGCTGCTTTGCAGCGGGGCGTTTTGCGTGCCGGGGAGCTGTGTGCTATAATAAGCACGAATCGCCCCGCATAGGAATGAAACAGGGCGCGGGCCGCCCGTCTGCGGGAGCAAAAACCGCCCCTCGAAAAAGGAGTTGACCCATGATGTGGAAGAAGATATTCGCCCTGCTTACTGCCGCCTGCCTGGCTGTGAGCCTGGCGGCCTGCGGCGGCACGCCTGCCGCGTCCCAGCCGGGCAGCCAGAGCCAGACCGGCAGCCCCATTGCAAACGACACCGGCGATGAGGCCGAAAAGCCTGCCCAGCCCGGGCGGGAGTACCGGGCCATGTGGGTGAGCTATCTGGAGTGGCAGCAGTTTGACTTCTCCAGCGCCGAGGCCTTCCGGGCCGGGGCCGAGGAGATGATGGCCAACTGCGCGGACCTGGGCCTGAACACCGTGATTGCCCAGGTGCGCCCCTTCGCGGACGCGCTGTACCCCAGCCAGTATTTCCCCTGGAGCCATCTGTGCACCGGCACCCAGGGCCAGGACCCGGGCTTTGACCCGCTGGCCATTCTGATCGAAACTGCCCACGCCCAGGGCCTGGAGCTGGAGGCCTGGCTCAATCCCTACCGGGTGCAGCTGAACGCCAGCCTGCCCGGCCAGCTGGCCGAAAATAACCCTGCCGTCACCAGTCCCGAGCTGGTCAAACAGGTGGGAGAGGGGCTGTATTTCGACCCCTCCAGCGAAACAGTGCGCCAGCTGATCGTGGACGGCGTGACCGAGATCGTGACGAACTACGACGTGGACGGCATCCACTTTGATGACTATTTCTACCCCACCACCGAGGCCTCCTTCGACGAGGCGGAATACGCCGCCTCCGGCACCAGCCTCAGCCTGGAGGACTGGCGACGGGACAACGTGAACCAGCTGGTAAAGGCGGTGTACGACGCTATCAAGGCGGTAAAGCCGGAGGTTCGGTTCGGAATCAGTCCTCAGGGGAATATGGATAATAATTATAACGGCCAGTATAGTGATGTGGCCCTCTGGCTGAGCACACCGGGCTATGTGGATTACATACTGCCCCAGCTGTACTGGGGCTACGGCTATACCACCTCCGGCGGGCAGACCCGGTTTGCCTTCGAGAACATCACCGCCGAGTGGGCCGCGCTGGAGCGGGCCGAGGGCGTATCCCTCTATTTCGGGCTGGGCGCCTACCGCATCGGCGACGGGGACGGCGGCAACTACGACAACGCGGTGACCCAGTGGCAGAGCGGCCATAATCTGGCGGATATGATCGCCACCGGCCGCGAGGTTGGCGCGGACGGCTATGTGCTTTACCGCTACGACTTTTTGTTCCACAACGGCAGCTGGGCGGACCTGGCCGCCAGCGAGTGCGCGGCCATCCGGGCGGAAAACCAGGTGGCGGAATAACAAGGAAAAAGGAGAGGAGCAGATTGATGCAGCCTGATTTGAATTGGCTCGTGGACCCGGAGGTCTTTGCGGTGGGGCGCTTGCCCGCCCACTCGGACCACCGCTGGTACCAGACCGAGGCCGAGCTGGCCCAAAAGACCATGACCCTGCGCCAGAGCCTTGACGGGGAATGGCAGTTCGCCTACAGCCCGAATCCCGACGCCCGGCCTGCGGATTTCTGGCGGGAGGAGGCCGACCGGTCCGCCTTCGGCCGCATCCAGGTGCCCGGCCATGTGGAGCTGCAGGGCTACGGCCAGATCCAGTACATCAACACCATGTACCCCTGGGATGGCCGCAGCGGTCTGCGCCCGCCTCAGATCGACTGGAACGACGCGCCGGTGAGCAGCTATGTGCGCCGGTTCGACCTGGACCCGGCGCTGGCGGGCAAGCGGGTCTGCATCTGCCTGGAGGGGGTGGAGCAGGCGTTCTACCTGTGGCTGAACGGCAAGTTCATCGGCTACAGCGAGGACTCCTTCACCCCGGCCCATTTTGATCTGACCGAGGCCATCCGCCCGAAGGACAATCTGCTCTGCGTGGAGGTGCACAAGCGCAGCAGCGCGGGCTGGCTGGAGGACCAGGACTTTTTCCGGTTCAGCGGCATCTTCCGGCCGGTGTACCTGTACGCAAAGCCGGAGGTCCACGTGGAGGACCTGTGGCTGCGGGCGGGCCTTGCCGGGGACAACACCACCGGCACCCTGGCCCCCCGGCTGCGCCTTTCCGGCGCGAGCGAGGGCGCGGCGGTGGAATGCCGGGTATCCGACCCGGCGGGCCGGGTGCTGTTCGAGGGCCCGGTGGACCCCAGTGGCAGCACGGACATCCGCCTGCCCGGCGTGCAGGGCTGGGACCATGAGCATCCGGTGCTGTATTCGGTGCTGTTCACCGTGAAAAACGCCGCGGGCCGGGTGGTGGAGCTGGTGCCCTATGCCACCGGCTTCCGCCGCTTTGAGTTGAAAAACGGCCTGCTGCTTTTGAACGGCAAGCGGGTGATGTTCAACGGCGTGAACCGCCACGAGTGGAGCGCCGAGCGGGGCCGGGCCATCACCGACGAGGATATGGACCGGGCCATGGGCACCTTCCGGCGGGCCAACATCAACGCGGTGCGCACCTGCCATTACCCGGACCAGAGCCGCTGGTATGACCTGTGTGACGAAAACGGCATCTACATGATCGACGAGACCAACCTGGAGAGTCACGGCTCCTGGCAGAAGCTGGGCGCGGTGGAGCCCAGCTGGAACGTGCCCGGCAGCCTGCCCCAGTGGAAGGAATGTGTGGTGGACCGGGCCCGCTCCATGTTTGAGCGGGACAAAAACCACACCGCCATCCTGTTCTGGTCCTGCGGCAACGAGTCCTACGCGGGCGAGGACATTCTGGCCATGAGTGAGTTTTTCCACGAAAACGACCCCAGCCGCCTGGTACACTACGAGGGCGTGTTCCACAACCGGGAATTCGACCGCATCAGCGACGTGGAGAGCCGCATGTACGCCACCCCCGAGGATATCCGGGAATATCTGGAGGCAAAACCGGCCAAGCCCTTCCTGCTGTGCGAATACATGCACGACATGGGCAACAGCCTGGGCGGCATGGAGAGCTACATCCGCCTGGGTGAGGAATTTGACCAATATCAGGGCGGTTTTATCTGGGACTACATGGATCAGGCCCTCTGGCGCACCGACAGCCTGGGCCGCCGGGTGCTGGGCTACGGCGGCGACTTCGGCGAGCGCCCCACCGACTACAACTTCAGCGCCAACGGCATCGTGTTTGCGGACGGCAGCGAAAAGCCCGCCATGCAGGAGGTGCGCTACTGGTATTCCACCCCGGAGCAGCGCGCCGCCCATGACGAGCAAAACCGCCGGGCTGCAGAGCAGTCTGCCCGTCAGCTGGCCGCGGAGCAGCAGGAGCGGGCAAGCCGGGCCGAAGCTGCGCCGGACCTGACCGTCATCGAGGGCGACGTGAACCTGGGCGTGCAGGGCAAGGACTTCGAGGTGCTCTTCTCCTACGTGGAGGCGGGGCCGGTGTCGCTGGTCTCCAAGGGCGTCCAGTGGCTCTACCGGGCCCCCCGGCCCGCGCTGTGGCGGGCTTCCACCGAAAACGACATCGGCAACGGCTTCGCGGCGAAAAGCGCGGCCTGGATGGCGGCGGATGCCTTTGCCCGCTGCACCGGCTGGACGGTGCGGGAAAAAGGCCCCCGCAAGGTGGAGATCGCCTATGCCTTCGCCTTTGCCGCCGTGCCCGGCGCGAGGGTGGAAATTGTTTACACGGTGAATGCCGCCGGTACCCTGCGGGTGAAGGCGGAGTTCACCGGCGCGCCCGGCCTGCCCGAGCTGCCGGTGTTCGGTGTGCGGCTGGTTCTGCCCGAACCCGCGTCGGCCATCGGCTGGACCGGCCTTTCCGGCGAGACCTATCCGGACCGGAAGAAGGGCGGGGTGTTCGGCCGCCATACCGAGATCCCGCACATCCCGGATTACCTGGTGCCTCAGGACTGCGGCATACACATGGACACTCACCGGTTCACCCTGGAGCGGCGGACCGTGGGCCAGGCGGACGCGGCCCGCCTGGAGGTGTGCATGGAGGGCGAACCCTTTGCCTTCAGCGCCCTGCCCTATACCGCTCAGGAGCTGCAGAACGCAGATCATCGGGAGCAGCTGCCGGCCACCGGCCGTACCGTGGTCACAGTGATGGGCGCGGTGCGCGGCGTGGGCGGCATCGACAGCTGGGGCGCAGACGTGGAGCCCGCCTACCGGCTGAGTGCCGGGCAGGATTACCGACTGGAATTTGCCGTTCAGCTTGGATAAGCGGGATACAAACGGAAAAAGCAGTCTTATTCGCCTCCGGAAACGGGGCGAGGAAGGCTGCTTTTTTCTGCCTGCTTGTAAGCCGTTGGGTTTTGGATTATAATAAAAAGGTATCCACCCATCGGCTGCTCCCCGGTTCCACGGGGCGCGGCCGCGGGAACACTGAATCAAAACCGGACTTACGGGCGGCCCTTCGGGCTTTGCGCCCGCGAAACGGAGGACACAATTATGAAACGAATGAAATCTCTGCTTGCCCTGGGCCTTGCGCTGGCCATGGCGGCATTTTGCCTGACCGGCTGCTCGGGCAGCAGCGAGGAAGAGGCCGAAAGCGAGGCTGTGGAGGAGATGTACATCGCCTCGCAGGCGGGCGGCAGCATTACCTGGCCGGAAGACCTGGACACCACCGCTGCCTTTGCCAGCCAGCTGGACGAGGCCAGTGGTACCCTGTATGTGGTGTTCAACAGCGTGCAGAACCGGTTCACCAACTGCTTCACCCCGGCGGGCGATTCCATCACGGTGACCAGCTACGCCACCAGTGAGAACGAGAATGCCACCAATCAGTATCTGGTGACCCTGTGGGAGGAGACCGAAAGCGGCCGCGCCTATGTGAACGGCCACACCATCGAGTTTGCCACCGGCGGCGACTGCGCCAGCGCCACCTTCGACGGCCTGACCCCCGGCAAGAACTACAAGATCGGTATTGCCTACATGAGCGGCACCTACCGCATCAGCGGCGGGCTGAGCGTGAGCGGCCTGTCCGGCGCGCAGGCCCTGGATGTGGAGAACACCGAGGCCGCCTGAATCACAGCAAATAAAAATCCCCTTTCCGGCCGGAAAGGGGATTTTTTGTGCTCAGGAGCCGCTTTGCTCCGGCTCGGGGGAGAGACCGTAATACTGGCGGATGGCCCGGTAGTAACAGCGGGCGGCCAGCTGGCAGCCCTCCGGCGAAGCGAAGGCCGCCAGGTCTGCCTCGTTGGTGATGAAGCACTGTTCGGCCAGCGCCGAGGCACAGCCGGTGCTGTTCACCATGGCGAAGCTGGGGTAGCCCTCCGGGTTGGTGTCGCTGCGCTCCCGGATGATTCGCTGGTTATTCTCGTCGTAATAGGCGTAGCGCACGCCGCCGTCGCCCCGAAGGCTAGCCCCGGCGGCACTCATCTCGGCGGCGATGAAGTCCGCAAAGCGCAGGCTGTTCTTGTTGTACTGGTTGCCCGGCGGAGCGGGGAAGCACTCAAAGCCGCTGGCCTGGCCGGTGCCGCCGTCCGAGTTCATGTGGATGGACAGCGAGAGGGTGGCATCCGAGCGGGCCACCCGTTTCGCCCGGTCGGCGGCGGGCAGGTCCTCATCCCAGTCCGAGCGGCACATCACCGGAGTGATGTCCAGGTCGGCCTCCAGCAGGTCCCACAGGGCCTGGGCGGTGGCCTGGGTCAGGTCGCACTCCCGCACGCCGTTCACGCCGATGGCGCCGGTGTCCGAGCCGCCGTGGCCCGCGTCGATGGCCACGATGCGGGCCTGTTTGGTGGGGTCGTCCTCCCGCTGGGCGGAAAAGCGGGCCAGTGCGATCCAGAACGCACCGGCCAGCAGCACCAGGGCGAGGATGGGGGCCGCCAGCCGGAGCAGCGGCGCCCGCTTTCTTCTGCGCCGCCGGGGGCGGCGAAGGGTTGCAGTTGGCATAAAAAACGGTCCTTTCCCGAAAAAAGTCAAAAACAGTCGTCTTTTATAAGACGAAAAAGCTCCCCCGGTCATTTCGTTTTGAGGCAAAAAAGCCCGGCCTTCGGCCGGGCTTTTGCCCCCGAGGGGCGATAAGGAGGAGTTGAACCAGCAAACATTGAATCAGCGCAGCACCACCGCGCGGCTGCCCATGGCGGTGTAGATGCTCTCGAACCGGTCCCGCTCGATGACGGAATCGCCCTGCATGGGGTCCGCCAGATAGCACTGGGTTTCGTCCATGCCGGTGAGCACCACGCAGTGCAGGTTGCCGTAGGGGGTGTAGGTGCTGCCATCGGGGAGCGTCCAGGTGAAGGAGGTGTTGAACCGGGGCTGCTCGTAGTCCTGGGTGAACCACACCGCCACCGGTGTGCCCTGGCGCAGCAGCTTTTCCAGCCGGTCCATATTCGCGCCGGTCTCGCTTTGGGCCCGCAGGCTGGAGCCCTGGTCCCGCAGCCAGGCGTTGGCCGCCTCGATGATGGGGCCCTCAAAGCAGTACCAGCCGTTCGACGAGCTGGCCGGGTCGCCCGCATAGGCCTGCTCCGGGTCCGGTCCGTAGCGGTTGGGGCCGCTGTAGCTGAAACTTTGGCGGGGCAGATAATCCACCCCCAGGGAGACCAGGTCCACCGAATAGCCGTTGTACTCCAGCAGGGTGGCCAGGCTCGCCGCCTCGCAGCCGTTGGGCAGCGAGGGCTCCTGAAAGACCGCCTGCACCGTGAGCATGCCGCTTCCGTCAGAGGCGGGGGCGTCGGCTTCGGGCGCGGGGGCCGGGTTGGCGATGACCTGCCCGGAGGCCAGGCTGCCCAGCGAGACCAGCATCCGGTTCTGGGCCAGCAGGTCGAACACCGAGAACAGCGCCGCGGCACAGAGGGCCAGCACCATCAGCTTGCCCAGCAAGGCGGCCAGCGCGTGCCGCCGTCTGCGGCGGCGGGCCGGAGCATGGGCGGCAGCGGGCCGCCGGTAAACGGTGGGGGCGGGCGCCGCTGCCCGGGCACTTGTCTGCCGGGGCTGAGAAGGGGCAGGCGGGCGGCGAACCACTCGGCGCTGCGCAGGCAGGGAAGGTGCACAGGCCGCCGCGGAATAGACCGGGCGACGGGCATTTTGAACGGAAAGAGTACGGGCGGCCATGGCGGCGGACCTCCTTTTTCAGCATTTGCCTAATTGGACGCACGCGCCACAAAAATATTACGGGCACGGTGTCCTTCGGCTGCCTTTATTATAAAAGGAGGCAGGAAACCAAGTAGCCAAAAAGATGTATCCAAGTTGCAAATTTTGAGCCGATTTGCCAAAATAACCGCCCCGCGTGGGGAGGAGGCTCACTGAATGCCGAAGCCGGTGTAGGCTTTCAGCAGCGGGTCGTAGTAGAAGCCCAGCACGTTGATGTCGTTCTGAAACAGAACCAGGTAACAGTCGTCCTGGCGCAGAATCTGCAGATCGATCAGATACACCATTCGGAAGTATTCCTGCAGAAAACGCTCCACCTCTTCCGGCTTCGACCAGTCTGGTTCTGCCATGCCCAGCTTTTCCCAGGGAGAGATGTCGTTTTCCACATCGGCTTGTATGAAAAACCATTGCTCAAACAGGTTCAGGGTGTTCTCCACACTGGGAGCAGCGGCCTCTGAGGAGCTTTCCCAGGCGGGCATATCGGGGGCACCGGCCGCGTTGGGAAACTGGTCGATAAACGTGTACAGAACATCGGCCAGCGGGCCGTAGGTGTAATAGGGGGTGTTGCTGGTGTCTCCGACCAGCAGCATCAGGTGCTCCAGAATGGTCTGGTAGGCCTGCTGGTACTGTTCCTCGGTGGCGGGCGTCATAGACTCGGCCGGGGTGATGAGGGCGGTGTAGCACAGCTGGTCGGCGCTGCTGCCCCGGCCGGTGCTGACATTCAGCACGCCCTGGTAGACGGGATACTCGGAGGTGGAATCGCACAAAAGCACAACGGGAACATCGTCGTAAAAGCGGCAGGCGATGTTGCCGGCGTAATAGGTGTAGCAGGTCACTTCTTCGCTGTTGGCTTCCTCCCGGCCGCTCAGGCTGAGGACAGGGGCGCAGCTTCCCATCATGTTCAGCAGAAGCTCCTGAAAGCCGGTGGCATCCAGTGCCAGCTGGGGAGAAAAGCTCTCCTGAGAGCCGTTTGACCGGGCCAGGTCATGGTAGCGGGCACGGGGCCAGAATTCCAGCCGGTCGGTGCGCTGGCCGATCACATTGTACACCGGCAGGGCGGCGAAGGAGCCCCGCTGCCCGGCGGGGTTCACGATGCGGGACGCGGCCCAGGCGCTGGATGCGCCGCCCGCCGCCAGAATGAACACGGTGAGCAGGCCGAACGCCAGATTTGCCCGCAGCGCGCCGGGCTTTGTCCGCTTTGCAGCGCCGCGGCGGGGCACGCCGCGCGCCGCCTTGGGTTTGGTTTGTTTTTTCGGCATAGGCCATTTCCTTTCCATGAGAGGAATCACAGCAGCTGAAGGCCGATTCCGCACCAGGTTTTGAGCACCGGGCTGTAGTAGAGGCCCAGGGTTGCGGTACCGTTATCCAGCTCGGTGCTGATCAGCACCAGGTAGCACTCCTCCAGCCGGAGCACCTGCAGGGTGCAGCCGCGCTCCCGGAAATACTGCTGCAGCAAAGCGTCGGCCTGGGCCGGGTCCGCCAGATCGTAAGAGAAGGAGCCGCTTTGGTACAGCTCCAGCAAAAGGGAGCCCATCTGCCCGGCAAGACCGGTCAGATTTTGGGCCTGAAGAGGGGAAAAAGTGTAGTTTTCCTGGAAGGGGGTGGGGTCCAGGTTGGCCAGCAGGTCCTCCAGGGTATGGAAGGTGTTCATTTGCCCGGCGCACAGCTGCTGCAGATCGTCCACCACGCTATCGTAGGCGGCCTCGAAGGCCTGCTCATCCGGCGTTTCATCCGGCAAAAACAGCAGGGTGAAGCAAAAGGGCTGCTGTTCGTCGGTGGCGGAGCGGCCCAGGCTCAGATCGATCTGGCCCGGAAACTCCTGGCCGGTATGTGTGGAGTAGACGGCGGAAATGTCGTCCCAGAAGATACAGGTCAGCATCTGGAAGGTGTTGGTGTGGGACCAGGCGGGCTTTACCGTGGTTTCCGGCGCGGTCAGGGAGCCGGGGGCCCGGCTGTACATCAGCTGCTCCAGCGGGAACAAATCGTCCAGCTGGGAGAGGGCTTCCACCGCGAAAAGAGGGGTGGACGGAGACTGGTCTTTGGGGGTGGCGTCGTGGTATTGGGCAATGGCCCAGAAGTCCGCCCGGTCGGCCTGCTGGCCCACCACGTTGTAGGCGGGCAGGGCGGAAAAGCTGCCCACCTTGCGGTCGGGCAGGATCATCCACTGGGCCAGGGCGAACAGGCACAGGCCGCTGCCCGCCAGAAGCCCCAGGGTGAGCAGACCGAAGCGGGAAAAAAGGCGGCGGGGTTTTGCTTTCTTTCGGGAAGGCGGAGCCGCTTTGCGGGCGGGTGCCGGCGGCTTGGCCGGGTCAGCTTTTGCCGTGGGCGCCTTTGCCTTTACCGGGGCCGCATCGGGGCGGGGGGACTGTTCGCGCCGGATCTTCATGGAGCGCCGCCTCCCTCCGCCGCACCGCCCGGCGAAGCGGGCGGGAAGCTGAGGGTGATGAGGGTGCCCTCGCCCAGGCGGCTGTCGATGGAAAAGCTGCCCTTGTGGATGCGGCAGATCTCCTCGCACAGGGCGAGGCCCAGGCCCGCGCCGCCCGCCTTGCGGCTGCGGGATTTATCCACCATATAGAAGGGCTGGCGAATCTTTTCCAGCTCCTTTTTGGGAATGCCCTGGCCATGGTCCCGGATGAGGATCTCGATGCGGCCGCCCTTGCGGTGGGCCAGCAGCTGGATCAGGCTGCCCTCGGGGCTGGCCTTGCGGCCGTTGTCGATGAAGTTATAGAGCAGCGATTTGAACAGCTCCCGGTCCATCTCCATCCACAGCCCCGGCTCGCAGCCGTATTGCAGGGCCAGGCGGCTGCTGTGCAGCACCGGCTGCATGGCGGTGGCCACCTCGCCGATCACGCCGGAAAGCTCCTCCGAGGTGAACACCAGGTTCTGGCTGCCCACGTTCAGCAGCTCCATCAGTTTGCCGGACAGGCTGCGCATCCGTTTGGTCTCGTCCAGAATGATGCCCGCGTACTCCCGGCGCTTTTTCTCCGGCACGTCCTTTTGCAGGTACAAAAGGTCCGCAAAGCCCAGAATACTGGTCAGGGGCGTTTTCATCTCGTGGGCCATGTTGGCGATGAAGGTCTTCTGGTCCTGGGCCACCTGCTCCAGCTGGCCCACGTGCTGCTGCACGGCCTGGGCCATCCGGTTCAGGTCCTTGCCCAGGTCCGCCACCTCGTCCGCCCCGGCCAGCTGCACCCGCTCGGCATAGTTGCCCTGGGCGATGCGGCGGGACGCGCGGGACAGCTGCTCCAGACGGCGCAGCTGCACCTTGACCAGAATCAGCAGTACCACGGCGGCGGCCAGGCTGACCACCATGCCGAAGGTGAGGGCGGTTGCCGCCTGGCGCTGCAGCTGGGCGCCCAGGTCGGTCACGTCAAACACGCACACCATGCGGAATTCGCTCTGCTCCAGAGGCAGAGGGGAGTTGAGGGCCAGCAGCAGCCGGTCCCCCTGGGCAAAGATGCGGGTGTAGGTGAGGGAATCGTCCTGATATTCGCTGCTGTTCAGGTTGGCAGTGTGGCACAGGCCGGTGGTATCGTCGCGGAAGGGTTCGCCGCCGGAATCATACAGCTGGAAGGCCAGCAGGTAGCCGTCGGTCTCCTGGCTCCCAAGGGCGGAGCGCACCGCCTGCCGGGTCTCGGTTTCGTTCAGGCTGATCTGGCCGGACTGCAGCCGCTGGTTCACCACGTTGGTTTTGATGGCGTTCATCATCGACTGCTGCTGCAAGGCGGCCCGCTGCTTTTCCCGCTGCCACAGCTGGGTCTGGGTGTTGTTCAAAAAGAGCAGGCTCAGCCCGCCGGTGGCCAGCACCAGCAGCGCCAGAGAGGACAAAAAGATCTTCTGCCACAGTTTCACGGGCATGGCTCCTTTCAGTGTTCCAGCCGGTAGCCGATGCGGGGCAGGGTGACCAGCTTGCCGGAAAGCCCCAGCTTCTGGCGCAGCCGCTGCACGTGGATGTCCACGGTGCGGGTCTCACCGGCGAAGTCGTAGCCCCACACCAGCGAGAGCAGCTTGTCCCGGGAGAGGGCCAGGTCCTGGTTCTGCAAAAAGACCCGCAGCAGTTCAAATTCCTTGGGGCTCAAGGCCACCGGCTTACCGTTCAGGGTCACGGTGTGGCTGGAAAGGTCCTGCTGGATGCCCCGATACTCCAGTACCTCACGGCCCTTGCCCCGGCGGCGCAGGGCCACCTCCACACGGGCCAAAAGCTCCAGCGCCTCGAAGGGCTTGGCGATGTAATCCTCGGCGCCCAGATGCAGCCCGCGCACCTTGTCGGCCACCTGCTGCATGGCGGAAAGAAAGATCACCGGGGTGCCCTGGCTGGCCACCCGCTCCATGACCGAGAAGCCGTCCAGCCCGGGGAGCATCACGTCCAGCAGCACCAGATCGTAGCCGCCCGCAAAGATGCGCTCCACCGCCTGCGCACCGTCGGCGCAGATCTCGCAGCTGTAGCCGCCCAAAGAAAGGGTGGCCTCGATCATCTGGGCAATGTGTTCTTCGTCTTCTACAATCAGGATGTGTGCCATGGTCGTATTCCTCCTTTGGTTCCGGCGGAGCCGGAAAACCGATCGCGTTACGCTTATTGTATCATATCCGGCCGCAAAATGGGCCGATTGGCAAAATCCTGCCGCAAAACAGGAATATTGTCTTCCTATTTATTATTGCATAGAAAGGGTAACGCTGTCGGCAAGAAGTTGTATCAAAACTGCAAACAAGGCCCCCGCGCCGCCGGAAAGATCCGGGGTGTGGGGGCCTTGTGTTTGAAACATGTGCGGTTATTGGTGCTCGCCCACCCAGCGCTCGCGGGTCTCCCACACCGCCTTGCCCTGGGCAAGGCACTGGGGAAGGTCCAGAATGCGCTGGTTGCGGCTGCCCCGGAAGCGCAGCTCCAGGCTCATCTCGGCCTGCACAAAGGGGCCGTCGATGAGGGTGTCCAGAAGGGTGAGAAGCTCCTTCTGGGCGGGGGTGCCGTGCTCGTACAGCTCTTCGAAGGTGTAGCCGGTGTAGCTTGCCACCTCGTAACCGGCCTCACGGGCCAGCCGGACAAACTCCAGCATTTCCGGCCCGGCCTGGGCGAAGGGCTCGCCGCCGGACAGGGTGATGCCGCGGCAGAGCGGATTCTTCTTTGCCATCTGGATGAGCTGCTCAGGGGTGAAGGGAGTCCCGCCCTCGAAGGGCCAGGTCTCGGGGTTATGACAGCCGGGGCAGTGGTGGGGGCAGCCCTGGAAAAACACGGTAAACCGGAGGCCGGGACCGTCCACGATGCTGTCGCCGGCGAAGCCTGCTACCTGCAGCATGGCGCTTACAGGTGCTTCACGCGGTCGCGCTCTTCGGCCTTCTTGGCGTCGTTCCATTTGTCCATGGTGCCGACCAGGTAGCCGGTGATGCGGCGGATGCGCTCGAAGGGAACGTCCTTACCAACGACGGATTGTTTCTGCATAGCGGACATAAAAACTCCTCCTTTTACAAAACGCCGCCCGCCCGAATGCGGGCGGCGATAAAAAATTCAAAAGCAATTGGGTGACAAATCTATTATAGAAAGAACACCGGCGGCACAGCGTTGCCGAAGCAACAAAACAATTGTGCGGGCTTAATCAGCAAAACGCAGGGAGCCAATAAGGAAGCCAGCGGTCATCGCTGAGGAAAGCCCGGTACGGAAGGCTGGCGTATCGAACCCGGTCAACGGTCGAGTCCGTTAAAAAAGGCCGTTTGATGTTTTTGCTGAGGAAAGCCGGGTGCCGCGGATTTGTGAACCGGAGCAAACCGCCGGTCGAGTCCGCTAAAATCATTCGCAGCCGCAGAAGGTGGGAACGCCGGGATACTTTTTGCGCAGCTCATCCAGCTTTTCGGGGCTCAGGGCCTCGCCGCTGCGGCGGCCGCAGCGGGGGCATACGTCGCCGATTACGCCAACGTAGCCGCAAACCGGGTCGCGGTCCACGGGATGGTTGATGCTGCCGTAGCCAACGCCGCTGTCGTGCATGCAGCGGACCACGCTCTCAAAGGCCTCCAGGTTGTTGGCGGTGTCGCCGTCCAGCTCCACGTAGCTGATGTGACCCGCGTTGGTCAGGGCGTGGTAGGGGCCCTCCTTCTGGATCTTGTCGTAGGCGGAGATGGGATACCACACAGGAATGTGGAAGCTGTTGGTGTAGTATTCCCGATCGGTCACGCCGGGAATGATGCCGAACCGCTTCTGATCCATGCGGGTGAACCGGCCGGACAGACCCTCGGCGGGAGTGGCCAGCAGGGTGAAGTTCATCTTCAGCTCCTGGCTCTTGCGGTCGCAGTAATCCCGCATGTGGCCGATGATCTCCAGACCCTTCTGCTGCATCTCGTCGCTCTCGCCGTGATGGTGACCGTACAGGGCGGTCAGGGTCTCGGCCAGGCCGATGAAGCCGATGGACAGGGTGCCGTGCTTCAAGACCTCACGCACCTCGTCGGCGGGCCCCAGCTGGTCGGAATCCAGCCATACGCCCTGGCCCATCAGGAAGGGGAAGTTGTAAACGCGCTTAGCCGCCTGGATCTCGAACCGGTCCAGCAGCTGGTTTGCCACCAGCTCCATCATGGCGTCCAGACTCTCGTAGAACTTTTTCTCGTCGTGGTCGGCCAGAATCGCCAGACGGGGCAGGTTGATGGAGGTGAAGCTCAGGTTGCCGCGGCTGTAGCTGATCTGGCGGTCCGGGTCGTAAACGTTGCCCATCACGCGGGTGCGGCAGCCCATGGTGGCAACCTCGGTCTCGGGCCGGCCAGGCACGTAGTACTGCAGGTTGAAGGGGGCGTCCAGGAACACGTAGTTGGGGAACAGCCGCTTGGCGCTCACCTTCATGCTCAGCTTGAACAGGTCGTAGTTGGGGTCGCCCTCGTTGTAGTTCACGCCCTCTTTTACTTTAAAGATGTGGATGGGGAAGATGGGGGTCTCGCCGTGGCCCAGACCTGCGTCCTCCGCCAGCAGAATGTTGTGAATCACCATCCGGCCCTCGGGGCTGGTATCGGTGCCGTAGTTGATGCTGCTGAAGGGAGTCTGCGCACCGGCACGGCTGTGCATGGTGTTCAGGTTGTGCACAAAGCCCTCCATGGCCTGGTAGGTATCCCGGTCGGTCTGCTTCCAGGCCCGGCGGCGGGCGGTGGCCACCAGACGCTTGGCGGTGTGCTCATCCACACGGCCGCTGGCGGTCAGAGCCTCGGCCACAATGCGGTCGAACTCCTCCGCGTTGGTCTCCAGGCGGGGCTGCTGGTCCAGTTCGGTGACGGCCTTATCCACCATCTGGTTCACGAAAGCGCTCTCGTCCTCGGTCTCCAGCACGTCCTCCAGGCTCTCGGTCAGCTTTTTGCGGTAGGCCCGGGCAAAGGTCTTGCTCACGCCCTCGGCCATGCCGTAGTCGAAGTTCGGGATGCTCTGGCCGCCGTGCTGGTCGTTCTGGTTGGACTGGATGGCGATGGCCGCCAGCGCCGCGTAGCTGCCGATGCTGTTGGGCTCGCGCAGAAAACCGTGGCCGGTGGAGAACCCGCCGTGGAACAGGCGCAGAATATCGATCTGGCAGCAGGTGGTGGTCAGGGAATAGAAATCGAAGTCATGGATGTGGATGTCGCCCTCCCGGTAGGCCTTGGCCTGCTCAGGACGCAGCAGATACGCCGCATTGTAGGCCTTGGCGCCGGCGGTGCCGATCTGCAGCATGCTGCCCATGGCGGTGTTGCCGTCGATGTTGGCGTTGTCACGCTTCATGTCGCTAGCGCGGGCGTCCACATTGGTGATCTCGTCGATGGTCTTCATCAGGGTGGTGTTGGCCTCGCGGATGCGGGTGCGGTTGGCCCGGTACAGAATGTACTGCTTGGCAGCCGCGTCATGGCCGGTCTCCATCAGCGCGGTTTCCACCGCGTCCTGAATCTGCTCGATCTGAGGGGACTCCTCGCCGCAATCCATCTCCAGCTGGCGGGCGGCCCGGGTGGCAATGCGGTCGGCTTCGGCGGCATCCCCTTCCTTGGCGGCTTCCAGCGCCTTCATAATGGCGGCGGTGATCTTGCTCTGATCGTAGAGCACCACACGGCCGTCGCGCTTAATTACACTTTTGATCATGGCGATTCTCCTCATGCAACTGTTACTTTGATGCGGCAAAAAAATACAGAGCGTAAAGAACTACCCTCTGTATTTTGGGGTGATTCGGCCGCGATTACTATTATTGCACTAGATATAGTAGAAGTCAATAGATTCCCGGTACCGATACGGAACAAGAACGGCCAAGTTTTTCGGGGAAAATTTGTGAGATATGATGGCTTGACGAGCCAAACCGGGAACGGATGTGATACAATAAATAGGTCGGAAAACTTTGCCAGGAGGTGGAAAAGCAAGATGGCAGGCCAAATTCGCCGGGTGGCGGGGTTGGAATATGAACTCGTTCGAAAAAAGGTGAAAAATTTGAACCTGCGGGTGCGGCGGGACGGCACGGTGGCCGTGAGCGTACCCATGCGGGTGAGCGCGGCCCAGGCGGATGCCTTTGTGGCCCAGCGGTTGGGCTGGGTGATCGAGGCCAAGCAGCAGGTGGCCCGGGCCGCCCGCAAGCAGCAGGACTGCCCGCCTCCCTCCAAGGAGGAGTGCCTGGCACTGTTCGAGCCCATCAGCAGGATGGTGTATCCCGCCTTTGCCGGGGTGCTGGGCGGCCAGCCGCCCCAGCTGCAGGTGCGGGACATGACCAGCCGGTGGGGGGTGTGCAATATGGAAAAAAAGCGCATCACCCTGGCCTCCCGGCTGGCGCTGCAGCCACGGGCGGCGGTGGAATACGTGATTGTGCATGAATACTGCCATTTTGTTCACCCCAATCATCAGAAGGAGTTCTGGGCCCTGGTGGAGCAGTTTCTGCCGGACTGGAAGGCCCGCCGGGCGCTGCTGGGGCAGGGGTGAGGCTGAGTTCGATGGGATTCCGTGGACATTTCGCCCTGTGGGCGTTATAATATAAGTTCGGCCAAAGAATATTTGACCGAACAGAAATAACATCAATATAAAGTAAAATAAGGCAATCAACAAGGAGGGCCGCCGGGCGTGGAAAACAAATACAAACGGCTGATGAGCAACACTATGCTGTTCGCCATCAGCAACTTTTCCTCCAAACTGCTCAGCATCATCTTGCAGCCGTACATCACCTTCGCCATGGGCGAGGTGGACGAGGTGGGTATCACCAAGCTTGTCCAGCAGATCGGTTCGCTTCTGATCCCGCTGGTGAGCATGGGCGTGAGCTTCGCCATCATCCGTTTCGGTCTGGAAAAGACCAACAGCAAAAGCCAGGTGTTTACAAACGGCCTGGTGACCATCGGCCTGGGCTTTGCGCTGATGCTTATCTGCTACCCGGTGCTGCGGCTGATCCCGCTGTTCAGCGATTACGCGCTGCTTTTGTATGTACACGTGTTGGTGAGCTGCCTGCGCACCCTGTGTACCCAGTTCGTGCGCAGCCGCCAGCTGAACCGGCTGGTGGCGGTGGACGGCGTTTTGTGCAGCGCCACCAACCTGGGCTTCATGATCCTGTTCTTGTCCGGCATGAAGATGGGGGCCTCCGGCTACATCCTGGCCATCATCTGCAGCGATGCGCTGAGCGCGTTGTTTGTGTTCCTGGTGGCGGGGCTGCGCCGGTACCTGCATGTGAAGAGCTTCAACAAGGAGCTGTGGAGCCGGATGATGCGCTATGCGCTGCCCATGGTTCCGGCGCAGATCAGCTTCTGGGTCATCAACGCCAGCGACCTGTTCTTCGTGCAGGCCATGTGCGAGGGCTATCAGGGCCAGACCGGCGAATACTGGACCGGCCTGTTGGGCGTGGGCTATTTCCTGCCCACCATCCTCACGGTGCTGGGCACCATCTTCTATGAGGCCTGGCAGCTTTCCGCCGTGACCGAGGAAAAGGGCCGCGCGGCCTTCTTCAGCCGGGTGTTCGCCATCTATCAGGCGCTGCTCTTCTGCTGCTGCAGCGGCATCATTCTGCTCTGCCGCCCGCTGATGTTCATGTTCAAATCCAACTTCTACGACGCCTGGCAGTTCGTGCCCATGCTCACCCTGGCCACCCTGTTCAACTGCTTCAACCAGTTCTTGAACAGCGTTTACATGGTGGAAAAGCGCAGCACCCTGTCGCTGTACACCATGCTGGCGGGCGCCATTGCCAACGCCGGACTGAACTGGGCGCTGATTCCTCTGATGGGCCCCAACGGCGCTACCCTGGCCAGCCTGATCAGCTATTTCATCGTGTTTGTGCTGCGGGCCATCAACACCCGCGGACTGATGCACATGAGCTTTGCGCCGCTGCGCCTGACCATCAACTGCGCGCTGATCGGTGTGGAGACGGTGTTCATGCTGCAGGAAACGCCGGGCTGGCCGGTCTGGTGCACGCTGCTCACCGTCGCGATCTGCCTGTTCAACCTGCAGGGCATCCTGGGCATGCTGCGCCAGCTGCTGCGCCGCCGTGCCCCCCGCAAGCAGGCCTGAGCCTTTTGACTTTGATTGAAACAAAAACCGCCCCCGGGCCGTGCGTTATGCACAGTGCCCGGGGGCGGTTTGGTTTTGTCCGGCTTCAGTCCGGCAGCGCCAGCTCGGTCAGGCGCATATAGTGCTTGTACAGGGGGCCGAAACGGCGGCGGTAGCCCGGCTTCCAGGGCTTTGACTTGCCGCAGAAGTGCAGTATGGCGGTGTGGGTGAGCACCCAGTCCATATCGCAGTCGCCGCCGCTGCGCAGATAATAATTGTTGAAGTTGCGGGCGTCGTAGTTCCACACCGCGTCGTCCAGTGCCAGCACCCGCTCGCCGTAGAGCATATTCAGAAGGTCCTGGTCCGGGAACAATAGCTCCCGGGCATGCTTTTTGGTGAAGGCGAAGAGGGCCGCCGGGTCAATCCAGCGGCGCGCGGCGTCCAGGTCGATGAGCAGCACGCCGGAGTTGAAGTAGTTGTGGTTGGTGCCCAGCCGCACCTGATTCACGCTGTTGGCCAGTTCGGTTTTGCCGGTGTGAGCCGCCGCCGCGAACATCCGGCCCGCAAGATCCAGCTCCCACAACGGGCGCAGCGGGTTGATGACCAGAATATCCGGGTCCAGGTAGATCACCCGGTGCATCTCCGCGGGCAGCAGCTGACCGGCCAGCAGCCGGTAGTACATCTCCTGGGGGTACTGGCGGGTGAGGGGGGCGTCCCGGAACAGCTCCTCGCCCGCGGTCAGCGGGTGCAGCGAGAAGCCCAGCAGGCTGCAGCGCTGTTCCAGCCGGGCCAGATGGGCGGGGGTGAGCGAACGGTGGATCAGCCAGACCGACACCGTCTCCCCCGGGTTGGAGGCGTGCAGAGAGGTGAGCATCACCTCCAGCTGGGGCAGGTAATGCTCGTTCAGGGTCACCAGAATGGAAATGGCAGATGACAAAATAACACCTCATTCTACCGCCGGAAAACCCCCGGCGGAGGATCGGACACAATTGCGCCCTTTTTTGTTATGGTACCACGTTTGGGACCGGAATATATGAAGTTTCTGCAAAGAACGAAAATTTTGCCCCGGCGGTGAAGAAACCGGCCGTAAAGGTTCGTTGCATGGGCACGGGCGGGCGGCATGCGCCCCCGCATACATGCTTGCCGAACAGGGAGGTCGATACCATGGCAGAGCTGTTTTTTTCGATCAGCCGTTTCTGGCTTTTGCTGATGGGCATTTGCTGTGCCTACCAGCTGGGCTACACCCTTCTGAGCCTTATGAAAACGCCCCGCTGGAGGCCGGGGCCCTGCACCAACCGATATGCGGTGCTCATCTGCGCCCGCAACGAGGCTGCGGTGCTGCCAAAGCTTTTGGAAAGCCTGCGCGCCCAGGATTACCCCGGCGTGCTGGATTTGTATGTGGCGGCGGACAACTGTACCGACGACACCGCCCGCCTGGCCCGCAAGGCCGGGGCCACCGTGTTCGAGCGGCACGACCGGACCCGGGTGGGCAAGGGCTACGCGCTGGATTTTCTTTTGCACCGCATCTGGGCCGAGGGCAGGCACTACGACGGCTACATCCTCTTTGACGCGGACAACCTGGCCCGGCCGGATTTCGTGCGCCGGCTGGACGGGGTGTTTTCCACCGGCTGCCCGGTGGTGGCGGGCTACCGGAACACCAAGAATTACCGGGGCTGGGTGGCCGCGGGTCAGGGCCTGTGCTTCATCCGGGAAGTGCGCTTTCTGAATTCGCCCCGCACGCTGCTGGGCTTCAGCGGCAACGTGACCGGCACCGGCTTTCTGGTGAGCGAGGAGATTCTGCGGGATGCGGGCGGCTGGCCCTGGCACTGCCTGTGCGAGGACCTGGAATTTTCCACCGTGCAGATGGTCGCCGGGCGGCGCATTGCCTACTGCCCTCAGGCGGAATACTTTGATGAGCAGCCCGCGAGCCTTCGCCAGAGCGTGCGCCAGCGGCTGCGCTGGTGCAAGGGCTTTTTGCAGGTGATGGCAAAGCGGGGCCCCGCCATGGGCCGGGCGGCGCTGCGGGGCAGCTGGTCCTGCGCAGACCTGCTCATCAGCCGCATCGCGCCGGTGCTGTTCAACCTGCTGGCCCTGGGCTTTGCCGCCGCGGGCGCGGTGCTCTCCGGCGGGGCGCTGATCGCCCTGGGCGCACTGGGCCGCACCCTTGTCTGCGGCTACCTTTCCATGATGGCCATGGCGGCGCTGACCACCTGCACCGAGTGGAAGCGTATCCAGGCCCCCGTCGCCCAGAAGCTGGCGGGCATCGTCACCTTTCCGTTTTATATGGCCACCTACCTGCCCATCGCCCTGGCCGCCTGCGTGCGGAAGGTGGAATGGACCCCGGTGGCTCACACCCGGGCCGTGACCTTGAACCAGTTGGACGCGGGCTGAAGAGCAAAAACAAAACGCCCCTGCTGCGAAAACAGCAGGGGCCTTTTTCTTTATGCAGACCAATCAGCGGTGCAGCCGCTCGTGCAGGGTTTCCTTCAGCTCGGCCAGCAGCTCGCTGTGGCGCAGGTCCTTCATGGCGGGGAAGGCCTTCATCAGACGGGCCGCGCCAAAGAGCCGGGTGTCCAGAATGCGGGCCTGCAGAAAGTCCCGCCGGGCCTCCAGCTCGGCCAGCTTCTGGGGCAGGGCCTGGCGGCCTTTCTCCAGCTTTTCGTCCGCTGCCAGGGCCGCGTCGCCCAGGTTGCGGCTGATGGTATCGCTGCCCTTGCGCAGGGCGGCCACCACCTTTTCCAGCTCGCCCAGGTCACGCTCCAGGCCGATCAGGGTGCGCAGGGTTACCGCCACGTCGGCCACAAAGACCGCCAGCCACAGCACCAGCAGCGCCAGGCCCACCGGCCGGGGCATCCATTCCACAAAGCGGTTCACCGGCGGATGCAGCACCTTCACCGCGAACATGCCCACCAGGCCCCAGGCCAGGCTGAATTTCAGGCAGATGTAGCCGCCCAGGTTGAATTTCTGTTTGGAATAGTCCCACCAGGTGGTGTGGAACAGGGTTTTCAGCGCCCAGCCGGTGACCAGCTCCAGCGTGCTGGTGAGCAGGGCGCTGCCCACAAACAGGGCCAGCGGCCGGTGAGTCAGCGGCTCCAGCGCCAGAAGCACGATCACCATGCCAAAGCCGTAGATGGGGCAGACCGGTCCGTTCAGAAAGCCCCGGTTCACCCACTTGCCGGTGCGCACGGTGCAGAATACCACCTCCAGGCACCAGCCCAGAAAGGCGTAGATCAAAAAGTACCAAAGAATCGCGTACAGGGAATGTTCCATTCAGATACCACCTCTCGTAAAGCGGCGCCGCGGGATGCACGGGTACAGAATTACAAAGCGCCACCCTAACATTATAGCATCCTGCTGCCTTCGCGTGATATAATCAGAAAAGAAAAATGAAAAATTTACAAAAAGGGGGACTGCCGGGTGGACCGCTGGATCTTTCATTGTGACTGCAACAGTTTTTATGCCAGTGTGGAGCTGCTGCGCCACCCGGACCTGTGGGACAAATGCGTGGCCGTCTGCGGTGACCCGGAGGGCCGCCACGGCATTGTGCTGGCCAAGAACGAGCCCGCCAAGCGGATGGGCGTGAAGACCGCCGAGGTCATCTGGCAGGCAAAGCGCAAATGCCCGGACCTGATTCTCCTGCCGCCCCATCGGGAATATTACCGTAAGTACTCGAAAATCATCAATGAAATATACCGTAAGTATACAGACCGGGTGGAGCCCTTCGGCATCGACGAGAGCTGGCTGGATGTGACCGGCACCTGGCAGCTGTTCGCCGAAAGTCCGGCGGCGCTGGCGGACCAGCTGCGGGCCGAGGTGAAGGCGGCCACCGGGCTGACCATCTCGGTGGGGGTAAGCTTCAACAAGGTGTTCGCGAAGCTGGGCAGCGACTACAAAAAGCCGGACGCCACCACCCTCATTACCCGGGAAAATTTCCACGAAATTGTCTGGCCGCTGCCGGCGGGGGACCTTTTGTATGTGGGCGCCTCGGCCCAGCGGCGGCTGGCCGGGATGGGCATTTCCACCATCGGCGAGCTGGCGGCGGCCCGGCCCGAGGCGCTGGCCGAGGCCCTGGGCAAGCTGGGGCTGGAGCTGAGCCGCTACGCCCGGGGCGAGGACGAGGCCCCGGTGCGCCGCTGGGGCGAAAAGGAGCCCATCAAGAGCGTGGGCAACGGCTCCACCTTCCGGCGCAACATCAAGGGCCCGGCGGAGATACGCTCGGCGCTGAACGTGCTGGCAGACGAGGTGGCCGGGCGGCTGCGGCGGCATGGCGTCTGGGCCGGGGCGGTGCAGGTAACCATCCGGGACCCGGATTTAAAGACCATTACCCGGCAGAAGCAGCTGCCCATGAGCACCCATCTGGCCCGGGACCTGGCCAACGCCTGCTGGGAGCTGATGGAGAAAAACTGGGACATGGCCCGCCCGGTGCGGATGCTCACCGTCACCGCGCTGGCCATCACCGAGGAGCCCTTCGCGGTGCAGCAGAGCCTGTTTGACGACGCGCCCAAAACCGACCCCAAGCGGGAAAAGCTGGAAAAAAGCCTGGACGCCATCCGTAAAAAGTACGGCCGGGGAGCCATCGGGGCGGGGAGCATCCTGCACAACGATATGGGCCTGGGCGAACTGACCATCCGCCCGCAGGAGGACGAGGATGAGGAAGAGTTCGACGAGAAGGTCAAGGGCCCGCTGTGAGCATAGCACGCCCGGCGGGGAAAGATTGACGAAATGGAGAGAAACGCATGATCGAAGCGGTATTGTTTGATATGGACGGCCTGATGTTCGACACCGAGCGGATGTACCAGAAGGCCTGGCTGGAAGCGGGGCAGCAGATGGGCGTACCCATGCGCCCCGAGGTGGTGGACCGGATGCGGGGCCGCAACCGGCTGGGCTGCGCCCAGGTATGCCGGGAGGTGTTTGGCGAGGACTTCGACTTTGACGCCATGCGCACCGTCTGCCGGGCCATCATGGCCCGCTGGATCGAGGAGGACGGACTGCCGGTGAAGCCGGGGCTGTATGAGCTGCTGGCCGAGCTGGAGCGGCGGGGCATCCCGGCGGTGCTGGCCACCAGCACCACACGGGACAGCGCCTGGGGCCACCTGCAGCGGGCCAAGGTGGACCGGTATTTTCTGGGCGCGGTCTGCGGCGATGAGGTGACCCGCTCAAAGCCGGACCCGGAGGTGTTTTTGAAGGCGGCGGCCCTGGCGGGCAAGGACCCGAAAAACTGCCTGGTTCTGGAGGACAGCCCCGCCGGAGTGCGGGCAGGCGCGGCGGCAGGCTGCTTCACCGTGATGGTGCCGGACCTGACCGGCCCGGACGAGGAGCTGAAGGCCCTGGCCGGAGCGATTCTGCCGGATCTCGGCCAGGTCATTCCGCTGCTGGACCGGCCTTGAAACCGATTTCAGGCAACATCGCCGGAGCCTTCCGGCACAAAGTGGGCGGTGTTGCCTTTGGAAAACAATCAATACAAAAAGGAGAGAGTTATCGTGATTAAACACATTGTATTGTGGGAGCTGGCGGACAAGGACCAGGCGGACGCCAACGCCGCCAAGATGAAGGAGCAGCTGGAGGCACTGGTGGGCCAGGCCCCTGGCCTTCTGAGCGCCCAGGTGGGCCGTGGCTTTGTGGGCTGCGACGTGGCCCTGATCGCCGAGCTGGAGAGCCGTGAGGCGCTGGAGGCCTACCAGAACTTCGAGCCCCATGTGGTCATCAAGAACTGGATCGGCACCATTGCAAAGAGCCGCACCGTCTGCGACTTCGAGTGCTGAGCAAAAGCAAAAAAACGCCCCTTTCCCAACAGCGGGAAAGGGGCGTTTGCTTATTATAAAAGGAAGGGCTTACTGGATGCCCTTTTCGGCGCGGATGGCGGCGCTTTCTTCCTTGTCCCGCTGGTTGCGGGCGGCCACCGCAGCGGCCAGCTCGTCGGCCGTCATGGGCTTCTTCACCGCGATCAGCGCCTTGGTGGGAATGCCCTGCTCGGTGAACATGGCCTCGTGCTCGGTGCGGATGTTCCACTCCGGCTCCTCGGCGTGCAGATCGAAGGTCTTCCATACAATCTCGTAGCCCGCTTCGGGGAAGTAGTTCAGGCTGTCCCGGAAGAGATCGTCGTCATCGGTCTTGAAGTAGATCTCGCCGTTTTCCTCCAGAATGGTCCGGTAGAGGGCCAGCTGGCGGGTGTGGGTGAGCCGGTGCTTTTTGTGGGCCAGCTTCTTGTTCCAGGGGTTGCAGAAGTTGATGTAGATGCGCTGCACTGTGTCCCGCTCGTCGAAAGCGTTCAGAATGCGCTCGATGTCCAGGCTCATGATCATCACGTTGTCCGGGGTGAGGCCCTTTTCCGCGTAGATGCGCTCGATGTTCCGCTTGGCCAGAATCAGCACCTTGTCGGTGATGTCGATGCCCAGATAGTTGATGTCCGGGTGGGCGCTGGCCAGCCGGGCCAGAAAGCCGCCCTTGCCGCAGCCCAGCTCCAGATGCACCGGCTGCTCCGGGCGGGCAAAGACGCTGTGCCAGCGGCCCTTGTTCTCCAGCGGGGCGTGGGCGTGGTAGTCGCAGGCCAGCAGCTCCGGCCGGGCGTAGGGTTTGAATCGCATTCTCATGTTCTATGGTTCTCCTTCACAAGTGTTTGTCTGAAACGCAATAAAATATGCTCAGGGCTGGATAACATCCCGCAGAAAAGCTTGTACTGCGTCGAACTCGCCGGTCAGGCTGCCCTGCACAAAGCCGGGCTTGCCGCCGCCACGGCCCGCGAAGGCCTGGTTCAGCTGCTTGCACAGTCCCCGCAGGTCCGTCCCCGGCGCGGTGCAGGCCAGCGCATAGGCAAGGGTGCTGTTTCCGGTGGGGCTGAAGGCCGCGCAAAGGCCGGTGGTGCGCTCGCTCAGCGCCGCGCACAGCCGCCGCAGGCCGTCCGGGCCGAGGTTCGGCCGCAGCAGAATAGCAGTTTCGCCGGGCTGCACGCCCTCGGCCAGAACCGCGAACAGCTCGTTCTCCGCCTGCACCGACCGGTAGCGGGCGGCCTCCAGCTCACTGCTCTGGCGCTGCACCGCTTCGGCCAGCTGGCCCGCTTTGGCGGATAGGGTGGCTCGGATGGCGGCGGCCTCCGCCCGCTGGGCCTCAAAGTACCGCAGGGCCCGCACGCCGCACACCACAAACAGCCGCACGCCGCTCTTGTAGTTCTGCCAGTCGATGATCTTCACCATGCCCACCTGGCCGGTGCGCTCCACATGAGTGCCGCAGCAGGCGCAGCAGTCCGCCCCGGGCACCGTCACGATGCGCACCGGGCCCTCCAGCTCCTTTTTGCTCCGGTAGGTCAGGGCCGCCAGCTCCTCTTTTGAGTGCCACACCGCCTCCACCGGTACGTCCTGCCAGATCACCCGGTTGGCCCGGGCCTCGGCCTCGGCAAGGCCTTCGTCCGAGATGGGGACGCTGGTGTCCATGGTCAGGTAGTCCTGCCCGATGTGAAAGCCCACGTTTTCGGCCCCGAACATGGCGTGCAGCGTGCCGGAGAGAATGTGCTCGCCGGTGTGCTGCTGGCTCATCTCCAGCCGGCGGTCAAGGTCCACGTTACCAGTGACCGTCTCGCCCTCTGTCAGCGGGGCGGAAAGACGATGCACCACCTGGCCGCCCTTTTCGTGCACGTCCAGCACGTCCGCGCCGCCCAGGGTGCCCCGGTCGGCGGGCTGGCCGCCCCCCTCCGGGTAAAAGGCGGTGCGGTCCAGCGTCACGGCCCAGGCTTCGCCCTCCTGGGTGCAGCTGAGCACCCGGGCGGTGAACTCGCCCACCGGCGGCTGAATATAATAAAGCGCTTCGGTCTGCGTCATAAAAAGCTCCTTTGCACAAAAAAGCCCGCGGGCTGCGGGCAGGGTATCCGCTGAGTGCATCTATTATAGCACAAAAGAGCCATACTTTGCGCGCACCGATGCCATTTTGCCGCCGTTTATGCTATAATAAGAACAATTCTATAAAAAGGCTCCGGCGCGCCGTGAGGGGGGAAGCCCCGGGGCCACACAGCGAAAAAGGAGCGGTTGTTATGCGGGAATGCGGCGTTTTGATGCCTGTGTCCAGCCTGCCGGGGCCTTACGGCATCGGCAGCTTCGGCAAGCAGGCCTATGCCTTTGTGGACTTTTTGGCCCAGGCGGGCCAGCAGATCTGGCAGATTTTGCCCCTTTCGCCCACCGGCTACGGTGACAGCCCCTATCAGAGCTGCTCGGCCTTTGCCATCAATCCCTATTTCATCGACCTGGACACCCTGCGGGAAGAGGGCCTTCTGGAAAAGGAAGAGTACGGCACCATCGACTGGGGCGAAAGCCCGGAGGCGGTGGATTACGGCGCGCTGTACGAGGGGCGCTTTACGGTGCTGCGGCAGGCCTATGCGCGTTTCCAGGCCTGGCTGCCGGACGATTACTACACCTTCTGCTTCTGGAACGAGGACTGGCTGGAGGACTACGCCCTCTACATGACTGCCAAAGGCCTGAACAAGATGAAGGCCTATCCGGAATGGCCTGCGCCGCTGCGCACCCGGCAGCCCCAGGCGCTGGAGCAGCTGCGGGAGGAGAACGCCGAGGAGCTGGGCTTCTGGCGCTTTTTGCAGTACCAGGGCTACCGCCAGTGGATGGCCCTGAAGGCCTACGCCAACAAAAAAGGCGTGCAGATTCTGGGCGACATCCCCATCTATGTGGCGGCGGACTCCGCCGATGCCTGGGCCGGCGGCAAGCTGTTCCAGGTGGACGAGGAGGGCAAGCTCACCCGGGTGGCGGGCTGCCCGCCGGACTACTTCTCCGAGGACGGCCAGCTCTGGGGCAACCCGCTGTACGATTGGCCCCAGCACAAGGCCAGCGGCTATGCCTGGTGGATTCGCCGGGTGGAGCACGCGCTCACCATGTACGACCGGCTGCGCATCGACCACTTCCGCGCCTTTGATACCTATTACGCCATTCCCGCCGGGCGGGAAAACGCCCGGGTGGGCGACTGGGAATACGGCCCCGGTATGGACCTGTTCCGCGCCCTGGAGGCAAAGCTGGGCAAGCTGCCCATTGTGGCCGAGGACCTGGGCGATCTGTTCGACAGCGTGCGGGTGCTGCTGAAGGAGAGCGGCTACCCGGGCATGAAGGTGATGCAGTTCGCCTTCGGCGGCACACCGGAGAACGAGTATCTGCCCCATAATCACATCCCCAACTGTGTGGTCTACCCCGGTACCCACGACAACACCACCCTGCGGGACTGGCTGAAAAACGGCGATCCCAAGGAGCTGGCCCGGGCCAAGAACTATCTGGGCCTGAACGCCATGGAGGGCTCGGTGCGGGGCTTTTTGCGGGGCGTGCTGTCCAGCTGCGCCAATCTGGCGGTCATCCCCATGGCCGACTGGCTGGAGCTGGGGGCCGAGGGCCGCATCAACACCCCCGGCACCGGTATGGGAAACTGGACCTGGCGCGCCAAAGAGGACGCCTTTGCTCCTGCGCTGGCCCAGCGCATCCGGCGCACCTGCGCCCGCTACGGCCGCTGCGCGCCGCTGCCCGAGCCAGAGGAGACCCGGCCGGTGGTTCCGGTGAAAAAGTCCGCCCAGAAGGAGGAGCCGGCGGCGGAAACAATCACCAAGGCGCCCGCCGCACAAACCGCTGAGGCGGCGCAAAAAGCCGCAGCCAAGGCCGAAAAGGAATAAAGAAAACCCCCTTTGGGAACACTGGCTTTAGTCGGGGCAAGCTTGCCTCGCCAGCCAGTTTCAAAGGGGGCTTTTTGATGAGTGAACGAAGAAATGACCAGAACCACGGCGACAACGACAACCAGGCCGTGCTCAACGAGATTGTGCGCAATACCGAAATGGGCAAAAACAGCCTGGACCAGCTGATTGACGTGACCGACGACAAGCAATTGAAGGCCAGTCTGCTGGCCCAGCAGCAGGAGTACCGGCGTATCAACCAGCAGGCCCATGCGGCCATGGCAGCTCTGGGCGAGCAGAGCCACGGGCAGAGCCCGGCGGTGAAGCTGATGGCCAAAATGGGCATCTGGACCGAGACCCTCGCCGACCGTTCCACCCGCAACCTGGCGGATATGGTCATCCAGGGGGCGAACCAGGGTGTGATGGACTGCGAAAAGGCCCGCAAGGACCACCCGGCGGCCAGCACCGGCGCACTGGGACTGCTGAACGAATTGCAGCAGTTCGAGGAGCGCACCGCCCGCCAGATGCGGGATTTTCTGTGAATCAAAGCAAAAAAGAGGGCAGGAGCCGGTCCCGTTGACGGAGACCGGCTCCTGCCCTTTTTGAATGGATGCGCGCCCGGGCGGGCGCAGAAAAACGGTTACAATGCGTCCAGCACCACGTCCAGCAGCTGGGCCGGGTCCAGGGCGCCTGCGGTGCAGCGGTCCGCAAGATCCGCTGCAAAGGAAGCGTCGGTGGATACGTCACAAACAAAGGCCAGCCGCTGGCCGCCGGGCAGAGCCACCGCCTCGATGCCGTAGCTCACATAGCGGCCCAGCTCGGGCGTTTCAAGCTCTTGTCGAACGATCTGATAACGGATCAAGCACAACGCCCTCCTCCGCAGCAGCCGGTTTCCGGCGGGCGGTCCGCCGGGTTGCGTAACTTCCTTTCATTGAATAAATTCCCCCTTTTCATGCAGCATAACACAGGGGGGGACAAATGTCGACGAACTGCTTGTTCGGGTTTTTGCCGTTTGGGCCGCAAGGGACCATAAGACGGGTTTTCAGCGGCATAAACAGGGGCGAAAAAGGGCCGGGCTGCGGAGTTTTCCACGACCCTGCACTGAATTTGTTGAAAACTTTTCCGCGTTTAAAACGCTGAAAAGCCCTGCCGCAAAGAGGTTTTTCCGGTTCGCCCCGGCAGCAGGAAGAAAAGAATTGTTGAAAAAAGGGGACGGCGCAGGCGGCAGGGCCTGCACCGTCCCTTTGGGTTTCTTTTTTAGCTGATTTTGCGCTGGCTCAGTCCAGGGTCTCCAGCATCCGGGCCACAATGCGGGTGGCGGTGGTCACGTATTCACTGATGCTGAATTTTTTTACCACCAGGACCTCGTGGCCCGCCTCGTCGGCGTTGTCGCTCATGGCGCGCAGCACCACGCAGGGCACGTTGTTCTTGGCGGCAATCTGGGCCACGGCCGCGCCCTCCATCTCCACACAGTCCGGGTTTACCTTGGCGGCGATGGCGTTCTTGGTGGCACTGTCGCCCACGAACTGGTCGCCGGTGGCGATCTTGCCCGCAATGGCCTTCACGCCCACCTCTTCGCAGGCGGCCATGGCGGCCTTGACCATCTCCTCATCACCGGGGTATTCAGCGGTGAAGGGAGCGGACTGGGCGATCATGTCGTCCTGGGCGTCGTGGTAAATCACGGTCTTGCCCACCACCACGTCGCCGATGCCGATTTTGGCGGTCATGTTGCCGGCGATGCCGGAGAAGATGATGCGCTGAGCACCGAACTTGGTAATCAGTACCTGGGTGGTGGCGGCGGCGTTGGCCTTGCCCATACCGGCGCAGCAGACCACCACCTGTTTGTCACCCAGCATGCCCCGGTGGTACTCCACCCCGGCGTAGGGCTCGATGGATACCCCGTCCAGCAAAGCACACAGCTGCTCCACTTCGTCGGGCATGGCGCCCATGATGCCGATGATCTCCATATGCTCCTCCTTTGGATCAGACGTTGAACAGGAACTCGATGATGTCGCCGTCCTGCACCACGTACTCCTTGCCCTCGGTGTGCTGCAGGCCCTTGGCCTTCACGGTGGCCATGTTGAAGTCGCAGGCGGCGAAGTCGTCGTAATGCACCACGCTGGCGCGGATGAAGCCGCGCTCGAAGTCGGAATGGATCTTGCCCGCGGCCTGGGGAGCCTTGGTGCCCTTGCGGATGGTCCAGGCGCGGCACTCCTTCTTGCCGTCGGTCAGGTAGGAGATCAGGCCCAGCAGGCTGTAGCTGGCCTTGATCAGGTTGTCAAGACCGGTGGCCTCAATGCCCATCTCGTGCAGGAATTCCTTCTTCTCCTCGGGGGAGTAGTCGGCGATGTCCTCCTCGGTCTTGGCGCAGATGGGAATGCACTCCGCGCCCTCCTCGGCGGCCAGCTTCTTTACGGCCTGGTAGTGCACGTTCTCGTCCATGCCCTCCATCAGGTCGTCCTCGCTCATGTTGGCGGCGTAGATCACCGGCTTGTAGGTGAGCAGGCCCATCTCCTTCAGCTGCAGCGCCTGGTCCTCGTCCTCCAGGTCGAAGTCGAAGCTGCGGGCGTTCTTGCCCTTGCCCAGATGGTCGGCCAGCTGCTCCAGCCAGGCGGCGGAGGCGCCGGCCTTCTTGTCGCCGGTCTTGGCGGCCTTGGCGAAGCGGGCGGCCCGGTTGGAAACGACCTCCAGGTCGCTCAGAATCAGCTCGGTGTCGATGGTCTCGATGTCGCGCAGGGGGTCCACGCTGCCGTCCACATGCACGATGTCGGTGCCGCCGAAGCAGCGCACCACATGCACAATGGCGTCACACTCGCGGATGTTGCCCAGGAACTTGTTGCCCAGACCCTCGCCCTTGGAAGCGCCCTTTACAAGACCGGCGATGTCCACGAACTCCACGATGGCGGGGGTCTTCTTGTTGGTCTCCCAGATTTCGGCCAGCTTGTCCAGCCGGGCGTCCGGCACGGGCACGATGCCGGTGTTGGGGTCGATGGTGCAGAAGGGGTAGTTGGCCGCGGCGGCGTTCTTGGTGCTGGTGATGGCGTTGAACAGGGTGCTCTTGCCCACGTTGGGCAGGCCCACAATACCTAATTTCATGGCTTGTTACATCTCCTTAAAATTTTGCGCATCCGCAGGGGCTTTCCGGCGCGCTGCGCTGGGTTTGGTTTGCATCAAAACAGAAGGAAAACGGCTTTTGCAGGGGATCAAGCCGCTTTCCTCCATAAAAAGGCTCTGAGATTGCATGGTAATTATAGCAGATAAGCCCCTTTTACTCAAGCGGTTTTTCCCGGCAGGGGCAGACGGGGCGGCTTTGGGCAAAAGAAAACCCTTTGCGGGCAGCCGCGCGGAAAACGCGGCCCCCGCAAAGGGAGTCAATCAGGAGGCCGGAGCGGCCACGCTGTTTTTTTCGTCCGGCCGGGCCAGAGCCCCCGGCGGGATCTCTTACAGGTTGCGGCCCAGCTCGTAGCCGTCCCAGATGGCGGCCATGATGTTGCGCACCTTGTTGGAGTCGCCGATGTTGTGTACCGGTACGTCGCCCTGGGCCAGCTCGTTGTACAGCCCGTCGTTTGCCCGGTAGCCCACGCAGCAGATCAGTGTGTCGCAGGGAATCTGGAACTGCTCCTCGCCCTTGCGCACGGTCACCTGATCCGGCGCAGTCTGCTCCACAACCACGTTGTCATGGATGGTCACGCGCTCGTGGTTCAGAAGGTCCTCCAGCATGAACTGGTTCATGTGGGGCACCACGCCGTGGCCGCCCAGGATGTGGGGCATCTTCTCCACGATGGTAACGGTCTTGCCCTTCTGAGCCAGCCACAGGGCGGTCTCGCAGCCCACCAGGCCGCCGCCGACCACCACCACCTGGCTGCCCGTCTCCACCCGGGACATCAGCACATCCTCGGCGCTGACGGCGGTCTTGCTGCCCGCGAAGGGCAGCTGGATGGCCGTGGAGCCGGTGGCCACCACGATTTCGTCCGCGCCGAAGGCAGAGGCCTCGGCCGCGGTCATGGCGGTGTTCCGCTTTACCTCCACGCCCAGCAGCTCCAGCTGACGCTCGTAGTAGCGGATCAGCTCGTGGTCATAGTGCTTGAATTCCGGCATGCCGCCGGGAATCAGGTTGCCGCCCAGCCGGTCAGATTTTTCCACCAGTGTGACCTTGTGGCCCCACAGTGCCGCAACCCGGGCAGCCTCCATGCCGCCTACGCCGCCGCCGATGACCAGAATGTTCTTTTTGCGCAGGGCGGGCTGCAGGCCATAGATCTCCTCACGGCCGCAGGCAGGGTTCACCGCGCAGCAGACCGGGCCGTTGGCGATGCGGCCCAGGCAGCCGTCGTGGCAGCCCAGGCAGGGGCGCACCTCGTCCTCCCGGCCATAGCGGATCTTGGTCACGTATTCCGGGTCGGCCAGCAGCGGGCGGCCGTAGCTCACGATGTCGCAGCAGTCGCCGATGGCGGCGTTGGCCATCTCCGGGTCATCCATGCGGCCGGCCAGGATGATGGGCACGTTTACGTGCTGCTTCAGGATGCGGGCATATTCATTGTATACGCCCTTGCCGAAGTACATGGGCGGATGGTTCCAGTACCAGGAATCGTAGGTACCGGCATCCACGTTCAGCATGTCGTAGCCAGCCTCCACCAGCAGCTTGGCTGCCTGAATGCCCTCTTCCACATCGCGGCCCGCTTCCTGGTAATCCTCGCCGGGCAGGCCGCCCTGGCGCAGGCCCTTCATGCAGCTCTTCAGGCTGTAGCGCAGGCTGACGGGGAAGTCCGGCCCGCAGACCTTCTTGATGCCCTTCACGATCTCGGTGGCCACCCGCAAGCGGTTTTCCAGCGAGCCGCCGAACATGTCGGTGCGGTGGTTGTAGATGCTGATGGCGAACTGATCCAGCAGATAGCCCTCGTGTACCGCGTGGATTTCCACGCCGTCGAAGCCGGCCTTCTTCGCAATGGCGGCGGACATGACGAACTGCTTGATGAGCTTCTGGATCTCCTCCACGGTCATCTCGCGGTGGATGACGCTGGGGTCGAAGCGGTTGCCCTGCTCAGAGGGGGCAATGTTGTTTTTGATAAAGCCGGGCAGGGCGCTGCGGCCCAGGCCGCCGGTGAGCTGCAAAAAGATTTTAGAGCCATAGGCATGGATGCGGTCGTTCATGCTGCGGGTGCTGTGGATGAAGGCCACCGGGCAGGTGGTGGGGCAGGGCAGCGCCACGGTGGGGAAGCCCTCGATGGTGGTGTCCACACTGCAGATGCCGGTGATGATCAGGCCGACATCGTTCTTGGCGCGCTCCACATAATAATCCTGCAGGCGCTGGTTGAATCCGCCGAAGCTGTCCGCATAGCCAACGGGGCCCATGGGGGCCATGGAAGTGCGGTTTTTCGCTGCGGATCACGCCCTGCTGCTGCAGGTGGGCCAGGATGCGGGTGAGCCCCAGGGGAAGCCCGCGCTCGGGCGAGAGGAAGAAGTCGGTGCCTTCGGTCAGCTGGGCCTTGTAGATTTGCAGGATGATGTCCACCCCGAAGTCCGTCGCATACTGCATCTGAAAGGCGATGTACTGGAGCACAGCGTTCTCGGTGCAGTCCTTTGCCAGGCTGGGGTATACGGTCTCGTTAAAATAGGCGTCGCACTGGGAGTAGGACTCCACCACGATCCCGGCTTTGCTTTTCAGGTGGTGATAAAACGCGCCGGTGGAAACCCCTGCGGCACGGCAGATGTCCTCGATCTTCACGTTGTCGAAGCCCTGTTCCCGGATCAGCTCCATGGCCACAGTCAAAAGCTTTTGCTTTGTCTGTTCGGCCTGTTGTTTCCGGCTGGTCTTTGCCGGGGCGTTGCTTTGTTCTGCCATTGATCCCGCTCCTCAATAGATATAGTCGCACAATCCCTGTGTCCTTTTGCACTATAGCAGAATCCGGTGGGAAACGTAAATAGAAAAGCGGCTGGCCGGGGCCAGGTCCGCGGGGCGTTTTGCCCGCTGATTTGCCGCAAAAAAGGCACTGCTGGAAAAAGATTGACAGCCGGCTGCAGTGCGGGTATTCTTAAGGTAAGAACACACCCGCTGGAAGGAAAGAAAAGGGGCGGAGCTTCATGAACAGAAAGACCATCGGTTCGGCGGCCTTTGTGATGGCCGTCATGGCACTGGCGGCGGTGCTGGTCCTGACCAGCCGGGCGGACCGGCAGACGGGCAGTATTCTGATCGGGGTGCCTGCCGGGGCGGGCGAAAACAGCCTGGAGGCGGACTTCACCCTTTCGAAGCCGCTGGAAGACGAAGAGGAGCGCAGCACCGTGACCTTCGCTTTGCTGAACGGGCAGTACAGCGAGGAAGACCCGGAAAGCCTTGGTCCGGCGGACGCGGTGCTCTGGATGGACGCCGAGGGCCGGCCTGAAGCACCCTTCCAGTACCGGGCGCGGGTCTGGCTGACGGAGGAGGAAGTGCTGGTGAAGACCGACGGGGGCGAGGTGCGCCGTGTGAGCGGGGCGGATGGTCAGGCCCTGGCCGGGCTGGTGCGGGAATCCACCGCGCCCTATGCCCAGCCGCGCACCGATTAAAAAACAAAAGAGCACCGGCGGTGTCCGGTGTTCTTTTTTTGTCCACATTTCTATTGTATAATAAATACAATTAGCTGAAACAATCCGGGCCGCGGGGCATCCCTGCGGCCCGGTAAAAGAAAAAGGAGCGGGAGAATATGCCCAACCAGAAAATTTTGATCGTGGACGATGACCAGAACATCTGCGAACTGCTGCGTTTGTATCTGGCCAAGGAAGGCTACGAGACCCTGATCGCACACGACGGCGAAAAGGCCCTGGAGCTGTTTGAACAGAACAAGCCCAACATGGTGCTGCTGGATGTGATGATGCCCAAGATGGACGGCTGGGAGGTCTGCCGCCGTATCCGCGCCCAGGCCAACACCCCCATCATCATGCTCACCGCCAAGGGCGAGACCTTCGACAAGGTGCTGGGCCTGGAGCTGGGCGCCGACGACTATGTGGTCAAGCCCTTTGACTCCAAAGAGGTGGTGGCTCGCATCAAGGCGGTGCTGCGCCGCTGCAACCCGGAGGAGTCCGGCAAGGACGGCGTGATCCAGTTCGAGAACCTTTCGCTGGACATGAGCCGCTACGAGCTGAAGGTGAAGGGCAAGGTGGTGGAGGCTCCCCCCAAGGAGCTGGAGCTGCTGGCCTATCTTGCCGGTCATCCCAACCGGGTGTTCACCCGCGACCAGCTGCTGGACGAGGTGTGGGGCTTCGAGTATTACGGCGACTCCCGCACCATCGACGTGCACATCAAGCGCCTGCGGGAAAAGCTGGAGGGCGCCAGCGACCAGTGGAGCCTGAAGACCGTCTGGGGCGTGGGCTACAAGTTTGAAGCAAAGGATTGATCGCGCGTGAGAAAAAGCATCAGTTCCATGTATTTCAGCACCACCGCCATTCTGCTCATCGTGAGCACGGCGGTGATGGGCCTGATCCAGATGTATCTGGTGATGGGCTATTTCCAGGAAGATAAGCGCAGCACCCTGAACGACGTGGTGCAGGTGACCGCCATGCAGGTGCAGGAGGATTCCCCCCTGCGCCGCCTGCTGGAGGACGAAAGCGCCCGCACCACGGTGCAGGACCAGATGAAGCTGATCGGCCGCACCAGCAGCACCAACCTGCTGCTCACCGACGCTTCCGGCCAGGTGATGCTGTATACCCAGAACGAGGCCGAGCAGCTGATCGGCAGCCAGGTGGACGCTGAGATCCTGCGCCAGGCCCAGGAAGAGGACGGTTTTTTTGAGACCGGCAACCTGGGCGGGCTGTACGCCGGAAAATACTATACCGTGGGCCGGGTCATGCGGGACGAAACCGGCGCGGCCAGCGGCTATGTGTTCGCCTCGGCCAGCGCGGCCAGCCTGAACGTGTTCGTGAGCGACATGTTCTCCATCTTTGTGCTCAGTGCCGGTTTACTGCTTCTGGCGGCCAGCCTGCTGGCCATCTTTGTGACCAACCGGCTCACCACTCCGCTGCGGCGCATCAGCGAGGCTGCCCGCAAGTTCGGCAGCGGCGATTTCAGCGTGCGCGTTCCGGTGGACGGCAACGACGAGGTGGCCCAGCTGGCGGTGACCTTCAACAACATGGCCCGCAACCTGGAGACCATCGATTCCTCCCGGGCCAGCTTCATGGGCAACATTGCCCACGAGCTGCGCACCCCCATGACCAGCATCAAGGGCTTCATCGACGGCATGCTGGACGGTACCATTCCCGACGACATGCGCCAGCACTATCTGGGCCTGGTGAGCCAGGAGGTGGGCCGCCTGACCCGCCTGATCCAGAACATGCTGGACATCTCCAAGCTGGAGGCGGGCGAGTACCGGGTGAACGCCCAGAGCTATGATATCTGGGAGAGCATCACCGGCGTGGTGTTCAGCGCCGAGCAGCGCATCCAGAACCAGCATGTGGAGATTCAGGGCCTGGCTCCCACCCGCACTCCGGTCTACGCGGACCAGGACCTGGTGTATCAGGTGCTCTACAACATTCTGGACAATGCCCTCAAGTTCACTCCCGAGGGCGGCTACATCCGCTTCTCGGTGAAAAAGAGCGGCGGAATGGTCACGGTGTCCATCCGGAACTCCGGCCAGGGCATCGGGGCGGACGCACTGCCCTTCGTGTTCGAACGGTTCTACAAAGAGGATAAGAGCCGGGGCCTGAACGCCCGGGGCAGCGGCCTGGGGCTGCACATCTGCAAGATTCTGGTGGGCCTTTCCGGCGGCAAGATCTGGGCCGAGAGCGAGGAGGGCCAGTGGTGCCAGTTCAACTTCACCCTGCCCTGCGAGGCACCGCCGGAGCAGCGGCGCAAGCAGGCCGGGAAAAAGTAAAAAATAAGAGGTGCGGTTTCCGACCAATGGGCTGGGAAGCCGGCGTGACATAAGAAAACGACGCCGGAAAAGGGCCGCTTTTGCGGGATTGCAGCGTCAAAGCCCCTTGACAACCACCAAGGGTGCCTGCGGGCCTTTTTCTTGCACTCCCATCAAAATCGGGCCTTTTCCGGTGCTTCGCAGTTCTGCCCCAGGATTTTGGATGCAGAAAGTACGAAAAGGGGCGGAGCAAGCCTTGGTGGCTTGCCCGCCCCTTTGAATGTTTTGTGCGCCAAAATCCTACGGCAGAACCGTCGTTTTCTTGTGCCACACCGGCTAAACCGCGCTTTTTGTTGTTTTTGTGCAAAAAACGTGAAAAGGGTTATGGCTGTTTGCTTTTTAGCGGGAAATAGGATAAAATTATACTGTATATCTTTGCGCACGCTCTGACGTTTTACGATTTGTAGAGCGGGCCCGTTGCGCGTGATCCATAAGGAGGACCTTTTCCCATGACTCAACTGAGCCCCTCAATCCTGGCGGCAGATTTCGCCCGCCTGGGTGATGAATGCCGCCAGGTGCTGAATGCCGGAGCCGACATGCTGCACTTCGATGTGATGGACGGCTGCTTTGTGCCCAACATCAGCTTTGGCGTGCCGGTGCTGCAAAGCCTGCACAAGGCCCTGCCCGAGGCCTTTTTCGACGTACATCTGATGATCCGCCGCCCGCTGGACTATGTGGAGGCCTTTGTGAAGGCCGGCGCGGGCTGCATCACCTTCCATCTGGAGAGCGAGAGCGATCCGGGCGAAACCATCGACGCCATCCATGCGGCGGGCTGCAAGGCAGGCCTGTCCATCAAGCCGGGCACCCCGGCAAGCGCGGTTCTGCCTTACCTGGACCGGCTGGAGCTGGTGCTGGTGATGAGCGTGGAGCCGGGCTTCGGCGGCCAGAAGTTCATGCCCAGCGCCCTGGATAAGCTGAAGGAGCTGCGCGCTGAGTGCGATGCCCGGGGCCTTTCGCCCTGGCTGGAGGTGGACGGCGGCGTGGACGCGGTGACCGGTCCCGAGTGTGTGGCCGCGGGCGCCAATCTTCTGGTGGCAGGCAGCGCGGTGTTCGGCAAGGCCGACATGGCCGCCGCCGTGCGCGGGCTGAAAAGCCTGTGAACGGCCCAAATTTTGCAACGAAGGGAGCAGAGCACTTGAAGGAACAACAACTGGCCCGGATCCGGCAGGATAAGGGCGTTCATGCAGATCTGTTTTATATGTGCCTGCCGCTGCTGGCCATGGCCTTTGCCTTTTACGGGCTGCGGTCGGTGCTTTTGTGCGGCACGGCGGTGATCGCCGCCAACCTGAGCGACCGTCTGGTGGCCTGGCTGCGGCACCAACCCTACGAAAAAGGCGAGTGGAGCAGCGAGGCCTTTGCCTTTATGCTGGCGCTCATTCTGCCCGCCACGGTGAGCTACTATGTGGTAATCGTGGGCGCGGTGGCGGCGGTGCTGCTGGGTAAGGAGGCCTTTGGCGGCTACGGCTGTTATGTATTCCACCCCACTGCCGTGGGGTATGCGGTGGTGGCAGTGAGCTGGCCCGAGCAGGTCTTCCGCTATCCGGAGGCCCAGCTGTTCCAGAGCTTGCCGCTGGGCAGCGTTTCCGGCGTGCAGCTGGTGGATTCGCCCCTGCATTCCTTGAAGACCGGCGGCTTGCCCACACTGGACAATACCACCCTGTTCCTGGGCAACTACGCGGGCCCCATGGGCGTGACCGCGCTGCTGGTGATCCTGGCCTGCGCACTGTTTTTGGCAAACCGGCGCAGCCTGCATCTGAGCGTGGTGTTCAGCTTTCTGATCACCTGCGCGCTGGTGGCCTTTGTGGCCCCCCGCCTGGGAGACATTCCCGCCTTCAGCATGCCCTGGACCTACGTGTCTGACCGGTTGGCGGTGATGAAGTACGAGCTGTGCAGCGGCGGTTTGCTGTTCGCGGCGGTCTATCTGATGGCGGACCCGGTGATCTGCCCCACCAACCGGATCTCCCGCATTCTGTACGGGGCGCTCACCGGCTTCATGGCCATGATGTTCCGCTACTACGGCAACTACGAGACCGGCGTGTGCTTCGCCATTCTGGCAATGAACGCCTTCTCCGGCTGGCTGGACCGGGCCGTGCTTCGCATCCTGCACCGAAAGGGGGTTGTGCGCCGTGAACTCTAAGAAGGCGAAATACCTGTCGGAAAACATGGAGCGCATCGCCCGGCGGGACCGGGTCTTTCTGAACAACCCGGTCATCATGCAGGGCATGGGCCTTGCGCCGCTGGTGGTTGCCGCCACCAACGGCATGAATGCGCTGATGCTCAGCGTGGCGGTGCTGTTCCTGCTGACCCCCACCCGGGTGGTGGCGGCCATGATCTGCCGCACCGGCCGGGGCCAGCTGCGGGCGCTGGTGTACTGCTTCACCAGTTCGATTCTGTACATCGGCGTATACTTTGCGCTGCGTGCCATCTTTGACGTGGAGATTCTGCAGCTGGGTGTCTATCTGCCCATGCTGGTGGTGGAGCCGCTGATCATCAAGCGGTACGAGCGGCCTCAGCCCGAGCGGGTGATGACCGCCCTGCGCAAGGGCCTGCGCACCACCATGGGTTACGTGCTGGTGCTGCTGCTCATGGGCTGCCTGCGGGAGATTCTGGCCGCGGGCACCCTGTTCGGTGCACACATTCCCCGGCTGAACACCACCCTGCTGCCCATGGCCAGCCTGCCCGCAGGCGGGTTCATCCTGCTGGGTGTGGTGTGCGCCATCTGGCGCGGCCTGGTTCGGGCGTATAAAAAACATGTGCATACGGAGGCGAGACGAGGCGAATGATGGAAGTAGTAAAAGCCTGCAGCACCTTCTTTTTGTATGCTGTAACGGCGATTTTCGCGGAAAACGCGGTGTTTGGCCGGGCGATGGGCGTGTCCCGCCTGGTAAAACTGGTGGAGGATTCCACCGTGGACACCCTCACCTTCGGGGGCCTTTTGTGTTTGATCCAGCTGGTGGCGGCGCCGCTCACCTACTGGGTGAACCTGCTGCTCACCCCGCTGAGCTGGCGCAACGCCGTGCGCCCGTTTCTGTTCATTCTGTGCAGCACGGTGGCCTTCTTCGTGGTGCTGGGCGTGCTGCTGCTGGTGCTGAAGGAAAAAGCCCGCCGTATGCTGGCGGTGCTGCCCATGGCCACCTTCAACACCGCAGTGCTGGGCGTGCTGCTCATCGCTGCCACCCAGAGCTTCAACCTGGTGCAGACCATGGGCTTTGCACTGGGCAGCGGTGTGGGCTACACCGCCGCCGTGGTGGTGGTGAGCGAGGGCCAGCGGCGTATGCGGCAGGACATGGTCCCCGGCAGCTTCAAGGGCCTGCCCATTACTCTGATTTACATTGGTATCCTGGCGCTGGCCATTTACGGCTTTACCGGGCACCGGATCTCCATTGGATGACACAGCGCGAGGGCGCACATAGCTCCCACGCGGAAAGGCGGCTTGATTTTGTATGGCAAAGAAAAACCTGGGCAAAGTAAAGCGGTACCGGCGCAGCTTTTACACCGGCCGGCAGCGCGCTGCGCGCATCATCGGCGGCGCGGTGGCACTGGTGGCCCTGTTCGTGGCGGGCTGGCTGGTGGGCCCCGCGGTGATCAATTTCGGCACCAGCACCTGGTACAGCATCATGCGGGACGATTCCGAAAAAAAACCTGCCAGTACCTCGCAGAGCGTTTCCCAGCCCGAGAGCACCGGCACAGAAAGTCAGAGCCAGGCGGCCAGTGAGCCTCAGCCCACGGCGCAGCCTCAGGCAGAGGACGATATGACCCAGGGCAGCTGGGCCTTTGTGGACCCGGCCAGCCTGACCGGTGCGGACGCGGCAGCTCAGCTGGCAAGCCAGCTGGCGGGCGAGGGCGTGCGCTACGCGGTGGTGACCCTGAAGGACAGCACCGGCAGTGTGTACTACGCCAGTGCGCTGGAAGCCGCGGCCTCCAGCCTTTCCACCACCCAGATCGACGGCGCCGCGGTGGCCTCTGCCCTCAAGGCGGAGGGCATTGTGCCGGTGGCGGGCGTCTGCGCCTTCCAGGATCCCCTGGCGGCCAGCGCCAACCGGGAGATGGCGGTGAAGTATCAGGGCACCGATTACCTGTGGCTGGACGCTGCCCAGGATGCGGGCGGCAAAGCCTGGCTGAATCCTTATTCCAGCGCCGCGGTGGAATACATCGGCGGCATCATTGATGAGGCGAAGGCCATGGGCTTTGAGCAGATCTGGCTCACCGGCGTGCAGCTGCCCACCACCGCAGGCCGTGACAAGGCCAGCTACGGCGACACCGCGGGCGTGACCGAGGCTCAGTGCCTGGCAAACGCTCTGGCCGCCTGGCAGGAAAAGGCAACCTGTTGGGTGGAGTACCCGCTGAGCGTGGCCAGCGGCCAGGAGACCCGCCTGACCGGCGGCACCATCGACGCGCTGGGCATTGAGAATCTGGCCATCCAGGTGAGCGGCGAGCTCACCGAGGAGACCCAGACCCAGCTGGACGCTGCCAAGGCTGCGGCCGCAGGCTGCGATTATGTGGGCGTGCGCACCGGCGACGTGTTTGCAGTGGAGGCGGGCCAATGAGCCAGCCCTGCTTTTGCCCCGGTGAACTGCTGCTGCCCGGCAAGGCCATTCGCCCCGAGCAGTGGGCCTGCCCCTCGGCTGGCGCGCTGAGCCGGGAGAGCTGGCAGGAGCTGGAGGCCCGGGGAGAGAACGCCCCCGGCATCATGCGGCTGCTGGTGCCGGACGCGCTGCTCCAGCGGGTGGAAACCCGGGAGCGGCTGGCCGCAGCAAAAGCGGCCATGGAGCAGGCGGAAGAGACCCTGACGCGGGCGGCGAATGGCGTTGTCTATCTGGAGCGCATCCTGCCCGATGGCCGGGTGCGCCGGGGCCTGGTGGGCCTGGTGGACCTGGAGCAATACGATTTTGCCCAGGGCAGCCGCACCCCGGTGCGGGCGCCCGAGGCACTGGCCGCCCGGCAGGTGCTGCCCCGGCTGGACCGCTGGGAGGACGCGGCGCTGCAGAGCAGCCACATTCTGCTGGCAGCGGACAAAAGCGAGGCGGAGCTGTTTGCTCCCCTGGCGGACATACAAAAGGAAGAGCCCCTCTATGAGGGGAATCTGTGCTACGGCGGCGGCAGCGTGAAGGGCTGGGCGGTGGAGGACACCGTTCGTTTGAACGCGCTGGCGGCGCTGTTCGACGCGGAAAAAGCGCCCGAAGGCGCGGCGCTGCTGGCCCCGGTGAGCGGCGCAGAGGACCTGGCCGCCGCCCGGGCCTTCTGGATGCTGGTCAAAGAAGAACTGAGCGAAGCCGAGCGGGAAGAGCATCCCGCCCGGTTCTGCCTGGCCGAGGTGTGCAGCATCCAGAGCCCCGGCCTGCGCCTTGCCCCCGCCCACCGGCTGGTGATGGGGGTGCAGGGCCTGCCGCTGCTGGCGGCCTTCCGAACCTGGTGCGCCGGGCAGGGGGTGCGTCTGGAGGACAGCCCCGCACCGGAAAGCCTTCGCCCGCTGTGCTTTGTGTACGGGGCCTGGCAGCGAAAGGTGTGGCCCACCGGCGGCCGGTGGCCGCTGGCTGCTGGCCTTCTGGAGGCCTTTTTGCAGGATTACCTGCAGGCAAACCCCGCCTGCTTTACCGACCGGCTGGCCGATGAGGCCGAGCTGCGGGAGCTGGCGGCGGACGGCAACACCGGCATTTTGCTGAGTGAGACAAATGAGGATCTGTTCCGGGGCCTTGCGGGGGCTGATTTTCTGCCCCTGGGGCTGTTTGCGCCCCTTGCGGCCCGGCAGCAGCGATACGAGCTGGAGTGCAGGCGCATCCGCTGAAAGCGCCGCGCCCCGGCTTGTTTCAAGCAGGGACCGCGCCCGGAGAACGGGTGCGGTGCCGCCTTTTAGGAAAGCGATTTTTGGAGGATTATGAATTTTAGCGAACTGAAACTGACCCGCCCGCTGCTCAAGGCAGTGGAGGAACAGGGCTACAAGACCCCTTCGCCCATCCAGGCCAAGGCGATTCCGCCGGTGCTGGCCGGGTACGACCTGCTGGGCTGCGCCCAGACCGGCACCGGAAAGACCGCCGCCTTCGCGCTGCCCATTCTGCAGCGGCTGGCCGCCAGCCATCCCTCCCACAAGGGCGTGCGGGCGCTGATTCTGACCCCCACCCGGGAGCTGGCGCTGCAGATCGACGAGTGCTTCGCCAATTACGGCCGGTACCTGAACGTGAGCCACTGCGTGGTGTTCGGCGGCGTGGGCCAGCAGCCCCAGGTGGACGCGCTGCGCCGCGGTGCGGACGTGCTCACCGCCTGCCCGGGCCGGTTGAACGACCTGATCGGCCAGGGCCACGTGGACCTGAGCCGGCTGGAGATCTTCGTGCTGGACGAGGCGGACCGGATGCTGGACATGGGCTTCGTGAACGACGTGAAAAAGGTCATCCGCCATCTGCCCGCCCAGCGCCAGAACCTGCTGTTCAGCGCCACCATGCCCAAGGAGATTGAGCAGCTGGCCAACAGCATCCTGAAAAAGCCGGTCACCGTGAAGGTGGACCCGGTGAGCAGCACCGTGGACCGCATCCGGCAGAGCCTTTACTTTGTGAACAAGCCGGACAAAAAACGGCTTCTGGCCAGGCTTCTGGCCGACCCGTCGGTGACCAGCGCGCTGGTGTTCAGCCGCACCAAGCACGGGGCCAACGCCATCGCCACCTTCCTGAACAAGCAGGGCATCGGGGCGGCGGCCATCCACGGCAACAAGAGCCAGAGCGCCCGTGTGGCCGCGCTGGAAAGCTTCAAGGCGGGCAAAATCCGCGCTCTGGTGGCCACCGACATCGCCGCCCGGGGCATCGACATCAACGAGCTTTCCCATGTGTTCAACTTTGACCTGCCCGAGGTGCCCGAAACCTACGTGCACCGCATCGGCCGCACCGGCCGGGCCGGGGCTGAGGGCGTGGCCATCAGCTTCTGCAGCCCGGAGGAGAAGGAGTACCTGGCGGGCATTGAAAAGCTGAACCGGAAAAAGATTCCGGTGCTGGAGCTGCCGGACCTGGGCGAACGCCCGGTCCCGGAGGTCCCGGCCCGGGCCATACCCCGCATAGAGCGGGAAAAAGCAAAGCCCGAACAGCGGGCAGAAAAAACCAAAACCGAACAAAAGCAGGCCGTCAAAGCGCCTGAAAAACAGCAGGAGGTTAGCATCGTGGAAGAAAAGAACACCCAGGCTGGCCAGCCCCTTTCGGCCAGTGCAAAGCGCCGCCGCCGCCGTCGCCGTGCGGCAGGCAAGGCTGCGGAAGCAGCAGCCCAGGAAAATGCAAAGCGGGAGGAGCGCCCCGAACGCCCCGAGCGCAATGATCGGAATGATCGCAATGACCGGCCGGCGGAAAAGCAGGCCGCAAAGCAGGCCGCTTCCGGCCGGGAAAAGGCCCAGAGCGGCCGCGGCCAGCAGAAGAACGCCGCCCGCCCCGAGCAAAAGCAGAGCCAGCGGAATTCCGGCCGCGGCCAGCAAAAGCCCGCCCGTGCGGAAAAGCAGCCCCGTCAGGCAGCCCCGCTTAAGGACGAGGACCCGGGCCTGCTGCTGATCTCCCGCAAGCCTCCGGCTCAGAAGTTTGCCAGCTTTGAGGAGTACATGAAGAGCCACGGCGGCTTCTCCGAGCCCATCGAGGGCGAGGCGGAGGAATGAGCGGCTTTGTATGCCCGGTGTGCGGCAAGCCCCTGAGCGAGAGCGGCGGTGCGGTGCGCTGCGCGGCGAACCACAGCTTCGACAAGGCCAAGGAGGGCTATGTGAACCTGCTGCTGGCCAGCCGGATGCGCACCAAAGCCCCCGGCGACAGCAAGGAGATGGTGGCCGCCCGCAACCGATTTCTGAACGGGGGCGGCTATGCCCCCTTCGCCGCCGAGCTGGCCCGGCTGTGCGCCGAACTGGCCCGCAAAAAGGGCGGCGTGCTGCACATTCTGGATGCAGGCTGCGGCGAGGGTTATTACGACGAAGCCATCTGCGCCGAGCTGGAGCGGCAGGGCCTGCCCTTCCGGCTGGCCGGGTTCGACATCAGCAAGGCCGCGGTGCGGCTGGCGGCAAAGCGTAAGCTGCCCGGCGCACAGTTTGCAGTGGCCAGCAGCTTCGCCGCCCCGGTGGAAAGCGGCTGGGCCGATGTGGTGCTGAACATCTTTTCCCCCTTTGCAGGGGAGGAATTCCACCGCTGTCTCGCGCCCGGCGGCACCCTGATCTATGCGGTGCCCACCGCGGATCACCTGATGGGCCTAAAGGACGTGCTCTACGACGAGCCCTATGAAAACCCCTGCCAGCAGGTGGACTACCAGGGCTTTGCCCTGGCCGGGGAAACCCGGGTGGAGGAGAGCATCACCGTGGAGGGGCAAGCCATCGGCGATCTGTTCGCCATGACCCCCTACTACTGGAAGACCCCCGCCGAGGGCAGCGCCCGTCTGGCTAAGCTGGAGCGGCTGGAAACCCCCATCGGGTTCCGCTTTTTGCGCTACGACCGGCGGGATTGATAAAAAAGAGTCATTTTTGTTGCCGCTGCAACGCAGAGGTGCTTTTATTCGCCGTATAATAAGGTGTATTTTAATAGAGGCAACACCGCACAATTCACGCCTGCCGACTCAGGCGGCGTATCACGCCAAAATTTTCCGTGCTATTTTCCCAAAATGCTCGCCAAGCCACCAAGGCTTGTCTGCGCTTTTGGGTTCATATCACAAAAAATTTTCCGGCGCGCTCCACCACCCGGAATTATGCGGTGCTGCCTGAGGAAGCGCAAAGCGGCCGTTGGCCGCGGCGCGCACGGCAAATCATATCAACAAGGCGGCCAGCCCGCCCGATAAAGGAGAGACAGAACAATGGGAGCATTACAGGCTAAGGAAAACATCTGGTGGGTCGGCGTACAGGACCCGGATCTGCGCGTATTTGACATCGTGATGTACAGCGAGTACGGCACCAGCTACAACGCCTACGTGGTGAAGGGCGCCGAGAAGACCGCCGTGTTCGAGACCGTAAAGGCCAAGTTCTTCGACCAGTACCTGGAGAACCTGAAGGAGGTCTGCGACCCCGCCACCATCGACTACATCGTGGTGGGCCACACCGAGCCCGACCATGCCGGCGGCGTGGAGAAGCTGCTGGCCCTGGCTCCCAATGCCACCGTTGTGGGCAGCGCCACCGCCCTGACCTTCCTGAAGGAGATCGTGAACCATCCCTTCAAGAGCCAGGCCGTGACCGAGAAGGATCAGATCGACCTGGGCGGCATGCATCTGGAGTTCCTGAGCGTGCCCTTCCTGCACTGGCCGGACAGCATGTACACCTACATCCCCGAGGCCAAGGCTCTGTTCACCGTGGACTCCTTCGGCTGCCACTATGCCGATGACCGGGTGTTCAACGACCTGATCGAGGGCGACTTCGAGGCTGCCTACAAGTACTACTTCGACAACATCATGGGCCCCTTCAAGCCCTTCGTGCTGAAGGCTCTGAACCGGATCAAGGATCTGGACATCGAGTTTATCGGCAACGGCCACGGCCCCGTGCTGCGCACCAACATCCAGCACTACTTCGACCTGTACCGCAAGTGGGCCACCCCCGTGAAGAAGGCCCCCGAGGACCGGAATGTGGTCATCGCCTATGTTTCCGCCTACGGCTACACCAAGCAGCTGGCCGAGACCATCGCCGAAGGCCTGAAGGACGGCGGCGTGCAGCACATCCAGATGTTTGACCTGGTCACCGACGACAACGCCGCTGCCAAGGCTGCGCTGCAGTCCTCCGACGGCTTCCTGCTGGGCAGCCCCACTCTGGTGGGCGACGCTCTGCCTCCCATCTACGAGATGCTGGTGGGCCTGAACCCCATCATCCACCGCGGCCTGCCCGCCGCTGCCTTCGGCAGCTACGGCTGGAGCGGCGAGGCGGTTCCCAACCTGACCGCCCGCATGGAGGCCCTGAAGCTGGGCCAGCCCCTGCCCGGCCTGAAGATCCGCTTCAAGCCCAGCGACGCTCAGCTGGCCGAGGCCCGTCAGTACGGCCGCGACTTCGCCGCCGCCGTGCTGAAGTAAGCACCAACCCCAAAAGCAAGCAAAAAGGACCGATGCGTTTGCATCGGTCCTTTTCTTATGCGCTCAAAGATCGTCCGCGTCCTGCTGGGGCATCTCGCCGGGGATGGCGGGCATGCCGGTGTAGCTGCCCTCCGGGTCGTCCTTGGCGGGGCGGGCGGCCTTCAGCACCTGCTGTGCCGCTTTCGGGATGGATGTGGGGTCCTGTTTTTTCATGGCAAAGCCTCCTTCTGGTATAGATTCTGCCCAAATGGCCCATGCTGTATGCGCAGTTTATGAAAAGGAGCGATGTGCATGCAAAACGGCCCCAAGGCCTTCTGGCTTTCGTTTTTTCTCACCCTGGCCATCCTGATTCCGCTGCTGGGGGGCTTTGTGCTGTACGGTCTGTGGCAGCGCAGCACCGCCGCCCCGGCCCAGATCGCCCAGAGCGGGGTGCCGATTGGCAGCCCCACCCAGGAAAACGACCATACTCTCTTCGTGGCGGTGGCCGCCGAACAGCCCGGCTTTGTGCTGCTGCGGCTGGACGGTGTGAACAATATCATAAGAGTCTGCCCGGTGCCCGCGGCCAGTGTGGTGTCCGCCCCCAGCGGGCCCACCCTTCTGCGGGACAGCTATGCCAGCGCCGGGCCCGGCCGGGCGGCGGAGCTGCTGAGCCAGACGCTGAACATCCAGATCGACCGGTACCTGGCCATCGCCCCGGCCAGCCTTGCCACCGCCTGGAACGGTATGGAGCCGCCCCGGGTGAATCTGACCGGCCTGCTGGAGCCCCAGGAGCTGGCGGCTCTGGGCCTGAGCGAGGACCCGGTGGTGAGCCTTGCGCCGGAGAGCGCTTCGGAATTTCTGGCAAAGCTGGAGGGGGAGGGAGTGCCGCCCGCCCGGCTGGAGCGCATCCGGGGCGCAGTGTGGGACGCGGCCCTGCGCCAGCAGCTGCCCAGCCTTGCCACCACCCTGATCGAGGGCCTGCGCAAGGCCAGCAGCACCCTGCTTTCCGACCTGACCCTCACCGATCTGTACGACCTGCAGGACACCTTGAACTGGCTGGCCCGCCAGCAGGCCCAGGTGGAGATGGAGGTCATCCCCGGCCGCTGGGGTGAGGACGGGGAGCGTTACGAATTCACCGAGGACAGCATAGCCAGCGCCGGCAGCTGGTTTGTGCAGCGCCAGCAGCCCGGCGAAAGCCCGGCTCTGGCCACGCCCGGCCCCTCGGCAGGCGCTTCGGCCAGTCCGGCGCCCAGTCCGTCGGGGCAGACGGCCTCACCGGCAAGCGCAACCCCGCGGCCCTCGGCCAGCCCCACCCCGGCGCCAAGCCCCACGCTGCCGCCGGTGAGCGGAGCCCCGGCGGGGGCGCTGGGGTAACCGGAAAGCGGTTCAGTCCCAGAGCCGGGCCAGCAGAGCGGCCAGGGGCTCGATTTGCTCTTCCGCCAGCGCGCCGTAGCCCGCCACCAGGGTGTTGGGCGGGCAGGAGGCGGCGGTGCAGTATTCCGAAAGGCCGGTGATTCGTATCCCTTCAGCCCGGGCCAGACGGACCAGCTCCGCTTCGCCCGGGCCGTTTTTTACCTGAATCAGCAGGTGCAGACCGGTGTGCTGACCGGAAAAATGCAGCCGTCCCGGCCCGAAGGCCGCGTCCAGCGCGCCGGTGAGAGCCTGCATCCGGGTGCGGTATTTGCCCCGGCAGCGGGCCAGGTGCCGGGTGAAGTGGCCCTCCTGCAAAAATACCCGCAGGGTCTGTTGCTCGAACCGGCTCACGGTGGAGGAGTAAAAGCCGAACTCCTCCTCAAAGCGGTCCAGCAGGCCCCGGGGCAGCACCATGTAGGCAATGCGGATGCTGGGGGCAAGGCTGCGGGAAAAGGTGGAGAGATACACCACCGGCCCGCCGCTGCCCGCCATGCCCTGCAAACTGGGCAGAGGGCGCAGCTCGAACCGGAACTCCGAGTCGTAGTCGTCCTCGATGATGTACCGCCCCGGCTCGGCCAGCGCCCACTGCAGCAGCGCCGCCCGCCGTCCGGCGGGCATCACCGCGCCGGTGGGGAACTGGTGGCTGGGGGTCACATAGGCCAGGTGGGCGCCTGTCTCGGCCAGTTTGTCCACCTGAAGGCCCTGCTTGTCCACCGGCACCGGAAGGCAGTCCATGCCGCTGCTGTGCAGAATACGCTGGGTGCGGCTGTAGCCCGGGTCCTCCACCGCGGCCGGGCCCTCCACCAGCCGGGCCAGCAGGCCCAAAAGGTACTCCACCCCCGCGCCCACCACGATCTGGTCCGGCGCGCAGTCCACCGCCCGGTAGGCACGCAGGTAATCCGCAATGGCCTGCCGCAGGTCCTCGTCCCCCTGGGGATGGCCCCGGGTGAGCAGTTGGGGCTGGGAGTAGAGCAGCTCTTTTTGAATGCGGCCCCAGGTGCGGAAGGGGAAGAGAGCGGTGTCGATGCCGCCGGTGGAAAGGTCATACCGCCACACCGGCACATCGGCGGGCCGGGGCGCGGGCGCGGGGCCGGGCAGGGCGGTCTTGGGGCCGGTGTAGCGCTGCACAAAAAAACCGGACCGGGGCCGGGCTTCCAGGTAGCCCTCCGCCACCAGCAGCTGGTAGGCGGTGTCCACCGTGTTCACGCTCACCGAAAGCTCCTCGGCCAGGCTGCGCTTGCCGGGCAGCCGCTCGCCGGGGGCCAGCTCCCCCTGGCGGATCTGGGCCACAATGGCCCGGTACAGCTGGTCATACAGCGGCCCGTCCCCCTCCCGGGCGGCAAAGGAAAGCTGGAACATACGGCAGACTCCTCTCTTTTGCTTAGTGAAGTGGTAAAACTGACCCCATAAAAAAGTTGCGTTCTGGATATTATCATGGGGTCAGAATCCGGTATAATATGAGCATAGAGAACGGGGCGCAAAAAGTCAAGGCATACCGCAGATTCCGCAGGACGGGAAGGATGCGGTGCTGCTTCTGATACAAAACAGCCCGCCCCGCCGGGAGGCATATCTATGGAAAAGAAGTTTTGGAGCGTGCAGCGGCTGGCAGTGTTCGGCCTGATGAGCGCGCTGGTATTCGCGTCCAGCTGGATGCAGATTCCCATCGGCGATGTGAGCCGGGTGCATCTGGGCAACGGCTTCTGTGCGTTGACCGGCCTGCTGTTCGGACCCTGGGTGGGCGGCCTTGCCAGCGGCATGGGCAGCATGCTGTTCGATTTCACCAACCCCCTGTACATTGCCGAGAGCTGGATTACCTTTCTGACCAAGTTCTTCATCGGCTTTGTGGCCGGTCTCATCGCCCGCAAGGGCATGGGCAAAAGCCCGGCAGCTCAGCGCGCCTGGGACATCGCGGCCGCGGTAGCGGGCACCCTCACCTATGTGGTGCTGTATCTGGGCAAGAGCTTCATCATGATGTATTTCATCGAGCGGCAGACCCTGGGCGCGGTGCAGGTGCAGCTGGTCACCAAGCTGCTGAGCAGCCTGATCAACGCAGGCGCGGGCGTGCTGCTGGCGGTCATTCTGGCCGGGGCGCTGCGTCCGGCCCTCAAGCGGGCGGGGCTGTTCCGCAAGCAGCTGCTGTGCTGAATCTTAGGAAAATCGAGGGGCCGGGGAAGCATCTCCCCGGCCCCTTTCTGTTTGTTCGACGGCCCTCGTTTGACTTTTACCTGCCCGCCGCGATACAATAAATAGTGCATTTAAGAGGTAGCACCGCACAATTCCAGGTGGTGGAGCGCGCCAGAAAATTTTTTGTGATATGAACCAAAAAGCACAGCCAAGCCTTGGGTGGCTTGGCGAGCATTTTGGGAAAATAGCACGGAAAATTTTGGCGAGATACGCCGCCTGAGCCGCGAGGCGTGCATTGTGCGGTGTTGCCTTAAAGCCGCGCGGGGCGCGGGCGGCCACGGTGCCGCGAAACGGAGGGCAAAACATGAACACAGCGCGTCAGGTGCTTTTGATCTACAATGCGGCCGCGGGTAAGCGGCGGGTGGCCCAGGAGCTGGAGCCCATCATTACCGGGCTGACCCGGGCGGGCTGCCTGGTCACCGCCTGCCCGGTGGGCGAGGGGCCGGGTGCGCCGGAGCTGCTGGCGGCATATCCGGACCGGTTCGACGCGGTGGTCTGCTGCGGGGGCGACGGCACCCTGCACTACACGGTGAACGACGTGATGGCCCTGCCCCGGCCGCTGCCGGTGGGCTATCTGCCCTTTGGCTCCACCAACGACTTTGCCGCCTCGGCGGGGCTGCGCCGCCCGCTGGAGGAAAACTGCGCGGGCATTGGACGCTTCGCGCCGCAGGCGCTGGACCTGGGCCGGTTCAACGAGCGTCGCTTCTGTTATGTGGCGGCCTTCGGCATGTTCACGGCGGTGTCCTACCAGACGCCCCAGGCCACCAAGAATCTGCTGGGTCACTTTGCCTATGTGTTGGAGGGTGTGCTGCGGCTGGACCTCTCCCAGGGCTGGAAGGCAACCATTCAGGTGGATGACGAGACCCTGGAGGGCGAATTCTGGTACTGCTCGGTGAGCAACTCCCGCTACATCGGAGGCATGGCGGTGCCGGAGCAGGGCGCGGTGCAGCTGGACGATGGCCTGTTTGAGGTGATGATTCTGCGCAAGCCCCAGACCCTGCCCCAGGCCCGGCGGCTGGTGACGTGCCTGATGAGCCAGAAGCCGGACGGCGAGCTGTTGTATCTGCTGCAGGCAAAGCGGGTGCGGGCGGTATTCGACGAGCCCACCGGCTGGACGCTGGACGGCGAGGCCAGCCCCCAGGTGACGGAAGCGGACATCCGGGTGGAGCCGGGGCGGCTGGAGCTGCTGGTTTGAATGCAAGGAAAAAGGCGGAGAAGGGCGATTCTCCGCCTTTTTTGTGCCTGTGTGGGAGCAGGACGCGGAATTCGGGCAAAAAAGGTGAAAAATTTGCGTAGAAAGGCGTTTTTTCGCCGTATGGTTTGCGCTGGTGGGTAAAATGGTGTAAAATAGATAGGTACGAGTAATTTTCCCGACTGAAAAAAGAAAGGTGAACGAATCGTGGCATCCAATCGTAAACCTGCGCCCTGGCAGAGAAAACTGCGGGCGCTGCTTCAGAAGCCGGCGGCCCTGCCCATTCTGGCGGCCGTCTGCGGCTTGATTATCGTGGCCATTGCGGCCATCGTGGTGTGGTTCACGGTGCTGGGCGGAAAGTCTTCCACCTCCGGCTCCAGCTGGTCCGAGCCCGCCAGCGACGCTTCCTACGACGCTACCGCCGACAAGGTGGATGTGGAAGCTTACAAGGGCACCGTGCTGCCCGAGACCGAGGACGCCGGCCAGGAATACCTGGACGAGACGCTGTTCCTGGGCGACTCCAACACCGTGCGTTACATGGTCTACGGCCCCGAGGGAAGTGAAGACTCCTACACCACCATCGACAACAACATCGGCGTGGTGAGCATGGGCGTGCAGCAGATCACCAGCCTGAAATGCGAGAACTTCGTGGGCCGGTCCTCCGCGGTGACCATGCCCGCGGCGGTGGAGATCATGCAGCCCCGCCGGGTGATCATCGGCTTTGGCACCAACAACCTGACCATGAGCGTAGATACCTTCATTGAGGAGTACAAGGAGGGCCTTGCCGCCATCCACGAGGCGTACCCCTATGCGGATATCATCGTGAACGCCATCCCCCCGCTGGACAAACAGCGCAGCAACACCGCCCTGAGCATGAAGCAGGTGGACGCCTTCAACAGCGCCATTGTGGAAATGTGCGAGGAGGAGGGCTATAAGTATCTGGACAGCAGCCAGGCTCTGGAGGACCCCGAGACCGGCTGGGCCAAGACCGACTACACCCTGAGCGATGGCGTGCACCTGAGCCAGAAGGGCGTGCGTGCTCTGTTTGAGTATATTCAGACCCACGCCTACATCACCGAGGACACCCGGCCCAAGCCCCTGAACAAGGTGCCGGAGGTGCAGGGCGTTACCCCGAACCTGATCACCAGCGATCCCATCGCGGTGCGGGGCGAGAACGGCCAGACCAGCACCAAGGTGCCGGTGGAATTTGTGTGCAGCGAGGGCGGCAGCCTGAGCGGCGCCACCAGTCAGATGGTTGCCAAGGGCGGCACCTGCTCCACCGTGACCGCTGTGCCCGATGAGGGCTGGGTCTTCGCGGGCTGGGGTGCCAGCATCGGCAGCACCGGCGGCAGCGGCGAAAGCCTGACCTTCACGGTACCCGGCGACGCGGATGCCAACGGCGTGATCATCACCGCCTATTTCGAGCAGGTGGAGGCTGAGCCCACCGAGACACCGGAGCCCACCGCATCGCCCGAACCCACGGCTGAACCCACTGCCGTGCCCAGCGCGGCACCTACGGCGGCACCCAGTGCGGCACCTACCGCGGCACCTACCGCAGCGCCCACTGCGGCACCCACCGCAGCACCCACCGCGGCGCCCACCGCGGCACCCACGCCCGCACCCACTGCTCCTCCTGCACCCACCGAGCCGCCCGCACCCACGGAGGCCCCTGTGAACAGCGTGCCCGAGGTGACGGTGCCGGATAACTCCACCCCCGCAAACGCGGCTCCCGCTCCGGAAGAGACCGGCAGCGAAGCAGCCACGGCGGGCTGATCCTACATAAAAAGCGAAGAGATCCCCAAAAAGATCTCTTCGCTTTTGTGTGTAATTGACCAAAACGAGAACCGAGGATGGAAAACGCTATGAAAACCAAAGCCAATAAGCAGGGCCTGATGCGGCGCTTCTGGCCCTACCTGCGCAAGTACCGGCGCATCCTTGTGCTGGATCTGTTCTGCGCAGCCCTCACCACCCTGTGCGATATGGTGCTGCCGCTGATCATGCGCTATCTGACCAACACCGCCACCACCGACCTGGCAGCCCTCACCGCCCAGGTGGTGCTGCAGCTGGGCGCTCTGTATCTGGTGCTGCGGCTCATCGACGGCGCGGCCAACTATTATATGGCGGATATGGGCCATGTGATGGGTGTGTATGTGGAGACCGACATGCGCCGGGACGCCTTCGCTCACCTGCAGCGGCTGGGCCATACCTATTATTCCAACACCAAGGTGGGCCAGATCATGGGCCGCATCACCAACGACCTGTTCGATGTGACCGAGTTCGCCCACCACTGCCCGGAGGAGTTCTTCATCGCGGCCATCAAGATCGCCGCCTCCTTCGTGATTCTGTGCCAGTCCAGCGTGGCGCTGACCCTGATCCTCTTCGCCTGCGTGCCCCTGATGGCGGTGGTGTCCACCATCATCAACCAGAAGATGCGGGCGGCCTTCCGCCGCCAGCGGGTGCAGATCGGCGAGCTGAACGCCCGCATTGAGGACAGCCTGCTGGGCGAGCGGGTGGTGAAGGCCTTTGCCAACGAGGAAGTGGAGAAGGAAAAGTTCGAAAAGGACAACGCCGCCTTCCAGGCCATCAAGAAGCAGAGCTACCGCTACATGGCCGCCTTCCAGACCAGCACCCGCCTGTTCGACGGCCTGATGTATCTGGTGGTGATCGTGGCCGGCGGTCTGTTTCTGGTGTACGGCAAGATCGATCCGGGCGACATGGTGGCCTATATGCTGTATGTGACCACCCTCATCGCCACCATCCGCCGCATCGTGGAGTTTGCCGAGCAGTTCCAGCGGGGCATGACCGGCATCGAGCGCTTCTGCGAGATCATGGACGCGGACGTGGAGATCTTCGACGAGCCGGACGCAAAGCCGCTGGACGTGAAGGCGGGCGCCATCCGGCTGGAGAACGTGAGCTTTGAATATCCGGACGACCACAATCAGGTGCTGCGGGATGTGAACCTGTCCATCCGGCCCGGCGAGAAGGTGGCCCTGGTGGGGCCCTCCGGCGGCGGCAAGACCACCCTGTGCAACCTGATCCCCCGGTTCTACGATGTGACCGGCGGCCGCATTCTGATCGACGATCAGGACGTGCGCAGCGTGACCCTGAAAAGCCTGCGCAGCGCCATCGGCGTGGTGCAGCAGGACGTGTACCTGTTCAGCGGCAGCGTGTATGAGAACATCGCCTACGGCAAGGTGGGCGCCAGCCGGGAAGAGGTGATCGCCGCCGCCAAGCTGGCCGGGGCCCACGAGTTCATCACCCAGCTGAAAAACGGCTACGATACCTATGTGGGCGAGCGGGGCGTGAAGCTGTCCGGCGGACAGAAGCAGCGCATCTCCATCGCCCGGGTATTTCTGAAGAACCCGCCCATCCTGATTCTGGACGAGGCCACCAGCGCACTGGACAACGAGAGCGAGGTACTGGTGGGCAAGAGCCTGGAGCAGCTGGCCAAGGGCCGCACCACCCTGACCATCGCCCACCGGCTGACCACCATCCAGCACGCGGACCGCATTCTGGTGCTGGGCGCCGAGGGCATCGAGGAAGAGGGCACCCACGAGACCCTGCTGGCAAAGCAGGGCGTGTACTACCGGCTGTGGAACGGCCTGGTGGGCGCGGAATAAACCGGATTTTACAAAAAGGCCCCGGGCGGCGTGCTGCCGCCCGGGGCCTTTTTTCTTCCGGCGTGCATAAACTGGAAATTCTGGCAGATACTACGAATTACAATACCAATCCAAAGAAGGAGTCTGCCATGAAAGCAACAGGAATCGTGAGACGCATCGACGATCTGGGCCGGGTGGTCATCCCCAAGGAGATCCGCCGCACCCAGCGCATCCGGGAGGGGGACCCGCTGGAGATCTTCACCACCGGCGCGGGGGAGGTCATCTTCAAAAAATATTCCCCCATGGGCGAATTGGCGGGCTTTGCCGCCCAGTATGCCGAGGTGCTCAACAAGGCGCTGAACCTGACCGCCCTGGTCTGCGACCGGGACAGCATCATCGCCGCCGCGGGCGGGTCCAAACGGGACTACCAGGAGCGGGGCGTGAGCATCCCGCTGGAGCGCATCATGGACCGGCGCAAGCCCTTCTGGCACAGCGGCAAAGCCGAGGAGTGCGTCTTCCCCTGCGAGGGGGCGGACAAGCACATTCTGGGCGCCTGCCCGCTGCTGGCCGGGGGCGATGTGGCGGGGGCGGTGCTGCTGCTCTCGGCCGACAAGAGCGCCCGCCCCGATGATTCGGAGCAGGCCGCCTTGCAGATCGCAGCGTCCTTCCTGGCAAAGCAGGTGGAGGACTGAAGCGCCAACCTTCCGGCTCCCACGGCCAGCACCGGCCGCGGGAGCCTTTGTTTTGCCCGCCCCGGCGGGAGATTGTGAACAAAGCATGAAACTTTTAAAATTTTTGCGCACCCCCTTGACAGCCGTATAAAATGGAGTAAAATAGACTTAGCACTCGGGAACATAGAGTGCTAAAACAATAAGCGAAAGAGGTGAGGACCTGTGCCGATGGATGATCGAAAGCAGCGTGTGCTGGAAGCGATTGTTGCCCTGTATACCCAGGGCGGCGAACCGGTGGGCTCGGGTCTTCTGAGCCAGTATCTGGATATGGCGGTCTCCAGCGCGACCTTGCGCAACGAGATGGCCGCCCTCACAAAGCTGGGCCTTCTGGAGCAGCCCCACACCAGCGCGGGCCGTGTGCCCAGCGCCAAGGGCTACCGGTATTATCTGGATCATCTGATGCAGCCCAGGGCGGGTCTTACCCCCCGCCAGAAGGCCCAGATCGACCAGGTGTTCGCCCGGCTGGACTACGAGCCGGATAAGCTGGCAGAGGGCGCGGCCAAGGCGCTGGCGGAGCACACCGGCTACACGGTGGCCGCCACCACCCCCCGGTCCGACGATCTGCGCATCGCCCATTTTGAGGTGGTGCAGGTGGGCCGCTATTCCGCAGCGGTGCTGGGCGTGACCAGCGCGGGCGGAGTGCGAACCCGGGTGGCCCGGCTGGAAACCTGCTTTTCCCGGCAGGACGCGCAGCTGGTTGCCATGGCCCTGAACCGGGGCCTGGCATTTATCGCCCCGGCAGACCTGAGCGCTCAGCGGCTGGCCTCCGTGACCGCCAGCATGGGCGAGCGGGGCCCGGCGCTGTACCCGGTGGTGCAGGCCGCCGCGGCGCTGCTGAGCGAAGCCGCCAAGGCGCGCACCTATCTGGAGGGCCAGCAGTATCTGCTGCGCTGGCCCCAGCTGGAAGGCTGTTTGCCCGGCGTGCTGGAGCTGTTCGCCGATCAGGAAAAGGCGGGCCGGTTCATCACCCCGCCCACCGGCCGCACTTCGGTGCTGCTGGGGGAGGATATGGAAAACCCCATGCCCGGCCTTTGCGTGATGGGCAAGCGGTATCTGGCAGGCGGCGGGCTCACGGGAGCCATTGCGCTGCTGGGCCCGGTGCGAATGCCCTTTGAACAGCTGATCCCCATTCTGGAATATTATGCCTTGAAGCTCGGCGAATGCATGGCCGGCAAGGCGCAGGAGGACAATACATGAGCGAAGAGATGAAGAACCCCGCCCAGCAGCCCGAAGAGCAGCCGGCGGAGGAAACCAAAGCCGCCGAGACTGGCGCCGCTCCGGAGGAGAACACCGAGCGGGAGCACAAGAAGCACGGCAAGGAAAAGAAAAAGGACCTGGCCGCCGAGCTGGAGGCCGCAAAGGCCCAGGCGCAGGCCGCTGAGGCAGCGCTGAGCGCCGCCAAGGACCAGCTGCTGCGCACCGCCGCCGAGTATGAGAACTTCCGCAAGCGGTCGGCCCGCGAGCAGGACGCCGCTTTCAACAACGGCGTGGGCTTCGCGGTAAGCCAGATTCTGTCGATTCTGGACACCCTGGACATGGCGGCCAACGCCCCCACCACCGACGAGAACTACAAGAAGGGCGTGCTGATGACGCTGGACAAAGCGGCCGCCGCCTTCAAGGTGCTCAAGGTGGAGGAGATCCCCGCACTGGGCCTTCCCTTTGACCCGGAGGTGCACAGCGCCGTGATGCAGCAGCCCGCGGCCGAAGGCCAGGAGAGCGGCACTGTGGTGCAGGTCTTCCAGAAGGGCTACAAGCTGGGCGACAAGGTCGTCCGCCATGCTACCGTTGTGGTGGCTGAATAAGTCAAAAAGCCGAAACGGCTTTTTCATACAAAAACAATTAACTTCATTCTGACACGATTCGAGAAGGAGAGGAATAGATTATGAGCAAGATTATTGGTATTGACCTGGGTACTACCAACAGCTGTGTATCCGTTATCGAGGGCGGCGAGCCCGTTGTGATCGCCAACGCCGAGGGCGCCCGCACCACCCCCAGTGTGGTGGGCTTCACCAAGACCGGCGAGCGTCTGGTCGGCCAGGTGGCTAAGCGCCAGGCCATCACCAACCCCGAGCGTACCGTGAGCTCCATCAAGCGCCACATGGGTACCGACTACAAGGTTTCCATCGACGGCAAGGACTACAATCCCCAGCAGATCAGCGCCATGATCCTGGCCAAGCTGAAGGCGGACGCCGAGGCTTACCTGGGCGAGACCGTTTCCGAGGCCGTCATCACCGTGCCCGCTTACTTCAACGACAGCCAGCGTCAGGCCACCAAGGACGCCGGCACCATCGCGGGCCTGAACGTTCGCCGTATCATCAACGAGCCCACTGCTGCGGCTCTGGCCTACGGCGCTGACAAGGACAACGACCAGAAGATCATGGTTTACGACCTGGGCGGCGGCACCTTCGATGTGTCCATCATCGAGATGGGCGACGGCGTGACCGAGGTTCTGGCCACCAACGGTGATACCCACCTGGGCGGCGACGACTTCGACCAGCGCATCATCGACTGGATGGCCGACGAGTTCCAGAAGGAGAACGGCATCGACCTGCGCAACGACAAGATGGCTGCCCAGCGCCTGAAGGAAGCCGCTGAGAAGGCCAAGATCGAGCTGTCCGGCGTGCCCAGCACCGCCATCAACCTGCCCTTCATCACCGCCGACGCCACCGGCCCCAAGCACCTGGATATGACCCTGACCCGCGCCCAGTTCGACAAGATGACCGCCGATCTGGTGGAGCGCACCATGGCTCCCGTGCGCAAGGCTCTGCAGGACGCCGGCCTGCGTCCCAGCGATCTGGGCAAGGTTCTGCTGGTGGGCGGTTCCACCCGTATCCCCGCCGTGCAGGAGGCCGTTAAGAAGGAGATGGGCTGCGAGCCCTTCAAGGGCATCAACCCCGACGAGTGCGTTGCCATCGGCGCTGCCATCCAGGGCGGCGTGCTGAACAAGGAGGTCGGCGGCATCCTGCTGCTGGACGTTACTCCTCTGAGCCTGGGCATCGAGACCCTGGGCGGCGTCTGCACCAAGATCATCGAGCGCAACACCACCATCCCCACCAAGAAGAGCCAGATCTTCTCCACCGCCGCCGACAACCAGCCCAGCGTTGAGGTCAACGTGCTGCAGGGCGAGCGTGAGATGGCTGCCGACAACAAGAGCCTGGGTATGTTCAAGCTGGACGGCATCCCCGCCGCTCCCCGTGGCGTGCCTCAGATCGAGGTTACCTTCGACATCGACGCCAACGGCATCGTGCATGTAAGCGCCAAGGATCTGGGCAGCGGCAAGGAGCAGAGCATCACCATCACCGCTTCCACCAACATGAGCAAGGACGACATCGACAAGGCCGTTCGTGAGGCCGAGCAGTTTGCCGCCGAGGACAAGAAGAAGCGTGAAGAGGTCGACACCCGCAACGGCGCCGAGCAGCTGGTCTTCCAGACCGAGAAGACCCTGAATGAGCTGGGCGACAAGGTGGACGCTTCCAAGAAGGCGGAAGTGGAGAGCAAGCTGAACGAGTTGAAGGAAGCTCTGAAGGGCACCGACACCGAGGCCATCAAGGCAAAGCAGGAGGCCGTGCAGAAGGCGTTCTATGCCATCAGCGAGGAGCTGTACAAGAACGCTCAGGCTGCTCAGGGCGCACAGCCCGGCGCGGATGCCGGCGCTGCCAATGGCGGCAAGCCCGACGACGGCGTGGTTGACGCGGACTTCAAAGAAGTATAAAATAATATACTCAGCCGCCCCGGCCCAGGCTGGGGCGGCAATTTCTGGTTTTGCTGATTCAGGCAACATCGCACCATTCACGGCGAACGCCTCAGACGGCGTACCGCACCGAAATTTTCCGTGATATTTTCCAAAAATGCTCGCCAATCCATCAAGGATTGGTTGCGCTTTTTGGTTCATCTCACAAAAAATTTTCCGGTGCGCTCCACCATCTGGAATGATGCGGTATCGCCTCAGTGATTTTACATGAGGGGCCCGCCCGGCGGGCTTTTAGGTGAGAAATTTATGGCAGACAAACGCGATTATTACGAGGTCCTTGGCGTTGCGAAGAACGCCAGCGACGATGAACTGAAAAAAGCGTACCGCAAGCAGGCCAAAAAGTATCACCCGGACCTGAACCCGGGCGACAAGGAGGCCGAGGCCAAGTTCAAGGAAGTGAACGAGGCCTACGAGGTTCTGGGCGACAAGGAAAAGCGCGCCCGGTATGACCAGTTCGGCTTTGCGGGCGTAGACCCCAGCTACGGCGCAGGCGCAGGCGGCGCGGGCGGCTTCAATGGCGGCTTCGGCGGCTTTGGCGGCGGCTTCGGCGGCGTGGACCTGGGCGACATCTTCGGTGATATCTTCGGCGGCGGCTTTGGCGGCGGCTTCGGCGGCAGCCGGGCCAACCCCAACGCCCCCCGCAAGGGTGCGGACGTGCGGGTGAGCCTGGTGCTCAGCTTCATGGAGGCCGTGCACGGCTGCACCAAGACCATCACCATCAACAAGCAGGATACCTGCCCCGAATGCGGCGGCAGCGGCGCGGCCAAGGGCACCAGCCCCGAGACCTGCCCGGACTGCCACGGCACCGGCTATGTGAACCGGAACATCCGCATGGGCGGCATGGTCATGCAGCAGCGTCAGCCCTGCTCCCGCTGCGGCGGCAAGGGCAAGATTGTGAGCACCCCCTGCGGCCATTGTCATGGCACCGGCAAGGTGGGCGCCAAGAAGACCCTGGAGGTCAAGATCCCGGCCGGCATCAACGACGACCAGAGCATTGCACTGCGCGGTCAGGGCGATGCGGGCGTGAACGGCGGCCCCGCCGGTGACGTGATTGTGATCGTGACCGTGCGGCCCGACCCCATGTTCGAGCGGGACGGCTACGATGTGTGGGTCAACGTGCCCATTACCTTCAGCCAGGCGGTGCTGGGCGCTTCCGTGGTGGTTCCCACCGTGGACGGCAAGGTGGAATACACCGTGCCCGAAGGCACCCAGAGCGGCACCACCTTCCGGCTGCGGGGCAAGGGCATCCAGTACCTGGGCGGCCGCGGCCGTGGCGACCAGTACGTGAAGGTAAACGTGGAGATCCCCAAAAAGCTGAACAAGGCCCAGCGCGAGGCGCTGAAAGCCTTTGAGGAGACCCTCAAGGACGAAAACTACGAGCAGCGCAAGGGCTTCTTCAAGAACCTGAAGGACCTGTTCGACAAGAACAAGTAAACGCATAAGCGCAAAGCGCCCGTTCCGGGAATTTCCGGAACGGGCGCTTTTTTGTTTGTCGACAGGGCAGACGGGATTTCGACTCGAGGAAAATAGTATACTAAGGCGAAAGCACAGGATATCGTTCGAAAAAAAGGAGGAAGTGAAGATGAAGCAATTTGAAAAAATCCTGGAGAAAATTGCCCGGGAAAACGGGACTACGCCAGGGGAGGTGCGGGACCAGATGCAGCGGGCCATCGACCAGGCCTATGACCATCCCGCCGATGGGGCTGCGCCGCTGTGGGCGGAGCTGACCTTCCGGGGTGAGCGCCCCACGCCGGAGGAGCTGGTGCTGCAGCTGGCCGCCCTGTTGCAGAAAAACACCACGCCTGCCGGATAAACAAAAACGTCCCCCGCGCCCGGGGTTTTCCGGGTGCGGGGGACGTTGTGCGTTATGGGAAACGGGGAAAAGCGGTCAGTCCTGGTTCTTTGCCTCGAACCAGAAGCAGGAGCCTTCGCCCAGGGTGCTGTTCACGCCGAAGCGGAAGCCGTGGCTTTGCAGGATCGCCTTGGTGATGGAAAGCCCCAGACCGGTGCCCGCCTTGCCCGCGTCGCTGCGGCTGCGGTAGTAGCGGTCGAAGATGTAGGGCAGGTCCTCCTTGGCGATGCCCGCGCCGTGGTCGGCCACCTCCACCCGCACGGTGCCCTTTTCCGGCACGTTCACCCGCAGGATGAAGACGTTGTCCGGCCCGATGTGGTGCATGGCGTTGCCCAGCAGGTTGTGCAGCACCCGTTCCATCATGGCCGGGTCCGCGCATACGGTGCAGTCGGTCTCCGGGTCCGGCAGCTCCAGCTTGAGGGTGTAGCCGTTCTGGGCGCACACCGCCTCGTACCGCTGGGCCACCTCCTCACACAGCTGGGAAAGGTCGAACCGTACCTTCTCCGCCTTGTCGGTGCCGCTGCTCATCTTGGAAAGCTCCATCACGCTGTTTACCAGTCCGCTCAGCCGGTCGGTCTCGTCCACGATCACGTCCAGCTGGGCGGTGCGCTTGTCCGGATCGTCTCCGGTCAGATCACGCACCGTCTCCGCGTAGCCCTTGATGAGGGTCAGCGGGGTGCGCAGGTCGTGGCTCACGTTGGCCAGCAGGTCCCGCTGCAGCTGCGCCGCACGGGACACCTCGCCCGCCATGTGGTTGAAGTCCGCCGCCAAAAGGCCGATCTCGTCGGTCTCGGGCACGTTTACCCGCACTGAGTAGTCACCGTCCGCCAGCTTGCGGGTGGCGTGGGAGAGCTTGGTCAGCGGATTTGTGAACCACCGGCTGAACAGCCAGGAGGCCACGATGGAGAAGGCCATCAGGCACAGGAAAATCCAGGGCATCAGCTGGCCCAGCACCACGCCCGCCTCGTCAATGCGGGCCAGACTGGTGCAGAAGATCACCGAGTAGGTCTCGTCGCCGTTTTTGGCCACACGGCCCACGGCCATCTGCCGGGTGGAGGCGTTCTTGTCCACCACCAGCTCCTTTTTCACGTAGCCCTGGCTGAGCACGGTGGCCCGCAGGCTCTCCACCACGCTGCCGTTCCACACCGAGGTCTTGCCGTTGATGGAGGTGGTGAATGAGGCCTCGTGCAGCAGGCAGGGGTACAGGTTCTCGAAGCCGGTCACATGCTGCAGGGTGGAGTCCGCCAGGTCAAAGCAGGTGTTGGAGGCGTCCAGCTTGCGGCTCTGGATGGCCGAAAGCAGCGAGGACTCGAAGCTGCTGCTCACCTGCGCATCCATGATGGGCAGGGTGCGGGTGCTGATGGGCTCGGTGGAGGACTCGATGATGGACACCACCGTGTTCACCTGGTTCAGCAGATGCTTGTAAATATAGTGGTTGTACAGCGGCTGCATGAACTGGGTCACAAAGACCCATACCAGAATCAGCACAAAGGCGCTGGACAGGCACAGGAACATCATCAGCCGGTAGCGCAGGCTGAGAAAATGGGGTTTGGTGTTTGCCATGAGCGCCGCCCCTTACTTGACCGCTTCCGGGTCGAATTTGTAGCCGATGCCCCACACGGTGACAATGGCGTCCCGGTAGCGGCCCAGATGGCTGCGCAGCATCTTGATGTGGGTGTCCACCGTGCGGTCCTCGCCGTAGTAGTCGTAGTTCCACACCTTCTGCAGAATCTTCTCGCGGGAGAGGGCAATGCCCCGGTTGGTGGCCAGGAAGACCAGCAGGTCGAACTCCTTCGGGGTGAGGGAGGCCTCCTGGCCGTCGATCTTCACACTGTGGCTCACCGAGTCCACCGTGAGGCCGCCGAAGGTGTAAACGCCGCCCTCCGCCTCGGTCTTGGGCAGGGTGCGGTTGAGCACCACCTTCACCCGGGCCACCAGCTCACGGGGGCTGAAGGGCTTGACCACATAATCGTCCGCGCCGCCCTCAAGACCGGCCAGCTTGTCGTATTCCTCGCCCCGGGCGGTGAGCATAATCACCGGAGTGTTGATCTTGCGGCTGCGCATCTCCCGCAGGCAGGTCATGCCGTCCACAAAGGGCATCATCACGTCCAGGATCACCAGGTCGATGCCGCCCAGCGAAAGGGCGGCCAGCGCCGCACCGCCGTCGCTGGCTTCCTCACAGGTGAAGTTCTCGTGCTCCAGATGAGCGCGGATCAGGTCCCGGATGCGGGGTTCGTCGTCTACGATCAGGATTTTCGGCATAAAAGATTACCTCCTGTTATTTACTGTAAAGCGGGCGGGCAAGCGGCCCGGGCCCGCAGTATTGTCTTTAGGTAACCCCGCACAATTCACGCCTGCCGGCTCAGGCGGCGTATCGCGCCAAAATTTTCCGTGCTATTTTCCAAAAATGCTCGCCAAGCCACCCAAGGCTTGGCTGTGCTTTTTGGTTCATATCACAAAAAATTTTCCGGCGCGCTCCACCACCTGAAATTGTGCGGTATTACCTCTTTTATATTACCATAATAGGGGAGCGGTGTGGACAAAATGTGAAAGCGGCGCAAAAAATTCGTGGCAGGGCATAAACCGGCCCGGTGCGGCATAGTTATGGACCAGTGCTTCGCATGATCGAAGAGCAGTTCACAGAGGAGGGTGCAAAGAATGTTTGTGTTGACGTTGGGCAAAAAGGGCCTGCGCAGGCTGGGGGCCGCGGCGGTGTGCGGCATAGCGCTGGCGGGGGCGGTGCTGGCGGTGAGCGGCTTCATCCACGCGGGGGACAGTGCGCTGGAGGCAAACGCCCCGGCATCCCAGAGCGGCGCCGCCGCCATCCCGGAGAAAATCACCGGCTCGGAGGACATCGCCGCGTTTTTCAAAGGCTTCGGGCTGGAGGTGGATCTGACCACCGCCACGGTGGATAAGGTGAAGGTGCCCAAGAAATGGGACGAAAGCTTTTCCGCCTTCAACACGGTGGTAAAGGAGAGCGGCTTCGACCTTGAGGACAGCAAGGGCAAAACCGTGGAGAAGTGGCTGGTGGACTGCCCCGCCCGGTCGGACGGCCAGAACACCTGCCAGTGTGTGCTGCTGGTGTATAAGGAAAAGCCGGTGGGGGCGTATCTGCTGAGCCAGCCCTCCGGCGAGGTGACCGGGCTGGCCGGAGCCGCCGCCACCCCCGCGCCCCTGACCAGCGAGCAGGCGGCCCAGACCGCCGCGGGCTTCGGGGAAGGCGCGGCCGAGGCCTCGGCGGATGGCGCACCTCAGGCAGCCAGCGTACCCCCGGCGGACAGCATGGCCCAGCAGGCCAGCGGCGACGAGATTGTGGAGTTCGATCTGAGCCAGGTGGGAGCGGAGCCGGTGGAATGAACCGGACGCCGCCCCGGCGGGGCCGGAGAGGGCAGGAAAATTTTTTTCAAAAACAGGCTTGACAACCCCTGTTCCGTATGCTATTATATATAAGCACTCAGCAAGAGGGTAAACGAAATAGCGCGGAGTGGAGCAGCCTGGTAGCTCGTCGGGCTCATAACCCGAAGGTCGTTGGTTCAAATCCAGCCTCCGCAACCAACAAGCCGGTCGACCGAATGGTCGACCGGCTTTTTCGCGTATGAACATGAAAAAAGCCGCAGGTTTTCCCGCGGCTTTTGGCTTTGCTGCAAAAGGCCGGTTTATCCAGGCCTCTTTCATGAACGCATGGCAAACCAGGCGCACTTTCCTGGAAAGTTTTGCGACATCCGCGTTGACACCAGTTTCAGCCTTTTCCCTGCGAAAAGCAGGTCCCGCACCGGCCCCAAAGCCGGGTGCCAAGGTTTTCCTTCCGGATGTCCGTCACCTGCCGAAATACTGGTGCGCCCCGGATGCAGGCCCCCACAAAATAGAGAGCGCCGCATCTGCGGCACCGCACATAGTGGCAAACGGTATAATGCTGCTCGGCATCCAGCACCGCATCGGTATCCTCCAGTGGGCAGTCACCGGCAAACAGTTCCATACAGCCTTGCCGCTCCAGTTCCATGAGCCTGCGAAGGATCTGGTCATATTGGCGGTAGGAACCGTTGAGAGGCTCTTTCGTCTGTGCCGCCAGCGGGCCACAGATGGGGCAGATGAGATTCTCCTTTTCCATCGGTATCCCTCCTTACTTTATGATCTCCTGTTCCAGATTCATAGTATGCTGTCGTAGCAATAACTTCCTCTCAGCGTGCCGACACAGCCCGTCCGGTATGCTCATAATACACAAGAACCGCAGTTCCATTTCCTGTCTGGCTCATCATCGTATAGTCATCTGCTGATATTTCCACACGGGTCCTTAATCCCTGAGAATCCGTCCCCATCAGATAATAATGATGCGAAAAAATGCTGGTATGCGCTTGTGTTTCACTTACTTCTATATCTGTCAGCGTGACCGTCTTCGTACCCGACGCCAGATCAGCGGCAAAATCCTTCGTAAACCACATGCAGACTGCCGCACAGAAAACCGCGATGATCACTCCTGCTGTTTTGTTACTTTTTTCCCCTGTTTTCCAGTTATGTATGACCCGCACGACCACATAGATGCACACGATCCATATGACGGATATATTGCAGAATTCATCCAGTAACACCAGCTCTCCTGTCTTAGGCAGAAGCAGACCGGCAACTATGACCGCCAGTACAAGAACACAGAGAATGATCTCATATTTTGTTATTTTTCTTCTCACTTTGCTCATGATTCGGTTCCTTCCATTAGACTTACAAGATCATTTCTCCATGAAAATTCCTTTGCATAATCAATGCATGCTTTCCCAAAATTGTCTTTTTCATAGATATTTGAACCGTGATCTATTAAATATTGATATACCGGCATAGCCGTCTCTGTCGGCAGCTTTACAACAGTAATCGCATAATTAAGTGGAATTGCCCCATATTTGTCTTTGGCGTTTATGTTCACCCCAGCCTCAACCAGCAGCTGAGTTACTTTTAATATGTACTGTGGATCGGGCCTCATAACCGAAAAGTAAAATATATGCAGTGCATTTCTTTGATCTTTTGGACTTTTAAAGTTAACATCCGCCCCCTCAGATATTAAAAATCGAATCATCTTTATTTTTTCGTCTGTGTTGTGGTCATTGACAAACAGTAACTGAAACAAACTTAATCCTGTATACTTATGGAATAGATTCGGATCACCTGTATAAAACTTCCGGAAGTCCGAATAAGTTGCGTCTCTTACCGCATCAAAAATGTCTGTAATCCTCATAAATCTCACTCCTAAAATCACTCAATCTTGCTCAATAACTTTATCGTCCGTTTCCTGCAAATATCTTTCTGTATCGAAATGTGATTCAAGAATGTTTTTCAAGAATTCAGTTTCTACAACTCTGTCATTCTCATAAGATCACAAGTTCTTTCGGGATATATCTTCCATTGATCCGGAGCCAGCAGGCACTTTCAGCAAAATCTGTCCGCCGCAGCGATCCTGACTTTAACTCGGTGATCGTCTCAAAATTTTCACATTCGAGCAGCTCCTCCTGCTCTTTTTTTGTAAGCCGCCGGTTCAAAGCGGGCAGACACTGATATGTAGTTCTGTAATATCCAAGCAGGCGCGGCAGCGAAAGGACTGCGCCCGCCAATGCAAGAACACACGCTGCCAGCGACGGAATATTCTCCGGACGCGTCAGTATCCCGGCGAAGCCTGCGAGCGCCAGCACTCCCTATGCACACAGGGCAAGGTTTTTCTTTATGGGGTATCCTCTCCGCCATTCTGTTTTTCTCAACTGTTTCATTATTTTCCCTCTGACAGCTTCGCAATTTTATCTATCTCAAAGAGTATAGGACTTTGATAATCCGTCGTTTCGTCAGCAAAACACCGCGCTAGGCTGTTCCAGTGGATATCCGGGAGTTCATTAACATTATCGCAGGATATGATCTGCAGCATAACGTCGTATATTTTTTTGATTATTCCCGAATACTGTAACTGCGTACTATAATCGGAACGGAGTATCTGTATGACTTTTTCACAATGCTGTTTTATCTCTTCCATGTGCTTTGGCGAACCTCATCTAACCACTTCATAAAAATCTCGCTTGAATCTGTCCCCGTCTTTGCGGAACAGATACTTTCATACTTATATTCCGTGTCTATTTTACCGCTTTTACAGTCATAAATCATTCTTAATTCCGTGGGGACAGGTTTTTCGTAATGTATGCATATTTGTCTTATCTTCTCAAGATCCGTTTCCCCAAGATCCAGAAAATCCCATATCGCGTCCGGATCGGCAGCTATATTATTTGTTGTTTTTATCTGACCATCAATCTTGAAAAATGCATTGAACGAAATACTGCTTTCTTCGATAGAGCCATAGGAATAAACTTTATCAGTCCTATTCCCCGCAAATTCGACACATAGTGAAATAATCCGTGACTGCGCATCCATAAATTCATCTTCAAACACTCTATCCATAGCGTCCCCCTTTGAAACAAAACTCTTTTTTAACTTCCGCTGTATTCTCCTGACAGAAGCATTTCTTTCACTTCATCGTATTCGTCCGGCAGCGCCTGCGACAACAAGCCGGACGCTTCTACACGGAAGACCGTTCCGTCATCATATAATACAGCCAGCACCATATGCTGGGGATCTGTAATTTCCTCTTCACCCGTTCCGGATTCCCAGCCAAAAACACCATACTTGCCTAACGCCTCAATGATCTGCTGTCCGTCCGCATAATATCCGCCCTGTATCTGGTAGAGGTCATCAAAGAGATACGCGTCCGACGTTTGATACCTTTTTCTGTCCGGCAGATCATAATATACACATTCTGTACTTGTATTCTTATTTTCCATAAAAGCTACAGCATATACATTTTCTGTAAAATCAGATGTGCGTTCTTCTATGCCGTCTTCAATGAGATAACTTACATCATACATGCCGAATTTGCGTTCCGGTTCGTATTCTTCCAGGAGCAAAGGTATGTTGAGCGTATCCACATCTTCTGTCGTGATGTCAAAATCCTCAATAAACTGTTCCAGATCAACTTTGCTGTACTGTTCTTTTGTAAGTCCTGCCGCCCGGATCAGTTCTTCCGGAGTGATCAGCCTCTGTTCCGAATACGTCTCTTCCCCGGTTTCTGTCACATAGATACCCGGTTTCTGATCCAGACTCCAGAGAAATTCATCCTTGTTAAAAGTTTCTTCCGTAGTGATCTCTATCGCAGTAAGCCCTTCTTTATCCGGTTCTTCTCTGTAAAAAGGAATATAAATATATGCGATTTCATATTGTGCTTCATCTGTAATAACCGAATAGTGCCCTCTCAATTCCCGCCATGTTATTTTTCCGTGTTCACTTTTTTCATGGGAACTTGCATTTCCTTTCCAGCTTTTACATTCGCCCTGAAAAAACTCTATGAATTCTTCCGCCTGTTCCGTTAAGTTTAGCGTACTGTCCCCGGCATACTGCGAAAATAATCCCGTCAGCGCTTTTGCATCTTCCTTCTCTGCGCACCCGATAATGTTTTCTATCATTTCATCCGCCAATTCTTTATCAGAACGATATGCATTGGATGATCCCCGCCTGAAAACGATGCATCCGCTCAAACTGCATACAAGGGCGCAGCATACGATAAGCAGTAATACCTTCCTCATAAATTCTCTTCCTTTCAGCTAATATACGGTCACTTTCCCGCTCCCGGATATCGCGCACTCCGCCTCTTCGGTATAGATATCTTCCCGGAGCTTATCCTCATAATCAGATCTGCCAATCTGTTTCCACGCTTCAGACTCTGCCATGCGCAGATAGATCCCGGCCGGCACGCCCTGACAGTTCTCCGTCAGCCAGTCCGGCACAGCCTCCAGAAACGCCTCGTACTGTTCTGAACACAGGGCGTCGTCCATAAAAATATACGTCACGGCGGAAACCTCGTTCAGTATCGCTTCTTCTTCTGCCGCGCCGCTGCCGCCGTTCTTTATCTCCGTGTATATCTTTATCCCTTCGGAAGGCAGATACTGCTCTGCAAATGCGCGTACCTGCTCTTCATAGGCGGGGCGCATCAGGATCGCCCCGTAATCGTCTTCATACCGGTACATGCCGTTTTCATATGTGCGGTACACTGTCACAACATCCGATTCACCGCCCTGTTCCGGATACACCTTTAGGTGTTCCTGCTCGACGGCATCTCCCGGCGCGTAGGATATATAATGAAACTGCTGCTCATATTTCCCTTCGATCCAGTCCAGCATCTGCACGACAGATGTAACGACCCCTTTCTGTGTATCGGTCAGTTCCTCATAAGGCCCGGTAAGGCCTGTCATGTCCATAACCTCTTCCTGTCTGGCACCAAGCCATGCGCCGCCGTCATAACTGGCCTTCCATTCGTCGGGCCCGAAGGTGATGCTCCCGTCCGGAAATGTGCCTTCACCGACAGTCAGCCCCGTATGGCAGTTCACGATCTTTGCGCTGACACTCCAGTTTGGATCCCCTGTTTCCATGATTCCGGTCAGGACATCCGATGTCGTGATCGTCAACAGCATCTTTGCCTGTAGAATACCGTCGATATTCTCGTCGATATGATATATGAAACGGCTGTGATCGGTATCCGCCTCTACATAATAGCCCTGTTCGTCTTTCTCCATATCTTCCAGCACATCGTCAATGGACCCGGCGTACATCTCTATAAGTTCTTCTTTCTGCGTCGGCGTCACTTCCAGAATTAGATCATCCCCGTCACGCCTTACATCGGTACAGTAATCTTCAAAAGCCTCCATGTTGTCCTCGATATCTGTATTGGCAAACTTAAATATCGAGGCAGGTATGGTAATCTTCTCTGTCATCTCCGGCAATGTTTTTCCGGCATCCGGGTCCTGGACCTGATCTGCTGCCGGAGCGCCCGCACAGGCGCTGCAGACGAGTACCGAAGCAGCTGTCACCGTTGCGAGCACTGTTTTATATAGCTTGTCCATCCTCTCACTCCTCTGAAAACACATTTCTATGCTGATAATAATACTATATTCAAGCTGTAAAAGTTACCGTTTTTATAGATTTTTTCATCTCAGATCTGCTGAGAACGGCAACACCCCAGGCAGTCAGGGTATCTGTGCGCAATGTATTTCCACTCTCTGTCCTGACAACTGTTCTTCCATGATTAGTATGATGCCTCTCCAGACTATAAAGTCTGGACTGACGATGGAACAAAAGAATGGTGCCTAAAAGAACCAGGAGCCTTATATGCTTTGCCGATGAAACGGTCCTGTTTTCTGCAGGGCCCTGGAACCGGCGCCTTGCAGGGTAGCCAAAGGCTCTGCCGCATTTTTGGGCAGGGCACAAATTGACGGCCGGGCGTTTTTTTCCTATACTGAAGGTGGAATAATGCAAAGGGGGCGCGGCCTATGAGCATACCGTATATCGTCGGAATGGGAGCGGCCTACACCGCCGCCCTGGGGCTGCTGGTGCGGCGGCTGCGCCTGCCGGGGCGGGGTTATCTGCCCGAAAAAACACTGTGCAGCCTTTTGTTTGTGGTTGTGGCGGCGGTGTGCGCGGCCCTGGGCAGCCGTCCCGAAGCGTTCTGGCGATTGCTGCCGGCGCTGCTGTGCTGCGTGGCGGGGGATGTGGTGCTGGCGCTCTACAATGACCTGCGCCGTCCGGGCCTGTTTCTGGCCGGACTGGGGGCCTTTCTGGCCGGACACAGCCTGTTTGTGTGGGGCCTGTGCCGGCTGCAGCCCATGGGCTGGCCGGTGCCGCTGGCCGCAGTGCTGGGGGCCGGCAGCGCGGTGGTGCTGTCCGGCATGCCGGGAATGCAGACCGGGCGGATGCGCCCCTGGGTGGTGCTTTACGCAGCCTTTGTTTCGGCGCTGCTGGGTAAGGGCTTGCAGCTGGCCTTTGGCATGGGCCAGCCCTGGTGCTTTCTGGTGCTGGCAGGGGCAGTGCTGTTCTGGATTTCGGATCTGCTGATTCTGTTTTTGTATTTTTACCCTTCCAGGCACCCTGCCGTGCACGTGGCCAATCTGTTGACCTACTACTACGCCATGTTTCTGATCGCGGTCAGCCTGGCGCTCTGAGAGCGGGGGCACTCGATCCCGCTGCGGCGGCTGCCGCTTCGTTGCCTTTGGCGTCACCCGGTTTTCTCAAAATGTTTTAAGGAAAAAACTGTGTGGTTTATGGAGAAAAGAAAATGACTTTGCAGCAACCAATTGTGGCCCCCTGCGGGATGAACTGCGCGCTGTGTCAGGCCTATCAGGGCAAGGGGCTTGCCTGCAACGGCTGCGGGCAGGGCGGCGAGCGAAAGGCCTGCCAGAACTGCTCGATTCGGCAATGCGAGCACAAAACCGCGTTCTGCTTTGAATGTGCCGGTTATCCCTGCAAACGGCTCAAGGCGCTGGACAAGCGGTACCGCACCCGCTACCACATGAGCATGCTGGAAAATCTGGCCTTCATTCAGGCCAATGGTCTGGAGGAATTCGTCCGGCAGCAGAACGAGAAGTACCGGTGTGCCCGGTGCGGAAAGCTGCGGACCGTGCATCAGGACCACTGCCTCTATTGTGCGCAGATGGATAAGGCATATCGTTGAGCAGGCAACGACGGAAAAGGACAGTTCTGCACGATACCTTTATCGTTAAGAAAATTCAAACGCAGACTGCCTTGCCGCCGGTGGGGCTTACCGCTTTTTCCGTCTGCGATAAACTGCAAAGACCAGCTGCGCCGTCACACAGCCTGCAATCGGGGGAATGCACCAGATCAAAAACAGCACCCACGCCATCACATACCACTCCGCCCCGGACAAAAACCAGAGGCCCGCCGCCAGCAGGGGGAGCGCCGGGAGCAGCAGCCGCCACCGGAGCGCCGCGGTGCGGCATAACAGCAGCTCCAGAAAAAACGCGGGGATAAAATGGGAGAACAGAAGCAGACCCTGATGCAGGGAGGAAATGTTCAGAGGAAGCTCAGAAAAAGCGCTCACAAAAACCGCACAGTAGGCGGCAAAGGTGCCGAGAAAGAGTGCGAATAAAATCCTGTCGGCTTTTCGTTCCAGGGGTTTCATAAAAACACCTCCCGCATTTCCTTGCAATCCCTGGCAAGGCGGATCGCTTCGGACCGGTGCCGGAGCGCCGCCCTTTTCGCTTAATGTAACAGGGCGGCATGGCCGGGTCATCCGGCTCTGTCCGGCGCGTGGGGAACCGCCCCTTCCACCAGAAGATCCCGCAGCCCCTCTTCGTATTCCAGGCCGATCAGGGTGCTGTACTCCTGGCCGGGCAGGCTGCCAGGGGAAAAGCTCAGCTCCAGATTCTCCGGGAAAAAGAGGATGTTCCCGGCATCAAAGGCGCCGGTCATTGCCTCCCGCTGGGCCGGGTCGGTGATCCGAGCAAGGTCCAGAAGCTTCGAGGCCAGCTCCTCCGGCGGGCTGGTGAACAGGGCCTCGGGTTCGATCCGTTCCCCGGTGGTTTTGTCAAAGGCGTCGCCCCGGCGCAGTTCGGTCATTTCGTTCCCGCTGGCGGAGCTGCGCACCGACGTCATAAAGTAGATGACCCGGTCGCCGGAGGCGGTGGGGCCGATCTCCTGGCCCAGGGTGTGGGCGGAAAAGGGCTCGGGGCCTTCCCACCGGCAATAGGCCTCGTAGGCCCGCTCCAGCTCGGCCTGCTCGTCGTAGAGAAGTCCCTGCGCCTCATAGAAGGCAAGAATCTTCCCCTGCGCCTGCTGCGGCAGCTGGTCCAGACTCCACACGCCGCCGGTGTAAACGTTGCCGGGGCCGATGGGGGGATCCACCCGCAGCAGCTCGGTGCCGTCCGCCAGGATGTAGGCCGTATCCCGGGCATACTGCCAGACCTGTACGCCGGTGCCGTCCGGCAGGGTGACCGCTTCCGGCTGCAGCCGCCCCCGCACCTCCACCTGAACAGCGGGCCAGGCGGCCGCGGTCGTGCCGTCTGCGCCTGTTATCTGTTTCTTAAGGCCTGCAACCGTGGCGGACACCTGCACCGGATCGGTCATTTTTCCCTCCCGGAAGGACCGGGTGTCGACCCCGTCCAGAAAGGAAAAGACAAACGTCTCGTCGGATACAAGCAGATAAAAGGGCTTGCCGTCCTCGGACTGGACCAGAAATGTGCCGTCCCCCTCTGCCCGGAGGACCCGGCCGGAAATCTGGCGCTGGCGGGTTGCCGCAAAAAGAACCGCCCCGGCGCAGAGCAGCAGGATGGCGGCGATGACCGCGCCCCGGAAAAGAAGCGTTTTTCTGCCGGTTGACATAGGAATCACCCCGTCTGACTGTGATTTCACCTTCATTATAATGGACAGGATTTCCCCTGTAAATGGAGCGGAGCAGGGCCCGGCGGCTTTTCTTCGGGGCGAAGATGTTATATAGTAGAGTGTGAAACATCTAAAAAACGAAAGGGGAACCCCCGGATGCTTTTTCTGTTCCTGGCCCTGCTGTTCAGCGCGGTGCTGGCGCTGGTGCTGAAATATCTGAACACCGGCAGCCCGTACGGGGTGTATTTTGTGAACTACATCACCTGCGCGCTGCTGGCCTTTGCCACCTTGCAGCCCAAAACGCTCTACAGCGGCGATGCTACCCCCTGCTGGCTGGGGGCCATCACCGGTCTGATCTATCTGGCGTCCCTTGCGGCCAACGGCTACAGCATCCACAAAAACGGGGCGATCCTCTCCTCGGTGTTCACCCGGCTGGGGGTGCTGGTGCCGATCCTTTTGTCCGTGACGCTGTTCGGTGAGCGGCCCACCCTGTTGCAGGGGCTGGGCGTGGTGCTGGCAGTGGCGGCTGCCGTGGTAATGAACGGCCTGCCCGGCAAAGCCGTGGCGGAACAGAGGGTGTATCTGCTGCCGCTGGTGCTGACCCTGCTGCTCAACGGTACCGCCGACGCCATGTCCAAGGTGTTCAACCAGCTGGGCCGACGGCAGGACGACGGGCTGTTCATGTTCTATATCTTCCTGTTCGCCGGGCTGGCCACTCTGGTGCTGCTGCTCCGGCGGCGCTGCCCGGTCACAAAGCGGGATGTGCTCTTCGGTATCCTGGCGGGTGTGCCGAATTTTCTGTCCTCCCGGCTGCTGCTGGCGGCCCTTGGCCAGCTGCCCGCCTTTCTGGTCTACCCCTCCTACAGCGTGGGGGTAATTCTGGTGATCAGCGTGGCCAGCTTCTTTGTATTCCGGGAGCGGCTGAACCGCCGCCAGCTGGGCGCGGCGGGCATGATTCTGGCAGCGCTGGTGCTGCTCAACCTGTGAGCGGGGGAGCGGCGCGCCGGTTTGCCGTGCCGTAACGTAAAATTGCATAAAACAGAACGGGATATTTTGGCTGCTCCGGGGCAGCCGGGCTGCTTGCAATGACTGCGGCGTTGTGCTATACTAAAGCGGAACAAGTGAATAAATTCTTCGGGGCAGGGTGAAATTCCCTACCGGCGGTATAGTCCGCGACCCGCGCAAGCGGCTGATTTGGTGCGATTCCAAAACCGACAGTATAGTCTGGATGAGAGAAGAAATGGAGAGAAATCAGGACTCTGTGTGCCCCATTGCATGCAGAGCCTTTTTTTGTCCCCAACGTTCGGAGAATTTACGAGCCTTGTAAAATACCGAACCGAAAGGGGACTGTACGTTATGAAATCCATGAAAAAGACCCAGACCGTTGTACTCACCGCCATGCTGGCCGCCGTTGCCGGGGTGCTCATGTCCTTGGAGTTCCCCCTGCCGCTGATGCCGCCCTTCTACAAGATCGACTTCAGCGACGTGCCCGCCGTGCTGGCCACCTTCCTGCTGGGGCCGGTGTCCGGCCTGATGGTGGAGATCATCAAGATTCTCATCAAGCTCATCACGGTGGGCACCTCCACCATGTTCGTGGGGGAATTCGCCAACCTGCTGGGCACGCTGCTTTTCATCCTGCCGCTGTGGGCCGTGTTCAAGCGGGGCGGCGGCAGCCGGAAGGCCTGCATTGCCGCGCTGGGCGTGAGCCTGCCCATCCGCATCGCCTTTGCCTGCTTTCTGAATGCCTGCATCACCCTGCCGCTGTATGCCAGGGCCATGGGTCTTTCGCTGGAGCAGGTGGTGCTGACCGTGGGGGCGATCAATCCCATGATTCAGAACCTGCCCCTGTTCCTGGTGCTGGCCACCGTGCCCTTCAACCTGATCAAGCTGCTGCTCAACTACATTGTGGGCTACCTGCTGTATGACCGCATTCAGGCCGCCAACGTGGTGCGCAAGCTGGAGGGAAACGCATGATTCGGAATTACAGAGACCTGACCCGCCTGGAGATGGAGCGGGTGGACAAGGAAGAGACCATTATCCTGATCCCGGTGGGGGCGCTGGAGCAGCACGGCAACCAGGCCCCGCTGGGCACCGACGACATCATCGCCGAGGCCATGGTGGAGTATCTGGGCCGGGCGCTGGAGGAGGCAGGGGAGGCGGATTTCCCCATTCTGGCCTTTCCGGTGATCCCGGTGGGCCTGAGCACCGAGCACCGCAACTTCTGCGGCTCGGTGACCCTGCGGCCGGACACCTATTACAATCTTCTGTACGACATCAGCGTGAGCCTGGCCCGGCACGGCTTCAAAAAGCTGGCCTTTCTGGTGTGCCACGGGGGCAACGCGCCCATTGTGCAGGTGCTCAGCCGGGAGCTGCGCAGTGAGCTGGGCATCTCGCCCTTCATCCTCTCCTCGGGGGCCTTCGGCCATCCGGACGTGCGGGCCACCGTGACGCCCGGCAACATCTATGACTTCCACGGCGGCGAGATGGAGACCTCCATGGTCATGGCGGTGGACCCCTCGCTGGTCAAGCTGGAAACGGCCCAGGCGGGCATTCCCACCGCCTTTGTGGGCAACCAGACCTTGAAGACCGGCGGCAGCGTGACCATCGGCTGGGTTTCCGAGGATTGGAAAACCGCCGACGGAACGCCCATCGGCATCGGCGGCGACCCGGCGGGCGCCACCGCCGAAAAGGGCCGCATCATTCTGGAGACCAGCGCAAAGGTGCTGGTGCCGGGTCTCAGAGAGATTCGGGACTGGAAAGCCTGACAGATTCCTCGATACAATCGCACAAACACGGAAGGACCGGTCAACCATCGGGTTGACCGGTCCTTCTGTATGCCGGTGAAACGGCCGGGTTATTCCTTGGGGTAAAACATGCGAATCAGCCCCCAGAGGCCAAAGGCAATGCCTGACAGCAACAACAAGCAGCTTCGCTCGTCCACATCGAATCCGCCGATGGCGCGGCTTGCTTCCACCAGCAGAATGCCGAAGAGCAGCAGCGCAAGGCTGCGAAGCTCCTGTTTCATGATGGGGTCCCTCCTTTCTGCAAAAATGGAAACCGGGCGGCGCATAACGCAGGAAAAAGCGTCAGGCCGCGGCGTTTGCATAGTCGGAAAGCACCTGAAAAACATACGCGTCCTCACAAGCATTGGGGTCGAACTGGCCGTCCTCCTGCCGGAGTGCTTCGAGCATCGTCTCCAGATCAGCCCGCAGGCGGGAAAGGGTCTGCCGGTCCTCCTCTGTGAGCGGGTCCCCGGCCAGGCAGCCGGTGGCAATGGCCTGGAAGGCGTCGCAATTCTGCTGGATGGTCTGCTGCAGCGGCAGGTCCTTCGCGCCCTCCTCGCCGTAGCCGTAGCGATTCTGCAGCAAAGGGGCGTACCAGCACAGCTTCTCAAAGTTCAAACTCGCGCCGCTCAGGGACAGGATGAGCTCTTCCTCGGATTCGCTGTCCAAGACCTGGGAAAGATTGACGGAGACTTCCTCAGCCGCGGCCAGAAAGGAGGTCATGCTGTCGGGAGGCTTTTGCGGAAACAGGACCTTTTGGGCGAGCAGTGCCGCGGCGGAACACAGCAACAGCAGCAAAAGTGCGGCGGCGACGATTCGTTTCGAGTTCACGGAACCTCCTCCTTCCGGGTGTGTTTCTGAACCCAGCATAGCATGGTCCTTTTGCCGCCGTCAACCGGAGGGGCCCGTTCGCTGCCGAACGGCAGAACAAAGCCCCGGCCCACCGCTTGCACGGCTTGCCGGAGCGTTGCCTGTTAAAACGCCTGGCGGCGTGTGCCCAGGGTATGGGTGACAAACAGCCAGAGCAGAAGCGCCGCCAGAATCGAGCCGGAAAGGCAGATCTGGACCAGGGTGGCCAGATAAAGGGTGTGCTGCATACATATGCTCCTTCCGGGGAGCAGGGTGGGTGCGCCCTTTGCGGAATCGGACCGCAGCTCCCGAATACCAGTATAGGCGCTGCGGCGCAAAAAAGCGGTTGGCTGACCAACGCTTTTTCCGCCGGTTCAGGGGCGGTTTTCCACAGCGAAAGGCCTGCTTTGTGTAAAACTTTAGAGTGGTAGAAGAAAAAACCGCTCCGGCAATTGCAATTCCGGCGGGAATATGCTAACTTTTGATATAGGGACCCGGGAGCGGCAAACGGCATGCTCCCACGCCGTGCCGGAAACCAGAGGCTGGGCCGAAGGGGAACCTTTTGGGCGGCCCATCGCCCTGCGGCGCGGTGAGATCACCATTTGAAAGGAAGAGTTGTTGTGGCACAGAAAAAAGCGCAGTCCACCCAGAAAAAGACCGCCGAAGCCAAAGGTGCTTCGACTTCCGCAAAGAAACCCGCGGAGTCTGTGAAAGCAGCCCCCGTCAAGAGTGAACCCGTAACCAAGACCGAGCCCGCCGCCAAGGCGGAGCCTGCCAAGAAGGCCGAGCCCGCCGCCAAGGCGGAGCCTGCCAAGAAGACCGAGCCTGCCGCCAAGGCGGAGCCCGCCGAGAAGGCGGAGCCCGCCGAGAAGGTGGAGCCTGCCAAAAAGGCAAAGCCTGCGGCCAAGAAGCCCGCAGCCAAAAAGACCAAGCCTGCCGCCAAGAAGGCGGTAGCTGAGGAAACCAAGCCCGCAGCCCCCGCAGAGGAGGCCGCACCCGTGGCCGAGCAGCCCGCCGCACCTGCAGCGGAGACGGTAGCCGCTGCCGAGCCGGTGGCCGAGCCTGTGGTGGAGGCGGCTCCCGCCCAGCCCCAGTACGACACTCCCCGCCGGAGCGTGGCCTTCATCGGCTCCGAGTGCCATCCCTTCGTCAAGACCGGCGGTCTGGGCGACGTGATGTATGCTCTGCCCCGCGAGCTGGTCAAGCAGAACTGCGACGTGCGGGTCATCCTGCCCCGCTACGCCTGCATCCCCCAGAAGTACCAGGACAAGATGGTCTACCGGGGCGAGTTCTACATGGACCTGGGCGAGACCGGCCGCAGCTACTACGTGGGCATCATGGAGTACATCTGGGACGGTGTGGTCTATGACTTCATCGATAACCAGGAGTTCTTCTCCGCGGGCAACCCCTACGTGGGCCTGGTGGAGGACATCCCCAAGTACTGCTTCTTCAGCAAGGCCGCGCTGGCTGCCCTGAATTACATGAACTGGATTCCCGACATCATCCACTGCCACGACTGGCAGGCAGCTCTGGTGCCGGTGTTCCAGAAGACCCTGTTCAAGGATTCCCCGGTGGGCCACGCCAAGAGCGTGCTCACCATCCATAACCTGCGGTTCCAGGGCATCTACAACATTCCCACCATCCGCTACTGGACCGGCCTGCCCGCCGAGGTGTTCAACATGGGCGCGCTGCAGCAGGCCTGGCGGGATGCCAACATGCTCAAGGGCGGCCTGGCCTACGCCGACCGCATCACCACCGTGAGCAACACCTACGCCTGGGAGATCCAGACCCCGGAATACGGCGAGAAGCTGGAGGACCATCTGCGTTACCACAGCTACAAGCTGCGGGGCATCGTGAACGGCATCGACTACGGCATGTGGAACCCGGCCACCGACCCGGCCCTGGCTGTGAACTACGACATCACCAACGTGCTGGAGCGCAAGCCCCAGAACAAGCTGGCCCTGCAGAAGGAGCTGGGCCTGGTTGAGGACGAGGGCAAGCTGGTCGTCGGCCTGATCTCCCGCCTGACCAACCAGAAGGGCCTGGATCTGGTGAACGCCATCGTGCCCCAGATCATGGACGGCAACACCCAGGTGGTGGTGCTGGGCACCGGCGACAAGGAGTATGAGGATACCTTCCGCTACTACGAGAACGCCTACAAGGGCATGTTCAGCGCCTGCATCCAGTACGATGAATCCCGCGCTCACCGGATCTACGCCGGTGCGGATGTGCTGCTGGTGCCCTCCCGCTTCGAGCCCTGCGGCCTGACCCAGCTGAACGCCATGCACTACGGCACCCTGCCCATCGTGCGCGAGACCGGCGGCCTGAAGGACACCGTGGAGCCCTACAACGTGTTCAACGGCGGCGGCAACGGCTTCACCTTCGACCGCTACGACGCGGGACTGCTGCTGGATGCCATCAACCGGGCCAAGACCGAGTACTTCACCAGCCGCTATCACTGGGATGAGGTGGTCCAGCGGGATATGGCGAAGGATGTGTCCTGGACCAATTCCGCCCGTCAGTACAAGGATTTGTACCTGGAGCTCACTCCCTGGTAATCCGAAAAACGAACAAAACAAAAGGCAGACCCTGCGGGGTCTGCCTTTTTTGCTGCACGGTGAGCAGCTGTGCCCGGATACAAAAACGCCGGGCGCAGGGCATTTGCCCGGCGTCCGGCGGATGCGGCTACTAAAAAAGCAGCGGCTGCTCACTCCATATATTCCCGCATCAGGTGCAGCAGCTCAATGTCGCTGCGGAAGCTCTGCCGCCCGGCGGGGGTCTCGCCCCGGCCCGGCACGATGATGCGGCCCTGCAGGCTCTGGTTCTGGCGGTAGAGGATCTCGATGGTGAAATGCCCCAGCTTACGGGTTGTTACCGGCTGGGCCGGAACCAGACGCAGAGGGCTGACACTGCCGGAGAAGCTGTTCAGCGCCTCGCTGCGCATCGGGCGGCCCAGCTCGTCGCACAGCTCGTCCAGCAGGGCGGTGAGCTGAGGAAAGCTGGAAAAAGCGAAGGGCGGCACGCTGCCGCACAGCGGAATCGCCACACCGGTGAAGCTGTCCTCCTGGCGGCCGGTCACCTGAATCAGCACGCTTACCGGCCCATAGCCGCAGAAATGCCGGCCCGGCTCGTTGTTGGGGCGAATATTGCAAAAATCGTTCATAGGTCTCACACTCTTTCTCACTGGGGCTGCCAGATCCCGCTGTTGGGGAAGGGCATGTCGGTCTCCACGGTCTGCAGGGAGTGGCGCAGCGCCACCCCGCGCACCGGCTGCTGCTTGTAGCGAGCCTGGATGCGCTGGTCCACAATCTCGCAGTTTTCCCGGTCGGTGCCGATGAGCAGCACCAGGAACCGGTCCCGGCCGTGCTGGGTAAAGGCGTCGCCCCGGCGCAGGCTGTCGTGAATGGCACTGGACAGCAGCGGCGCAGCCTGGGCAATCTTCTCGGTGTCGGTCAGGGCGTGCCCCTTGGGGTCCACCAGCCAGTACAGCAGCAGGCAGGCACTCTGGCCGGTGCGCTCGATCATACGGCAGCACATGCGGTACACGTCGATGAAGCTGGGATAGCTGCAATAGTAGGCGCCTCGCTGGTGATCACTTTCCCGCAGCTGGTTGTTCAGCTCGAAGATGGTCTCGTGGCTGTCCTGATTGGCCAGGCTCAGCAGCTGGAACCGGCGGGTCAGCTCGGCGCTGGGCTTTACCACAAAGTCCTCGGTGAGGGTGCGGATGGCCTGGTCGTATACCTGCTTTGCCTCCTGGTAGCGCTCCAGATTCATCAGGCAGTCGATGCGCAGACAGAAAAACTCCTCCAGCGGGTGCATCGAACTGGCCCGGGTGGCAATGCCAAGAAGCTGCTCCCATTCGCCCCGCTCGGGCAGCAGCTGGGTCAGCGCGTCCAGACAGGCGAAATAATCCATGCGGTATTTGGCGGCGGTGGTCACGGCCCAGTCGTCCATGGCCAGATGGGGCAGAAAATCCCCGGAATACAGCCGCTCGGCCTCCAGAAGAAGCTCCAGGCGCTGGTCCGCATCGCTGGTCTGCCCGGCCTGGGTCATGCAGTCCTCAAAGCGGGCCACATCGGTGAGGATGGGCACCGAGCAGATGAGGGTATACTGGTTGCTCTTCAGCTGCACGCCAACATCGCCGGGCAGCGCGGCCTTTTTCAGGCGGCGGCGCAGCTGGGAGATGGTCACGTTCAGATTGTTGGCCGGGTCGCTGGTGGAATCCTCCACAAAGAAGGCGTCCATCAGGGTATTGCGGGAAACGCCCGCCGGATACCGGAACAACAAAAACTGCAGCACGCGCATGGCCTTGGTGGTGCAGCTGTCCAGCGGGAGGGGCTGGCCGTTCGCCCAAACGGAGAACTCGCCGAATAATTTAACGTAGATGGTATCCTGTGTCATTGTTATGCATCACCCTTGGCAGCCGGAGTGGCTGCGGAATATCCGAAACGGAGGGAACGCACAACAAAATAACTATTTTGTTGTTGCCCCCACCGGCTTTTGTCTTCTATCTATATAAAATAATAGAGCATATCCGGTTTTATTTCAAGTAATTCACCCCCTTTCCACCCGGTTAATCTGAATCAGAACCGCAGAAAAACAAAGCCGATGGTTATCCATTGAACCATCAGCTGGAATGGCTAACGTCGGAAAATGACGAATTTTGTCGATTCTCAGATGATTCTCCCCCTTGAAAGCGTATCCGCCTCTTTTAAGTAGGAATTTTAAACAACAAAATAGTTATTATGTGACAAGCAGCCCCAGCTGTTCGATCTGGCGGGCGTGAATGTGCCCGCTTTCCATGGTGTAGATGCGGGTGGTGGCGGTGCTGGCGTGGCCCAGAAGGTCGGCCAGGCGCACCAGATCGTGCTGGGCGGCGTAGTAGGTGCGGGCGAACAGGTGCCGCAGATTGTGGGGGAAAACCTTTCGGGCCCCCACACCTGCCGCGCGGCACAACGCCTTCATGGCACGCCAGATGTTGCTTCGGTCCAGTGGCTGGCCGGTCCGGGTGGTGAACACCGGACCGGCCGGCTTTTTTTGTCCGGCCAGATACCGCTGCAGCGCCCGGCACAGCTTGCGGGGCAAAAAGATGGTGCGCCGCTTGCCCTTGTTGTTCACCTCGGCGTAGCCCTGCTCCACCGCCTGCGCGGTAATGTATTGCAGCTCGCTCACCCGGATGCCGGTGGAGCAGATGGTCTGCAGCACCAGCGCCAGGCGCACGTTGCCCCGGCGGCGGGCCGCCTGCACCAGCCGCAGGTATTCGGCCTTGTTCAGTTCCCGGTCCTGGCGGCAGAACACCTGCCGCTGAATCCGCAGCGGCCGCAGCCGCAGCTGAGGCAGCCGGGCGTAGACCAGATATCCGTTCACCGCCGCCAGCATGGAGTTCACCGTGGCCGGGGCATAGCGCTCGCTGAGCTGGGCCTTCCAGGCCAGCAGCGCGGCCTTGCTCAGCGGGCGGCCTGCCAGAAACGTTTGCAGGCTGGCCAGGTCCCGGCGGTATTTCTTTAATGTGCTCCGGCTGCGTTCCCGTTCCGTCAGCCAGTCCAGGTAAGCCTTTACCCGGCGCGGCGTGAGTGCCGTGCTTTTGCAGTTGGGCAAAATCGATCCTTCCTTTCCTTATTAATAGAATGATAATTCTATTGTACAATATCCCGGTTAAGGTACCCTGATTCTAACAGCAAAATGTGAATAAAAAGAACCCCCGGCAGCTTTTTTTGCGGCGCTGCCGGGGGTTTTTTGCCCTTCTTAAAAAAAGATGAAATTTTTGTGCCGGATTTTAAGCGGATTTTAAGTGCCGTGTGGGATAGTATGCTCAAAGCTTTGAGGAAGACGAGGTGAAGAGCATTTGAACATGGAAGGTTTCCATTCCGGGGCGCCGAACCTGTGCCGCGTGTGCGTGGACGCATGGGCGGGCGGCGAAGCGACCGGCAGGCTCTATCACTGTTATTCCAAACAGGCGGAGCCGATCGGCCGGACCAGCGATGTGCTGGACAGCATCGACCGCCTGTGCGACCGGCTGAACTACCCCGCCAGGACCCAGCAGCCCAGACGCTTCGGTCCACAGAGGCCAAGGCCGCAGCCGCAGACCACACAGAAGAAGGTGGAGCCGCAGATGACAAGAGAAGAGCTTGCCGAACAGAAAGGAAAGATGGCCACCTTTGTGGTGCATGTGATGTACCGCCAGCATTCCACCTGGCAGGGCAGCGTGACCTGGGCCGAAACGGGAGAGAAAGCGAATTTCCGCAGTGCGCTGGAGCTGGTCAAGCTGATGGACAGCGCGGTGGACGCAACCCTGGAAGACGAGTCACTCCCGCAGGACGAATCAGATCTTGCGCAGCCAACGAATCCGGTTAGGGAGGAAACAGACTATGAAACATAAAATGTGGAGCCGTTTACTCAGCATGGCGCTGGCGGTAATGATGATCGCCAGCATCGTGCCCAACAGCGCCTTCGCCGAGGCGGCCAGCGAGATCGCGGCCAGCAGCCAGGCAACCAGTGAGGTGCAGGTAGAGGAAGTGTCCCTGCCGGAGGATACCACCACCGAGGAGCCCGCCGCAGAAACTCCTGCCGAGGAGCCTGCTGCAGAGACTCCGGCCGAGGAGCCCGCCGGCGAGCCCGCTCCCACCGCGGAGCCTGTGGCCGAGCCCACTGCCGAGCCTGCCATCGAGAGCGAGCAGCCCACTGCCGAGCCCACCCAGGCTCCGGCTGAGACTGCTGTGCCCAGCGAGCAGCCCAGCGCCGAGCCCACTGAGGCTCCCGAAGGCACCGAGACCCCCGAGGGTACTGCTGTGCCCACCGAGACTCCCGCGCCCAGCGAGAGCCCTGTGCCCAGCGAGACTCCGGCTCCCACCGAGACCCCCGAGGCCACCGAGGAGCCTGTGGCGATGAACGAAGAAGCCTACGAGACCACCGCCAACGTGGAAAATGCGGACATCACCGTGACCGTGAAGGTGCCGGAAGGTGCGCTGCCTGTGGATGCAAAGCTGCAGGCCGATCTGATTGGGGAAGAAACTGAGGAATACGCCGAGGCCGAAGCGGCCCTGGCTGACGAAGCTCTGAACGAGCAGCCCGTGGAATACGACGGCATGATCGCGCTGGACATCCGCTTTGAGGTGAACGGCGAAGAGGTGGAGCCCCTGCAGCCGGTGGAAGTGACCATCGACGCGAAGGCTATGCTGCCCGAGGATGCCGACCCCGAGACCATAGCTGTGCAGCATGTAAAGGAGAATGCTGATGGAACGGCTACGGTAGAAGATATGGAAATTCAGAAACGGTCTGATACAGTTGCGGAATTTAAAGTTGAATCGTTTTCTGTGTTTCTGATGAGTTGGAAGCAGAAAAGCCAATTTTTACAGAACGTGGATGTTACGATTGAGGATCAAATAAAGGCGAATGGCAACATTGCGGTAAAGATTTCTGGTGTTTCTGACGAGGAACAGAATGAGTTTGTGTATCAGTGGTATAGGAGACCCGCAGGGGAGGAAGCGGAATGGCAATTGGTGGAGCGTCAGGTGGTATCCGGCAACAGTTACAATTATACCGGTTCGGTCTTAAATGTTGCGTTGGATCACGAGTTAGCTGCCGAAGACCAGGAGTCGGTTCGTTATGAATACCAAGCCAAAGTGAGTTTGGAAGATAAAGAGTGGATCTCCAATTCGTTTGAGGTTCCGTATTATACAGCAATCCAGAATGGTGGGTTTGAGATTAGCGATCCAGTTAATTCTGGTTTTGTATGGAAAACCACTGCGCTAAAGCAGGAATTTGAGATTGGTCAGTATGATTTCCCGATTGAGATATACGGAACGACGAACGACAGACCGACAAAAAATTCGGGAGATCATTTTGCGGAGCTAAATGCACAGGAAGTATCTTCGCTGTACCAGGATGTGCTTACTGTGCCAGGCACCACACTGAACTGGCAAGTGGCGCACCGTGCACGAAATGGCAATGGTGACAATACTGTGTACGAATCGGCAACAGATACGATGTATGTGGTTATTATGTCTACCACAGATGCAGAAAAAATGCTGAATGGCGTTCAGGATCAGCAGTCTGTGATTGACCGTATGGTTGGCACGATTTTGCAAGGCGACGATGAATATAAGGAAAATGTCGAGTATGTTTTGAGAAACGGTGAAACCGTATCTATTACAATAAAAAAAATTACCACCACATCGAAACTTTCCCCAAATGGCGCTGGAAGCTGGGAAAGCAAAGGGCAGTGGAATATTTCTCGAGACAATACTTATCAGGTACCGCCAGGGCAGTATGCGACCAGGTTCTTTTTTGTCGCGGGACAGACAGCGACCGGTTTGTCCACGGTGGGTAATTTGATTGATGATGTTTGGTTCAGCACAAGGCTTCCGGATCCGGCTCCTGAAAAAGGAAGTCTTCAGGTTCAGAAACAGGTCTATGGAATCTCAAGTTCTGATATCGAGGATTATCAGGTAACGGTTAGGATTACGAACGTTGCTACGAAGGAGTCCATAGAAAAAACAATCAGTAGCTTTAACCGGCAAAAGGATGGCGCTTATAAGGGGACGGTTAATTTTCAGAATATTGAAACAGGCCAATATTATGTTTCGGAGTCGGAGCAAATAGTCCCCACTGACAGTTATATTCTGGTAGAGAACGAGTCTGTAACAACTGCGTCTGTGGAGATTGAAGACGGCAAAACCCAAACGGCGGTTCTGAAAAATGTGTATCAGGGTTATGGTACGATCAAGGTGGTCAAAACATTCACCGGTTTGACTGCAGAACAGGTGAAGTCCCTGGAAGGGCAATTAACATTTGTTTTTACCAACACGGAGGATGCTTCGGTCGTTTATGAGCTTGAGTTGCATCAGATGAAGAGCAGTAATGATAACTCCACAGGCCTCACATATGAAGGACAGATTGAAAATGTTAAGGCTGGAATTTACACGGGTTTGGAAGAGGGTGCTGATATCGACTCTGCCATGTATATGCTCGCGACTTCCGGACTGGATGAGCCGTTGTGTGTGGAGGCAGGAAAAGACCTTGTTTGCTCGGTGAGCAATGTGTACACACCGAAAGAGGGAAGCCTGCAGATCGTAAAAACAGTGGATCAATTTGGTGATCCGGCCGTTTTCCTGTTTGAGATAACGGGACTGGAAGGTCAGGGGACCTATTATGCGGATGTTTCGCTTGCCGCTTCAGATGCGGTGGAGGGGAAGCCGGGAAATTCGGTTACAATCGATCACTTACCGACGGGTCGATACAGAATTACCGAGATCCTTTGCCCGAAAGACTATGAACTGGGGCAAACAAGCGCGCAAGAAGTGATGATAAACGGCGGAGGAACCAGTACGATCAATTTCCAAAACCGGATCTCAGCTGACAATGATTCGATGAGGGACAGCGGGTCTGCGGTCAACCGGTTTATGTTTGATGGGACCGGCTGGAACTGGGTGAAACAGTAACGAGCAGTGGAAAGGGGAGAACATTATGAAGAAAAAGCATGCGATTGACGTGTTGCTTTCCGTTCTGCTGGTTGCGCTGATCGCGAGCAGTACCACATTGGCTTATTTTGTTGTGAGCACCGATCCACTGATTAATACCTTCACATTTGCAAAAGTTGATACGGAAATTGAAGAGCCAAACGAGGGAACTGCGCAACAGAAGAAACCGGTGATCGTTAACGAAGGCGATACAGATGTGTTCGTTCGCGCGCGGGTGATCGTGGCCACGTTACCGAATTCTTCTCAACTGATGACAGCAGAAGATCTGTTGTTTCAGTACAACGACTCACGGTACAGCCCTTTTCAGGACACTGACTGGATAGATACCGAAGCATACTGGGATGAGAGTCATGTTGAGGCGGATGGTTGGTATTATTATTCCCAAAAACTTGCATCTGGAAATCGGACCGAGCCGTTGTTCGATGGCCTGCGGGTGAAGGAAACGGTAAAAGAGGACGCGAAATTTGATGTGATTGTATATCACGAAAGTGTTATTGCTGGAAACAGTCAAAACGCTTATGAAGCGTTCAATCCGTCGGTTGGTGATTGAGATGTTTTCCGTTGACAAAATTTGTGAAAACGCGGTCCAGGGAGGGCTGGCATGGTAAAAAAAGTTTGTAATTTGCTTTCTACGATCATTCTGATCGTTTTGTTGGCTGCGTCTGTGGTCATCTTCGTTCCCATGCTTTTGGGCTACAAGGAGATGGTTGTGTTGTCTGGCAGCATGGAGCCTGCTATTCCGGTGGGAAGCCTGATATACGTGAAGCCGGTGGAGGCCGCTGAACTGGCGGTGGGAGATGTTTGTACCTACCGGCTTCCGGATGGCGAAACGTTTGTGACTCATCGGGTGGTAAGCATTGATGCGGATGCACAGACCATGGTTACACAGGGAGATGCAAACGAAGACCCTGATCTGGATATTCAATTTAGTCAAGTTTATGGACGGGCAAGCTTTCATCTGCCATATTTGGGATTTGTGACTCAGAATATTCGTACCTCAGTGGGAATCATGACGATCTGCGGCATCGTTATGCTGGTGATTCTGCTGAATTTTGTTCCCGCAATCCTTGATGCGGCGGATGAGGAAAAAAAGCAAAAGTCTGAACAGGCACAGACAATAAAATGAAATTAAAATTTCAGGCGCAAATTTTAATTCATTTTTAAGTGAAGGTAAGTATAATCCAGTCAGTAAACAAAAAGTGGATTTTGAAAGCCCAGTCATGAAACTGATTTTATTTCAATGATAAATGCTGGCGAACCACTTCCGGTACAGCGGAGAAAAAGCACAAAAAAGGAGCGTGGCGATTGTTGAAATGAAAAAGATATTGATTGGCAGCATGTCCCTGGCACTGATGGCAGTTCTGATGATCGGTTCTACGCTGGCGTATTTTACGGATAAAACGGATGCGGCCAAGAACGAATTCCATATGGATGGGCTAAGCATCACGCTGAAGGAAAATGCAGAGGTCCTCGACGGGCAGAGTTATAGGATTCGTGAGAATACCTCCTCGGGATCGGAAGCGGGCACTGCCCCAGTTCAGGGAACCGGCAAAGGTGTGATTTATACCGGCATCGTTCCCGGAGCAACGATTGCAAAGAATCCGTATATTACAGTTTCGGCCAGCAATGCCCGCGCTTATGTGTATGTTTATGTGGAGGGAATTTCCGACGACCCGAATGCGGTCATACATACGGAATGGGCAGAAGGATGGGCACAGATTCCAGCCTCGGAACTAAGCGGCACACTGTTGCGCCGGGAGATTGCAAAGGATGCAGCGGGCGATTACGATGTGTTCACCAGAGTGTATGTGAATGACAACGCGAGTGGTACAGAAACATTGAATCAGATAACAATTGGCGCGTTTGCCCACCAGGCAGACAATGTAACTCTTAATATGGCAGATACAGCAGCCATTGCCTATTTTCAAGAATAGCCGTAACAAAGTTATAGTTTGACGAAGCCAGCCTGCTTCGCCAAAATATAATATCAGTACACATGGAAAAGGAGAAATCAAGATGAAAAAAAAGAACATTCTTACTGCAGCCGTTAGCCTGTCTCTGGTGGCCTGCCTGTCCATCGGCGCTACCCTGGCCTACTTCACCGACACCCACACTAAGACCAACGTGTTCACCACCGGTGAAGTGGATATCATTCTGAACGACTTCAGCCCCGAAGTGGACGGCATGGTGTCCGGTGATCACTACATCAACGATGAGACTTCCGGCATCCGCTACGAGAACGTAGTTCCCGGCGACGAGCTGAGCAAGGACGTTTCCATCACCGTTATGCATGACACCGTGCCTACCCGTCTGGCTGTTCTGGTAACTGCTGACATTGAGATCCCCACCAAGCCCACTGCTGAAGAGCTGCTGCAGCTGGTGGATCAGGCTATGGTACAGCAGGGCGACTTCGAGATCGCTACTACCTACTATGCTCAGACCTTCGGCGACAAGACCGGCACCCTGTACATCATGGACGGCGTTGTGGATCGCAGCACCACCAACCAGCAGATCCAGCTGTTCAAGAGCCTGCAGATCCCTGCTGAGACCTGGAACAATGAGTATGCGGACGCTGCTTTCGACATCGAAGTAACTGCTTACGCCGCTCAGGCCGACAACCTGTCCGCTGAGGACTTCGAGACTATGGTTCTGGAGCAGGCCAAGGGTCTGGCTGACAACTTCGAGAACTACGGCTTTAACTGATTTTGCTGCAGGAAATTGCAGTTTGTTTGAACAGTAATTAAAAAAGGGGGCGGCGGCCATGAAAGCAAAGGCGCTGAGTGCCGTAGCCACGGCACTTCTGCTGGCGGTAATGGCCGTCGCCCTTCCTTTCAGCGTACCAAAACTATTCGGATATCAGATCTACAACGTATTGACCCAAAGTATGGAACCGGCAATGCCGGTGGGCAGTGCGATCTATGTGAAGCGCTGCGACCCCCAGGCCCTCGAGCAGGGCGATATCATCACCTTCCGGCTCAGCGAGGCCACCGGCCTTGTGGAAACGCACCGGGTGGTGGAAAACGATACGCAGGCGCGGCAGCTGATCACAAAGGGCGATGCAAACGCCCTGCCGGATGTGAATCCGGTGAGCTACGAGCGTGTGGTCGGAAAAGTGGTCATCTGCATCCCGGTGCTGGGTACAGTGTCGGAGATGCTCCATTCCGGGCCAGGCGTCACGGCCTGTGTGGCGATTTTTGCCCTGGCGATCATCCTATGGACACTTGCAGACAAAACAAAG
>NZ_NFHD01000020.1 GCF_002159185.1 Gemmiger sp. An87
AATTGTTTAACGTGATTTTCCATCACGATAAGGTTCCGTTCAAGCTTCGATATTGTTCAATTTTCAAGGTCCTGTGCCGCTCTCCCTCGCGGGACAGCTCGTTTATTATATCTCATCAAGTTCTCGTTGTCAAGCACTTTTTTGAAATATTTTTATTAGCTTTTCAGCGGCTCGCTGTCTCTCGCGACAGCTTGATTATAATACCACACCATGGAATACATGTCAACACCTTTTTTGAAATTTATTCCATGTTTTTTCTTTTTCTCCAAACAGTCTCCCTGCCCCCCTATATATAAAGGAAAGAGACGGGGGAAATCCCCGTCTCTTTCCTTTTACATCTGTCCCGCCGGGACAGAGTCTTCTTTCCTGCCCCAACCTGCTTTTCTTCGAATGGGTGCACTTTCCTTCATTCGCACAAACAAAGGCAGATATTCCACCGCCAGCACCGAGTTCTCCAGCCCATACCAGCGGGCCGGCGAACCGGCCACATGCCGGATTGCATACTTCACTGTCAGAATGCCCTGGTCCGAAGCAGGCAGATCGCTTTCCGGCACCACCCGCTTACGGATAATACAGAACTTGAAGCCGCCCACATTGCCCGGCTCCTCCACTGCATACCTCTGCTTCTGCAGTGGTACCTCTCCGCTTTCCATCAGCTCCTGCACGATCTGACGCAGGTATACATTGATGCGCTGGTTTTCCTTAAAGCCCAGATTCAGCTTTACCCGGAAGATATAGTCGGTGCCGAAGTTCTCCACCTCATACTCCCGCTTATAGGGCACATCCTCCACATGGATGCTCACAAACCAGTAGGCCTTTGCCCGCTTGGGCCCCTTTTCCAGAATGGAATACAGAATATCCCGTTCCACAAAATTGTGGTACCGGCTCTTGGTCAGATAGATCAGATTATCGGTAAAGCAGGGCACGCTCTCATCCGCGCGCAGCTGGCCCAATACATCTTTATACGTATCCACATTCAGATAGATTGCCTGCGTATCCTCCACCTGGGTTCCCCGATGCCAGATATACATAATGAACAGAAGTACCGCAGCCAGCGCTACGGCCACGTATCCGCCCTCCACAAACTTGGTCAGGCTGGAAAGCAGGAACATCAGCTCCAGTCCACCGAACAGTGCAAGGACCCCCCATGCAATGGGCCCCCGGTGCTTTTTGTCCCGCAGGAATACAAACAGCAGCATGGTGGTCATCAGCATGGTCACCGTGATGGCCAGGCCATAGGCCGCCTCCATCCGCCGGCTGGAGCGGAAATAAAGCACCAACAGGGAGCACCCCACCCAGAGGCAGGTGTTGACCAAGGGGATGTACAATTGCCCCATGGTGCGGGAAGGATAGATGATCTGCATATGAGGCATCAGATCCAGCTTACAGGCCTCTGACACCATGGTAAATGCACCGGTGATCAATGCCTGGGATGCAATGATCGCTGCCAGAGTGCCCAGCAGAACTGCCAGCAGCCGCAGATGGGAGGGCACCATCTCAAAGAAGGGATTCATATCCTGCATCCGGCCCAGCTCCTCATCCTGCCGGTGAGCGATGAGCCAGGCCCCCTGCCCCAGATAATTCAGAATCAGGCAGACCTTCACAAAAGGCCAGCTGATGTAGATGTTGCCCTTGCCCACATGGCCCATATCGGAATACAGCGCCTCAGCACCGGTGGTGGCCAGAAACACGCTGCCCAGGATAAAGAAGCCCATCTTGTTGTAGGGGCTTACCAGCACCCGCAATGCCAGCATGGGGTTCAATGCCTGCAGCACTGTCCAATCCCCCGCCATGTGGTACAGGCCCATCCCGGCCAGAAACAAAAACCAGATGGTCATGATGGGGCCGAACGCCTTGCCAATGGAGCTTGTCCCGGCCCGCTGGATCAAAAACAGCACCGCCAGAATCACCAGAGTGATCTGAATAATTCTTCCCTGCCCCGGCCCCAGCAGCAGCTCCAGCGCCGGGATGCTGCGCAGACCTTCCACCGCCGTGGTCACCGTAACCGCCGGAGTAAGCACACCGTCGGCCAAAAGGGCGGCGCCGCCCACCATCGCCAGCACCACCAGATGCTTGCGGCTGCGGCGCACGATGCTGTAAAGGGAAAAGATACCGCCCTCACCGTGGTTGTCCGCCTGCATGGCAACCAGCACATATTTCACCGTGGTCAGCAATGTCAGCGTCCAGATCACCAGCGAAAGGGACCCCAAAATCAGCTGCGGGTCCACGCTGTTCAGGCCGCCGTTGCCTGCCACAATGGATTTCATCACATACATGGGCGATGTGCCAATATCACCATACACCACGCCAATGGCCACCAGTGCCGCTGCCGGACTGATAGGAATTGCCGGTCGTTTTTCTGCTGCCGTCATATCGCTTTGACTCTCCTCTGTTCTGATACGGTTCGGCCCCGGCTGAATGGGTCCAGCCGGGGCGCTCGTTTTACTTGTTCTTCCTGTTTACTCGCTTTTTCCTGCCTTGTCAACAGGTTTTTTCTGATTTGCTGCAAAAAGTATTACTTTTGCGGATTTTTTGAATGTATTCATCCTTCCTTAGGAAATCGGGCATTGAACCGGTCCAGTGCCACTGCCAGCACAATGCCCACCACAAGGCAGACAACATCGCTGGCCAGCGCCCCGGGCGAGGACGCCATATCTTTGAAGGGAACAATCACCAGAGTGGCTGCCGTCACCACACCCACAATCGCATGGAAGGCCACAGAGTAGTGCTGTTCAAACAGCCGGTCCACCGCCTTCGCCAGCAGCACAACCGTAATCACCGCACCGGCAATTCCCGGCACCAGAACCGAGGGCCAAAGCCGTCCCAGACCTTCTACAAAGGGCGTATAAAGGCCCAGGGGCATCAGCAGGGTGGAAAAGCTCATTCCCGGCGCAATCACGCTGAGTGCCAGGCAGAAGCCACAGAACAGATACCAGCCCAGCGAGGGAGTTACCTGGACGGAAAACACCTCCAGTGCCACCAGCAGGCCCAGCACCAGGGCAAACGCCCCGACCAGCGCGGCCCAGGAAGCCTTCGTCCTTCCCTGCTCACCCGCCTGCTTCAGCAACGAAGGCAGCATTCCGCCGATCAGGCCCACGAACAGGCAGACCGACTGATTGGGATATCGATCCAAAAAGAAGGCCAGCAGGTTGGCCACCCCCAGAAAGCCCACAGCCATTCCCAGAAACACCGGAGCCAGTTTGGGCAGATGGGTCTTGTAGTTCTTTCTCGGGTCAGACAACAGCTCCATCACCGGGCGGTAAATTCCAAAGATCACACACAGCACGCCGCCGGAAATTCCGGGCAACACCGCACCCAATCCAATGAGCGCCCCCTGCAGCACGCGCAGCAGCGCCATTGCAGGCGACATTCTTTGCTGTTTTTCCATATGGTTATTCTCCTTGTTTTTATTGAGTAAATTTCTAATTTTCTTAACCTGATACTGTAAGAAAAAAACCGGACCTGCTGCAACAACAGATCCGGGCTTCTGGTGACCCATCCGGGAATCGAACCCGGGTTACCGCCGTGAAAGGGCGATGTCTTGACCGCTTGACCAATGGGCCTTATAAAAATACAAAGTTTAGCTAAAACAGCAAGCATACTTCATCACCCACTATTGCGGGTAACCCCCAAGTATTCTAGCTAAACCTTGTATTTGATGGTAGCGGTAACTGGATTCGAACCGGTGACACTTCGGGTATGAACCGAATGCTCTAGCCAACTGAGCTATACCGCCATATTCAATTGCGCCGTATGTAGGGCGCTTTTATATTATATTAAACAGAGATTGACTTGTCAACAGTTTTTTCATCTTTTTTTTAAAAACTTTCTTCCATTTTTTACCATATTTAAAAAAGAGCCTCCGCCCTTTATGCCGGAGGCTCTTCTCTGCTTTGCTAATTACTTGCCGTGCTTGGGAACCAGCAGCTCCTTGCCGCCCATGTAGGGGCGCAGGACCTCGGGAATCTTCACGGTGCCGTCTGCCTGCAGATTGTTCTCCAGGAAGGCGATCAGCATGCGCGGAGGCGCCACGCAGGTATTGTTCAGGGTGTGAGGCAGGTAGTTGCGGCCGTCCTCACCCTTCACACGGATCTTCAGGCGGCGGCTCTGGGCGTCGCCCAGGTTGGAGCAGCTGCACACCTCGAAGTACTTCTTCTGGCGGGGGCTCCAGGCCTCGATATCACAGCTCTTGACCTTCAGGTCAGCCAGGTCACCGGAGCAGCACTCCAGCTGGCGCACGGGGATGTCCAGGCTGCGGAACAGCTCTACGCTGTTGTGCCACATCTTGTCGTACCACTCCATGCTCTCCTCGGGCTTGCAGACCACGATCATCTCCTGCTTCTCGAACTGATGGATGCGGTAAACGCCGCGTTCCTCCAGGCCGTGAGCACCCTTCTCTTTACGGAAGCAGGGGCTGTAGCTGGTCAGGGTCTGGGGCAGCTTGGACTCAGGAATCAGCTGATCCACAAAGCGGCCGATCATGGTGTGCTCGCTGGTGCCGATCAGGTACAGGTCCTCACCCTCGATCTTGTACATCATAGCGTCCATCTCGGGGAAGCTCATAACGCCCTGCACCACGCTGCCGTGCATCATGAAGGGGGGAATCACGTAGGTGAAGCCCTTGTCGATCATGAAGTCGCGGGCATAAGCCAGCACTGCCTCATGCAGGCGGGCAATGTCGCCCAGCAGGTAATAGAAGCCGTTGCCAGCCACGCGGCGGGCGCTGTCCAGATCGATGCCGTCGAAGCTTTCCATGATCTCGGTGTGGTAGGGAACCTCAAAATCCGGCACCACAGGCTCGCCGAAACGCTCCACCTCCACGTTGTGACTGTCGTCCGGGCCGATGGGCACGCTGGGATCGATCATGTTGGGGATGACCAGCATAATGTTGCGGATCTTCTCCTCCAGCTCAGTCTCCTTGGCCTCCAGCTCCTTCAGACGGTCTGCCTGAGCAGCCACCTGAGCCTTTACGGCCTCGGCCTCCTCAAACTTCTTCTGGCCCATCAGCGCGCCGATCTGCTTGGAGAGCTTGTTGCGCTCGCTGCGCAGGTTGTTCGCCTCGGTCACAGTGTTGCGGTTCTCGGTATCCAGCGCAATGACCTCATCCACCAAAGGCAGCTTGGAATCCTGGAATTTCTTTTTGATGTTTTCCTTGACCAACTCCGGGTTTTCCCGTACAAAACGCAAGTCCAGCATAAGTTTCTATCCCCTTTTTCAGATTGTTTCCTTTTGATAACCGCCCAGCAGATTGGCAAAGGCGGTAAGTTGCTCGTCCGAGTAAAAATGAACGGTCAGGCTGCCCCGTCCGTTTTTGTAGGCCACCTTGACCTCATTGCCCAGCACCTCGCGGAGGGCCAGCTCCACCTCATCCGGCAGAGCGGGGCGCGCAGGCTGGCTGACCGGAGGTTTTTCCGGTTTTGACAGCTTTTTGCAGAGTGCTTCGGTCTGGCGCACATTCAGGTCGTTTTCCACCACCATCTGGGCTGCCTGCTCCTGCAGCTCTTCGCTTTCCAGGCCCAGAATCACCTTGGCGTGTCCGGTGGTCAGATGCCCTGTCTGCAGCCATTCCAGCGCCCGCTGGGGCAGATTCAGCAGCCGCAGGCTGTTGGCCACCGAGCTGCGGCTCTTGCCCAGCCGCTTGGCGGCCTGCTCCTGGGTCAGCCCGCAGCGCTCCATCAGCTGCTTGTAGCCGAAGGCTTCCTCCACCGGGTCCAGATCCTCGCGCTGCAGGTTTTCAATGAGCGCCATCTCCATGGCTTCGCTCTCGGTCACATCCTTGATGATCACCGGAATTTCAGACAGACCTGCCAGCCGGGCAGCCCGCCAGCGGCGCTCACCCGCGATGATCTTGTAGCCGCCACTGTTGCAGGGGCGTACCGTAATGGGCTGCAGCACACCGTGCTCAGTGATGCTGGCTGCCAGTTCTGACAAGGGCTCTTCGGAGAAGTCCTTGCGGGGCTGTTCCTTGTCCGGTTCAATGTCCCGCAGAGGGAGGGTGCTCACCTCCCGGCCCACATCCCGGGCCGTTTCCTCAAACAGACTTTCCAGCCCGCGGCCAAGGCCGCCTTTTTTTTGTGCCATTTGCCGCCCTCCTTTTTAACGATTGTTACTCAGCAATTCCTTCGCCATGGCCCGGTAGGCTTCGCAGCCCTTGCTGGCCGGGTCGTAGTAATTGATGGGCTGCCCATAGCTGGGCGCCTCAGAAAGGCGCACATTCCGGGGCACAGTGGTCTTGTAGACCTTATCACCGAAGAATTTCTTCACCTGATCCACCACCTGCAGGGTCAGATTCAAACGCCCTGCATACATGGTGAACACCACGCCCTCAATCTCCAGATACCGGTTGTACATCTTGCGAACCGTCTTCAGTGTGCTCATCAGCTCGGAAAGGCCTTCCAGCGCGTAGTATTCGCACTGAATGGGAATGAGCACCGAATCACTGGCGCACAGACCATTCAGGGTCAGCAGGTCCAGGCTGGGCGGGCAATCAATGAAGATGTAGTCATAATTTCCTGCCACCGGGGCCAGCGCCTGGCGCAGACGGCTTTCCCGCCGTTCCAGGTTTACCAGCTCGATCACTGCACCGGATAACTGAATATTGGATGGAATCACATCTACCATGAACTCAGTGGGCACAATGGCCTGTTGGGCCTGGGCCTCACCGATGATCAGGTCGTACACACTGGTTTCCACACTCCGCTTGGAAATTCCGTATCCGCTGGTAGTGTTGCCCTGGGGGTCCAGGTCCACGATCAGCACCCGTTTTCCCTCTGCCGCCACACAGGACGCCAGGTTCACTGCGGTGGTGCTTTTGCCCACGCCGCCTTTCTGGTTTGCAACTGCGATTACTTTTCCCACCGCTCGTGCCTCCAATTCATCAGATCTGCATCCGCGAAACGGCTGTTCGCGGCAGGCATCGGTGTTATTATAGCATAGATTCCCGCGTGATTACACCCATATCACTGGATTTTCCTTAGATTTCATGCTTTTCTCTCGCTTTTCGGCTTCAAAATGTTCCACGTGGAACATTTTAAGAGAATTCTTCCGGCTGTTCCACTCAAACGCAAAGAGGAATGTTCCACGTGGAACATTCCTCTTTGCGCCCTATATTCTTTTTCCCTATATCGCTGAACCCAATCTCCGAAGTCGGAGCGGGGAGCAAGTATTTTTAAAATTGTTCCACGTGGAACAATTCACCCGATGCGGCGGGCCTGCTGGCCTGGCTCGGTGGGGATGCGCACCGTATACTCCACAAAGCCATCCCCTTCCACCCGCCGGGTGGAAGCCTTTACGCCCGCATCCACCATAAGGCGCACCGCCTTGTTGATGGTATTCACAAAAATCCGTACATCCCGCACCATGGGAACAGTTTTCTTTCGCGGAGCCTTCTGCACCAACCGCTGCACATACTCATCCGCCTGGCGGGCGTTCATCCCCTGCCTGGCAAAGACCTCCAGTGCTGCAAGCCGCTGAGCCTCCTCCAGCCGAAGCACCGCCCGGGCATGCCGCTCGGTCAGATGGTTATCCCGGCAGAAAGTCTGCTCCTGATCATTGAGCTGAAGCAGCCGCAGCTTATTGTTCAGGGTGGGCTGCGCCATACCCAGCCGCTTGGCCGCCTCCTCCTGGGTGCATCCCCACAGGGCAATCACATCCTGTATCCCCTTGGCTTGTTCAAAGGGGTCCAGGTCCTGGCGCTGCATATTTTCCAAAAGGCCCAGCGCGGCGGTGGCCTGATCCTGATAATCACACAGAATGGCCGGGATCTCCTCCAGCTGGGCCAGCTTGCAGGCCCGAAGCCTTCTCTCCCCTGCCACCAGCTGATACCGCTCGCCGCAGCGGCGAACCGAAACCGGCTGCAGCAGGCCATTCTCCAGAATGCTCACCGCCAGCTGTGCAATCTCCTTTTCGTCAAAGTGTCTGCGTGCCTGATAGGGCGACGGGTCGATCAGTTCTGTGGGAATGGCAAATATCTTTCCCTTCACCTTGGCTTTGCGCGGCAGCATTCCGGTACCTCCTTTTTGTTGCGGAAAATTCTGCGGCCCCCAGCAGGCGGGAGCCTTGGGGCAGCACCCCACCCAACAGCCCGGAAAACACCGCCGCCGCTTGCAAGGCGGCTTTTTGCCCTGTTGTATCATTATGTAATCCAAAAGCCGGGCCGCAGAAATGATCCCTTATCCTTCGGAAAACAAAAGCGCGCCGTGCAGCACCTTTTGCTTCCAGCAAAAGTATACCACAGGCGCGCTGTGTAATCCAGAAATTTCCATTTACAGGTTTCTCCGGATTTCTTTCCTTTTCTGCTTATTTCAGCGGGGATTTTGCAATCTTTCCGCCGTTTCTGGGGTAAGCGGTCGGAGTTTGCGATATTTTTTCACACACCACCAGGCTGCGGGCATCGCCGCCAGGCAGCTGGAAGGACCGGGTCTCCCGGAATCTGCCGCCCAGCTTGGCAATGGCGCCCTTGGCGCTGGCCAGCTCCTGCTCAGCGCCAGAGCCCTTCATGGCAATGAACACACCGCCCACCTTGGTCAGGGGCAGGCAGTATTCTGCCAGAATCTGCAATGCCGCCACCGCCCGGGCGCTCACCACGTCGGCGGTCTCCCGCCACTGCTTGCGGGCCGCTTCCTCTGCCCGCTCCTTGGCGAACTCCACGCCGGTCAGGCCCAACTCAGCGCAGACATATTTCAAAAATTCCACCCGCTTGCCGGTGGGCTCCATCAGGGTGAGCTCCAGCTCCGGCTTGTAGATTTTGGTCACAAGGCCGGGAAAGCCCGCGCCGCAGCCCACATCGATCATTTTGCCTGCCACCTCCGGCTGACTGGCAAAAAGCAGGCTGTCCAGAAAGTGCTTATCCTCGATGCCCTCCGGGTCGGTAATAGCTGTCAGATTCACCTTCTGGTTATATTCCACCAGCAGCCGGGCATAGTGGTCCAGCTGATCCAGCTGAACGCCGGTCAGCTCAATGCCCTGCCGGGCGCATTTTTCCTGCAAACGCTGTGTATCGATCATTCCTCCGCCTCCTTGTTCTGGGCTTTGCTGCTGTTTGTTCTGCGGGCCCGGTTGGCGACTTCCACCGCCACGCTGAGCACTGCCATATCCGCCGGGCTCACGCCAGGGATGCGTCCCGCCTGGGCCAGGCTCACCGGCCGGATGCGGGCCAGCTTTTCCCGGGCCTCCAGCCGCAGGCCATTCAGCAGCGCGTAGTCAAAATCCTCCGGGATGGGAGTATTCTCCAGCCGCTTCACATCCTTGATGGTCCGCTGCTGCCGGGCAATGTAGCCTGCATATTTAATCTCGGTAGTGATACGAGCCGCCATCCGCCGGTCCACACCCTCGCCCCAGCCGATTACCTGGGCCAGAATGGCATAGTCCAGCTCCGGCCGCCGCAGCAGCTCCGCCGCCGGGCCGCCCTTCTCCACCGGGGCCATTCCCTTTTCCTCCAGCACCCGGTTCAGCTCCGACGCCTTCACGCTGGTCTGCTCCAGACGCCTGGTCTCCCGTGCCTTCACCTCCATGGCCTGCTCAAAGGCCTGCCAGCGGGCATCGTCCACCAGACCGGCCTGACGTCCGATGGGAGTCAGCCGCTCGTCGGCATTGTCCTGCCGCAGGGTCAGCCGGTATTCACTGCGGCTGGTCATCATTCGATAGGGGTCCATTACGCCCTTGGTCACCAGATCATCCACCAGGGTTCCCAGGTAGGAGGAATGCCGGGGCAGGATTACCTGCTCTTTCCCCAGCACTGCCAGACCGGCGTTCATGCCCGCCAGCAGGCCCTGGGCCGCCGCCTCTTCATAGCCGGAGGTTCCGTTGAACTGGCCTGCACCATACAGTCCCTTCACCGCCCGGGTCTCCAGGGTCAGCTGAAGGGCGGTGGGATCAATGCAGTCATACTCGATGGCATAGGCAGGCCGCAGGATTTCGATGTTCTCAAAGCCCTTGATGGTCCGGTACATGGCGTTCTGCACATCCTCCGGCAGACTGCTGCTCATTCCCTGCAGATACATCTCTTCGGTGTCCAGCCCACAGGGCTCCACAAAGATCTGGTGGCGTTCTTTATCAGAAAAACGTACCACCTTATCCTCGATGCTGGGGCAGTATCGGGGGCCGACGCCCTCGATCATTCCCCCGTACAGAGGCGAGCGGTGCAGGTTGTCCAGAATAATCCGGTGGGTCTCTGGGTTGGTGTAGGCGATGTGGCAGTCCACCTGATTTTTGATCCCGCCCTCCGGGGTCAGGAAGCTAAAGGGCTCCGGCGGCTCCTCGCCGGGCTGAGGCTCCAGCACCGAGAAATCAATGCTCCGCCGATGCACTCGGGCAGGAGTACCGGTTTTAAACCGACGCAAAGGCAGCCCAGCCTGACGCAGCCGCTCGCTCAGCAGGTTCGCCGCCTGCTGACCGTCCGGGCCGCTCTCCACACTGGCGTCGCCCACAAAAATACGTCCGCCCAGATTGGTACCGGTGCAGAGCACCACCGCCTGGGCCCCATAAAAGCCGTTCAGGCGGGTATATACGCCGGTGACCCGGCCATTCTCCAGGGCCAGATCCACGATCTCGCCCTGCTTAATGTCCAAGTTATTGGTCTTTTCCAGAAAATGCTTGGTGAAGTCATGGTACGCCCGCCGGTCGATCTGAGCTCGCAGGGAATGTACCGCAGGGCCCTTGCCCCGGTTGAGCATCCGGCTCTGCAGGGTGGTGGCATCCGCCGCCAGACCCATCACGCCGCCCAGTGCATCCACCTCCCGCACCAGATGGCCCTTGGCGGTGCCGCCGATGCTGGGGTTGCAGGGCATGTTTCCGATTCCGTCCAGGCTGAGGGTGAATAGGGCGGTCTTTGCGCCCAGGGCTGCCGCCGCGTGGGCCGCTTCAATGCCCGCGTGGCCCGCGCCCACCACGATCACCTGATAATCTCCCAAATGGTTCATGCTTTGTCGTTTCCTTCCTTTACTTGCCCACACAGAACTTGGAGAACACTTCCTCGATCACGCTCTCGCTGGCATCCTCACCGGTCAGACGGCAGAGCGCCGCCAGGGCATCGTCCACGCAAACACTCACTGCGTCCAGTCCGAAGCCGCCGTCCAGCGCCTGGATTCCCTCCTGCAGCGCGTCCCGGGCAGACACCGCTGCGGCCAGCTGCCGCTGGCTCACCAGGCAGGGCGCACCGGGGTCCAGATTGGCCACCCCCAGCAGCTCCCGCACCGCCTGCTCCAGCTCCGGCATACCGCCGCCCTGGCCAGCCGCAATGCGCAGCACCCGGAAGAATTTGCCCTCCAGAATACTCTCGTCAAAGCGCTGCTCCAGATCGTTCTTGTTCACCAGCGCAATGGCCGGCCGCCCGGTGCACAGCTGCGCCAGCTCCTTGTCCTCTTCGGTGGCCGGAGTGGAGCCGTCAAATACCGCCAGCACCAATCCAGCTTCCTCCAGCTTGCGGCGGCTGCGGCGGATGCCCTCGGCCTCCACCACATCGCCGGTCTCCCGAAGGCCCGCGGTATCAAACAGGTTGACCCGCACACCGCCCAGCATCACCGCCTGCTCCACCACATCCCGGGTGGTTCCGGCGATGGGTGTCACAATAGCCCGGTCGAATCCGGCCAGCAGATTCATCAGAGTGCTTTTGCCCACATTGGGGCTGCCCACGATCGCTGCATCTACACCCTGGCGCAGCACCGCGCCGCCGCCGTAGCTGCCAATCAATCCCCGCACACCGGCGCACACCTCATCCAGTGTACCGCGCAGGGTATCCTCTTCCAGCTCGGGCACATCCTCCTCGGGAAAATCCACCCAGGCGGCCAGATGCCCGGCCAGTGCCACCAGCTGGCTTTTGTATCCCTCGATCTGCCGGGCCAGTGCGCCGCTCAGCGCACTCTCGGCCAGCGCCGCACCCTGGCGGCCCGCCGCGCCGATCAGATCCATCACCGCTTCGGCCTGGGTCAGGCTCATCCGCCCGTTCAGGAAGGCCCGCTTGGTGTACTCACCCGGTCCGGCCGGGGCCGCGCCCGCCGCAATGCAGGCGGTGATCAGCTCCTGGGCAATCACCATGCCCCCGTGGCAGCTCAACTCTACCACGTCCTCGCCGGTATAGCTGCGGGGAGCCCGGAAGAAGAGGGCCACGCCCTCGTCCAGCGTTTCGCCCCGGGCGATGAAATGACCAAACAGAGCGGTATAGCCTTTTGCTTCGCTCACCTTTTTGTTCGGATTTATCGGCCGGAACACCTCTTCGGTGATCCGGTAACTTTCCGGGCCGGACAGACGCACCACCGCAATGCCACCCGCACCGGGCGGCGTTGCCAGCGCCACGATGGTCGACTCCATCTTCACTCCCCCATTCTCAAAACAGCATAGTTCATTTTATTGTAGCACACCGGCCCCGGCCAGGGCAAGGCAGGCCGGGCGCAGAGCAAAAGCCGCCCGACGCTTTTCACGCATCGGGCGGCTTTTGGGCTTTATCCAATCAGTTGAATTTCAAGATATTCTTCCAATTGTTATTTTCTTTTGCTTCGCTGTATTCCATCACCACATCCCGCATAAAGCGGCGAAAGCCCTGATAGACCTCCTCGCTGATGGGCTCCGGCCAAGTCATCACCACCAGCGGGTGGGGCACATCGTCCTTTTTGTAGGGAATGTGTTGGTAGTCATAGGGATTTGCACAAAAGCCGTTTCGCTCATAAAAGCCCTTGCGGCGGATAGAAATCTCCTCCTCCGGCGGGTCAATCTCCAGCAGCACCGGCTGACCCTTTTCCTTCAGAGCAGTCAGCACCTTGGAGCCGTAGCCCTTGCCCCGACCGCAGGGAAATACCGCAAAATGCTCCACATAAAAATAGCCAGGTGCCTGCCAGTACATCACAAAGCCCTGCCACTGGTCCTCCTCATAAATCAGATCCACATGGTAGCGCTCATCCTCCATGGCGCGTTTCTGATCGGGCAGAGTCCGGTTTTCGTAGGCGGGGAAGCTTGCCTCATACAGCCCCCACAGCGCCTCAAATCGGGGGTCCTGCCAACCGGTCATTCGCTCCAAACGCATGATATCCTTCCTTTCCTGTTTGGAAACAGTTTTGTACTCCTATCCTATCATGCCACATAAAAAAGCGCAACGGGGCCGTAAAGGCCCCGTTATTTTTGTAATATTCAAAAATATATTACAAATCGTAATTGAGTATAGAAAGAAAAAACCGCGGCACACAGCCCCACCGGGAGGCCGCATGCCGCGGTACATGTTATGTATATGCGTCTCTTACAGCTCGATCTTGCCGTACAGAGCAAAGCCCTCGGCGTCGTCGATCACCTGGGTGCGCTTGGGCGCCACAGGCGCCGTACCCTCGCTGCGCTGAGCACCGGCAAACTCACGGCCGGGAACGCTGCTGCGCCGCTCGCCCTTAAAGCCGCCGCTCTTACGGTCACGGCCGCCGCGCTGACCGCGGCCGCCACGCTGGCCACGGCTGCGGCTGCGATTCTGGGCGTTGGGGTCAGTGGAGTAGATCACCACGCGGCGATCCGCACCCTCACCCTTGGACTCACTGCGCAGACCCTCCATGGTGCTGATGGTGCTGTGGATGATGCGCCGCTCGTAGGGGTTCATGGGGTCCATGGCGTAGCTGCGGCCGGTCTTGGCCACCTTCGCGCCCATGCGGCGGGCCAGGGCCTCCAGATCCTTCTCCCGCTTGCCCCGGTAGCCGGCCACATCCAGACCCAGCTTCAGGTAGTCGCCGCCCAGGCGGTTCGCCGCCAGGCCGGCCAGGTAGGACAGGCTCTCCATGGTCTCGCCACGATGGCCGATCAGAACGCCAACGTCCTCACCTTCCACCTTTACTATGTGGGCCTCGCCCTGCTTCTCCACGTGCATCTCCACGTCGCCGGCGCCCATCAGGGTAAAGATCTCCTTCAGGTAAGCCACGGCAGCGGCCAGCTTCTCGTTGCTTCCCACATCCACCTGTACGGGGGCCTCCTCCTGCTGGGGCTCGGCATCCTTGCTTTCCTCTGCAGCAGCAACCTTTTCCTCAGCGGCAGGCTGTGCCTCAGCCGCCTTCTCCTCGGGCTGAGCCGCAGCCACAGGCTCGGCCGGGGTCTCCACCTCGGGCTCCTGCACGGTGGCGCGCACCTTGGCGGGAATCTTCTTGAACAGACGGTGCACCGGCATCTCCAGGATCTCGATGCTCACTTCCTCACGGGGAAGGCCCAGCTGGGCGCAGGCGGCCTCGGTGGCCTCCTCCACAGTCTTCCCGGTAACGATCACTTCACGCATGACTCATTCCTCCTTGTTCAGCTGGCTCAGGGGTACGGTCCGCTCGTCTTTATATTTCTCCTCATCCTGCTTGCGGGCCATTTCCAGGCGCAGCCGGTTCAGTTCTGCCTCGTTGACCGAGCGGGTGGTTTCTTTGCCGTTCTCCACCACGGTCACCTGCTTTTTCGCCTTGCGCTCCAGCTTCTTGGCCTCGATCTCGGCGGCGATTTCCACCTTCAGCTTCTCGGGGTCATACATCTTGCGCAGGATTACACTCTGGATAAACATGAACAGGTTAGACACAGTGTAGTACAGAGAGAAGCCTACGGGCACCTGGAATGCGAACCAGACAAACATCAGGCTGGTGATCCAGGGCATCCACTTCATGCTGCCCTGCATCTGCTGGCCGCTCATCTTCATGGTGATCACGTTCAGCATGGCCATGGTGATGATGCTCAGGATGGGGAAGATCAGCAGAGTGTTCAGCGCAAAGCCGGGCTTATCCATCAGGTTGATGCCGAAGAAGTTCACATTGAAGTTCTGCATGGCCTCGATCTGCTCGGCGGTGAAGATGTTGCCGAACACATTGGGGTCCAGCTGAACCTGCTTGATGATCTCGCTCTGGGCCATGTAGTTGTTGGCAGCCATACCCAGCTGCTCGGCCGCGGCGTTCAGAGCCTCGGCGGGCAGGTGCATGATGTACTTCAGCGGGCGGTACACCACCTCGATGATGCCGAAGATCACCAGGAAGTTGATCAGCATGGGCGCGCAGCCGGCGGCGGGGTTATAGCCGTACTCCTGCTGCATGCGCATCAGCTCTTCGTTCTGCTTTTCCTTGTCCTTGGCGTACTTTTTCTGGATCTCCTGGATCATCGGCTGGTACGCAGCCATGCGGGCGGTGCTCTTCTGCTGCTTAATCTGCAGCGGGAAGGACAGCAGGCGCACGATGACCGTGAACAGGATGATGGACCAGCCGTAGTTGCCCACAAACTGGTAGATCCACTGCAGCACATAGCCGAGGGGCGTGCCGAGAATGCCTAAAATTCCCATAATTCTTGTTTCCTATCCGCCCCGTTTGCGCGCCAGGGCTTTTGTAGATTTTATCGTGGGACACATCCCCGGCGCAAAACGGGGCGCGTCACAAGGGGCAATAGATAAAGCTCGTCCGCATTCAGCGGACCAGGCGGCGGTCGTCGTTTTTCCAGCGTCCTTTGGGCGGGACCGGATCGTAACCGCTCTTGCACAGCGGATTGCAGCGCAGAATACGCCACACCGCCAGGATGCTTCCCTTCACCGCACCATGAGTAAGCAACGCCTCCATGGCGTATTCGCTGCAGGTGGGAAGGAAGCGGCAGTTTGTGCCCAGATGGGGCGAGAAGTATTTCTTGTACCACTTTATGGGTAGCACTAAAACGCGGGCGATCATCTGACCAGGCCCGCGTTTTTCAGCAGCTGTTCGGCAGCCTTCTGCACCTCGCCGCTTTTGCAGCGGGTGGTCTGGCCCCGCGCCACAAATACCAAGTCCAGCCCGCCCACATCATAGGGCAGCGTCTGGTACAAGGCGGCACGGATAACCCGCCGCGCCCGGTTGCGGTGCACGGCGTTGCCGATTTTTTTGGTTGCGGTAATGCCCACCCGGGTGTGGCCCAGGCGGTTCTTCATCACATACAACACCAGTTTTGGATGCACAAAGGCCTTTCCCCTGGCATAAGCCCGGGAAAATTCCTTGTTGCGGGTGATCGGCCGGTAGCGCATGGATCTTCCCCCGTATGGAAAAACAAGGCCACTAACAACTCAGTGGCCTTGCAAGCTTGCCCGCTCAGAAAGCGGGGCTTTGTTTTACACTTAGGCAGACAGCTTGGCGCGGCCCTTGGCACGACGGGCAGCGATCACCTTGCGGCCGTTCTTGCTGGCCATTCTCTTCAGAAAGCCGTGCACACCACTGCGCTGACGCTTCTTGGGCTGAAAAGTTCTTTTCATGACGATATCCTCCAAAAGGCCCCGCAATGGGGCAGATTTTATTGATTTTCTCTGTGCAGGTACACAGATGACCTTGCATCATAAAAGTATAGCGGATGATTTCCGCCTTTGTCAACACTTTCCGCAAAGTTTTTTGCTTTACAGCTGGTTTTGGGCTGTTTTGCCCTGTGAGCGCCGCTGCAATGGGCCTTTGTGCCCCCTTTGCCCGTTTGCAAAAAAACGTTTTTAGGCCCCTTACAGCGGCCCTTATAGCTATAGTATAATAAATAACATTGTAAAGGTCGTTTTTTTGTGCTATAATCAATCAGATACTAATTTTCAACAATGGAGCGTTTTTGCCTATGGATTCCTTTAACGACGTTTTAAGCGCAGCGAAGGCCTATTGCAAGGAGCGCCTGGTGGACGCCACCTACAACCTGTACATCGACGGGCTGGAGGCGGTGAGCTTCGAGGGCAGCGGCAAGGTCGTGCTGGCTGTGCGCAATGATTTCATCTGCACCATCGTGCGGGACCGCTATACTCCTCTGCTGAAAGAAGCTCTGGCCGCGGTGCTGGGCTTCGATGTGGAGGTGGAGCTTGTTGTGCCCGCAGCCGCACCGGAAAAGCCCGCCCCGGAACCGGAAAAGCCTGCTCCGGTCAGCGCTCCCAGCGGCAAATACGACTTCACCTTCGAAAACTTCATCAAGGGTCCCTCCAACCAGTTCGCCTATGCGGCGGCGCAGGCGGTTGCCTCCAATCCCTCCGGGGCCTACAACCCGCTGTTCATCTACGGCCAGTCCGGCCTTGGTAAAACGCACCTGCTCAACGCCATTCAGGTGGAGATCAAGAAGAACCACCCGGACTTTAATATTGTGTATGTGGACTGTGAGAAGTTCACCAATGAGATCATCACTGCCATCCGGGAGGGCAACACCGAGAGCTTCCGCCAGAAATACCGAGCGGCGGACGTGCTGCTGGTGGACGATATCCAGTTCATTGCCGGCAAGGAAAGCACTCAGGAGGAGTTCTTCCATACCTTTAATACCCTGCACAATGCGGGCAAGCAGATCGTGCTGGCCAGCGACCGCCCTGCCAAGGAGATCAAGAGCCTGGAGGAACGTCTGCGCACCCGGTTCGAGTGGGGCCTCACCGCGGACATTCAGCCGCCGGACTTTGAGACCCGAGTGGCCATCATCCGCCGCAAGGCCGAGCTGTTCAACCTGGACATGCCGGACGATGTGGCCGAGTTCATCGCGAACCATCTGAAAAACAACATCCGCCAGCTGGAAGGCGCCGTGAAAAAGCTGAACGCCTACTACATGCTGGAGGGCATCCAGCCGGTGATCGGCGTGGCCCAGAATGCCATCAAGGATATTCTGAACGAGACCCAGCCGGTTCCGGTTACCATTGAAAAGATCATCGGCGAGGTGGGCCGCACCTACAACGTGACCCCCGCGGAGATCCGCGGCATGCGCCGCACTGCCAACATCTCCTCTGCCCGGCAGACCGCCATTTATGTGGTACGCGAAATCACCGGTATGAGCATGGAGGACATCGGCAAGGAGTTCGGTGGCCGGGATCACTCCACCATCGTGTACTCTCTCAAATCCATGGAGAACAATCTGAACAACGACCGCCACCTGAAAGAAACGGTGGAGGATATCATCAAGAACGTCCGCTCCTAAAGGCCAGGGGGCGGGCCGCCCTTGGGACGATCGGGTACAGCATGGCGCTCCTGCCGGCTGTACCTGTTTTGGCCCTTTCCCCTTTTTTCAGCGCCCCTCTTTTTCTTTTTTTCATACTATAGAAACCGCGCTCTGTCCGGCTTTTTTTCAAAAAAGATGGATTTTGCGCGGGTTTTCCCATACCCGTCGCGACACGTTTCGTGACTTATTGAATTATACAAACTGCAATATTCCCTCAATTTATCCCTGAAAACAGGAAAAAAGTTTTTCCGGTTCTTTTCAACATTCAACAATTGCTTTTTCACAGGGCATGTGCAAAACTTTTCATTTTCCGCTTATTCACATTTTTTAAACAAACCGGGCTCACCTTTCCACAGCCCGCAAACCCGGTCTTCAAAAGGGCTCGCGCCGGTTTTCCACAGTTTTCACACCCCCTATTACTACGTCTACCTGAAACTATGCTATTTGAAGACCAAAAACGATTTTCCATCGCAAGAAAGGAGCAAACGCATGAACATTGTTTGTGACAAAGCACTTCTGTCCAGTGCCATTGACGGTGTGTCGAAAGCCGTCACACTTCGGTCCTCAATTCCCGCTCTGGAGGGTATTCTCTTAAAAGCCGAAGGTTTTCAGCTCACGCTGACCGGCTACGATCTGGAAATGGGTATCACCACCACCATCGAAGCCAATGTTCGCCAGGCTGGTGAGATTGTTCTGTCTGCCAAGCTTTTGGGCGACATGGTCCGCCGGCTGCCCAGCGGCGAGGTGAGCATCTTCACCAACGAATCCGGCAACGCCACCATTAAGGGCGGTGTGGCAGAATTTGACATTCTCGCCATGAGCGCCTCTGATTATCCGGATCTTCCCACCCCCGGTGCGGACCATACCCTGACCATCAAGGCCGGTATGCTGCGGGGCATGATCGAAAAAACCCTCTACGCCGTGAGCCAGGATGACAAAAAACCCGCTCACACCGGTGAGCTGTTCGCCATTGAAGAGGACAAGCTGACGGTTGTTGCGCTGGACGGTTACCGGCTGGCCATTGTGGAGCGGCCGGTCCAGGCCGAAAAGCACATCCGCATCATCATTCCCGCCAAAACCCTCACCGAAGTCAATAAACTGCTGGGCGATGACGAGGATGACGTGCGCATTTCCGCCAACCGCCGGTTTGTGGTCTTCAATTCCGGTAATTACACCATTCTCTCCCGGCTGATCGAGGGCGAATTCCTCAACTATGCCAACGTGATTCCCAACGGCTGCAAGACCCGGGTGGTTCTGGAGACCAGAGATTTCATCGATACCATCGAACGTGCCAGCCTGATCATCACCGAGCGGCTGAAGAATCCGCTGCGCATCCTCTTTGATGCCTCCGGCAAAGTGACCGTTCGCTGCCAGACCAATCTGGGCAAGGTTGTGGACGAATTTTCCGCTCAGGTGGAGGGCGATCCGGTGGAGATCGGCTTTAACAACCGCTATCTGCTGGATGCGCTGCGCAATGCCCGCTGCGAAAAGGTAGTGCTGGAGCTGAGCGGCCCCCTGAGCCCGGTGAAGATCCTGCCCGAGGAAGGCGAGGACTTCATCTATCTGGTACTGCCTGTCCGCTTCAAGAATGACTGACTGGACAAATGTTGCATCGCTGTGCGCAAATGCATATTTGAATGCATAAATAAACGGTCTTGAATCAACTGCACATTGGCGGTTCATATGACTTTTGGAGACCGAAGAAAAGATCCGGTCCTCAATCCCCTTTCCGGGCAAAAATCGCCGCTGCCGCATTTTAACCCTGGAAAAGGTTAGCTTCCGGAAACAGCGGAAAAACCGTTTTCAGACCGATTTGCGGGGCGCTGAGGACCATTCCAACAGGCAACAACGGAAAAACCATACTGAAACCCACAAAACACAAAGGAACTGATACGATGGAACGAATTCTGATCCATACGGAATTTATCAAACTGGATTCGCTGCTCAAGCTGGCGGGTCTGGTGGAGACCGGCGGCGAGGCCAAGGTGCTGATCCAGGCCGGTCAGGTGCTGGTGAACGGCGAGGTGTGCGAGATGCGGGGCAAGAAGCTGCGCCCGGGCGACACCGTTACTCTGGAAGGCCGCACCGTGACCGTGGCCGACGGCCAGTAATCCTATGCGGCTGAAAGAGCTTTCGCTGCAGAATTACCGGAACATCCGGCAGGCGGATTTTACCCCCTGCCCGGAGCTGACGGTCATCTGCGGCAAAAACGGCCAGGGCAAAACCAATCTGCTGGAGGCGGTGTGGCTGCTTACCGGAGGCAAAAGCTTCCGGGGCGCAAAGGACGCGGAGCTGATCGCCCGGGACCAACCCTTTTCGGTGCTGGAGGCCGAAACCGAGACCAGCGACGGGCAGCAGAACCAGATTTATCTGACGGTGGGCGGCCGGGATACTCCCCGTCCGGGCCGGACAGCCAAGCGCAACGGAGTAGACCTGGGCCGGGCATCCGCGCTGGCAGGCAGCTTCACGGCGGTGGTGTTCGAGCCGGGCAATCTGAGCCTGGTGAAGGGCAGCCCGGAGGGGCGGCGGCGCTTTCTGGACGCGGCGCTGTGCCAGCTGTATCCCGGGTATCTGGCGGCCTGGCGGCGGTATGCCCGACTGCTGACCCAGAAAAACGCGCTGCTCAAGCACTATGAGCGCACGCCGGGAGCGGCCCAGATGCTGGATGTGTTCGACGAGGAGCTGGCCCGCTACGGGCAGGAGCTCACGCTGCGCCGAATGGACTACATGAAGCGGCTGCGGCCGCTGGCTATCGCCAACTACCGGGATATTTCCCAGGCAAGCGAGGGCCTGGAGCTGGTGTATCAGCCCAGCTTCGGTGATAGGGGCCTGCTGGAAACCCTGCGGGAAAGCCGAAGGGCGGACCTGAAGGCGGGTTTTTCCACGGCGGGGCCTCACCGGGAGGATTTCACGGTGCTGCTGGACGGCCAACCTGCCAAGCTGTTTGCCAGCCAGGGCCAGCAGCGAAGCACTGTGTTGAGCCTGAAGCTGGCGGAGGCCAGCTGTGCCCAGGAGATTACCGGGGAGCACCCGGTGATGCTGCTGGACGATGTGCTCAGCGAGCTGGACGCCACCCGGCAGGAATATCTGCTCACCCGGATGCGCCAGAAGCAGACCATCGTGACGGCCTGTGATTCCAGCCTGTTCCACAAAACCGAGGGTGAGCTGTTCCGGATGGAGGGCGGCGTGCTGGAAAAGCTATAAAACACAACCCTTTTGCATCCGGTCAGGCAAAAAACGGCTGCTCTCTCCTGCCCGGCAGGGCGAAAAAGCAAAAAATCTGCTGCGGACTCATTGAGTCTGCCGGGAACGAATCCGCAAAAGCAGAACTCTATGCAGAAGAACGAGCCAACAGGACGGCTGGCAGCCCTTGCTGAGGAACGCCGGGCGCGAAAGAATTGGCTGATCGAAACGAATGTCCGATTAAGGCCGCCAAAAGGCCGTGAGCGGTCTTTGCTGAGGAAAATCGGGTGCGAAAGGATAAACGGATCGGTACAAGCCGCCGGTCGGGTCCGCTAAAAAAGTCGGGTAGGTAAAAAAATGTATTTGCATTTAGGGCAGGACTATGTGGTCCATACACGGGATATCATCGGGATTTTCGATATTGAAACCACCTCGATCTCCAAGCATACACGGGCGTTTCTGCGCCATGCGGAAACCGAGGGCGCGGTGGTGACCCTGAGCGACGAGCTTCCCAAAAGCTTTGTGATCACCGATTTCCCGGACGAAACGGTATTTATCAGCCCCATCTCGTCCAAAACACTGGAAAAACGCTGCGGCCGGCTGGATCAGCTGGGCAGCGTGTGACGGGGCATTTTCAGACGATAAGGAACGAGCGCGCACGGCGCGCACCGGGCGGCAAATCCCGCCCAGAAACAACAGGAGGCAAAACAATGGCAGAAGAATTGAACAAGCAGCCGCAGGAGGGCGCCGACCAGTACGACGGCAGCCAGATCCAGGTGCTGGAAGGGCTGGAAGCGGTGCGCAAACGGCCGGGCATGTACATCGGCTCCACCGGCCCCAAGGGCCTGCACCATCTGGTCTACGAGATCGTGGACAACGCCATCGACGAGGCGCTGGCGGGCTTCTGCGATCATATCGAGGTCACCATCAAGAAGGGCGACGTGATCGAAGTCACTGATAACGGCCGCGGCATTCCCGTGGATATCCAGCCCAAGCTGGGCATCCCCGCCGTAACCGTTGTTCTCACCGTGCTGCACGCCGGCGGCAAGTTCGGCGGCGAAAACTCCGGCTACAAGGTGGCCGGCGGCCTGCATGGCGTGGGCTCCAGCGTGGTAAACGCCCTGAGTGAGTGGCTGGAGGTCATCGTCCGCAAGGATGGCTATGAATACTACCAGCGGTTCCAGCGTGGCGTGCCCGATGCACCGCTGAAAAAGCTGGGCCCCGCTGCCTCCACCGGCACCACCGTGCGCTTCAAGGCGGACCCGGTTATGTTCACCGAGACCACCGTCTATGACTATGAAACTCTGCTGATCCGCCTGCGGGAGGAAGCCTTCCTAAACGCGGGCGTGCGTATCACCTTTACCGACGAACGGGGCGACGAGGTGGTGCGGGAAAGCATGCACTACGAGGGCGGCATCGCCAGCTTCGTGGAATACCTGCAGAAAAAACGGGACAACACCGTGCTGCATCCCCAGGTCATCCACCTGAAGGGCCAGAAGGATGATATCATCGCCGAGGTGGCCATGCAGTACAACGACAGCTTCAACGAGCTGATCCTGTCCTTTGCCAACAACGTGAATACCCCGGACGGCGGTACCCACGAGGAGGGCTTCAAGAATGCCCTCACCCGCGTGATCAATGACTTCGGCCGGGAAAAGGGCTACCTGAAAGACAAGGACGACAACCTCACCGGCAACGACGTGCGCGAGGGCCTGACCTGCGTCATCAGCGTCAAGCTTACCGAGGCCCAGTTCGAGGGCCAGACCAAGGCCAAGCTGGGCAACACCGAGGTGCGCAGCCTGGTCTCCGGCATGGTCTATGACAAGCTGAAGGAATTCCTGGAAGAGAACCCCGGCGTGGCCAAGGCCATCTACGAGAAGGCCACCCAGGCAGCCCGCGCCCGGGAAGCTGCCCGCAAGGCCCGGGATCTGGTTCGCCGCAAGAGCGCGCTGGAAACCAGCCGCATGCCCGGTAAGCTGGCCGACTGCCGGGAAAAGGACCCCTCCAAGACCGAGATCTTCATCGTCGAGGGTGATTCCGCCGGCGGCAGCGCCAAGATGGGCCGTGACTCCAACATTCAGGCCATCCTGCCGCTGTGGGGCAAGATGCTGAACGTGGAAAAGGCCCGCCTGGACAAGGTCTACGGCAACGAAAAGCTCATGCCCGTGGTCACCGCGCTGGGCTGCGGCATCGGCGAGGAATTCGACATTGAGAAGCTGCGCTACCACAAGGTCTTCATCATGGCCGATGCGGACGTGGACGGCAGCCATATCTGTACCCTGATGCTCACCTTCTTCTTCCGGTTCATGCGCCCGCTGATTGAGGGCGGCTATGTGTACATCGCCCAGCCTCCCCTGTTCAAGCTGGCCAAGGGCAAGGACGTGCGCTATGCCTACAACGAGCCGGAAATGACCCAGATGAGCGCCGAGATGGGCCAGGGTGTGAAGATCAACCGCTATAAGGGCCTTGGTGAGATGAACCCCGAGCAGCTGTGGGAAACCACCATGAACCCGGACAACCGGGTCATCGTGCAGATCTCCATCGAGGACGCGGAAAAGGCCGATGAGGCCTTCACCATCCTGATGGGCGACAAGGTGGAGCCGCGCCGCCAGTTCATCGAAAAGAACGCGGAATACGCCAATCTGGATGTGTAATGGAAAGGAAACGGAAACTATGATCGAAAACAGCGTAACCCCGGGCACGCATCTTATCGTCCGGGACGTAAAAGACGAGATCGAACGGGCCTTTCTGGACTATTCCATGTCCGTTATCGTATCCCGCGCTCTGCCGGATGTGCGCGACGGCCTGAAGCCGGTGCACCGCCGCATCCTGTATACCATGTACGAGCGCGGCAATGACCCCAGCCACTCCTACCGCAAGAGCGCGGACACCGTGGGTGCCGTGCTGGGCTCCTACCATCCCCACGGCGACGCGTCGGTTTACGACGCCATGGTCCGCCTGGCGCAGGACTTCTCCATGCGCTATCCGCTGGTGGATGGCCAGGGTAACTTCGGTAGTGTGGACGGCGACCCCCCGGCTGCCTACCGATACACCGAGGCCCGCATGAGCAAGATGGCCGTGGACCTGCTCACCGATATCGAGAAGGACACCGTGGACTTCGGCCTGAACTTTGACGAGACCAAGAAGGAGCCCACCGTGCTGCCCAGCCGGTTCCCCAACCTGCTGGTCAACGGCTCCACCGGTATCGCCGTGGGCATGGCCACCAACATCCCGCCCCATAACCTGACCGAGGTCATCGAGGGCGCGGTGGCCCTGATCGACGATCCGGACATCGACCTGGCCGGCCTGATGGAGCACATCAAGGGCCCCGACTTCCCCACCGGCGGCATCATCATGGGCCGCAGCGGCATCCGCGCCGCCTATGCCACCGGCCGCGGCAAGATCACCCTGCGCGGTCGCGCCGAGATCGAGGAGAAGAAGAACGGCCGGTTCCAGATCATCGTCACCGAGATCCCCTACATGGTCAACAAGGCCCGCCTGATCGAGAACATCGCGGACCTGGTGAAGGAAAAGCGCATCGAGGGCATCAGCGACCTGAACGACGAGTCCAACCGCCACGGCATGCGGATCGTCATCGAGCTGAAAAAGGACGCAAACCCTCAGGTGGTGCTGAACCAGCTGTACCGCTATACCCAGCTGCAGGACACCGTGGGGGTGCACCTGCTGGCTCTGGACGGCGGCGTGCCCAAGACCATGACCCTGAAAACCATGCTGGAGCGCTATGTGGCGTTCCAGGCCCAGGTCGTGCGCCGTCGCACCGCCTTCGATCTGAAGAAGGCCGAGGAACGCGCACACATCCTGGAAGGCTTGAAGCGGGCCACCGACATCGTGGACGAGATCATCGCCACCATCCGCGCCTGCAAGGGCGGCCAGGCGGAAGCCCGCGTGGCCATCATGGAGCGGTTCGGCTTCGATGAGCTGCAGGCTGCCGCCATCTGCGCCTTCCGTCTGGGACAGCTGGCTGGTCTGGAGATTCTGAAGATTGAGAGCGAGCTGGCCGAGCTGCAGGGCAACATTGCCGAGTGGCGTTCCATCCTGGCCAGCGATGAGAAGGTCTATGCCATCGTGAAAGAGGAGCTGACCGTTCTCAAGGAGAAATACGGCGACGACCGCCGCACCGAGATCGCGCATGTGTCCGGCGAGGTGGACATCGAGGATCTGATCCCGGTGGAGCAGTGCGTCTTCACCCTCACCCACGAGGGCTACATCAAGCGCCAGCCCCAGGACACCTACCAGGTGCAGAAGCGCGGCGGCCGCGGTATCTCCGGTCTGTCCCACAAGGACGAGGACTTTGTGGAGGAGCTGTTCATCGGTTCCACCCACGACTTCGTGCTGTTTGTGACCGATCAGGGCCGCGTCTATCGGCTGAAGGGCTACCAGATCTACGAGGGCAGCCGCACTTCCCGCGGTACCAACATCGTGAACCTGCTGCCCCTGCAGAACGGCGAGAAGGTCACCAGCATGCTGCGCATGCCCGCCGAAAACGCCGAGGGTTATCTGGTTATGGTCACCCGTCAGGGCGTCATCAAGCGTACTCCCATCGAGGCCTACGCCAACATCCGCAAGAGCGGTCTGCTGGCGGTGAGCATGTACGAGGGCGACAGCCTGGCCTGGACCCAGATCACCACCGGTGAGGACGAGCTGATCGTGGCCACCCACGACGGTCTGGCCATCCGCTTCAACGAGCAGGACGCCCGCAGTATGGGCCGTCTGGGCCATGGCGTGCGCGCCATCCGTCTGGCCGAGGGCGACTACGTGGTGGGCGTTGGTGTGGTGCATCCCGGCGCCACCGTGTTCACCGTGACCGAAAACGGCAAGGGCCGCCGCAGCCGCATTGATGACTACCGCCTGCAGAGCCGCGGCGGCAAGGGCATCCGCAACTACGGCAAGGGCGAGGTTGCCGGCATCAAGGTGCTGGAGGAAGAGGACGACATCATCCTCATCAGCCAGGAGGGCATCATCATCCGCATGCACGCGGCGGACATCAACATCCAGAGCCGCTACGGCAGCGGTGTGCGCGTGATGCGTCTGGGCGAGGGCGACCGTGTGGTCACCGTGGCCCGCACCGAACATTCCGACGATGCTGAGGTGGAAAAACCGGAGAATGAGCCGGAGGAAGCCCTGAGTGAGGAGGAGCTGGCCGCGCTGGCCGCTGAGGAAGCTGCCCAGGCGGAGGAAACTCCTGCAGCGGACGACGAGGAAGAATAAGTCCTTCCCTTTCGCCTGAATCGAATTTGAGAAACACCCTGTTTGCACTTGAATGCAAACAGGGTGTTTTTTTTGCAGAAAATTCCAAAATAAGAAAAGAACATGTTCCACATGGAACATTGAAGTTTTGAAAAACAATTAAAAAATATCGAAAAACAATAAAAAACACTTGAAAATCGATAAAGTCTGTGGTAGAGTGGTACCAATAAAACAAGCCCGGCGGCGTGCAGCAGCCGGGCGAAACGGAGGAATACGGGATATGAAACAGCAAAACGATGCCGTGGGTAGTCTGGCCATCTCCCAGCTGCTGGTAAAGATTTTTCTCGGAGTGCTGGTGGGCGTGGATGTGGCGGCCTACTGGCTGGTGGAATGGTTTTTGAGCTGGACCCGCTACCGGCTGACGGCCGACCTGCCCTGGCAGGCGCTGTTTCTCCTCACCATTTATGCCGCCAGCATTCCGGCTTATTTCGCGCTCTACCGGCTGTACCGGCTGCTGGCCAATCTGGATGAGGGCCAGGTGTTCGTGGAGCAGAACGTGACCTGTCTGGCCGTGCTCAGCCGCTGCTGCTGGGCGGTGGCGGCCATCTGTCTGGCCAGTGCCCTCTATTACCTGCCCTACCTGATGGTGATGGTGGCGGCGGCCTTCATGGCATTGATTCTGCGCATCGTGCAGAACGTGTTCCGGCAGGCCTGCGAGATGAAAGACGAGCTGGATCTGACGGTGTGAGGAGGCGAAGAAGGCAATGCCGATTGTGATCAATCTGGATGTGATGATGGCAAAGCGCAAGATCAGCGCGGGCGAGCTGGCCGAGCGGGTGGGCATCACCCCGGCCAACCTGTCCATTCTGAAAAACAACAAGGCCAAGGCGGTGCGGTTCTCCACGCTGGAGGCGCTGTGCAAGGCGCTGGACTGCCAGCCGGCCGACCTGTTGGAATATGTGCCGGAAAACGGCGATCAATAAAAATCCAAGTGAAACAAAGGAGGGAGTCTGGATGTTGCATCCGGAATGGTGGAATTTGATGAGTATTTTCCTGGGGTTGGCGGCGCTGGCGCTCCCGCCGCTGGGCGGTGTGCTGCTGGCCCGCAAAGGCAGGCGCTGGCACTGGTGTATGGCGCTCAGTCTGGCCGCCTGCGCCATCAGCCTTTACGGCTGGATTGCCTATACCCGATATCTGGTGGAGATTCAGAATTTCAGCGCTCTGCTGGATACCCAGCCCGCTGGGCAGATGGTTTCAGGAGCGCTGCTGCTGGCTGTGCTGCTGGTGAACGGCGTCACGGCGGCAATTTTGGAAACCCGGCCCGAAGTGCAGCAGGCCCAGCTTCTGCCGGAAAACAACCCCCGGAAAAGCAACAGCCGGAAACAGGAGGGATGATCCATGGAAGAACGGATTCGTTTGGAGAACGGGGCGATGCCGCAAACCGGTATGCCGAACAGCCAGGCGGCTGACCCGGCCGCCGGTGCGCAGCCCCTCTACACAGCAAAAGCGGCTCAGCCGTTCCAAGCGACCCGGCTGCAGCTGGGCGCGGCACTCTATAGCTATCTGCTGGGCTGGTTCTATTTCTGTGGTTTGGTGCTGGGCGGGCCGGTTCTGCCCTTTGCCGAATGGTACGTGGGCAGCATGAATCCGGTGGCGCTGGGGGTGTTCTGCGCGCTGTTTTTCGGCGGGGCGGAATTCTTCCTGCGCCGGACGGGCCGCAAGGCCCTGGCGGAGAGCTGGTGGTGGCTGGGCTTTTCCGCCCTGCTGCTGGCAAACCTGCTGATCGTCCGTCCTCTGCTTCACGGCGCGGGCTACTGGAATGACTACGAATACGGCTACTACGGCTGGCAGGTTCTGGCCCTGCATCTGGCGGCCATGTACTGGCTGGTCTGCCGGGCAGGTCTGCTCACCGGCGGCGGGCGAACCGGCTGCTTTGCCCCGCTGGATGCGGCGCTCTGCCTTCTGGGCCGTCCCTTCTGCTGGTTCTTTTTGCGCATTCAGGTGATGTGGTACGCCTTTAAAAAGCTCTGGGCCAGGGTGCGGGCGGCACGGCAGAACAAAAAGCGGGACCTGGTGGGCGCCGGGCTGGCCCTTTGTCTGCTGGTTCCCCTCTTCGTGCTGGCGCTCATGCTGCTGGCCGGAGCGGACGCGGGCTTTGCCTCCCTGCTGGAACGCTTTGCCCGGCTGCTCACGGTGCCGGAATGGGTGGCGGGCCGCCTGCTGATGTTTGTGGGCTCGCTGCCGGTGGGGGCCTATCTTTACGGGGCGCTGGGCAGTGTATTGCGCCAGAAGCCGGACCCGGAGCGGCAGAGCCGCTGGCTGGCGGCGCTGGACAAGCAGCGTTGCCTGCCCCAAAACGCCATGACTCTGGGGCTGCTTGCCTTCTGCGGGCTGTATCTGCTCTTCTTCGCAGTGCAGGCGGGCTATCTGTTCGGGGCATTTTTCGACCGGCTGCCCGCCGGGTTCACCGCCGCGGAATATGCACGGCGAGGCTTCTTCGAGCTGTGCGCGGTGGCGATGCTCAACTTCGCGCTGCTGCTGGCGGTCAACGTGCTGTGCAAGGGCAAGCCCCAGCAGCGCCCGCTGCTGCGGGGCCTGACCGCCGCCCTGATGGCATCGAATCTGCTGTTCGTACTGGTGGGAGCCTCCAAGATGGGGCTGTATGTGACCCGCTTCGGGCTTACCGAAAAGCGCATCCTTTCCAGCTGGTTCATGCTGGTGCTGGCGGCGGTCAGTGTGCTGGCGCTGCTGGCGGTGTTCCGTGGCCTGGACTGGATTCGCCTGGGCACCTTCGCGGCGGCGGGGCTGTTTCTGATTCTGTGCCTGTGCCAGCCCCATGCCCTTGCCTATCGGGTGAATCTGGAGCTGTATCAGAGCGGTACCATCCGCCAGCTGGACCCCTGGACCCTGCGTCAGCAGGCGGCGGGCATCAGCGAGTATGAGCTGGCCGACGACCTGATCCAGGCAGGATGGGGTGTGGGTGAAATGCCGGAGGATGTGATGTACGCCATCGGGGGCTATTCGGCGGATGATGAGCTGCATTACATCCGGGATGAGCAAGGCAACCGGCAGGTCTGGTTCAAGGTTTCCGGCAAGGCGGCGGAAGATGCCGGTACCCTGACCATGACGTTGGACGAGAGCGGCGAAACGGTCACCGCGCTGGAGCTGACGCCCAACGAAATGAAGTGAAACAACAAAATGCCTTTCCGATGGAGTGAGCCATCGGAAAGGCATTTTTCTGTGTCCGGCGGAGGAAAAGGCTTTGACCGGATTCCGGTGACCGGGTATAATCAAAGGCGGACATTGCTTTGTACAGCATGGAGATTTGTATAAGTGTGATATATAATACGAGAAGTAATTAAAAATCCCGAAAAAAGGCAAAAAAGCGAAGGAGGGAGACGCTTGCCCGCATCCAAACCCACATTTACCCGGGCGCATCTGGCCGCTCTGGCCGGGTCGCTGGCTCTGTTCGGCTTTGCCATTCTGCTGTTCCATTCGCTGGCGGGCGGAACGCTGCTGGCGCAGAATCCCTACGACAGCTACCTCCTTCAGGCCCAAAACTGGCTGGAGGGCAGCATGGCCATCCAAAACGGTGAGCAATACCCCTGGTTGGAACTGGCGATATTCAACGAAGAGTATTATCTGTCTTTTCCGCCGGTTCCCTCGGTGTTGGCGCTGCCCTGGGCGCTGTGGGGTGGTGTAGTGCCCTCCAATCTGATTGCGGCGCTGTACGGTCTGGCCGTGGCGGCGGGGGTATATCTGCTCTTCTGGCAGAGCGGCAAAACCCCGGAGACCTGTGCCTTCTTTTCCCTGTTTGTGAGCCTGGGCAGCAATACCTTCTGGCTGAGCACCAGCGGCGGTGTGTGGATGCTGGCCCAGCTGCTGGCGCTGGCCTTCTGCGTCTGGGGCTGCTTTTTCTGGCTGGCCGGGCGGGAGCTGCCCGCCTTTTTCCTGTTGGCATTGGCGGTGGGCTGCCGGCCCTTCTCCGCCCTGCTGGCGGTGGTGCTGTTTCTGCGCCCGGTGTGGGGCGCGGTGCGCAAGGGGCGGTGGAAGCATCTGGCGGCGGTGAGCGTGCTGCCCGCCCTGGTGGCGCTGGCCCTGGGGTGGTATAACTGGGCGCGCTTTGGCAATCCGTTGGAGTTTGGCCACAACTTTCTGCCGGAATTCATGCGGGAGGAAAACGGCCAGTTCAGTCTGGCTTATTTCTGGCCCAATCTGAAAAATCTGCTGCGTCCGGTGCTGCTCACCGAAACGCTGGACCTTTCCTTCCCCACCTTCAACGGATTTCTGCCCTTTCTGGCAAATCCCCTGCTGCTGCTCTGGCTGCTGGCGCTGATCGTGAGAGGGCGGAAAAAGCAGCTGGATCGGGCGGACGGCATTCTGGTGGGGTGCTACCTGCTCACGGTGGTGGTGCTCTGCCTGCACCGCACGCTGGGCGGCTGGCAGTTCGGGGCCCGGTATCTGGTGGACCCCTTTCCCTTTTGCCTGCTGTTTTTTGCCCGGCGAAACTGGGAGGCCGGGCCCGCCGCCCGGGGGCTTTTGCTGGCGGCGATTTTGTTTAATTTCTACGGCGCGGTGTACATGCTGAACGCATAAAGCCGTGCGGCAAGGAGGATACGATGGCTCAGGTAGTTGGCTGGCTGGGGGGCGGCGGAATGATCGCCTTTGTTCTTATTCTGGCGCTGCGCTGCCTGGCGTTGCTGGGCTGGATGCCGGTATCGCTGCCGGGATGGAAGGTGTTCCGGTGGGAGGAGCCGCTGCCCCACCCCTCCCGGTTTTCCCGGCGGGATTATGCGGCCGCGTTCGTTGCGGTGCTGGCGGTGCAGTGGGCAGTGCTGTTTTTTGCCTGGCTCACTTTGAATCAGAGCGGGGGTTTTGAGGCTTTTCTGACCCATTTCTGGCAGAGATTCACCCAGGCGGGCGACAGCCCGCACTATCTGTTCATTGCACAAAACGGCTATGTGCCTTCGGGCGAGGATGCCAAATGGATCGTTTTCTATCCCCTCTATCCGCTGTGCATTCGGCTGATGAGTCTGTTCACCGGGGGCAATTTTGAGCTGGCGGGTATTCTGGTCAGCCAGCTGTGCTGGGGCGGCTGCGGCGCCGTGGCCCTGAGCCTGGCCGGGCGCTGGCTGCCCCGGGCGCAGGCTGTCTGGGCGGTAGGCTTTCTGGCGGTGTATCCCTTCGCCTTTTTCAGCATGGGCGTTTATACCGAAAGCCTGTTTCTGCTGCTCTGCCTGGGCTGCATGCGGCTGGCGCTCACCGGGCGCTGGGGCTGGGCCGGACTTCTGGGCGGCCTTGCGGCTCTCTGCCGCACCCAGGGCATGGTGCTGCTGCTGCCGGTGCTCTGGCTCTGGCTGCGGGCCCGCAAAAACAGCCGTCAGGGTCCCAAAAGCCTGGGGCTTCTGCTGATTCCGGCGGGTTGGGGTGGCTATCTTGCCTGCAACCGGTTGTTATTCGGCGACTGGTTTGCCTTTCTGGAATTCCAGGCCGCACCGCCCTGGTATCAGACCACCAAATGGATCGGGGAAAATCTGACCCAGCATTGGAATCTGGCGCTGCAGTATCCGGGCTTGGCAAGCTTCATCTACTGGCCGCAGGTGGTGCTCTATTTTGCGGTGCTGGCGCTGCTTTTCTGGGGTCTGTTCACCGGTGCGCGCACCGAGTGGCTCATCTGGGGTGGGGCCTATCTGGGTATGACCTACCTGGCAGGCTGGATGATCAGCGGACCCCGCTATCTGCTAAGCTGCCTGCCGGTGTTTTTCCTGCTGGCGCGCATCCGGCCGATCTGGCTGCGGGCTGCGCTTGGCGGGCTGAGCGCGATGGCGCTCTTTGCCTATGGGGCGCTTTACATGCAGGGGCAGGCCATTATGTGAAAACGAAAAAACCGCCGTTTCGGTATGCCCGAAACGGCGGTTTTGTTTGCAAGAAAATAAAACGAGCAAAGGCTTACATCCGGCCTGCATCCCGCAGGGCCTTGATCTTAAGCAAAGCGATGGCGGTCTTGCTGTCCCGGATTTCGCCGGAGAGCACCATCTCCACGGCCCGGTCAAAGGGCACCTTTTCCGGGGTGAGGAATTCATCTTCATCCAGATGCATGCCGCAGGGGGTCAGGCCGGTGGCGGCCCAGCAGTAGATGATCTCGGTGCAGTAGCCCACGGTGGGATACACAGGGCCCAGATCCACAAAGTGCTCGGCGGTCAGGCCGCATTCCTCACCCAGCTCCCGCTTGGCGGCTTCAAAGGGGTCCTCGCCCTTTTCCAGCTTGCCCGCGGGCAGCTCCCACAGCTCCTGCCCGAAGGGGTAGCGGAATTGCCGGACCAGATAGACCTCATCGTTCTCAGTCAGAGCGGCGATGCAGGCGCCGCCGTTGTGGTGCACCACCTCGCGGGTGGAGGTGCGGCCGTTTTCCAGCTCCACGGTGTCCACCGTCAGGGTGAAGACCCGGCCCTCAAACCGGGTGTCGCTGTTCAGGGTTTTCTCAAAATGTGCCACGGTTCAACGCTCCTTTTCCTCGTTTTCAGTGTCGGGGGATTCCACCCGGGTGCAGCGCACCCGCTGGATACGACGCTCCCGTACCTCCAGGCAGGTGAAGCACAGCCCGCCCCACTGGACGCTGGCCTGCTCGCCATTTTCCGGAATGCGGCCCAGGCGGTCGGCGATCAGGCCGCCCACCGTGTCGAATTCCTCCTCGTCGGTGCGTTCGGGGCATTCCATGCCGAAGGCCTCGAACACGTCCTCCAGATCCAGCGCACCGTCCGCCAGAAAACCACCCTCGCAGGCGGTCAGCTCGGCCTCTTCGGTGTCGTACTCGTCCTGGATGTCGCCCACGATCTCCTCCAGAATGTCCTCCATGGTCACGAGTCCGGCGGTGCCGCCGTATTCGTCCACCACGATGGCGATCATGGTGTGCTGCTTTTTGAAGTCCATCATCAGCTCACCGGCGGGGCGGCTCTCCGGCACATACATGGCTTTGCGGGCAAATTCACTCACCTGACGTTCCAGCACGCCGGGGTCGTCGAACAGGCGCAGCAGGTCCTTCACGTACAGAATGCCGGTCACATTGTCCATGCTCTTGCGGTACACCGGCAGACGGCTGTTGCCGGTGGAAAGGGCCAGCTCCACCGCCTCCCGGCAGGAGGCGTGCTCGTTCACCGCATTCACATCGGTGCGGTGGGTCATCACATCACCGGCGGTTACATCGGACAAATCGAAGATGTTGGTGATCATGGTTTTCTGGGCGGTGTCGATCAGGTCCTGTTCGTCCGCGTCGTCCACCAGCTCGAACAGATCCTCCTCGGTCACGGTTTCGTCATTGCCCAGCCCGGCGGGGGCCAGCAGGCGGGAGAGCCAGCCGGGCAGCCGCATCTCTTTTTTAGCGGCAGCCCAGCCGCCCAGAAGCCCGGCGGCCAGCAGCAAAAGCCCCACCGCGCAGCACACCAAAAGGGCGGCGAGGCTGGAAAAGCCGGGAAAAACACCCGGGGTATCCATCGTTCAAAACTCCTTTTTTCGGGGCGGCGCTCCAAAGGGCCGCGGCCCGGTTTTTCCGGCCCGCGCAAGAGGGCGCGCAGACCGGTCAATTACCATATTAAAGCAATCAAAACCCCTTGTCAACGAGACCCGGCCGGGGCCGGATGAAGCTTTTGTAAAAAATTGGACGAAACGCCCCGCACCGGGGGCCGAAAATGCAAGGATAAAAACCGAATCTGACCGAAAAAGCTGCCCGAAAATAGTTTACTTTGCCATTTTGATTTGCTAGAATATAGTTAAGTAATAGCGCCCATTCCCCCGATCCCCGGGGCCAGGACGTTAAATACTGAATTGTTATGGAGGAAGAAAAATGCCTAGAGCAAAACAGTCTATGGATGGCAACACCGCTGCCGCTCACGTAGCGTATGCGTTCAGCGAAGTTGCTGCTATCTACCCCATCACCCCGTCTAGCCCCATGGCCGACTACGTGGACCAGTGGTCCGCTGCCGGCCGCAAGAACATCTTCGGTACCCAGGTTAAGGTAATGGAGATGCAGTCCGAGGCCGGCGCCGCCGGCGCCGTACACGGCAGCCTGGCTGCCGGTGCTATGACCACCACCTTCACCGCTTCTCAGGGCCTGCTGCTGATGATCCCCAACATGTACAAGATCGCCGGCGAGCTGCTGCCCAGCGTGTTCCACGTGTCTGCCCGTTGTGTGGCCAGCCACGCTCTGAACATCTTTGGTGATCACAGCGACGTTTACGCCTGCCGTCAGACCGGTTTCGCCATGCTGGCCGAGACCAATCCTCAGGAAGTTATGGACCTGGCCGCTGTAGCCCACCTGGCTGCCATCGAGGGCCGCGTTCCCTTCATCAACTTCTTCGACGGCTTCCGTACCTCCCACGAGATCCAGAAGATCGAGAAGTGGGACTACGCCGATCTGGCTGAGATGGTCAACTGGGACGCCATCAACGAGTTCCGCGCTCACGCTCTGAACCCCGAGCATCCCTCCATGCGCGGTTCTCACGAGAACGGCGACATCTTCTTCCAGCATCGTGAGGCCTGCAACAAGTACTACGACGCTCTGCCCGCTGTGGTTGAGAAGTACATGGCCAAGGTCAACGAGAAGCTGGGCACCGATTACCAGCTGTTCAACTACTACGGTGCTCCCGATGCCGAGCGCGTGATCGTAGCCATGGGCTCCATCTGCGACGTGGCCGAGGAAGTTATCGATTACCTGACCGCCAAGGGCGAGAAGGTCGGTCTGGTAAAGGTTCGCCTGTACCGTCCCTTCGTTGCTGAGAAGCTGCTGGCTGCCATCCCCGCTACCGCGAAGAAGATCGCTGTGCTGGATCGCACCAAGGAGCCCGGCAGCCTGGGCGAGCCCCTGTACCTGGATGTTGTTGCTGCTCTGCGTGAGGCTGGCAACACCGCTACCGTTGTGGGCGGCCGTTACGGTCTGGGTTCCAAGGATACTCCTCCTTCCAGCGTGTTCGCCGTATACGACGAGCTGGCTAAGGACGCTCCCAAGGCCCGCTTCACTCTGGGCATTGTGGACGACGTGACCAACCTGAGCCTGGAAGAGAAGCCCGCTCCCAACACCGCTGCAGAAGGCACCAAGGAGTGCAAGTTCTGGGGTCTGGGCGGCGACGGCACCGTTGGTGCGAACAAGAACAGCACCAAGATCATCGGTGATCACACCGACAAGTACATTCAGGCTTACTTCCAGTACGACTCCAAGAAGACCGGCGGCGTGACCATCAGCCACCTGCGCTTCGGCGACAAGCCCATCAAGAGCCCCTACTACATCAACAAGGCTGACTTCGTGGCCTGCCACAACCCCAGCTACGTTGTTAAGGGCTACAAGATGGTTCAGGACGTAAAGCCCGGCGGCGTATTCATGATCAACTGCCAGTGGAGCGACGAAGAGCTGGCTCATCATATGCCCGCTGAGTCCAAGCGCTACATTGCCAACAACAACATCCAGCTGTACACCATCAACGCCATCGACAAGGCTGTTGAGATCGGTCTGGGCAAGCGCACCAACACCATCCTGCAGTCTGCCTTCTTCGCTCTGGCCGGTGTTCTGCCCCGCGAGGATGCTATCAAGTACATGAAGCAGGCCGCTGAGAAGACCTTCGCCAAGAAGGGCCAGGCCATCGTTGAGATGAACTGGAAGGCCATCGACGCCGGCTTCGACGCTTACCACAAGGTTGAGGTTCCCGCTGACTGGGCCAACGCTGTGGACGAGGCCAGCGACGTTCAGCTGACCGGCAACGCCGACACCGTGAAGATGGTTAAGAACATCATGGAGCCCGTTGCCAAGATGGACGGTGACAGCCTGCCTGTTTCCGCTTTCGTGGATTACGTGGACGGCCAGTTCGCTCAGGGCGCTGCCGCTTACGAGAAGCGCGGTGTTGCCGTGATGGTTCCCGAGTGGAATCCCGACAACTGCATCCAGTGCAACCAGTGTGCTTACGTTTGCCCCCATGCCACCATCCGTCCCTTCGCTCTGACCGACGAGGAAGTTGCTAACGCTCCCGAGGCTCTGAAGAGCAAGAAGATGACCGGCAAGGGCTGCGAGAACTACAAGTTCGCTATGACCGTTTCTCCTCTGGACTGCATGGGCTGCGGCGTTTGCGTAAACGTCTGCCCCGCTCCCACCAAGGCTCTGACCATGGTGCCTCAGGAGAGCCAGGCCGCTCAGCAGGATGTGTTCAACTACTGTGTTGAGAACATCCGCAAGAAGGACGGCATGATGGCTGAGACCACCGTGAAGGGCAGCCAGTTCAACCAGCCCCTGCTGGAGTTCTCCGGCAGCTGCGCCGGCTGTGCTGAGACCGCTTACGGCCGTCTGATCACCCAGCTGTTCGGCGAGCGTATGTACATCTCCAACGCTACCGGTTGTTCTTCCATCTGGGGCGGCCCCGCTGCTACCTCTCCGTACACCACCAACAAGGAGTCCGGCTTCGGTCCCGCTTGGGCCAACAGCCTGTTCGAGGACAACGCCGAGCACGGTCTGGGCATGTACCTGGGCCAGAAGGTGATCCGTGAGTCTCTGGCTGCCAAGCTGCATGAGCTGGCTGAGGCTACCACCAACGCTGACAAGAAGGCTGCCATCGAAGAGTACTTCGCCACCTACGAGGACGGCAAGGCTAACGCCGAAGCCACCAAGAAGCTGGTTGCTCTGCTGGAGGCTGACGCCGATTGCCAGTACAGCAAGGAGATCCTGCCCAAGAAGAACTACCTCTCCAAGAAGAGCGTGTGGATCTTCGGCGGTGACGGCTGGGCTTACGACATCGGCTTCGGCGGTCTGGACCACGTGCTGGCTTCCGGTGAGGACGTCAACGTAATGGTCTTCGACACCGAGGTTTACTCCAACACCGGCGGACAGGCTTCCAAGGCCAGCCAGATCGGTCAGGTTGCTCAGTTCGCAGCCGCCGGTAAGGCCATCGGCAAGAAGAGCCTGAGCGAGATCGCTATGAGCTACGGCTACGTTTACGTTGCTCAGATCGCCATGGGCGCCGACATGAACCAGACCATCAAGGCTCTGACCGAGGCCGAGAGCTACCATGGTCCTTCCCTGGTCATCGGCTACGCTCCCTGTGAGATGCACGGTGTTAAGGGCGGTATGACCAACTGCCAGGCCGAGATGAAGAAGGCCGTGGCTGCTGGCTACTGGAATATGTTCCGCTTCGATCCTCGCAAGAAGGCCGAAGGCAAGAACCCCTTCACCCTGGACTCCAAGCCCGCTACTGCGGATTACAAGGAGTTCATCTCCGGCGAGACCCGTTACAGCCGCCTGAAGCTGGCCTTCCCCGAGCGTGCTGAAGAGCTGTTCGACCTGGCCGACAAGAAGGCGAAGGAGCGCTACGCTTACCTGCAGAAGCTGGTTAAGCTGTACTCCACCGAGGAGTAATCCTCCCCGCAAGGGTCACGGCATGATATGCTGAACCTGCGCCCCCGCACTGTGCGCACAGTGCGGGGGCGCTTTTTGTTGCTTTTCCCATCTTTTTACAAAAGAATTTTTGCCTTTTGGCCCGGTTTCGGCTATAATAAAAGTAGGAAAAGATAACGGCTTTTTGAGCAAAGCGTTTGAGCAAAGCGTTGTTGTGAAAAAAGCCGTTTTTGTTTTATCCGGCGCCGGGGGCTTCCAACCTGTTTCCGCGCCGGTTCGAAGGAGGAAATCAGTGTGGCGGAAAAACGCAAGGAATTCTTGATGGATGTGCTCTTTGAGACAGTGGGTAGCATCCTGTTTGGCGTAGGTGTATACACCTTTGCGGCAAAGGGCGGCTTCGCACCCGGCGGACTTTCGGGCCTGGCGCTGATCATTAACTTTCTTACCGGGTTGCCCATCGGTACCATGACCCTGGTGCTCAATATCCCCATCATCCTGTGTACCTTCCGTATTCTGGGCCGGCGGTTCTTTATGAAGAGCCTGCGCACCATGATCATCAGTACCATCATCATCGACGGCATTTTGCCCCTCTTCCCTGTTTATGACAGCAACCGTCTGCTGGCTGCGGTATTCAGCGGCATTTTGATGGGTGCAGGTCTGGCTATTATTTATATGCGCAACTCCTCCACCGGCGGCGCGGATTTCCTGATCCATGCTGCCAAGCGCAAGGCACCCCATTTCAGCTTCGGACAGATCAGCATGATTATGGATGCGGTCATCATCTTTCTGGGCGTGCCCGCCTTCGGCGATATCGATTCGGCACTGTACGGCATGATTTCAGTGTTTGCCCTCACCATCGTGATGGATAAGATCATGTACGGTGCAGGCAGCGGCAAGCTGGCCATGATCATTACCGATTACGGCCGGGAGGTGGCAAAGGAGATCGACCGGGCGGTGGAGCGCGGCGCCACACTGGTGGATGTGACCGGAAGCTATTCCGGCACCAAAAAGGATATGGTTCTGTGTGCCTGCTCCAACAACGAGGTATTCAAGGTGCGCCAGGCGGCGCATCGGGTGGACCCCCGGGCCATGGTGATGATCTGTGAGGCGAACGAGGTCTTCGGCGAGGGTTTCCACGCGCTGGAAGAAAAGCACTGAGAAAGCGTGAAAGACAAAAAATAAAGACGAATGTTCCCTTTTTTCCAGGGATACAGGCTGCCGTTCCACTGGGGATGGCAGCCTCTTTTTTTCGCAGGGAAAAAATCCCTTTTCTGCTCGAAATTGCGCGAAAAATCCATTCCATAAGACCGGAAAGTGAATTTTCATCAAAAAATAAACAGAGTTTTCCCCACTGGTTATACGAAGAGTTTTTCGAGGAGATGTTGAAAAGTATGTTGAAAGTGTTTAAAACCCTGTGAAAAGCCCTGAGTTTTCAACAAAACGGGTGGAAAACACCGTTGAGTTCAACGTTTCGTTGAATAATCGAGAAAGGAATGTTGGGATCTCGGTGGAAAACGTTGAAAACTTTTCAACGGGTGTTCATACAACAAAAACAAATCATTCGCCTCAAAAGGCTTTTCAAATGGATTATTTTCTGGTAAAGTAAACGAAACTGAGCAAAAAGGAGCGTGCTGCGCATGAATTGGCTTTATAAATTGGAGCGGCGCTTTGGCCGTTTCGGTATTCCGAATCTGATGCTGTATGTGGCAGCCGGTCAGGCAATTGTCTGGCTGGTGATCATGTTTGCATATTATCCGCTGTATTTCCTTTTGTCCCTGAATCGGTCCGGGTTGTTTGCGGGGCAGGTGTGGCGGCTGGTGAGCTTTGTGTTCCTGCCTCCGCTGACCACCAACCCCATCTATGTGGCGCTGGAGATCTATCTGCTGTACTGGTTGGGTTCCGCACTGGAGCGAACCTGGGGAAGCTTTAAGTTCACGGTTTATTTCCTGCTCGGTATAGTGGGTGCCTGGCTGGGCTGTCTGATCACCGGTTCCGCCGGCAATACGGCACTGTACTATTCCTTGTTCTTCGCCTTTGCCTACCTTTATCCGGAAACCCAGCTGCTGCTGTTCTTTGTGGTGCCGGTCAAGGTGAAATGGCTGGGCTGGATTTCGGCGGTGCTGTATCTGCTTCAGTGGATTGTTGCGCCTCTTGGCCAGAAGCTGGCCATGCTGGCGGGTCTTCTGGGCTTCTGGATCTTCTTCGGCAAGGGCGGCATCGGCCGGCTGCGCCAGAAGGTCACTGATTACCGCCGCCGTAAGGCCTGGCAGAATCAGTGGAGGCAATAAAAGCGGCAAAAACTGCGGCTGCTTTTCTGGCAATTTGAAGACTTGCGTGCTATAATGAAAGAAACAGGCCCATATTTTATGCGCCGGGCGGAACCACTGCCCAAACAAACCGTGCGGGCCTGCCGAAAGGGGAACTGCTGTTATGAAAATGATCACTGCCATTGTAAATAAAGAGGACTCCAAGAACGTTTGTAACGAGCTCATCAAGGCTGGTTTTTCCGTTACCCGTTTGTCCACCACCGGCGGATTTCTGATGGCGGGTAATATGACCCTGATGATCGGTACCGACGATGAGAAGGTGGATGAGTGCATCGGCCTGATCTCCAAGTGCTGCAAGCAGCGCACCGAGGTTGTGCCCAGCACCGCCAGCTACGGCATCGGCGTGGCCACTGCTTACCCGCTGCAGGTCACCGTGGGCGGCGCCACCGTCTTTGTGACCAACGTGGAGCGCTTTGAGAAGCTGTGATGCTGGATGCGTTTCGGGGCAACCAGGCCCTGAAAGAAAGTTTGCAGGCCGCCCTGCGCGCAGGGCGGCTTTCTCATAGTGTTTTGCTGTGCGGCGAGGCGGGCTGCGGTTCCGGTTTCGCCGCCCGATGCCTGGCCGCTGACTACCTCTACCCCGAGGGAGGCCCGCAGGCAAATGCGGTGATGGAGGGCCGGGCTGCCGAATGCATCGAGGTGCGGGGCGAGGGTGCTTCCGGTGAGATCCGCATCGACGCGGTGCGCCAGGTGCGCCGCAAGGTGTTCGAGACCGCGCTGTCCGCCAACGGGCGAGCGGTGATTTTTTACGGCGCCCAGAAGATGAATGCCTCCAGTGCGAACGCGCTGCTGAAGGTGCTGGAGGAGCCCCCGGAAGGGGTGCTGTTCGTGCTCACTGCCACCAGTGCGGCGGCAGTGCTGCCTACCATCCGCAGCCGGTGCGCCATCTACCCCATCGCCCCGGTCACCCGGCAGGAATGCGTGGCGTGGCTGAGGGAGAATTGCCCGGACTGCAAGGACCCGGAGCTGCTGGCGGCGGTGTATGACGGCCACATCGGCCGGGCCGCCGCAGCCGCCCGGGAGCCTCAGGCGGCCCAGAGCTTTGAAACTGCCTGCCAGCTGGCTCAGGCGGTGGCAAAGGGCGACCGCTACCGGCTGATGCAGCTTCTGGCCGGATACGAAAAGGATAAGCCCGCCACGGCCCGGCTGCTGGCGGATCTGGCCAGCGTGGCCGCCGCCGAGCTGGCGGGAGCCGGACGCTTCGGCATGAGCGCCCATCAGGCGGCACGTACCGCCAGCCAGTGCGGCGAGGCACTGCAGAATATGAACCGCAACCTGAACCAGAAACTGCTGCTCACCCTGCTGGCGGCGCGCATCGCCCGGTGAGCCCTTCCCTACCCTTTTGAACCTTTTGCCCAAACCAAAGCCGCAGGCAAAAGACGTGACACCATCCGCCCGGCGCGGCAGGGCAAAGTGAGAAACAAACTATGAAAAAAGTGATCTCCGTTCGTTTTAAAGCAGGCGGAAAGGCCTACTATTTTGACCCGGCGGATCTGGATGTGCAGACCGGCGACCATGTGATCGTGGAGACTGCCCGCGGCATCGAGTGCGGCGAGGTGGTGGCCGGTCCCAAGGAGATTCCGGACAGCCAGGTGGTGCGGGAGCTGAAAACCGTCAAGCGCATGGCCGACGCGGTGGACATCCGCCGCATGGAGAAGAACCGGGCGGACGAAAAGACCGCCTTTGAGATCTGCACCCAGCGCATTGCCGCCCACAAGCTGGAGATGAAGCTGGTGGAGGCCGAGTACAATCTGGACCGCACCAAGATCGTATTTTATTTCACGGCGGATGGCCGCATCGACTTCCGGGATCTGGTCAAGGACCTGGCGGGCGTGTTCCACACCCGCATCGAGCTGCGCCAGATCGGTGTGCGTGACGAGAGTAAGATGCTGGGTGGTCTGGGTATCTGCGGCCAGCCCTTCTGCTGCAGCCGGTTTTTGAAGGATTTCCAGCCGGTGAGCATCAAAATGGCCAAGGAGCAGGGCCTGAGCCTGAATCCCACCAAGATCAGCGGCAGCTGCGGCCGCCTTATGTGCTGCCTTGCCTACGAGCAGAAGGCCTATGAGTATCTGAACAGCATCACCCCCATGAACGGCAGTGTGGTGCGCACCCCGGAATTCGAGGGTGTTGTGGTGGAGGCGAACCCGGTGAGCGGCATGCTCAAGGTGCGTCCGCTGAACGAATCGCTGGCGCCCAAGTATTTCCGGCGCAGTGAATGCGTCTACCTGCGGGGCGGAAAACGGGCCCCCAAGGCTCCCGACCCGGACCAGGAGTGAGACGGAAATCCAGGCCAACCACTTGAACTTTTGCAAATTTATGCTACAATAAACCCAAGAAAGAGTTCGCTCTTTCAGGGCCGCGCTGCATTCTCTGCACGGATGGGGCGCATCGCGCCTGTGGAAAAAAGTGCAGAGATAAAGGAGAGATGAAACATGGCTTACTCTATCAACGATTCTTGCGTTTCTTGCGGCACCTGTGCCGGCGAGTGCCCTGTCAGCGCTATCAGCGAGGGCGACGGCAAGTACGTGATCGACGCTGACAGCTGCATTTCCTGCGGCACCTGCGCCGGCGCTTGCCCTGTTGGTGCGATCGAAGAGGGCTAATCTGCTCTTTTTGCACTGGCAAAGAACAAAAAGTGGCGTGGCTTTTCGGCCCGCCGCTTTTTTGTTGTGGGCCATGTTTTTCAAGGCAGGGGGAAGCCGGTTTCGTGTGTTATTCCGGCCGCCATTCCCTCTATTTTTGTTTCAGGGAGCGTTTTTCTATGGCACATTCCGCCGAAACTTTGTATAATGGGACCAAGGTGTTTATCAGTGAGAACCATCGCTTCGGAACCGATGCCATGCTGCTGTCCGGCTTTTGCCGGCCCCGGCGGGCGGAACGGGCGGTGGATCTTTGCAGTGGCTGCGGTATTGTGGCGCTGCGCTGGCATGACCTTGGCCACCGGGGCGAATGCCTTTCGGTGGAGCTGGACGCCGAGGGTACCGGCCTGCTGGAGCAGGCGGTGGCAGCCCAGCCGGAATGTGATCACATCCGCCCGCTGAACCGGGATCTGAACGAGCTGGCGGCGGACGGCGGTTACCATCTGGTGGCGGCCAATCCCCCCTACTTCACCGGAGGCTACGTGAGCCCGGAGGCTGCACGGGCCACTGCCCGCCATGAGGGCGGCTGTACGCTGGAGCAGGTGGCGGCCGCTGCGGCACGCCTGCTGCGGGACGGCGGGCGCTTTGCCATGTGCAACCGGCCGGAGCATCTGGCCCGCACCTGCTGCATCCTGAGCGCCGCGGGGCTGGAGCCCAAGCGGCTGGTGTTCGCCAAGCAGACACCGAAGGATGCCCCCTGGCTGTTTTTGCTGGAAGCACAGAAAAACCGAAAACCCGGCTTACGGTATGAGCCGGATATCTATATGGCCGACGAGACCGGCCGCCCCAGCCTGCAGCTGCAGGCCATCTACCGGCAGGGCATGTGACCGCCCTGTCCAGAGCAACCCAAGGAGGAGCCAGTTATGGCCGGAACACTGTATATCGTGGCAACGCCCATCGGTAACCTGAACGACATGACCCCTCGCGCCGCCGCCACCTTCGGCAGCGTGGATTTTGTTGCCGCTGAGGATACCCGCGTCACGCTGAAGCTGCTCAATCATCTGGGGCTGAAAAAGCCGCTGGTGAGCTACTACGAGCACAATACAAAGGAAAAGGGCCAGTATATTCTGGACCGGATCGCGGCCGGCGAAAGCTGTGCGTTGTGCAGCGACGCGGGCATGCCTGCCATCTCGGACCCGGGCGAGGAGATCGTGCGGGACGCGCTGGCGCAGGGGATTCCGGTGGTGCCGGTCCCGGCGGCCTCTGCCTGCGTTACGGCGCTGGCTGTCTCCGGGCAGGATACCAGCCGCTTTGTGTTTGAGGGCTTTTTGCCGGTGGCGGCAAAGCCCCGCAAGCAGCGGCTGGAAAGCCTGGTGGGCGAGACGCGCACCATGATTTTTTATGAAGCCCCTCATAAATTAAAGGGCACGCTGGAGGATCTGGAAAAGACCTTCGGCGGGCAGCGAAGCATCACTCTGACCCGGGAGCTGACCAAGCTGCATGAGGAGATCCGCAAAACCACGCTGGCCGAGGCCTGCGCATACTACCGGGACAATGCACCCCGGGGCGAGTATGTGCTGGTGGTGGCGGGCGGCGAAGCCGTTGCTGCCCCTCAGGAGCAGATTACGCTGGAGCAGGCCGCTCAGGCCGCCCGCAGGCTGATGGAGCAGGGAATGCCTCCCAGCGCGGCGGCAAAGCAGGCCGCCCAGGGTACGGCCTTTTCCAAAAGCCAGGTCTATCGCCTGCTGATCAAGGAGGATGCGGAATGAAAGAGATTCTGATTTTATCCGACAGCCACGGCTGTTATCCGCTGGTACAGAAAGCGGTGGAGGCTCATCCCCATGCGAAAGGCATCATCTTTCTGGGCGATGGCCTGAAGGACATCGAGCGCCTGCAGACGGAGGGCTGCAGCCTGCCGGTCTATTCGGTGCGGGGCAACTGTGATTTTTCCTCGCTGTACCCGGCGGAGGCCTTGGAGGTGTTTGAACACAACCTGGTCTTCTTCTGCCATGGCCACCACTATGGGGTCAAGTATACGCTGGATGACTACGCCCGGGCGGTGAAGGACCGGGGGGCGGCCATTGGCCTGTTCGGCCACACCCACCTGCCCACGCTGGAACAGCGAGATGGCGTGACCCTGTTCAACCCGGGCAGCATCGGCGCGCCCCGGTTCGGCGGGCCCAGCTATGGTATTCTGGAGCTGTATGAGAATGGAGAATTCAATCTCCAGCACAAGGAACTGATCATATGGTAAGCGCTCCCCTGTTTGTTCCCGAGACGGACAGCACCAACAGCTGGTGCCGCCGGCAGCTGGAGCAGCTGCCGGATGGGTTTGCGGTGTACACCACCTGCCAGACCGCAGGGCGGGGCCGCCGCGGCCGGGCCTGGGCCAACGCGCCGGGCCAGGGCCTGTATTATACGATCGTTTGCAAACGCCCCATGGCGGACCCGGCGGCGCTTCCGCTGGCGGCCAGTCTGGCGGCGGCGCATGCGCTGGAGGAACAGCTGGGTGTGTGCTGCCAGGTAAAATGGCCCAATGACCTGATCTGGCAGGGAAAAAAGCTGGGCGGCATTCTGTGTGAGGCAGCGCAGGGGGCGATTCTCTGCGGCATCGGGATCAATCTGATGCAGGATGCAGCGTATTTTACCCAAAACGGACTGACGCATGGGGTCTCGGCGGCGCAGATCCTGGGGCATATGCCGGATGCGGATACACCGGAACGGCTGGCGCAGGCAATGAGCAAGATCTTTGCCGAAGGCCTGGATAGCTTTTACCAGCAAGGGTTTGCAGCGGTGCGGGAGGAATATCTGGCCCGTTGCGCCAATCTGGGCCGCAGGGTAAGCTTTGACGGCGGTGAAGGCCGGGCGGTGGACGTGGACGAAGCGGGCCGCCTGGTGGTGGATACTGACGGAGGAACACAGGCGGTATTCACCGGAGAGGTGACTGTGCAGGGCATCTACGGCGCAAAATGACAGAAAATAAAAAGACAGCCCATAGATGGGCAGCAAAAAGAGATGCTGCTCATCCATGGGCTGTTTTGTTTTTTATATGGTGTTGCTGCCGGGCAGACAAAAGGGTGCTTGGCGGTCGTTGCTGAGGAAAACCGGGTGTGAAAAGATGAACGTATCCGTTTCGGCCACCGGTCGGGTAGACAAAGAAAGGGTGCTGGCGGCCATCGCTGAGGAAAACCGGGTGCGCAAGGGTGAGCGTATCCGTTCCGATTACCGGTCGGGTAGATAAAAAATGCCCCTCCGTGCTTGCGGACCACGGAGGGGTGTAAGGGGTATCGCTTTGGTGTGAGGAGGAATCATGTACAGAACATCGGTTGCGGCTCCGCTGTTCTGTGATTCTTAGTATACCCACAAGTTGCGGAAGAAGTTTTAAAGCACTATGAACATTTTGTAAATTGCAAAGCAGGCAAAATTTGGACAAAAATAAGCCGGTGTGCGCTGCACACCGGCTGAAATGCGAGGATGAATTACTTGGCGCTGAGCGCGGCAGCCACCGGCTCCACTTCCACCTTTTTATCCTCTTCAAAATGAACGGACTTTAAGTAGGTGGAGAACTGCTCGATGGTGTAATGCCCGCAGGACCGGGGCAGCGCCAGCTGAGTCTTTTTACCGGTAAACACCACAACGGTCTCCACCGGAACATTTTTGATCTTGGCCTCAAACAGAGCCTGCCGTACTGCACGGGCACTCTGCTCAGCCCGCTTCAGGGGATTGGCGAAGGTCCGGCGCTGGCCGTTCATCTCCTGCACCCATTCCGCATCGGAAGCCTGGCCGTAGATGGTTCCGCCGTATCCCAGGCACTTCACACCCAGAACGCCGAACCAGCCCACCAGCAGGGCATCCAGATCCGCACTGGCCTTGGAATTCTCAATGTGAACCGGCTCCACCACACGGAACTCGTTGGTGGCCGCATACCGGCGCAGCTGCCGCAGCACCGCCTCGGCGTTTTCGTGCTCGTCGTCCGGGATAGGTCCGGTCTTGGCGGCCTTTTCGGTTTTGCGCGCGGGGCTCAGCAGGTACACGGCAACGCCGAAGATGACAATTACCACCACCACCGCCGCGATCTGAATGATCAGTTCAGGGGTCATGATCGAAACACTCCTTTTTCATGGCGCGGTGCGCCCGCGCCTGATTTGCATCAGAATATTTCTATTGTAACAAAGGCGCGCCCTAATTGCAACGGCTCCCCTGCCCCGGCGGATGGGAGAGCAAACACCGGAAGAAATAAAAAGCTGCGGGCTGTTTCGCCCGCAGCCGATCTTCACGCCGAGCACCCTTTCGGGTTCGAATCCCCGGAAAGTCTGGTGAAAAACAAAAGAACCCGCAAGCTTCTCAGCCTGCAGGTTCTGATGGTGCGCTGGAAGGGATTCGAACCCCTGACCTTCTGATTCGTAGTCAGACACTCTATCCAACTGAGCTACCAGCGCATCTCGTTTGCAACCGTCTTGTGCGGTGCAAGAAATATATTATCAGATTCCCTTTCGATTGTCAACGCTTTTTTCAAATTTTTTTGAATTTTTTTTGCAGGTCCCAATTTGCCCCTTTTTCGGCCGTTCAGTCACCGATCAAAAGGCATGTTCCTCCCGCAGTAAAAACAAAGTGCCTGGCCTTAGCCGGCGGGCCTTTTCTGGCTTCCTTGGGCATGTACCCCTTAAAAAGGGGTGAAAATTCGGGTTTTCACCTTTTTTTCACACTTTTTTCTTGTTTGTTTGCAGAGGAAGTGTTGTCAGTAAGCAAACAGCTGTGATTTTGTGCAGAATGAAAAAATATGTATTCCAAGCGCATACAAATTCTGCGCTTATGCTACTATAATAAAGACAAAAAGATATACAGCGGCTGGGAAAATGGCCTTGGAATGGGAAAAGAAGGCTCGTTTTTCAAAGAAATGCAGCGAAAATTTGAAAAAGAGCGTTGACAAATTTAGCGGGATAAAGTAGTATATATTTTGTATCTGTGTACGCGCAGTTCCAAATACCGTCAAACAAACAGCACGGCGTTCTCAGCAAACGCACAGTGAAAAAGCTGTGCGGCGGGGGCGCTTGTTTTTGAGAGACGGTCAGTTCTGCGCGTATTTTGATTCGAGCGTTTACCCGCAGCGCGCGGGCAAAGGTTAAAGATGATAAGGAGTGAAAGAGATGGTAAAATACGCCATCAAGCGCATCGCCATGGGTCTTCTGAGCCTGTTCATCGTGGCGACCCTCACCTTTTTCCTCATGCAGGCCGTTCCCGGCGGTCCCTTCATGTCGGAAAAAGCCATCAGCGCACAGGCTATGGCCGCGCTGGAAGCAAAATACGGCCTGGATCAGCCGGTCCTGGTGCAGTACAAGAACTACCTGGTCAACGCCCTGCATGGTGACTTCGGTCCCAGCCTGAAGCAGCGCGGCCGTGACGTGAGCGACATTATCGCCACCAAGTTCCCGGTTTCCGCCAGCCTGGGCGGCACCGCTGTGGTGGTTGCTCTGGTCGTGGGTATCCCCATGGGCTGTCTGGCTGCCTACCATCGCGGAAAGTGGGCCGATAACCTGATCATTTTCTTTGCCACCTGCGGCATCGCGGTACCCAGCTTCGTTACCAGCTCGGTACTGATCTATACATTTGGTTCAAAGCTCAAGCTATTGCCAACGATCGGCCTGGATTCGCCGGCTTCTTATATTATGCCGGTGACCGCTCTGGCCTTCTACCCCACTGCCTATATCGCCCGTCTGATGCGTTCCAGCCTGCTGGACGTTATGGGCCAGGATTACATGCGTACCGCCCGTGCCAAGGGTGTGTCCGGCTTCAAGACCCTGTTCAAGCATGCCCTGCGTAACGCCATCCTGCCGGTTGTTACCTATGTTGGTCCCATGCTGGCCGGTCTGCTGGTTGGTTCCTTCGTTGTGGAAAAGATCTTCACCATCCCCGGTTTGGGCCGTGAGTTCGTTTCCGCCATCACCAACCGCGACTACATGATGATCATGGGCACCACCATCTTCCTGGCGGCTCTGGTCATCGCCATCAACGTGGTTGTCGATATCCTGTACAAGATCATCGACCCGCGCATCAAGCTGAAGTAAGGAGGATACAGAAAAAATGGATATGCAAAAGAATCCTTTGAGCTTTCAGCTGGACCTGAAGCCGGAAGATTTTCTGCCCGCCTCCAAGGATGAGCAGGAAAGCCTGGTGGTCATGCGCGAAAGCGTGAGCTTCTGGAAGGACGGCATGCGCCGTTTCCGCAAAAACAAGATCGCTATGGTCAGCCTGGTGGTCATCCTTATCATCATGTTCTGCGCCTTCATCGTGCCCATGTTCTACCCCTACAGCTATGAGCAGCAGGTACGCGGCAGCGAGAACCTGGCTCCCATGGAGTATTCCGCCCAGGAGCTGGAGCGCATCGCCGCCGGCGAGAGCGTGTTCCCCCACATTGCAGGCACCGACAAGCTGGGCCGTGACTACGCCATCCGTCTGATGATCGGCGCCCGGATCAGCCTGCTGGTTGGTATCGTAGCCAGCGCCATGATTCTGGTCATCGGTTCCATCTACGGCTCCATCTCCGCCTTCTTCGGCGGCTGGGTGGATATGATCATGATGCGTATCACCGATATCATCTACACCATTCCTGACATTCTGCTGATTATTCTGCTGGGTTTTGCCTTGAAGGCTCCTCTGGATACCCTGGCAAACGCCCCCGGTTTCGGCTGGCTGCAGACTCTGGGCCCCAACCTGGTCAGCATCTTCATCGTGTTTGCGCTGCTGTACTGGGTCAGCATGGCCCGTATCGTGCGCAGCCAGATCCTGACCCTGAAGGAGGCGGAGTATGTCACCGCCGCCCGGGCTCTGGGCGCCTCCAATGGCCGCATTATCAAAAAGCACCTGCTCACCAACTGCATCGGTACTCTGATCGTTACCACTACCCTGCAGATCCCCTCGTCCATCTTCACCGAGAGCTTCATGAGCTTCCTGGGCATGGGCGTTGCGGTTCCCCTGCCCAGTCTGGGCAGCCTGGCCACTGATGCGCTGAAGGGTATGAACACCTATCCTCACCTGCTGTTCCTGCCTGCGATCATCATCAGTGTGATCATCCTGAGCTTCAACCTGCTGGGCGACGGCCTGCGTGACGCCTTCGACCCGAAGCTGAAAAACTAACGAAAGGAGAAGCGAACCATGAGTGATCTTTTGCTTGATATCAAAAACGAACGCCTCTCCTTCTTCACCCCCGCGGGCGAGGTGAAGGCGCTGAACAACGTGTCCTTCTCCATGAAGCAGGGCGAGGTTCTGGGCATCGTGGGTGAGTCCGGTTCCGGTAAGTCTGTTACCGCCTACTCCCTGATGGGCCTGACCGCCTACCCCGGCAAGCTGATCGGCGGCGAGATCCGTTTTAACGGCCACGAAGTGGAAAAGATGACCGAGAAGGAATTCCGCAAGATGCGCGGCGAAGAGGTCTCCATCATCTTCCAGGACCCCATGACCAGCCTGAACCCGGTGTACACCATCGGTAACCAGATCGTGGAAATGGTGCGCCTGCATACCAATAAGGACAAGAAGGCTGCCTACGCCCGTGCCAAGGAGCTGCTGGAGCTGGTGGGCATCAACGAGCCCGAACGCCGCCTGAAGCAGTATCCGCACGAGCTGTCCGGCGGTATGCGCCAGCGTGTTATGATCGCCATTGCTCTGGCCTGTGAGCCCAAGCTGCTCATCGCCGACGAGCCCACCACCGCTCTGGACGTGACCATCCAGGCCCAGATTCTGGAGCTGATGATGGAACTGCGTAAAAAGCTGGGCATGAGCATCATCATGATCACCCACGACCTGGGCGTTGTGGCCAGCATGTGCGAGAAGATTGCTGTTATGTACGCCGGTAAGATTGTTGAGTACGGCACCACCGACGAAATCTTCTACAATCCCAAGCACGAATACACCAAGGGCCTGATCAACTCCATCCCCAAGCTGAACCAGAAGGAGAAGGAGCGTCTGGTGCCCATCGAAGGCAGCCCCGTGGACCTGCTGAATCCTCCTGCCGGCTGCCCCTTTGCGCCCCGCTGCAAGAGCTGCATGAAGATCTGCCTGCGTCAGATGCCCCCGCGCACTGACCTGAGCGATACCCATTACACCCAGTGCTGGCTGCTGCAGAAGGCCGAGTTTGAAGGCAAAGGAGGAAAAGCTGAATGAGCGAGCAGAAAAAACTGGTTGAGGTCCAGCACCTCCAGCAGTACTTCAACGCAGGCGGCTTCGGCAAGAAGCGCCGCTACGTCCAGGCTGTGGACGACGTGAGCTTTTTCATCAACAAGGGCGAGACCCTGGGTCTGGTAGGTGAGTCCGGCTGCGGCAAGACCACCACCGGCCGTACCCTGCTGCGCCTGTACGAGCCCACCGACGGCCGCATCATCTATGACGGTCAGGTGATCTACGACTCCGGCAAGCTGCCCGATTCCGAGAAGAAGATCGCGGTGGACATGCTGCCCTACCGCCGTAAGATGCAGATCGTGTTCCAGGACCCCTATGCTTCCCTGGACCCCCGCATGACCATCGGCGACATTGTGGGCGAGGCCATCGACATCCACAAGCTGGCTGAGAACGACAAGGACCGTCACGACCGCATCATCAGCATGCTGCAGCGCGTGGGCCTGAACTCTGAGCACGCCAACCGCTATCCTCACGAGTTCTCCGGCGGCCAGCGTCAGCGCGTGGGCATTGCCCGTGCCCTGGCGGTGAACCCCGAGTTCATCGTGTGTGACGAGCCTGTTTCTGCTCTGGACGTTTCCATCCAGGCGCAGGTGGTCAACATGTTTGAGGACCTGCAGAGCGAGATGGGCCTGACCTATCTGTTCATTGCCCACGATCTGAGCATCGTGAAGCACATTTCCAACCGCATCGGCGTTATGTACCTGGGCAAGCTGGTGGAGCTGGCCGACAGCTACGAGCTGACCTTCCACAGCGTGCATCCCTACACCCGCAGCCTGATCTCTGCTATTCCCATCGCGGACCCCAAGACCGCCCGGGAATCCAAGCGTATCGTGCTGGAGGGCGATGTGCCCAGCCCGCTGAATCCCCCTTCCGGCTGCCGCTTCCGCACCCGCTGCCCCTATGCAGATGAGCAGTGCGCCTGCGAGGTGCCCGAGTTCAAGGAGGTTTCCTCCGGCCACTGGGCTGCCTGCCACCACCTGGACCGGGTGAAATAATTGCGTTTCTAAGAATCCCCACCGCATCTGCGGTGGGGATTCTTTTTTGTCTGCTCCGAAAAAGTTACAAACAGTTTTGCGAAATCCGAAGATTTTTGTCCAAATATGGGGAAACCGTCGTGCAATTGTTGCAAAAAGATGTGATGAACCTATGAAAAATTCATGAAAAAAGACAAAATTCTTACAAAGGCAAAATTGTACTTGCACTTTTTTGGGCTAAAGTGCTACAATGTTAGCAAGCCAATCGCAGCGGACACAATTGTTCGCAGTGAAAAAACACTCTGCTCCGGCCCTTGCGGGGGCCAGGGTGGAAAAGGGTAAAACCAAATTCAGGAGGAAAGCAACCATGAAAAAGATGTTAGCTCTCGTGCTGGCTGCCGTGATGGCCTTCAGCATGGCTGCCTGCGGCGGCGGCTCCGGCTCCACTGCAACCAGCGGCGCTACCAGTACCGACTCCACCACGGCCAGCGGCTCCACCGCTTCCGCTACCGGCGTTACCGTTCAGGTAGGTCCCAACCCCGAGACCCTGGACCCCGCGCTGAACAGTGCCATTGACGGCGCCAACATGCTGATCACCGCCTTCGAGGGCCTGCTGATCGTGGACGAGAACAACCAGATTCAGCCCGGCCAGGCCGAGAGCTACGAGGTCAGCGAAGATGGCCTCACCTGGACCTTCCACCTGCGTGAAGGCCTGAAGTGGTCCGACGGCACCGATCTGGATGCCAACGACTTCGTTTATACTTACAAGCGCGTTGCTGATCCCAACACCGCTGCTCCCTATTCCGCCACTGCCGTGGGCATGATCGCTGGCTACGACGAAGCCATGAACGGCGATCCCGATGCCCTGCAGGTGGAAGCTCCCGATGCCCTGACCTTCGTGGTACACCTGAGCTACCCCTGCACCTACTTCGATAAGCTGGCTGCCTTCGCTACCCTGAGCCCCGTGCAGCAGGAGACCATCGAAGCCAACGGCGATGCCTGGGCCACCGCTCCCGAGACCTACGTCTCCAATGGCCCCTACTACATGACTGAGTGGACCGTTGGTCAGCAGATCGTGTTCAGCAAGAACCCCTACTACCAGGGCGGCTGGGATACCAGCAAGATCGTTTCTGAAACCATCACCTTCCTGCTGATGGAAGATTCCACCGCTGCTTACACCGCTTACACCACCGGCCAGGCCCAGCTGATCAAGGACGTTCCCACCGAGGAGATCCCCAGCCTGACCAAGGCCGAAGATGGCGGCGATTTCTATGTTGATCCCATCATGGGCACCTACTACCTGAGCATGAACGATCAGGTCGAGCCCTTCAACGATGTAAACGTACGAAAGGCTCTGAGCCTGGCCATCGACCGCGACTATGTGGCCAACAACCTGATGCAGGGCACCTACTCTCCCGCTTACAAGCTGACCGGCCCTGGCATCACCGATGCGGACGGCAGCGCTTACATGGACAACTCCGATTATGACGTGATTCCCACCGACTACGAGGAGGCCAAGAAGCAGGCCCAGGAGGCACTGGCTGAGGCCGGTTACCCGAACGGCGAGGGCTTCCCCACCATCACCTATTCCACCAACGATTCCGGCTACCACAAGGCAGTTGCTGAGTACCTGCAGCAGTGCTACAAGGAAGTTCTGGGCATCAACCTGGATGTTGAGGTTGTGGAATGGTCTTCCTTCACCCCGCTGCGCCGCGCTGGCGATTACCAGATGGCCCGTAACGGCTGGGTATTCGACTACAACGATCCCTCCAGCATGCTGGAGCTGTTCATGACCGGCAATGGCAACAACGACGGCAAGTACTCCAATCCCGAATACGACGAGATGATGGACAACACCAAGATCGCTGATAAGGACGAGCGCTTTGCCAACCTGCACGCCGCAGAAGAGATCGCCATGGAAGATTACGCCATGATCCCCCTGGCCTTCTACAATGACTTCTGGCTGCAGAGCTCTTCCCTGAAGGGCAGCTGGCACAGCCCCTACGGCTACTGGTACCTGCAGTACGCTTACGTTGAGTAAGGCTGTATGAGCTTCGGCTCTTCCAGAGAGCAAAGTTTCTCTGTTCAACACACAGAAGAGAAGGACCCCGGATGCTTCCGGGGTCTTTTTCTGTTGTTTGGCAGGATTGATGGATTTGTTCAAAAGGACAATGATTTGTGAAAGCTGCATAAATCAGAACGCGTTCTGAAATGTGTTGGATACAGTTTGATGAAGGAAAGAAACAAAAAAGTTACAAACCGCACATACCCATTGCACTTTTTTTGGGTAAAGTGCTACAATCCGAATAAAAACCCAAGAAATTTGAATATTTATTCAAATCAATCAAGGGGAGCAGCTGCCGCCCGCATCTGGAATCTGCGGGAAAACAGGTGGCTTTGCAGCTGGAAAACGGGCTTACCGCGGAGCGCGTGACCGGCCGCAGGAGAAACTTTGCAAACTGCTTGAGGAGGAACACCAACCATGAAAAAAGCCTTATCCCTGGTGCTGGCTGCCGTGATGGCATTCAGCCTGGTGGCTTGCGGCGGCAGCAGCTCTTCCACTGCCAGCGCCGGCAGCACCGGCTCCGCTTCCGGAAGCACCACCAGCAATGTGACCGTACAGATCGGCCCCAACCCCGAATCCATCGACCCGGCGCTGAACAGCACCATCGACGGCGGCAACATGCTGATCACTGCCTTTGAGGGCCTGCTGATCGTGGACGAGAACAATCAGGTTCAGCCCGGCCAGGCCGAGAGCTGGGAGGTCAGCGAGGACGGTCTGACCTGGACCTTCCATCTGCGCGAGGGCCTGAAGTGGTCCGACGGCACCGATCTGGATGCCACCGATTTTGTGTATACTTATAAGCGCGTTGCCGATCCCGACACCGCTGCTCCCTACTCCCAGACCGCCGTGGGCATGATCGCCGGTTACGACGAGGCCATGAACGGCAATCCGGATGCCCTGCAGGTGGAAGCTCCCGATGCCAACACCTTCGTGGTACATCTGAGCTACCCCTGCACCTACTTCGATAAGCTGGCTGCCTTCGCTACCCTGAGCCCCGTGCAGCAGGAGACCATCGAGGCCAACGGCGACGCCTGGGCCACCTCTCCCGAGACCTACGTCTCCAACGGCCCCTACTACATGACCGAGTGGACCGTAGGTCAGCAGATCGTGTTCACCAAGAACCCCTACTACAAGGGCGGCTGGGACAGCGATAAAATTGTCACCGACACCATCACCTTCCTGCTGATGGAGGACTCCACCGCTGCTTACACCGCTTACACCACCGGCCAGGCCCAGCTGATCAAGGACGTTCCCACCGAGGAGATCCCCAGCCTGACCAAGGCCGAAGATGGCGGCGAGTTCTATGTGGACCCGGTCATGGGCACCTACTACCTGACCATGAACGACTCCATCGAGCCCTTCAACGATGTGAATGTGCGTAAGGCTCTGAGCCTGGCCATCGACCGCGATTACATCGCCAACACTCTGATGCAGGGTACCTACTCCCCCGCTTACAAGCTGACCGGCCCCGGCATCACCGATGCGGACGGCAGCGCCTACATGGACAAGTCCAGCAGCGAGTGGATTCCCGAGGATTACGAGACCGCCAAGACCATGGCCCAGGAGGCTCTGGCTGAGGCCGGTTACCCCAATGGCGAGGGCTTCCCCACCATCACCTACTCCACCAACGATGCCGGTTACCATAAGGCTCTGGCCGAGTACCTGCAGCAGTGCTACAAGGAAGTTCTGGGCATCAACCTGGAGATCGAGATCGTGGAATGGTCCTCCTTCACCCCGATGCGCCGTGCCGGTGACTACGAGATGGCCCGTAACGGCTGGTCCTTCGACTACAACGATCCCTCCAGCATGCTGGAGCTGTTCATGACCGGCAACGCCAACAATGACGGCCAGTACTCCAACCCCGAGTTCGACGCCATGATGGAAAACACCAAGATCGCCGATAAGGAGCAGCGTTTTGAAAACCTGCATGCCGCTGAGGAGATCGTAATGGCGGATTACTCCATGATCCCCGTGGCCTACTACAACGACTTCTGGCTGCAGAGCCCCGACCTGCAGGGCACCTGGCACAGCCCCTACGGCTACTGGTACCTGCAGTACGCCTACATCGGCGAGCCCGCTGAGGACACCGGCGCCGATAGCGCTTCCGTGACCAGCACCGCCGCTGAGAGCACCGCTTCCGAGGCTGCTTCCTCAGAAGCTGCCGAGAGCGTTGCCAGCGAGGCTGCCTCTTCCGAGGCTGCTGAGAGCGCTGTGAGCGCTGTGAGCGAGACCGCCTCCAGCGAAGCTGCTGCCAGCGATTCCGCCAGCGAGGCCTGAGCCTGGATAATATAGGATATAAACAGAAAAAGAGCCCTGCATGCTGCAGGGCTCCAGCCTGTCGAAAAAGGCCACCTATCGGTGGTTTTTTTCTCGTATAAGGAAAGGGAATGCGGTATAATGGTGTGGGGTGATAAAAATGCTGGTAAAGAA
>NZ_NFHD01000021.1 GCF_002159185.1 Gemmiger sp. An87
CCTATTTTGCAGTTTTTTTCAATGCTATTCGATGCTTCTCGAAAGAATTCAGTCATTTGCCCGAATTTCTGTCCCAAAAGACAAAACATATTGCTTCTTCTGTCATATAAAAAAGCCCGCCACATTTCACTCCCAAAATGTGGCGGGCTTTTTCCTTCGTTTTTATTCGTTTTTTACCCTTTCATACAGCTTTTTTGCAGGGCAAAAAGGCCATCCGACTTCGGCGGATGGCCTTCGTTTTGTTCGGCTTTCCCTTACATTATAATATAAGGCGCAGTTTTTCGATCTGGCGGAGGTGCTCTTCCCCGCTGGTTCTTGTATAAATACGAGTTGTGTTGATGCTGCTGTGCCCCAGCAGACTTGCCAGATGTTCCAGATCCTGCTGACACTGGTAGAAACAGCGAGCAAACAGATGCCTCAGATTATGCGGAAAGACCTTTCGGGCGGAGACCTGTGCTTTCCTGCACAGAGCCTTCATCATGGCCCAGATATTACTGCGATTCACCGGCTTTCTTGAACGGGTTACAAAGACGCTTCCATGTGTAATTCCCCGTTCTCTGCAGTAGTGCAGGAGTTTTTCACACAGCCGCCGGGGCAGCAGGATGGTACGATATTTCCCCTTATTACAGATATCTGCCCGCCCCCTTTGCACTGCTTTCACCGTGATGAACCGCAGCTCGCTTACACGAATCCCGGTGGAACAAATAGTTTCCAGCAGATGAAACAAGCGCAGATCTCCTTTCCGGCGGGCGGCATGCAAAAGACGATAATATTCCTGACGGGTCAGTTCCCGGCGCGGTTCTGAATAATCCCTTCGCTGTACCCGAACCGGACGCACCCGGCACTCCTGCCAGCCCATAAAATCGAAAAAGCCGTTTAGCGCTGCCAGTGCTACATTCACACTGGCCGGCGAATACCGCTCCATCAGCCATTGCTTGTAGCATACCGTTATTTCCTTTGTTACTGTTCTTCCTCCCACCCATTGCGCAAACGTGTGAAGCTGCTGCTGGTATCGATCAATCGTTTCTTTGGCCCGTTCTTTTTCAAACAACTCTTTGGAAAAGCCAATGACAGCCATTTCCTCTATGATATGTTCCATGAAATGGTATCACCTCCGCTTTCACTATAGCATACGGTGTTACCGACAATGATATTTTTGCGGATCGACTATATTATCGAGCTGTGCAATTGATCATTTCAAGAAATTACCGAAAATTCGCTCCATTACTCTCCCTCGTATCCGTTGGCCGCTGTTCCGTACCAGGAAAGTCGTTGTCCACATTCTTTACAAAAATTGCAGTATTCGAACTCAATTGCCTGTCTGCACCGGGGACATCGATATCGTTCCATCCTTATGGAGTACTCCCGAACAGTCATCGGTATTCGATATTGGATGCACTCACAGAACACTTTTGCTTCGAACATCGTTATCTGGTAATGCATCCTTCGCATTGCAAGAAAACTCACAATTTGCTTATGTATATTCCTATATCTGTGAATTTTCTGTCCTGTCTCCATGATAAATGTTGCTGCCACGCCTTATTCAAAACATTCCTAGTTATAGTTATGCTCTCATAACTCTCCTATACTTATTCTATGTGTGACAAGTCAGAAATCTTGACATTTCTTTTGTTCATAAATCCAAAACTATCTTTTTCCGAACCAAGTCAGCTAATTTTTATACATCCACGCATCATCACCGTTAGTGCTACTTACATATCTTACTGATGCATTCTGCATTTCAACAAAAGCTGTTACCCTTAAATAAAAGGGGGATGGTTATGGATTCATTAAAAACTGTAGATTATACACTCATCGCCAAAAGGCTCAAAGAAATGCGTTTACAACGCCATCTGCGGCAGAAAGATGTTGCAGAAATCATGAAGATGACGGAGAACTATATCAGCCGGTTGGAGTCAGGAACAGTTCCCATTCTTCTGGAAAACCTATATTCATTCGCCTCTATATATCACTGCTCTGTTATCGATTTCCTTCGTCCGGAAGTGGAAAACTCTGACGATTACCTTCTTGCTGCAATTAATCAGTTAGCTGAACAAGCGACTTCCAAACAGCGAGAACAGATTTTCAAGATCATGCAGGTGCTTTTAGACGATTAAAATACAACCCACTAAGTAAGGCTACCCTCTCCGTCTGCCGAAGCATCCATAATAGATTCTGGCATTGCCAGCCTTTCGCGACTTTCGCTTTGTCAGTATATTGCTTTGCTTCTGTAGACAAGATGGAAAATCCCTACACAGGAGGCGTACATGTGAGACAATATATTACCGATGCTGTTCTCCTGCTTGATGACATTTGCCAACAGGATTACAAAGTCTTTTACAACAAGGCCTTTCAAATGACCCACGATCCGGAAGAATCCCGAGACATCGTACAGGCTGCCTTTGAAAACACCTTGAAAATCATCCAGAAAGGGAAAACCATTCTCTCTACACGGGAGGATATCTCCCGCTACTTAATGCGCATTACCATCAATCTGGGAAAAACCTATTATAAAAAGAAATATCACCCGAATTTTCAGGTAGACAGTGTCGAGGACATGGAGCAGACCTTTGATGCTTTGGCTCGCGAGAATTCACTTTTTGATTTTGATGACAAATATCGCGTGGTCGATTTGTGGGATTTGATTGAAAAAAGTTCCGCCAGACTTCCCAGACGCTCCAAAGAATACTTTATGTGGCGTCTTTATTATGGACTGGACGACAACGAGATTGCAGTAATCATGGGAGTCAAGCGTGCCAGTCTGTGTGTGTTGAAAAGCCGCACTTTAAATCATCTGCGCAACGAAATGAAAAAATGCCTGGGGGGTGACTGATGTGGCCACAAAGAAAGAACTTCTAGAAAAGCTGGACAAGATTGACGATGAAGAGCTTGCACACATGCTGGCTCTGGTCGCCTATCGGGAAAGCCAAGAGGAGCTGGATCAGTTGATTCAGTCGGAAGAGTATACTCCGCCAGATGAGATCCAAATGCGGACCTTCCAGGAAAAATTCCACAAAGACAGTCAGCGGGCGTTGCATCGGTCTAAAAGCCGGATAATACGGTGGGCGTGTGGGATCGCAGCAGCCGCTGTATTTGTTTTTGCTGTACCGATTTCTGCGGATAACATTACTATTTTTGAGCTGGTTGCACAAGTGTTCATAGACTATAGCGATATTTCCACTTTAGATGGGTATACGTTTGAAAAACCAGCGGAGTGGGATTGTGAATATTATCCCACGTGGATACCAAACGAATTTCATTATAGCAGTACTGGTATTTTCGAATCATCACAAGCTCTCTACTTTGATTCCCCCTCAGGTTCCCTTGCATTTATATATGTATCTAATTGGAGATCTAATTATAGCGCTGTAGAACAATCCAAAAATTTAGTTGCTGATACTATTGTGCTGAATGGAAATTCTATCCCTATTTACACTGATAAAGATGGTAGTACCAAAACGATATATCTTCGCACTCAAAATGGAACAATTGTTATTGACGGGAAAATCACAAAACAACAACTTACTAAAATCGTTCAAAATATTACAAATTTATGACACAGCGTTATATTTTCTTTATTTTTCACTTATACATTATCAAAGGGCCATTTTCTTAAATTGTGATTATCGGAGGTAACAACATGACAAAGAAAATTACCTATTGTGGTTTTAGCATCCTTCTTGCCTGCATTTTACTATTTAGTAGTATCTCTACTACTGTCTTCGCTTCAGATAGCTGGCAAAGCGATTTTAAGTTGCCCAAGTGGACATATATTCTTTATGTCGGTGGTGGCGTGTTAGAAACCACCGATTCCTTGGGACGTCATAAAGTTGGGGGTGAAGCTTTTTTACGCGATGATGACAATATTGTCGAAATCGAAGCCACAGTTCAACGCTATAACGGAGGTTGGTATAATACCAGCCACAAGTGGTCAGCTCGAGGCAATGCTGTCGCGGGAGTTTCTGAATATATTTATTTAAATACAGGCACATATCGTATGAGACTCGTTATTAAAGCATACTCTCCATCCGGAGCTCTCTTGGAAGAAACCACCCTGTACACTGGAGAAACTATAATTTAATGGTACATAAAGTTTTTATTAACTTTGAATTATCACTGGATTCTTTATGAGAAGAATCTCTTATCATACATTACCATTACATAAATCTAAGTCCACCTCTTGCGGCTGAATTGTGCCCATTCCAAGAATACAGCTTGCCGCGCTATTTTTTGTGCCTTCTTCCCAATATGCAAGAGTAATCCGATGCATCCAATACTCTCCTAAATCATAGATATATTGGATGGTCTTGCTTTTTTCAAACACTTCGCCAACGGAAAGATACCGCTCCATTGGGGCTTCGGCCGATTGTTCCCAGTCACCTTCGGACACCAGAAAACTGTATTCCGGGAAATCAATATCCAGAGAGAGCCCATCTTCTGTTTCAAAAACATGAAGGTGGGCATCTTTCCATGAAAACAAAGTCTGAATTACCCAATGCAGCTGCATCAAAGAATAATGGCTTGGAATCCGTATTCGTCTGAAGCAGGATGTGCCTACCAATTTTATATCCAGTATAGCCATCTTTCTGGAGATCACCGATTGCCCCGGATAGTGTTCAACGAAACTTTCCCGAAGCTTTTCCCGTGGATCTACATATTCCCCGTCGATTTTGATCAGATCCTCATTCAACGCCTGCACCAGATGGGATTGAAATTGCCTCACAGGAATGAATACTTCCGAAAAGAAGGAAACCTGCTCGCAAAAGTAGTTGAGATGTGCAACTGTATCGCGGTGCCGTGGGGTAGTATAGGAGATACGTCCACATTCCTGCAGATAGCGTTCAATGATCGCAGTGCTGATTCCATGTGCTTCCAGCATATCGCAAATCCCGGTTTGAATGATGTGGTCTATCTCCCGAATATGCCTGGAAGTCATGCCGTACAGTACAAATCCACATCGGGATTCATCATGCAGCACAACAATCGTCCTTCTTCGATTTACAATCATAATTGAAGCACTCCAGGTGTAAAACGGATCCACATCTTGATCTGCCTGAATAATGTCTTTTTTCAAAAACTCTTGCAATTTTTTTGTACATCCGATCTGCATTTTCCTTTTCCACCTACTTTTTGTGTAATTATTCCTTTATCATAGCAAATCCAATTCCTGTAAACCACGAATTCACAGATAAAAAAGCAACCTTTTCCATTACTTTTTCTTCTTGCTCCGTTTTCAGTTTTGACCACAATGAAGGTCTATGAGGATACAGCGCAGAAGCAGGATCGTATATGGTATGGCTATCAGCCGCAACAGTTCTTCACGGATGTGTCGGCCAGATGGATGTGTCACCATTTTAAACTTCGGACATATTGGGTTGAAAAGGAATCGACCGGTAAATCTGGTACACACGGCCTGTAAATTGGTACACATCGGGGGGCTGAAACGGGCTGCAAATTCTTACCAATCCGGGATATTTCCGCTGTTCGTTTTCTGCAAACTATAGCAAACAGCACATCCCCCTCTGTCAAAAGTAGTGGGAAATGTGAATTGGACCGGCAAAAGCATTGACGGAATGATCGTGGTCACCAATGCTGATCGGGCATTGGAAGAATGCCTTATTTTCGACGGCCGGAGTCTAGATTGATTGTAATTGATTGTATATGATCGTAATTTCACGTCGCCAACTGGCATGAAAAAAGCATCCTGGGTGTTCTCCCAGGATGCTTTCTCATTTTTTATCCCTGTCTGATTTACACATCATCGCAGGCAGCGTATGCTCCCTCTACAGATGCAGCATTCTTCTCGCTTCCTCCATACATTTTTCTACTACCGGACGATGCTTCGCTTCTCTCTTGTCGTTGTTTACTCCAGCAGCCATATTCAGTACATTACGCTTTTCGATCCCTTCATAGTTCATCTCACCAAAAAGATCATCCAGAGTCAAAAGATATTTCGGAAAGTTATCCCTGATTTTCTTCATCGGAGCAAGCTCCCTTTCCAGGACCTTATCGTCAAGAGTTGTCTGTGCCACCCGATTAATACTCCACTCTGCCATTTTTTATAGCCACAAAGTCTACTTCTCCATCTGTACCATATTGTCCCACATAAACCTCATAGCCACTGCGGCGCAGCTCTAAATACTCAATCTGCACCATTGGGTATTCGTTTATGAGGTTACGGCGCAGAATGCAGGATCGTATATGGGGTATGTCACCAGCCATATCAGGTCCTCACTGATGTGTCGGCCGGGTTGGATGTGTCACCAGTATTTTCCGATAAGTAGTTCGGACATATTTTGTTAAAGAGAAATCGGCCGGTAAATCTGGTACACGCAGCCTGCGACTTGGTACAAATCGGGGGGCTGAAACGGGCCTCAAATTCTTACCGATCCGGGATATTTCCGCTTTCATTTTCCGCAAACCACAGCTGCGGGTAAAAACTCATGCATGGAATGTACACCTTCCCTGTCTTAGGTTCAGAAAAACTGACTACAGCAAAGGCCTTTTGAATGCAGCAGATTACCAGCTTGTGTCCCGAATCTTTCTCTTTTCATGCAACTCAATTTCCGGACTATTGCATTGACCTTCTCTTTGTAATAGTCCTTTTTCTTTTGGCACAAAATCGAAGGGAGCGATACTCCATGCCAAAACACCAAGAAATCCATAACCTGGCGGGGCCGCTGATTGAACGTGTGACACAAAACACGGAAACTTGACGGGCCTTTTATATTTCTGCAGCATACACCTATAACGATTCCTTCCCCAATCAGCTGCTGATCATCAGAAAGCATAAATTCAGGTTACCGGCTTCTGTTCAGCTGAATTCCATCAAGGATATGAAACAGGCAAAAACAAAAAAACACCGGCACGGTGCCAGTGGTTTTTGTTGTATAAACCTGTTGACAAATAGACCCCCTATCGAATCAGTCATTCTGATTGTTCGGGACTTGTTGCATGATCGTTGTGTTCGGGGCAAGTGATATAGCTGAGAGAATCAGCAAATTTCATCCAGGACTTTGTAGCCTGCCATCACAAATTGCTGCATATAGTCAACATTTACTGTCATGCCTGTCTGAATACAGCACTGAGCGATGAGCTCGGGTGTAATGATTGGCTTCGGATGTCGGGAAAGATACCGAGATACCGCATGCGTTTGTCCTTCCAGTTCGACCAGCAATTCCATCAGCAGGTCACTCTTTCGCGGCGAATCATCGTAGCCACGTGCCACCAAAGCGATGTTATGATCAAAGTTCGGAGCCATGGAAAGTACCTGGCCCGTCTTCTGGTCCCTGAGCAAGCCATAATTATAAGTGTGCCGGTCTGCATTCCGGCAGAAAGCGTCCATCAGAAGAAGTTCAACATACTGGTCGGCGATCCTCTCACCAAACTCCTGAAACGCCTCGTAATTCGCAACGTAATCCTCATCGTCACCAACAAGATAGGCCGCCGGCTCAAAATTCAAAACGCCTCGCGTAAAATCTTTCGTCCGGATGAACGCTCCGCTGTTTTGATATTCCGCCGTTGGGAAGCCGAGAGCCCGGCAAAGTTCAAACACAAACAATTCCGAAAAACGCTCCAATTCATTTTCGGCCTTGTACATCCACCATTCGCCGTTTTCCAGCCGCCAGCATTTTTCAAAGCTGCCGGTGTTGGTCAGCTCCGGAGTTCGACTCGGCTTTTTCGAGAAATCCGCCAGAGTACCTTTCAGCGCAAGGTCTGCAAAATCGTTATCACGAAACCGAACGTTCTCCCAAACAAGATCACTGCCTTCCGGCCGTACCCAGTAATTGTCTGTGATGGTGGCAGCATTAAAATGCAGAGCCGTGCTCAAATCATCCCGTTTCCGCAGCCGGAGTACCTTCTTGAGCAGACGGGAATGGGTGCGTTGAGCATCGATTGCCCGGTGTTTCAGCCAACCTTCGATATCGCCGCCGTGACGAAAACAAAGCGGTACCAGATTCGGCTCGACCGGAATAACAGCGCGGGACTGAATGTGCGCAGCGACCGTATCACCGCACATCAGATCCGCATGATCGATTTCGTCCAGCAGATTCATGCAGAGCCTCCTCTCCCAAAACCAACCGCAGAACTCCCGAAGGCAGCAGTTTGTTGCCCGTCCAGCAGATGCTGCAAATGCTTTGGTAGCTCACTGCGATTCCGTTCACCCAACTCGACTCACACCGTACAGGCATCGACGCCGGATGTGTCGATGGCAACAGTCTCCTATTCCTCGATGATGCACCGCAATTTCTCGGGAAGACGCTCGATGTTGTCGGAAAACACATTGAGGTTATAAAATAAACTGAATCAAGCACGCCTTGCCCATCAATCTCAACGAGTATCCCCGTGCACAGCACAGACAGCAATTCTGCAAAAGTTATAGTTGTTGTCTCTTCGCCATTTTCTTAATTATACCACAGAGCCAACCTGTAAAAGAAAAAAGAGCCGCTCTCAGGAAACACTGAGAGCGGCCTTGGCTCAAATCCTTGGTCCAAAGAAATGAATCTGTTCTTTTGGCACACCGATGCGGTTCTGATAGGTCACGCGAGTCATTTCGGTTACAAAATCCCGGTCTTTTTCGGTCGCTTTTGACCACTGGATATTGTATTTTCGGCAGATTTCAAAGAAAGTGTTATACCATAACTCGCTGTTTCTCTGTCCTTCCCAATATTCTTCCTGGATATTTTTAGGCGGACGGCCAACAATCTAGCCTGCCATTTCGTTCACCCCCACATCAGATGAATTCATATAAAAGCTCACGTGCTACATCGTCAGAAATCAAAAACCGTTCCGGGCCGTCCCAAGAGGGCAGCGCCAACGCACCCAACTCGTTTTTGTAGTATGCAGCGAGCTCCGGTGTTTTGGCCTCAAACACCACATCCCCTTGCAGCCCCTCCTCAGCAGACAGTTTGACCGCAAAGGCCAGAAACATCCTGGCGATACCATGATATCGCTTACCGGATGGATTTCCGGCAATCGTCGGATTGCTGTGCCGTACAGTCTCGATGTAGGGCATGTATACCGCAACATACTGTTTTGAGATTTCGTATGCTGCCAGACCAACCAACTCGTTCTCAGTCGTTTTGGCAGTGTATCGAAGAAGCCTTGGGTCTTTCAGATAGCCGGTCCCCCAGTATGATTGCCATTCCTTTTCGATTTCACAAGTGTCCTCTGGGGAGGCCTCTTCCAATGTCAGGTATACTCTTTGATTTTCCTCGTCAAGGACATATGGATTTAGCGATCGCATCAAAATCACCTTTTTATATTATAGCATAAAATTACCCAAGGCAAAAGGCGGCTCTCAGCGCTTCATAAGAGCGGCCTTTTTACCATACTCCCGCAGCTTACACAGTGGGATTCTTTCCTCTACGCGGCGAGATTGTGCTTCAGCAGAGCTGCTGACTGCCCCAGCCTTACTGCTCTTCCGCAGCGGAAAATGTCCTGCCCACAGTTTTTTAGGCAGGGCTGCCCAGCTGAGCCTCCCTTATCCGCTTGCTGTTACTCGCGGTGTTCGTGTCCTTGTCCAAAGTGATATAACAGCAATCACATTCCCAGCTGCGGCCCGCCCTCTTGGGCGATTTTCCGGTTGGAAACCCGCTCTTTTCGAGAGATCACGATGAACATTTTGGGTCTCCGAAGATTCCTTACGCCGCATTTTCATCATCATATATTCCCTGGACATCACATTGACGGAGAAGCTCATGCAGCCTCCCGGAAGAAAGAACCAGCCCATAACTCCGCTGTTCAGGTCTGTACCACACTCATACCCTTCAGCATCAAAGAGGACGGTTCTCTCCATTTTCCGCCGGACTGATGATCCCTCTATTGTACAGAATTAAAAGGGTCATCGATTCTTATCTTTTCCGACGACACAAGAGCGTAAGCTTGCAGCAGCGAAATACTGATTCCATTCGGACTTGAATCCAAGTAATTGAGTGGACAGATCCATGGAAATGAGCAAATCGGCAGACACCAAAACCGCCTCAAACACCTACTGATTCAATCGTTTCTATTTCAGTTTTATTCAAGGATCTGGTATAATAGCAATATCATCAAATATTGCACAATTACCTATCAATTTTACGGCTTGCGGCGCCGTCTATTTGCCCATCCGACTGCTCGGCGACATTCTCACAAAAGCCCCCTGTTTTCAAGCCTTTTCGCTTCACAAACACCTATGGATTATCCAAGTCGGAAGACCTCAGAAAGCCTTGATTGAAAAGGGTTTAGGCACCATTGGCTGTACCACGTCAGGCCGCGCAATCCGTACTAAAATTCCGGAAAGTGTTTGTCCATTCGGGGTGGGCAATGAGCTCGGATAAAACGAACTGGTTTGTACCCAAAAGCAGAAAAGCCGTCGTTTCAAAATCAACTTGTTTCTATGCTTTTTCGTTGTGCCTGTCCTGTACCAATCTCTGCAGTTTGTAAGCACTATCATCCAGAATCCATAAGGAGGTATTTTCGATGCGTAAAAATTTTGGAGCCAAGCCCTGGACCTATCCGCAGCCGGTGTTCATCCTGGCCACCTATGATGAGAACGGTGTTCCGGATGCCATGAACGCCGCCTGGGGCGGTATCAGTGACGACAAGGAGCTGACCATGTGCATCAGCGCCGGGCACAAGACCACCGCCAACATTCTGGCTCGCAAGGCCTTTACTGTAAGTATGGCCACTGCCGATCAGGCTGTCGCCTGCGATTACGTGGGCATTGAATCCGGCAAGCGCGTAGCCAACAAGCTGGAAAAGGCCGGCTGGCACACCACCAAATCGGAATTTGTGGACGCTCCTCTGGTGGATGAGCTGCCCATGGCGGTGGAGTGCCGCCTGGTGAGTTACGACCCGGAAAGCTGCCGTCTGGTGGGCGAGATCGTGAACGTATGCGCGGAGGAGCCCGTGCTGGACAGCGAGGGAAAAATCGATGTGGAAAAGCTTGCGCCCATTACCTTTGACCCGGTGCACAATGTTTATCGCAAGCTGGGCGAAGTCGTAGGCCATGCCTTCCAGGATGGCGCAAAGCTGAAATAATCCGGTAACACCATGAGTGAATCATTGTATCAATTTGAGGCGGTGATCGAGCCGGTACCGGACAAGGGCGGTGCGTTTGTTCGGGTCCCGTTCGACATCCGCAAGGAATTCGGCCAGGGCCGGGTAAAGGTGGAGGCCACCTTCAACGGTGTTCCCTACTGCGGCAGCATCGTGAACATGGGGGTTAAAAATCCCGATGGCTCCATCTGCTATATTTTGGGTGTTCGCAAGGACATTCAGAAAGCCATGGACCGTTATCCCGGTGACACCATTCGGGTGATAGTTCGCCGGATTTGAACGCCTTGCCAGAGGCATTTAAAACAACTTCATAAAAAACAGAGGGGGCCTTTGATGCAGGAAGGCTCCCTCTGATGCTTTTTATCCATTTTTTCGGAGATCTCCGACAGCTTTTGCCGGGGCATGGTAACGCCAGCGGACATCCTTGTCCGGGTGCTTTGAATCAGGCTTGACAGCCGGCTTCTCCGCCTCATTGCTGCCGGGTGTTTTTCTGCGGCCTGCCAGCTGCCAGAGCAGCAGTCCACAGGCAAACAGTACAACCGCTGCCGCACCCAGCACCGCAAGCTGCCTCGCCGCTTGCACCGCTTCGGCCAGATAATCGCTGTTTTTGGCCAGAGCCTGCGCGGCGAGCAGCGGATTCTGCTCATCTGTCTGAAAGAACTCTGCCGGCAGATCCACTCCGCAGAAGGCCAGGTTCAACACTGCCACTGGTAAAATCAACCGGGCCAGACACCAGCCGAGCGCCCGCTTGCGGCCGTTGAGCATGCTGCCCCACCGGCCATACAGCCGCACCGCATCCAGATAGCCCCGCAGCAGCACGCAAGCGCAGAGCAGTACCGTGCAGCACAGGATCACCGCGTACACCTCCTGACGCAGCAGCTGCCGCCACAGGCCCAGATCCACCCCCTCTGTCTTCGGGGTGTAGTTTGCTTTTGCCTGCAGATCATACAGCACTGAAAGCCGCAGCCGATCGTTCTGGGCCAGCAGCATCCGGTTGGGTGCAAGCGTGCTGTTCGGCTGATCGGGATGAGCGCTCAGATAGAGCGGCGCGGTTTCACCTTCCGGCTGGTACACGCCGCACACCGTGTAATCCACGCCCTCGATGGAGAGCGTCTGCCCTGCTGCCGCGATGCCCTCCGGCACCACCGCCTGGTACTGCCGCAGCAGCACCGCCTGAGGCTGGTAGAAATCGCCCTCAACAAACGCAAGACCTGCCACCTGGCCCCAGTTGGACAAAGCCACCCGGGCCGTCATCTTCTGCGTTCCGCTGGGCAGCTCCACCTCCAGCTCTCCCTGCCATGCGGCGCTGTTCTCTGCTTTTTCCCCCACCCGGCGCTGGAACACCTCCAGCGCCGGGTGGGGCGGCGTTTCGCCCAGCTCCGGGTATTCCAGCAGCATGGGGATGGCCTCCAGCGCACTGCGGCAGAGCAGCACCTGCCGGGCAAACACCGCCGCACAGGCCGCCAGCAGCAAAAGAGCCAGCACCCGCAGGGCCACCGCTCCCTTACTGCGCGGTCTGCTCGTTTTCATTCGCTCCATCCGGCTGCACCACCTTTACCAAATCCCCGTCCTGAATGGGCGCAGCCCCATAGGCCGCGATTCGAAACTCTCCGGTCTCGCCCAGATTCACCACCGCGCTCTGGCCGTCGGAGGCGTACACCTCCACTGCGACCGCCACTGCATAGTTCTGCTTGCCCCAGGGGGTCCAGCGCTCCTCCAGCTTCATTACCATGGTGGAGCCATCCTCCTGGGTTTGGATGGCGGACAGGGGCAGCTTGTACCATCCTTCCGTGAGGATGCGGGCCTGGATGATCACCGGGCCTTCCGGCAGTTCCGGCAGCGGATTTTTCTGCCGCAGAATCACCGTGTCTTCGGTCTGTTCCTCTTCGACGGCCAATTCCAGGGCCAGCAGGTTCATCTCGCTCTCCGGCGGGAAGGCCAACAGCGAGGCGGTCTGCAGAATCTGAGCATCTTTGCCCTGTACCGGCACGCGGATGCGCAGCGCCGGACGCTCGTCCTCGGTGCGGTAGACCGTTCCGTTAAAAAAGTACTCCTGGTTCACACTGCCTCGAGTGGTGAAGACCGCCTCCACCTGGGGTGCAAGGGTCCACTCCACCAGCCAGGCGACCGAGGTGCACAGCGCTGCTGCCAGCACGATCGCCAGAAAAACGGCAAAGCGCCGCTTGTTGTTTTTTGTTCGTTTCATGCTGTTTTCCTCCCCGGCGGCGCTTATTTGATGCCGGTGAATTCGATGCCCTCCACCAGTTCCTCGTTGAAGAACCAGAACAGCAGCAGTACCGGCAGCATGGCCAGCACACCGCAGGGGAACACCACGGCCAGTGCATCCCGACTTGTGCTGGCCAGGAACACCGAAAAGGGATATTTTGCGTTGTCCTTCAAAAAGGCCAGCGGCTGCTCCACCATGTTCCAGGCGTCGATAAAAGTGAGCAGACACAAACTAACCGCACCCGCCCGTCCTGCGGGCAGCAGCACCCGGAACAGCACAGTCAGGGTGCCTGCCCCGTCGATCTGCCCGGCCTGCAGCACCTCGTCCGGCACAGCCTTGAAGATCTGGGTCATCAGGAAGGTGCCAAAGGGCAGGAACATGGCCGGAAGGATCAGCGCGCCGTAGCTGTCCAGCAGGTTCAGCCGTTCCAGCACGATGTAGTTGGGCACCAGTGTCACCTGTACCGGCATGAGCATGAGCACCACCAGCAGGTAAAACAGCCACCGTTTGCCCGGAAAAGAGAACTTCGCAAAAGCAAAGCCGCCCAGAATGCTCACCAGCAGCTGCCCGGCCACGATCACGCCGCACATGGCCAGCGTGCGCCAGAAGCGCAGCCAGTAAGCAGTGCGCCGCAAAAACACCTGCAGATAGCCTTGCAGGGAAAATTGTTCCGGCAAAAGGCTCAGATCCAGTTCACCCGTACCGGAGGCCAGCGCACCGTAGCGCTGTACTGCCTCCTGGGGAGACAGAAAACTGTTGCACAGCACATAAACCGCCGGGAACAGCACGATCACCGACAGCACCAGAAACAGCGCCGCCAGAATCCAGTCCCGCTTTCTTCGTTTCCGCTTCACAAGACCGCCTCCCCGTCCTCTGACTGCATCCGGTACAGCACTGCCACCAGCACCATCATGCCTGTGAACAGCAGAATCGCCGCCACCGACAGCCGGGAATAGGTCATGTTATTGAAGTTGTTATTCAGGTAATGCTGCAGAAAATACACGCTGGTATGGGGATGTTCACCGCCCAGCAGGAAGGCTTCCCGGTAGGATTTGAAGGCATTGATCACACTGATAACCACCACAAAAAACACTGTGGGCCGCATCAGGGGCGCGGTGATGCGCCAGAACACCTGCCGCTCGTTTGCGCCCTCCAGCCGGGCGCATTGATACAGCTCCTCCGGAATCATGTTCAGCCCGGCCAGCAGAAGAATCACATTGTAGCCGCAGTTTTTCCACACATACAGCGCCATCAGCACCCAGAAAGCCGCCGGGCTTTCCATCCAGCGGACCGGCGAAAGGCCCACCGCTTCCAGAGCCGCATTCAGTGCCCCCTGCTCGGCCAGGAACACATCCACCACCATCACAATGCCCGCCACCGGCACCACCATGGGGAACAGCAGCACGTTGCGGAAAAGCCTTGTGCCCGCAAACTTTTTCTGCAGCGCCAGGGCAAGCAGCATGCTCACCACCAGAATCAGCGGTACACCCAGCCCCAGGAAACGCAGGGTGTTGCCTGCCGCCAGCCGAAAGCTGCGGGTGCTCAGCACATAGGCGTAGTTATCCAGCCCCACAAAGGTCTGGCCCCCGGGGCCGAAGGTAAGCGAATACCAGAAGGTAAGCCCAAAGGGCAGCGCGAAAAAGATCAGTGTTCCCAGCAGGACCGGGGCGGCCAGCGCATAGCCGGTCAGGGCCTGGCGCCGTTTCCATCGGCTGTGTTTGTTCATGGCTGCCCGCCTCCTTTGCAGTAATTTTTGACAAACACGCTTTGAATGTTTATCATAGTAGTGTACTATATATTTCAGCATAGCACACCCTCTACGTTTTGTAAAGTCAAAAGGGCGGCGGCTATGCCGGGAGGGATCTTGCATGATACGAAACCGCATCGTCCGCTGCCTGCTGGCAGCGGCGCTTCTGCTGGGCCTTGCCTGCGGCTGTTCTGCACAAACGGCCGAAGCAGAGCCGGAGCAGGATGTGATGGTCATCTGCGCCGAACTGCGGGACTACCGCAACGTGATGAAGGGTGTGAACTATTACTCGGTGCGCTACTATCCCAACGCCCAGTTTGAAATGCTTTGGCTGCCGGACCCTCAGGTAGACCCGGAGGGACGCGAACAGCTGATTCGTCAGCTGCGCACCCAGATCATGGCGGGCAAAGGGCCGGACGTCTTTCTGCTGCGGGGCACCGACAGCCTGCTGAACCCCTCGGATTCCAGCGAATATCTGTTTGAGGACCTGCACAAGGCGCAGACAGCCGGGCTGTTCTGCGACCTGACCACCCTTCTGAGCGACCAGGATTTCGCCGGGCTGATTCCCGCGCTGGCCGAATACAAAACCAACGGCGAGCCGCTGTATCTGCTGCCGCTGGGCTATCTGCCTCTCACCGTGAGCTATACCAGCGACGCGCCGGACGCCTTTGCCCAGGCAGCGCAGAGCACCTCTCCTCTGCTGGATTATCTGCCCGCGCTGCTCAGTCAGGCGGGCGATGACCATGCAGGCGATCTTTCCGGCCTGGCCCGGGCGCTGCCGCTGGCGGGCGGCATTGGTGATCTGAGCGAGACCATTGACCGGGAGGATTTTCCGGCCCTGCTTCGGCTGCAAAAGCAGCTGATGCAAACCGATACCTTCGGGCAGCCGACGATTTCTTCGCTGAAAGAGGGATTCACCGGCGGGGAGTTTTTGTGCTGGACCGGCCTTCCCCTTTATGATCCATTCCTGGAACAGGCCAGCCTGCTGGCTGCTCAAAACAGCGAACCGTATTTTGCAGCGGTACCCAATCTGGATGGCGGCATCACTGCCATGGCCACCAGCTACGTGGGAGTGCGGGCCAACTCCACTCATCTGGACCAGGCCCGGGACCTGATTCAGACCTTGCTCAGCGAGCACATCCAAACCTGGGAGACCAATTTCCCCAACCCCGGTTACCGGGAGCTGAGCAGCGCCGACCAAGGGCTGCCGGTGTGCAAAACCGCTCTGGCCGCCATGCTGCAAGACCGCAACCGCTACGGCCCCTCCGGCGGCTTTGTGTGGGGTGAGATCAGCGATGATACCATCGCACGCTATGAGGACTTCCAGAACAGCGTGACCCATATCACCCTGGTAGACCGGCGATTCGAGCGGTATCTTGCAATCTGCGAGCCCTATTTTGCAGGCACGCAGAGCGAGGAACTTACTCTGGAGAAATTGCAGCGGGAATTCGTGATCTACGCGGACGAATGACCGCTCTCCGATAAAATCAACTGATAAAAAATGCCTCCGCAGAAAGCTTTCTGCGGAGGCATTTTTGTTGGATTATTTCCCCGACGGAACGCGGCGGCGCAGCAGGCTGTAGGCCGGCAGCGCAGTCTCGCAGGGGATGGTGTACTTCATGGTGGCATGGGGGGTGCTCTCCACCTCTTCACCCAGTTCGTTTTTGATCCATTCCGGGGTCAGGGTGATCCGCTCGCCCAGCGGGGTAAGTACTTCGATGGTATCGCCCAAGCAGAACTTGCCGCGCTGGCTGCACTGAGCCACGCCGTCCTGCCAGCCCTCCACCACACCGATGAACTCCCAGTGGCGCAGGTAGCCGCCGTTTTTGGTCTCCTGCTTGGCCTGCTGGCGGCCGAAGTAGAAGCCGGGAGAATAGGGCCGGTGGCTGGTGCGGTCCAGCTCCTCAAACACATCGTCCGGGCAGGTGTACTCCTCGGCGGTGGGGTCCTGCAGGAAGGCGTCCAGCGCCTTGCGGTAGGCACTGGTCACACTGGCCACATAATAGGCAGTCTTGGCCCGGCCCTCGATTTTCAGGCTGTCCACACCGGCCTGGCAGATCAGGTCGATAAAGGGGGCGGTACACATATCGTTGGCATTCAGGATGTAGCTGCCCTCTTCCGTCTCGCCAATCTCCATGAACTGGCCGGGGCGGGATTCCTCCACCAGATGATACTTCCAGCGGCAGGGCTGGGCACACTGGCCCCGGTTGGCATCCCGCCCGGTCATATACTGACTGAGCAGGCACCGGCCGGAAACACTCATGCACATGGCACCGTGCACAAAGGCCTCCAGTTCCAGGTCGTCGGGCACATGGGCACGGATCTCGGCAATCGCCCGCAGGTCCAGCTCCCGGGCCAGCACCACCCGCTTGGCCCCCAGATCATAGGCCGCCTTGGCGGCAGCCCAGTTGGTGATGCCCGCCTGGGTGGAAAGATGGATCTCGGTATTGGGAGCATACTGCTTAACCATGGCCAGCACGCCCAGATCAGCCACGATGAAGGCATCCACACCGGCGGACACTGCATCCTGAATGGCCTGGGGAATGCGCTCCAGCTCCTCGTTGGTGGGCAGGGTGTTCATGGTCAGGTAGATCTTCTTGCCCCGGGCATGAGCGAAGGCAGCACCCTCGGCCAGCTGCTCCGTGGTGAAGTTTCCGGGTGCGGCACGCATGCCGAACTCGGTCAGGCCACAGTATACCGCATCCGCGCCGTAGCGGATGGCATATTGCAGTCGCTCCAGATCCCCCGCGGGGGCCAGTAATTCCGGAATGGGAAGCATAATCGTTTTCCTTTCTCACAGCCGGGCGGGCGCGGAGGGAGTTTTGCCGCTCCCGCGCGCCCGCCGGTTTTGTTTTCATTTATTGTACGCTGAACGCCTTGGACACATTGGCATCGTGCTCTGCCTTGGTCTTGGCATAGTAGTACACGCCGTTCTTATCGGTCACGAAGAAATAGTACTTGCCCTCCAGGTATTCTTCATCCGGGTAAAGGGCCGCCTCAATGGCATCAATGCCCGGGTTGGAAATGGGACCCGCGGGCAGACCGTTCAGCTCGTAGGTGTTGTAAGCATTGTAGATATTTTCGGGGATATTATCCCAGCCGCCGTAGTAGGGGGCAATCCAGTTATAGATGTAGTTGTTATCCTCCGGGTTCTGCACGTAGCTGCTGGCGTTGCTCTCCAGCCGGGGATAGGGAGAATCCTCTGCCAGACGGTTGTGGAACACGGCAGACACACGCGCATCCTCCGCGTTGCCGGCCTCCTCCTGCACGAAGCTGGCCAGGGTGATGGCCTCTTCCAGGGTCATGCCCAGATCGCTGGCCCGCTGGCGCAGCTCCGGGGTGACCTTGGCATCGAACTCGGCATAGAGCTTATCCACATAGTTATAGACGCTGTCGTCCACAAAGAACTCATAGGTATCCGGGAACAGGTAGCCCTCGCACTTCATGAAGCGGTCGGGATTCTCCGGGATTTCCTTCCAGAACTCATACTGGCTGAAATCGCCGTTGTTGGCCACATCCAGGAATTCCTCAGCGCTGCACAGGCCAGCCTCTTCCATCAGCTGGGCAAAACGCTGGGCGGTGATGCCCTCCGGGAAGGTGACGCTCACCGTCTCCTTCTTCACGTACTGGCTCATGGTCTCGATGATGGAGTCATAGCTCTGGCCCTGAACCAGGGTAAAATCGCCGTACTGCAGATTGGCACTCTCGCCGGTGTATTTGAGGTAATAGCGGAAGATGTTGGGGTATTTGATGACCCCCGCATCCTTCAGACTGCGTGCAATGGACGCGCTGTTTTCGCCCTGCTGCACGGTGACCACAACCTCGTCGCCCAGCTTGTCGCGGCCGTTCACGTCCTGCATCACACTGAAGGCTCCGAAGGCGGCAGCCGCCAGCAGCACAATGACCAGCACGATCACCACAAGGCAGCCCTTGTGGCCGCGCTTGGGCGGCTGGTCCGGGTTTTGGTAGGTTTCACGACGGTATTTAGCCATAGTAACTTCCCTGCACTTTCTTATTCCTTGGGCGGCGCGGAGTACGCCGCACCATGATTCACTCCAGATCCAGCATCAGGCGCATGTAGCCTTCCTGCACGTCAAAGGGCTGGTCGAAAAACTGGATCATGCCATAGTCCCGAGGCACGCCTTCCCCCAGGAACAGGTTCTGCTGAGCCCCCAGGGTGATGTGGGCCTGACTGGCGCCGGTTTTGTCCCGCGCGGCTTCCATCAGCTTTTCCGCGGCCCGGTCGCCCTCAGCGAACAACTCCACAAAATCCAGGGTATCGTCATCCTTTTTGAAGTAGATGCCGTAGCCGTCCTCATTGGAAACGATGGTAGCCCCCAAAGTATACAGATCGGTGAGCACCAGAATGTAGCCCGCATTGTTCAAAAACACGCTGTCCGGTGCAAAGCGGCGGCGCAGCGCCTCCAATCCCTTGGCAGTCACCGAGTCAAAATCCGCCTGGGCCCACAGGTTGCGGCGGATGGGCCGGGTGAACTCCCGCAGCCCGAACGCCTTCTGAAAGCCCCGCTGGGCATAAAAATCAAACAGACTTGCGCTGGCGGGGATGAGCACGGCGAAGCTCCAGCCGCGCAGCAGCAACTGGCTGCGGGTGTAGTCCATCAGACCGGTCATCAGGCCCTTGCCCCGCTGGTCCGGCTGGGTACACACGCCGTAATAGTAGGCGCCCTTGCGCCCGTTCAGCGTAACCGGCACCGCACACAGACTGGCGATGACCCGGCCCTCGTCCTCGGCGAGGAAGGTATTCTCGTACCCGGCAAACTTTTCAAAGATATTGGCGGCCACCGGTTCCGGGTCCCCGAATACCGCCGAAAACAGCCCGATCAGCTGGGCCGCGTCATTTTTTGTTGCCACACGAAACATGGCTTCTCTTCCCTCCCCCCTGGCCGCCTTGCGCGGCAAAGGTTATTTGTTCAGTACCGCCCGGTACTTGGGCTCGATGATGATGGGATTGTAGGACAGCTTGGCCTTGCGCAGCCCCTCGGAACCCACATCGTCCTCCCGGTTGATCATCTCATAGCGGGCGCAGACCTGACGGGCCATCTCCCGGTTGATGATGTTGTATGCGCCATTCACCTCATACAGCGCCTTCTCCACGTTGGTGTCGAAGATGCGGTCGTTGATGGCGCTGCCGAAGGAGTAGGCCACAACCCGGCCGCCGGCGGTGATGTAACCACCCTCGATGGGCAGCTCGGTATAATGATCGAAGACCATTTCGATGGCTTCGTGCTCCATCTGAATGCCCGGATCGTCCTTGTTGTCGGCCAGAGCGGCCCACTCCCGGTTGAACTGCCGCACCAGAGGCAGCGATTCCTCGGTGATGGTGTGGAATTCCCAGTCCGGATTTTCCCGGATAAAGCGGGACACATGGTTGCGCTTTTTCTGGAACTTCTTGCCCGGCAGATCGGCCAGCTCAGCCCGGTCGTAGATGTACTCGTAGTCATCCCGCACCGCCTCAATGGTGAACAGGCCGGGATACCACTGCTCCAGCCGCTGTTTGGCCTCCACCGAAACGCCGTAAAGCCAGGCGGGCTCGCTCTGGGCCTTGGCGTCCTCGATGATGGCGTCCACGGTGGCCTTTTCGTCACCGTGGCCCGAGGGGTACAGATAATGGAAAATACCACCCCGGTGGCTGCGTGCGATCACATGATCGCCGAAGCGGGCCACCTGGGTGTCGTACGCCTTGCTCCACAGATAGAGGGTCACAAAGGCATAGGTACTGGTCATATAACCGCTGGCATGCAGCAGCGGGGTCACCCACTGGGCATCCTGCGGTTCGATGGGTTTGAATGTCAGCATAAAATCTCCTTAGTTGCGCGCAGCACATCCTCATGAATCTGCTGGATGGTGCGCATTTCGCCCGCCTGACAGCAGGCAACGGTCACCCAGCCCAGCGCAGCGGCGCAATGCCTGGCCGCCTGCTGGCTGCGCGCCAGATACTCGGTATCCTTTTCGTGTATGTCTTTCTTTGCTTCGTCGCCCTGGTAACGGCCAGTCATCAGCGCCTGGCTTACCGCCGGGTCCACCTCCAGATAGATCACGCCGTCCGGGGCGGGAATTCCGATTTTATTATACTCAAAATCGAACAGCCAATCCAGAAACGCATTCCACTGCTCCGGCGGCAGCTTGGAGCACTGGTGTACCGCGTTGCTGGTGGTGTAGCGGTCGGCGATGACGATGCCGCCCTTGCGGTAGAACTCGCCCCACTTCATCTTATAGCTGGCGAACCGGTCCACCGAATAGAAGGTAGAGGCGGCGTAGGCGTTCACATCGTCCGGATGACTGCCGAACTGCCCGCCCAGGTACATCTTGACCAGGGCAGAGGAATCGCTGGCATAGTCCGGGAAGGTGATCTGCATCACGTCCCTGCCCTGGGCCTGCAGGGCCTCGGCCAGCGCCCGGGCCTGGGTGGCCTTTCCGCTGCCGTCCAGGCCTTCGATCACGATCAGCTTACCGTTCACGGGTTCAGCGCCTCCTCCTTCAGCCGGGCATATTTCTCGCGCATAGCCACAGTTTCGCCACAGCTCATGGCGCCCTCCGGGCAGGCGCCCTTCACGCAGCCGGGACCTGCCATCTTGAACAGGGACGGCGCGATGGGATACACCAGCCGCAGCATCTCGTCCGCCAGAGCCCGGATCTCCCACTGGGCCCGGTTGCAGCACCGGTGCCGGAAGAAATTCTGCAGGCCGCGGGCGTTCATGGTCACCACCATCTTGGTATCGCAGGCGTTGGGCAGTACGAAGCGGGCGTCCTCAATGGCCATCTTCTCGGCCTTTTTGGCTGCCTCGGCCTCGCTCATGCCCTGGGCCATCAGACGGCGGATATGGCCGTCCTTCAGCAGGGCCGCGATACGCTTGTAGTTTTCGTTCTCCTGGGCCATAGCAGCCTGGAACTCTTCCAGCGCCGTCGGGTCCGCCTCGATCTCGGGCGGGGTCACATAGTCAAACTGATCCAGCCGCACATAACGCTGGCTCTGCACACTGTAGCTGGCAATGCGGTGACGGGTGATCTGCGCCAGCAGGCTGCGGGACACCCCTTCAATGCCAAAGGTAAAGCTCACATGCTCGGTGGGGCTTTCGTGCCCCAGCTTGGCCAGCCGCTCCACGAATTCCCGGCTCTTCTCCGGGGTCAGGCCGGACAGCAGGTCGTCGATGTGCGCATTGGAATAGCACAGCTTTGCCGCTGCGGCCACCACCTTTTCCGGTTCCGGGGTATACGCGATCAGAGATACGTTCAACATGATTGGGTTGCCTCCAAAGGTTATTTAATCAGGGTCAGAGGGGCGTAGTTCGCCATGGTCTTTTTCACGCCGGCCTTTTCAAACCGGATCTCCACGATGGTGTCGCCCGCCGCGGGGGTCGCCTTGAGCACCACGCCCCGGCCGAACACCTTATGCTCCACCACATCGCCGGGCTTGAAGCTCTTGGACCCGGCCGCCGCAGAAGCCGCCGGGCGCGCGGGTGCCGCCGCGCCCACGGTGGAGGTGCCAAACCGGCCGGAGGGCGCGGAGCCAAACCGGCTGCCGCCGCCAGCGGATGCCGATGCAGCCCGGCCGCCAAAGCTGCCGGAGCCGCCCCACTCCCGCCGGGGAGAAGCCGCAGCACCGCCGCCGAAGCCTGCACCACCGCCAAAGCCGTGACCGCTCTCGCGGGAAGAGCCGCCAAAACCACCGAAGCTGCCGAAGCCGCCGCCCCAGGAACGCCCACCGGATACCGCCGGACTCTCCTCCATATCCATCAGCTCCGGGTCGATCTCGTCCAGGAAGCGGGAGGGCGGATTGCGCTGAGTGCGTCCGAAGATCATCCGGCTCTGGCTGGAGGAGAGATACAGCTCCTTCTTGGCACGGGTGATGCCCACGTAGCACAGGCGGCGCTCCTCCTCCAACTCCTCGTCCGAGAAGCGGCACATGTCGCTGGGGAAGATGCCCTCCTCCATTCCCACAATGAACACATAGTCGTATTCCAGGCCCTTGGCGGAGTGCATGGTCATCATGACCACCACATCGTTTTCCTCGTCGTAGCTGTCCAGATCCGAGATCAGGGCAACCTCTTCCAAAAAGCCTGCCAGGGTGGCTTCCTCGCCCTTCTGGTCCGCATAGGTCTTCACGCTGGAAATCAGCTGGCCAAGGTTTTCCAGGCGGGATGCGCCCTCGTCGCCCTGGGCCTCCAGCATCTTTTTATAGCCGGTAATCTCCAGCAGACGGCTCACGAACTCATCCAGCGGCAACGTCTCGCTGGCCTGAACCAGCTTCAGGTAGATGCCATAGAATCCGTTCAGCGCACTGGCTGCCCGGCTGATGGCCGGATAATCCTTGGCGTTTTCGCATACGCTCAGCAGGTTGACCCCCAGCCCGGCGGCGATATCACTCATTTTATCCAGCGTGGTGGCACCGATCTTGCGGGCAGGCTCGTTGATGATGCGCTTCAAGCGCAGGTCGTCGTTGGGGTTCGCCACGATGGACATATAGGAGATGATGTCCTTTACTTCCTTACGGTCGTAGAACCGCTGGCCGCCCACAATCTTATAGGGGATGCCCGCACGGGCGAAGTAGGTTTCCACCGGGCCCGACTGAGCGTTCATACGGTAGAGCACCGCGTGATCCCGCAGGCGGGCACCCTCTTTCAAGTGCTGGCCGATCACAGTGGCGATGTGGGACGCCTCGTCCTGCTCGCTTTCCGCCAGATAATGGTGTACCCGGTCACCTGCGCCGTTTTCGGTCCACAGGGTCTTGCCCTTGCGGCCCTGGTTGTTTTTGATCACGCAGTTGGCCGCATCCAGAATATTGGAGGTGGAGCGGTAATTCTGCTCCAGCCGGATGACCTGCGCGCCGGGGAAATGCTGCTCGAAATTCAAGATGTTCTCGATGGTGGCACCGCGGAACCGGTAGATGCTCTGGTCATCGTCGCCCACCACGCAGACATTCTTGTAGCCGTCCGCCAGCAGACGCACCAGATGGAACTGAGCCACGCTGGTATCCTGATACTCGTCTACCAATACATAACGATACTTCTGCTGATAATACTCCAGCACATCGGGATTTTCCCGCAACAGCAGCACAGTGTAGTAGATCAGATCATCGAAATCCATGGCACCGGCCTTTTTCAGCCGGGCGGAGTAATTGCGGTAGACCTTGGCCAGCAGACCCGCCTTGGTGTCCTGCGGGGCCTCCATGGCCTCGTCCGGGCTGATGAGCTGGTCCTTCATGCGGCCGATCTGGCCCATGGCGGATTTGATGGGCAGGAACTTGTCGTCCACCAGCAGCTCCTTGTAGACCTCCTTCATGGCCCGCTCCTGGTCGCTGGTGTCATAGATGGTAAAGCTTTTGGGGAAGCCCAGCCGATCGGCATCCCGCCGCAGCATCCGCACACAGGCAGAGTGGAAGGTGGATGCGTTCACGTCCGCACCCGTTTCCTCGCCCAGCATAGCGGCCAGACGGGCCTTCAGCTCCCCTGCCGCCTTGTTGGTGAAGGTGATGGCCAGCACGTTCCAGGGGCGAGCGTTTTCGTACCGCAGCAACCGCTCCAGCCCGGGCGCGAGAGGTGCGCCGGTTTCCACTGCGGCCTTCAGAGCCGCCAGCTCTGCTTCGCCCACCGGCCCGGGCAGCCAGTCGGAGCCGTGGGCCTTGCCGAAGCGGATAATGTTGGCGATACGGTTAACCAGCACGGTGGTCTTGCCGCTGCCCGCGCCCGCCAGAATCAGCAGCGGGCCCTCGATGGAGAACACGGCCTTTTTCTGCACCGGGTTCAGCCGGCCGAACTGCTTTTCGATGTAAGCGTCGCGGTATTTTAAAAACTCATTGGTCACGTTCATGGAAACTCCTTGTCCCGGCCGGGCCGGAAACCTTCCCGCCAGCCGCACAGATATGCACTATCGGTTAACATTATAGCACAAAGCCTCCGCCAGAGAAAGACGGGTTTGATGGAAATCGGCGATATGGTCACAGACAACCAGCATAGCACCCTGCAAAGTGCCTGTCTGTGGCAGAGGCAACAAGCCGTCTCAAGCAAAACGGCAGCCCCCTGCCCCGCATGGGGGACAGAGAGGCTGCCGCAAGAATTCCAAAGATTGGCGAATCAGCGCCGGCCCAGCCGGGGGGTGGCATCCTGGAAGCCGGTCTCCAGCTCCTCGCCGATGGTCAGGCAGTGGGCGGTGCCCAGTGCCACGCAGTTGATCGGATCAGGAGAAACCCGCACCTGAACCTTCAGCTCCTGGCTCATATATTCATCCAGGCCCTTGAGCATGGAACCGCCGCCGGTGAGCATGATGCCGTCGGTGAAGATATCACCCGCCAGCTCGGGAGGAGTTTTCTCCAGCACCTGATGAGCTGCCACGGTAATCTGCTCCACCAGAGGCATCACCGCCTCGTACAAATCCTCGGTTTTTACAACAAATTTCTGGGGCAGGCCGGTGAGCAGGCTGCGGCCCTTCACTTCCATGCTGGAGGCAAAGGTGCTGGGCTTGCAGCAGGCCACCTGCTTTTTCAGCTCCTCAGCGGTGCGCAGACCGATGGCCACGTTGAACTTGGAGCGGACCAGCTTCATGATCTCGTCGTCGAAGGTGTTGCCTGCCACGTTCACGCTGGTGGCACGAACCTTGCCGCCCAGGCTGATCACCGCGATGTCGGTGGTACCGCCGCCGATATCCACCACCATGTGACCGGCGGGCTCGCGGATGTCGATGCCGGAACCAATGGCCGCGGCCATGGGCTCATCGATCAGGAAGACCTGACGGGCGCCTGCGGCCACCACAGCCTCCACCACAGCGTCGCTCTCGATGCCGGTAATGGCAGCGGGAACACAAACGGCCACCCGGGGCTTGATCAGACGGGAGTCGTAAACCTTATTCACAAAACGGCAGATCAGCTCACGGGTGAGCATGTGGTTGGAGATCACACCGTCCTTCAGGGGACGGATTGCGGAGATGTAATTGGGGGTACGGCCAACCATGGCCAGTGCCTCGTCGCCCACCGCCAGCACCTGATCCTTGCGGTTGTCCACCGCGACCACGCTGGGCTGATTCAGAATAACGCCCTTGCCCTCCACCGCAATAATGATGGTGGTGGTGCCAAGGTCGATGCCAATGTCATACTGTGCCATAACTTCATTCCCTCTCTATCTGCATGCGCGGGGTCACCGCGCGGATTGTGTTTCTGCCAGAGTAACCGCGAAGACATCCAGCGCACCGGCGGCGCGCAGTGCCTTGGCGCAGTTGGACAGGGTCGCCCCGGTGGTGATTACATCGTCCACCAGCAGCACCCGTTTGCCCTCCACACAGGCCGGGTCCGCTGCCTGATAGGCATTCTTCACGTTCTCCATTCGCTGGCGGGCGGTTTTGCCCTCCTGTTTTTCAGTGCGGCGGGTCTTCTTCAGGGCGTGGGGCTCCAGCGGAGCATCCAGCGCCCAAGCCAGCTGCCGGGCCAGAAGCTCCGGCAGATTGTATCCCCTGCCGCGGTCGCCCGCAGGCACCGGAACCACCAGATCAAACCGGCGCAGCACCTGCTGTTCTTCCAATCGTATTATACCACGCTGCTGCCGGAAAGTACATCCGAAAATCACAGCTGCCATCCAGATGCCAAGCTCCTTTGCGCAGTAGCCCTGCCCGCCGTTTTTCATCCGAAGAATGGCGTCACGCACACAGCCGTCGTAGCGATAAACCGCCGCCGCGCCGCTCAGATGCTCCATGCAGTGCTCACTGTCCGGCAGGCGCGGAATCATCAGCTTCAGCTTTTTCAGTTCCGGCTCACAGTCCGGGCAGCGGGTAAGAAACCCCAGTACCCGCCCGCAGAAGGGGCAGCGCCGGGGAAACAGCAGCACCCTCACCTGCTCGGCCCACAGCCGCAACTGCTCCGTTTTCATAGCTTGGCCCCGTTTCGCAGCAGGTCCGCCAGGCAGCTGTAGCGCAGGTTCTGGCGGATGTTTTCAGTCATGCGGGCTACGGTATCCGGCCGGCCGGCCAGAATACACAACCGCTTAGCCCGGGTCACACCGGTGTACAGCAGGTTCCGGTAGCACAGCTTCTCCGGCAGGTCGCTCACCGGGATGACCACCGCTGCAAATTCGCTGCCCTGACTCTTATGCACCGTGACCGCATAGGCAATTTCCAGCTCCGGAATGTTCTCGGCAGTGTACACCAGCTTACGGTCGTCCATCTGCACCAGCAGTGCCCGCTCACCCGGGTCCACACCCAGAATCACGCCCAGGTCGCCATTGAAGGCACCCACGCCCGCTTCGCCGCCGTCTCGCTCGTAGGGAATCAGGTAGTTGTTGCGCACCTGCATCACCTTATCGCCCAGGCGGAACACCTGCCCCGCCATTTCCAGCTGGGGCTTGTCCGGCGCGGGCGGGTTGAGCATGGCCTGCAGGCGCTGGTTCAGCGCGGCAGTGCCCACCGGGCCGATCTTGGTGGGACAAAGGACTTGGATGTCCCGAATAGGGTCCAGACCGTAGCTTTTGGGCAGCCGGGTGGCCACCAGGTCACACACCAGCTGCTGGCAGGCCAGGCCGCTGGCCTGTAAAAAGAAGAAATCACTGTTCCGGTCACCCCGCTGGGGCACCAGCCCATGCACGATGCGATGAGCGTTTTCCACGATCATACTCTGATGCTGCTGGCGGAAGATGCGGGTCAGGCAGACGGTGGGTACCACCCCGCTGCGAATCACCTCACTGAGGATGTTGCCCGGGCCCACGCTGGGCAGCTGGTCCGCGTCGCCCACCATGATGATTCGACAGCCGTGCTTCAGGGCTGCCAAAAGGCTCTGAAAGAGCTTGGCGTCCACCATACTCATCTCATCCAGCACCACCACGTCGCACTTGAGCAGGTTCTTCTCGTTGTGGATGAAGCGCAGCAGATGAATCTGAGGGTCGTAGTCCACCTCCAGCAGCCGGTGGATGGTCTGCGCCTTCTGGCCGGTGAGCTCGCTCAGCCGCTTGGCTGCCCGGCCGGTGGGCGCGCACAAAGCCACCCGGTCCGCCTGATTCTGGAACAGGGCCAGGATGGCGTTCACAGTGGTGGTCTTGCCGGTGCCGGGGCCGCCGGTGAGCACCATCACATTGCTGCACAGAGCGGTCTCGATGGCCTTGCGCTGCTCCGGGGCATAGGCAAAGCCCTGGGCACGCTCCAGCGCCCGGATGTTCGCCTCCAGATCCCGGGGCTGAGTGGCCGGATACCGGGTCAGCTCCCACAAGCGGGCGGCAATGTCCTGCTCGGCCCGCAACAGGTCTGGCAGGTACAGGTATTCCCTCCCCTCGCAGATATAGCGGGCCACCTCGCCCTCGGCGATGGCGGCATCCAGCTCCCGGTCAATGGCATCCTCGCCGATCTTCAAAAACTTGGCCGTGGTGGTCAGCAGCTGAGGCCGGGGCAGACAGGTGTGGCCGTTGCCCCCGTTGTGGCGCAGCACATACAAAATGCCCGCCCAAAGGCGCAGACTGCCGTCCTGTGCCAGGTTCATCTCGGCGGCGATGGCATCCACCTGGGCGAATTTGAGCCGCAGCGGCTCACCGCACAACAGATACGGATTCTGCCGGATGGCCTCCACCGTATTCGGGCCCAGATGCCGGTAGACCTCCACCGCCCGCACCGGGCTGATGCCGAACCGGCCCAGGTAAGCAACCGCCTCCCGCACACCGAACATGCGGCGGAATTCGTTGCTGATGGCCATGGCCTTATCCGACGTGATGCCCCGCAGAATGGTGAGCTTTTCCGGCTGGTTGGCGATTACCTCCAGGCTGTCCGCACCGAAGGTTTCCACCAGCTTTTTCGCGGTGGCGGGCCCGATGTAGGGCAACGCACCGCTGGAAAGATATGCAAGAGTGGCGGCCTCATCCTGGGGCATGGAGGCCTCGCAGGAGGTAGCTTTGAACTGGGGGCCGTGGGTAGGATGGTTTTCGAAATGGCCGTAAAGAGTAACGCTTTCGCCCACGTTCACTTCGCCCAACACGCCGGTAACCACATGCAGCTCGCCCCCGGCATTCACCTCAAATACCACATAGCCGGTATCCTTGTTTTCATAAATCAGATGCTCAATGGTGCCTTCCATCCGCATCAGCTGCTGTTCCTGCTCCATTTCCTCTGCCCTCCTTTGGCCGCCTTTCGCGTTTCTTTTATTGGTTGGTTTTTGCCTGGGCCTCCTTTTCCGGCGGGTTGCCCAGGTTCTGGAAGATGTGCCGCAGCACCAGCACCGCCGCAATGCTCAGGATGACCTCGGCCACGGTCTGGGCATAAGCCAGGCCGTAAAGGGGCCAGATCAAATTCAGAATCACCAGTGCAGGGATCTCCATCACGATCTTGCGCAGCACCGCAAACAGCAGCGCCTGCCGCCCCATGCCGCAGGCCTGGAACACGCCCACCGCCAGAAAATCCACACACAGGAACGGCAGTGCCAGGCACATACCGTGCAAAAAGCGGGAGCCATAGGTCACCGTTTCAGGGTTTTCCATAAACAGAGTAATCAGCAGGTCGCTGTTGAACCAATATACCACACTGAGCACCGTCAGGAAGGAAAGGGCAATCTGTACCGCGAAGAAGAAGCAACGCTTCATGCGGCGGTAGTTGCCGGAAGCATAGTTGTAGCTGACCAGTGGCATGAGCCCCTGGGAAAGGCCAAGCGCAATGTAAAAGGGCACCTGGTTGATCTTCTGCGCGATGCCCATGGCCGCCACCGCATTGGAGCCGTAGGCGGAGGTGAAATTGTTCAGCACCGTCATACCGGTCACATTCAGAAGGTTCTGAATAGCGGCGGGAATGCCCACGCCGCACACGCCCAGCACCACCTGACGGTCCGGCTTGCAGGGCCGCAGGCTAATACAGCTGCTTTTGCGCCGCACCACCATCAGCACCAGGAAGTAGCAGCAAGCCACGCAGTTGGACAGGAAGGTGGCCAGGCCCGCACCCGCCGCGCCCATATTCAGGCCCCAGGGAAGGATAAAGATGGGGTCCAGCAGCATGTTCAAAAAGCAGCCGCTCATGGTTCCGATGCTGGCGTGCAGCGCCGCACCTTCACTGCGCACCATGTATGCCATCACCACGTTCAGAATGGCGGGCACCGCACCGCAGCTGGTGGTCCAGAACAGGTAGTCTTCCGTCGCCTTGGCATTGTCGGCGCTGGCGCCCAGCACCTGCAGCGCCGGAGCAGAAAAGAAGACAAAGAACAAAGAAATCAGCGCACCGCACAGCAGCGCACACCAGAAGCCGAAGGAGGCACTTTGCCGGGCGGTCTTTTTGTCGCCCCGGCCCAGGGCCCGGCTCATCATGCTGGAGGAGCCGACACCAAACAGATTATTGATTGCATTGAAGGCCAGCAGCACCGGCGCGGCCAGAGTAACCGCCGCATTCTGCACCGGATCGTTCAGCATGCCCACAAAATAGGTATCCGCCAGATTGTACAGCACCATTACCAGTGAGCTGGCAATGGTAGGCATGGCCATGGAAAGGACAGCTTTCGGCACTGGGGCCTGTTCAAATAGATAGGTGCGATCACTCTGCATAGTACCCTCCCCGCCTGCCGCACCGCGAACATTTTCCCGGCACGGGGCGCTCTGGAAAAACATCAAACACAGTATTTTATCATAGCACAGCGGCAGGCGTTTTTCAACGCCACCCGCCCTCTTACCACAGACCACTCCTTTATGATACAATGGCGAAAGAAAATGATTCAGGAGGGATGCGGAATGTTCCGACCGATGCGAAGAAAAGCCAAGGAAATCGACCTGCAGGCAGCCAAGGAGCTGCTGCACCATGCCCGATACGGCGTATTGGCTGTTCAGGGAGATGGCGGTTATCCCTACGCCGTACCGGTGAATTTTCTGTATGAAGAGGAAAACCGGCGTATTGTGTTTCACGGGGCGGCTGCAGGTCACAAGGCGGATGCCCTTCGAGCCTGCAGCCGGGTCTGCTTTACCGTGGTGGGCAGCGAAACGGTAAAAAACGAGCCCTGGGCGCCCTTTGTACAGAGCGCCGTGGTGTTTGGTCAGTGCCGCATGGTGGAGGACAGGGAGGAAACCCTGCGCCTGGTAAAAAAGCTGGCCATGAAATATTACCCGGACGAAGTCACTGCCGATATGGAAATTGCGTCCTCCGGCGCGGCCGTCCGGATGTTTGTGATTAAGATTGAGCACCTGAGCGGCAAGGAAGTACAGGAGCGCTAAACACTCCGCCGCCTGTTTTACTGCAAAAACCGCCCGCCGGGGGCTTGAGCAGACCTTTCCGGCGGACGGTTTTTTGCTTTTCTTCTGTTTTGCAGGCAGGGCAATCAGCCGAGGAACACCCGGATCAGCACCAGAGCGAACACAATCTGACAGGCACCCACACCCACGCCGTACAGCATGGCGCGAGGACCTTCGGCCGCAAGATCACGGAACTTCACCCGCATGCCGATGGCAGCCAGGGCGATGATCTCGAACTGCTGGCTCACCAGCTTGGCCGCATGGCTGAGCACCGGCGGAATCACACCCACACTGTGCAGAATGGCCATGATGAAGAAACCGATGATAAACCAGGGTACGCCTGCTTTTACCGCGCCGTGCTCCCCTGCTTCAGACTTCGCAAACAGCGGGGTATCATCCTTTTCCACGTTCATGCGGGAGTAGGCCAGCGCCACCAGCACGATGAACACAATGCGGATGATCTTGAAGATGGTGGCGGTCTCCACCACCTCGCCGCCCACCAGCTGGGCGGAGGCAATCACCTGACCGATGGACTGCAGGGTGCCGCCGATCATGGCGGAGGTGTGCATTACCTCGTGCTGGTAAACCACGCCGGTGAGAATGGGCAGTACCACCATCAGGATGGTACCGGTTACGTTCACGATGGTAATGGAGATGCCCTTGTCCTTGCTGTTGGCTTTAACCACCGGCGACACGGTGGCGATAGCGGAGGAGCCGCACACCGCGTTGCCCGCGCCCATCAGCAGGCTGAACTTCTTGCCGAAGCCCATCTTTCGGCCAATCAGGTACGCCACCGCAACGGTAAGCGCCATCTGGCAGGCGATGAAGCCGAGGCCCCGCAGGCCCAGGGCCAGAATATCACTGAGCAGCAGGCTTGCACCGGTGAGGACGATGGAGTATTCCAGCAGGTTCCGCTCGGAGAACTTGGTGCCCGCGTCAAAGCAGGGCTTGTTCAAAAAGGTGTTTCCGCACAAAATGCCCAGGCCGATGGCGAACAGCGCCGCGCCGATGCTGGGGAAAAATTTTGCAATGCCCTGGGCAATCAGTGCCAGTACCAGGCAGACCAGAAAGCCGGGAGCGTGTTTGGTGACGAACTGTTTCATATTAAAGCCGCATTCCTTTCGTAGTTGCATGTTCCGGAAGGCGGCTGCTCTTCTGCGCCGCCCGGCGCGGGGAAATGCTGCCTTGACTGGCAACATTTCTCTGCCCGCACTTGATTATACGGCCGATTTCATATAAAATCAAATTAGTATTTATCGTCAATTAATAAGTTATATTTATAGAAAGTGTGATCGTATGCTGGACCCGAAGCTTCATACCTTTTTACTGCTGGTGCAGTGCCAAAGCACCACCCGCTGCGCGGAGCTGCTCCACCTGACCCAGCCCGCCGTAAGCCAGCACATCCGGGCGCTGGAAACAGCCTATGGGGTAAAGCTGTTTGTCAAGGAAGGGCGGCGGCTGGCGCTCACCCCGCAGGGGCATCGACTGGCCCAGCTCTGCCGCCGTCTGGCCACGCTGGACGAGCAGATTGCCCGGGAAATGCATCAGGGGGATACCCCCACCCTGCGCTTCGGAGCAACACTTTCCATCGCGGATGGTCTGATGCCTGCGGTGCTTCCTCAGCTGGTGGACCGGTTTCCTGATATCCAGTTCCACATGGTGGAGCAGAACACCCATGTGTTGCTGGAGCAGCTGGAAAACGGTCTGCTGGATTTCGCCCTGATCGAAGGCAATTTTGATCATCAACGCTACGATTATCACCCCTTCTTTGTCAGCCGCTTTGTGGGCCTGTGCAGCCCGAACAGCCCTTACCGGGTCTTCCGCTGTCTGCGGGATACTCTGCAGGCTCCGCTGATTCTGCGGGAAAGCGGCAGCGGTACCCGGGATATTTTTGAGGGAGAATGCCGGGCTCATAATCTTGCAGTGACCGACTATGTGAGTCTGTGTGAGATTGAACACATCCCCACCCTTCTGGGCCTGGTCGCCGCGGGTAAGGGTATCACCTTCGCCTACGAAGCCGCTGCCCAAAGCCTGCTGGCTCAAAACCAATTGCAGGTGATGGAGCTGGAGGACCTGCAGCTGGAACGCCCCTTCCACTTCGTCTGCCTGCCCGGCAGCCCCCAATCCGAGCTGCTGGCACGGCTGGCCAGGGCGGTGGAACAGGCAGCTGAGAACTGCATACCCCCAAAAAGATAAAAAGGCACCCGCCCGCCGGAAGTTCTCCCGGCGAACGGGTGTCTTTCTATTATAAATTCAATCAGGCCAGTGCCGCTTTCAAAGCATCCACACGGTCGGTGCGCTCCCAAGCCACACCCAGATCCTCACGGCCCATATGACCGTAGGCAGCCACGGCGCGGTAGCCCGGCTTGCGCAGCTCCAGCGCACTGATGATGGCGGCAGGACGCAGGTCAAAGACCTTGCGCACCGCGGCTTCCAGCTCCTCGCTGTTGTACTTGCTGGTACCAAAGGTATCCACCAGAATGCTCACCGGCTCAGCCACACCGATGGCGTAGGCCAGCTGGACCTCGCACTTTTCCGCCAGACCGGCAGCAACGATGTTCTTGGCAACCCAACGGGCAGCGTAAGCGGCGCTGCGGTCCACCTTGCTGGGGTCCTTGCCGCTGAAGGCGCCGCCGCCATGACGGGCATAGCCGCCGTAGGTGTCCACAATGATCTTGCGGCCGGTCAGGCCGGAGTCACCCTGAGGACCGCCCACCACAAAACGGCCGGTGGGGTTAATGTAATACTTGGTGTTCTCGTCCAGCAGCTCGGCGGGAATCACCGGGCGGATCACCTGCTCCATTACCTCACGGCGCAGCTGCTCCATCTCTACATCCGGGCTGTGCTGGCTGGAAATGACCACCGCGTCCACGCGCACGGGCTTGCCGTCGTCGTATTCCACGGTCACCTGGCTCTTACCGTCCGGCCGCAGGTAAGCCATCTGGCCATTCTTGCGCACCTCGGTCAGCCGCTTGGCCAGCTTGTGGGCCAGGCTGATGGGCAGGGGCATCAGCTCGGGGGTCTCGGTGCAGGCATAGCCGAACATCATGCCCTGGTCGCCGGCGCCGCCCACCTGGTCGTTGGTGCCCAGTGCAATATCCGGGCTCTGCTCGTCAATGTTGGTCAGCACAGCGCAGGTATCGGCGTCGAAGCCGTACTTGGCACGGGTATAGCCGATGTCCCGGATCACATTGCGGGCAATGGACTGGATGTCCACATAGCAGCTGGTGGTGATCTCGCCCATCACATGAACCAGGCCGGTGGAGCAGGTGGTCTCGCAGGCCACGCGGGCATCGGGGTCCTTTTCCAGGATGGCATCCAGCACAGCGTCGCTGATCTGGTCGCAGATTTTGTCGGGATGGCCTTCGGTTACGGATTCAGAAGTAAAGAAACATTTCGGCATGGTGTTGCCCTCCTTGATTTGTATGCGCTCTGAACGCAGGATTTGGCTGAAAAGCAACTTGCCGGAAACTGCAACAAAAAGCGCCCAAAGGCCCGAAAGCCTTTGAGCGCCGTTACGCTTATCTTTCGGTTTCCCGCAGGATTTGGCACCTTGCATCATGCAGGTTGCCGGACTTCACAGGGCCTGTTCCCTCCGTCACTCTTGATAAGTTGCTATTCAATTTTCGAAACACAGTGTAACACACCAGAAAAGGTCTGTCAAGCACTTTTTAGCGGTTGCGGCCATGCAGCACAGGGCTGAGGGGCTTGTAGATCAGGAAAGTGATCAGCGAAACGATCAGGCCCTTGACCAGAGTGAAGGGCATGTTGAAGATCAGCAGGCATTCCAGCAGGCCATTCACGCTGGGGCGCAGAGCCCGGTAGGCATCGATAATCAGGTCGATGCCGCCGAACATGGCGCTGTAGACCGGGTAGCTCAGGAAGTAGTTCACCGGCACCGAGATCACAGCCATAACCACGGAGCCAACCAGAGCGGCGATGACCGCGCCCAGACGAGTCTTCTTATACTTGTAGATCACGCCCGCGCTGCCCACAAAAGCAGCACCCAGCAGGAAATTGCACACCTCGCCGATGCCGCCGGTGGAGCCGTGGAAGATGGCCGCCAGGATGTTCTTCACCAGGCAGACCACCACGCCGGACACAGGGCCCATGCTGAAGGCCGCCAGCAAAGCGGGCAGCTCGGAGATATCCATCTTCACAAAGCTGGGGATAAACATGGGCAGGCTGAAATCGAAGAACATGAGCACAGCAGCCACAGCGGACAGCATGGCGGTAACGGTCATGTTGCGTACCCGCCGGGTGGAGCGGGCCATGGTGGTGGGTTCAGCGGTTTTTGCGTTTGTCATAATCATTTTCCTCCCGGGCATTGCGCCCAATCATTTTCGGAAAGTCGGCCCCAGTGTGTTGCCCGGCAGGTAAAACAAAACGCCCCTTTGCAGATGGAATACACCTGCAAAAGGGCGAACAACAAACCTAAACGCTGCCGTTTCTTTCATCCGGACTATACCGTCGGCTCTGGAATCTCACCAGATCAGCACCCGAAAACACCGGGTGGTCGCGGGCTATACCGCCGGTGGGGAATTTCACCCCGCCCTGAAACTGCTTTCTTAAGCATTATTATATGCGTGCCCACCGGGAAATGCAAGTGTTTTGTGAATTTTGTTTTGCAAAAGGTGCATATAACTTTTTTGAAAGCGGGGTGTGTGATATACTATGGATATACCCGTGTTCAGCAATTTGCACGGGATAAAAAATTCAACAGGACGGATCACTACTATGATTGAAAAAATCACAGGATATATTTTGAACACCGACGGTGCGCTCTTTCAGCTGGCCGTCAGTCTGATCGTGTTCGCTGTCTCCTACCTGATCAGCCGGCTGGTGCGCTACAAGGTCATGCCCTGGCTGATGAATCTTCTGAACAAAAAGGAAAAGAAGGGGCCTTACGTACTGGCCAAGGGCTTTTCCCGCCCGGCCCCGGTGGCCGTATGGACAACCGGTATCTTCCTGGCCTGCGTTCTGCTTCCTCTGCCCGCAGACCTGGCTGTTTCCTTCGGGAATCTGATGAGTAAGCTTCTGCGGGTGACCATGATCTGCCTGCTGGCCTGGGGCCTGATCGGCAGCAGCGACCTGGGCCCGGTGCTCTTTCACGACGTGAGCGGTAAGCTGGACCTGGATGTGGACCACACCGTCGCCAACTTTTTGAACAAGGTCCTCAAGGGCACCATTCTGGTATTCGCTATCCTGATGCTGCTGCAGGAGCTCGGCTTCCCGGTGGGCAGCCTTCTCACCAGCCTGGGCATCGTCGGCCTGACCCTTTCGCTGGCAGCGAAAGACTATGCCACCAACTTCTTCGGCGGCCTGGTGGTCATTTTTGAAAAGCCCTTCGCCATCGGCGACTGGCTCTGGTGCTCCGCCGGCGAGGGCGAAGTGGAAGACATCGCCTTCCGCTCCACCCGTATCCGCCAGCTGAACGACTCGGTGCTGGTAATTCCCAACAGCATTCTGGTAAGCAACGCCATGATCAACTACAGCCAGATCAATCGACGGCTGGCCAAATTCACACTGGGCGTTACCTATGACACTACCCGCAGCCAGCTGGAAAGCCTGCTGGCAGACATCCGGGCCATGCTGGCCGCCCGGGAGGATGTTTACAAGGATACCATTCGTGTACAGCTGACCGGCTTTGGCTCTTCCAGCATTGACATTCTCATTCAGTTCTATACAACCACCGGCGCACTGGCCGAATTCCTGAAGATTCAGGAATCCATCAATCTGGAACTGATGGATATTGTCTACAAAAACGGCTGCAGCTTCGCCTTCCCCTCCACCAGCGTTTACATCGAAAAGGCCCCGGCTTCCGCGCCCCGGTCCTGATTGCCAAAAAACAAAATACCGCCGGGCGGTTTTCCCAAACAGGAATTCCGCCCGGCGGCATTCTTTTTATTCTTTTTCTGCCTGCTGCCAGCCGCGCAGGATCTCCAGCGCATCGGCAAGGCTTGCGGCCGCAGTAACGCCTTCCGGAACCGGCCGTCCTTCTGTATTCAGCCAGATGGTGCGGATGCCCAGCTTAGCCGGACCCAGGGCGTCACCCTGCAGCGAGTCGCCAATGTGCACCACCTGATCCGGAGCGAGGCCTGCCAGCTGCAATGCCAGCTGATAGATACCCGGATGGGGCTTGGGACAACGGGCCATTTCGCTGGTGACGATGCCCGCCGGAGAGATGCCGCACTGGCGCACCGCCTGCTCCACATAGCCGGTGTCGCTGTTGGTTACCAGCCAAACGGGCAGGCCGCACCCGGCCAGGAATTCCGCACTGCCCTCACACAGACCCGGCGCGGCCCAGTGCTCGGCCATTTTATCACAGAGAGCCTTCGGGTCTTCGCTGGAGTGATACTCTTCCAGCAGCTCCCGATAGCTCTCCAGCGCCAGCTCGTACTGGGTGCGGAAGGCATCTCCCCAGGCAGCCTGCTGCTTCCCGCCGTAACGCTTCCACCAGGCAGCGACCACTGACTTGGGATTTTTCTCACTGCCGCTTTCGCAGACACGCCGGATCACCTCGTAGGAGGCGGGGCCGTATTCCGGCACCAGTGTGCCGTAAAAATCGCAAAAAATTGCCTGAATCATATGCCTTTTCCCTTCCGGCGGCATCTGCCACCTATGTTATCGTTTACGAGCGCTCAAACACAGATTTGTCCAGCGCCTTGTTCTGATGGGCCACAATGGTGGTACATACTGCGTCGCCGGTGATATTCACCGCGGTACGGGTCATATCCAGAATACGGTCGATGCCCATGATCAGACCGATGGCCTCCACCGGCAGACCCACCGAGTTGAACACCATGGTCAGGGTGACCAGACCAACGCTGGGAACACCCGCCGTGCCCACCGAAGCCAGGGTGGCGGTGCCGATGACGGTGATGTAGTCCATCATATCCAGATGGATGCCGAAGGCCTGGGCAGCAAAAACCACCGCCACACCCTGCATGATGGAGGTGCCGTCCATGTTGATGGTGGCCCCCAGCGGGATGGTAAAGGAAGAAATCCGCTTGGATACGCCCATCTTCTTGGCCAGCGTATCAATGGACAGAGGAATGGTTGCGTTGGAGGTGGCCGTGGAGAAGGCAAAGGCCATAACCGGGAAGAAGTTCTTGATAAACTTGATGGGGTTCAGCCCGGTGAACAGCTTCAGCATGCTCAGGTAGACCACAAAGCACTGAATGCCCAGCGCCAGGAACACCGCCACCATATACTTTGCCAGCGGCAGGAAGGCACTGAAACCGATGGTGGCGAAGGTGCGGGAAATCAGGCAGAACACGCCCACCGGAGCCAGCGACATGACCATCATGGTCATCTCCATCATCACGTCGTTGAACTGGCTGAAGAAGCTACCCACGGTCTCGGCCCGCTCACCCAGCTTTGCCAGGATAACGCCCACGATCAGGGCGAACAGGATGATCTGCAGCATCTCGCCCTTAGCCAGCGCGCCGATGGGGTTGTCCGGGATAATGTTGAGCAGGGTCTCGGTAAGGGAGGTGGCCTGCATGCTTTCCACTTGGGTGCTGGTGCTCTGCAGTACACTCAGGTCCAACCCCACACCGGGGTTGAGCAGGTTACCCACCAGCAGAGCCACCGTAACCGCACAGGCAGTAGTGCCCAGGTAGAAGATCAGGCTGCGTACGCCTACTGTACCCAGCTTTTTGGTGTCGCCAATGGACATACTACCGCACACGATGGAGCAGAACACCAGCGGTACCACCAGCATCTTCATCAGACGGATGAAGCCCTGACCCACCACATAGAGCACGCCTTCCACCAGAATATCATTCTTGAAGGAACCATCCGGAACCAGATAGCACAGGGCCACACCGAAGACAACACCCGCCAAAAGTGCAATGAAAATACGGGTGGTCAGACCCATCTTTTTTGTTTTCTTCGCGCTGCGCTCCATCTCAGCCCTCCCTTTCTTCCAGATATTCCGCCAGCGACGCCTGCCATACAGGCATCGCGTACAGGTCGATGATCCGCAGAATGAAATTATCCAGCACCGCGTAGGCCGGGCGGGCCAGATAATGGTCCGCTTCATTGGTAGCCCCGGGGCACAGCTGCCCCTGCAGGCCCGCCTGGCGCAGGATCTCCTGGGCAAACTCGTAGCGGCTGCACACGCCCTTGCAGGTGGCATGATAGGTACCGTACTCATTGGTGTGGATCAGATGCAGAATCAGCCGAGCCAGGTCCTTGGCACTGGTGGGGCTGCCGTATTGATCCTGGGGAATGCTCATGCTTTCGCCCCTTTTGGCTGCCGCCAGTACACCATTCACAAAGTTGTTGCCCTTGCCGTACACCCAGCTGCTGCGGATGATAAAATGCTTGTGGGTGAACTCCTTCACATAGTTCTCGCCCGCCCGCTTGGACGCACCGTACACCGTCTGGGGATTGGTGTCGTCGAATTCGCTATAAGGTTTTTCGGCATAGCCGTCGAACACGTCATCGGTGGAAAGCTGCACCATCTTTGCCCCCACCTTGCGGGCCACCAGGCTCAGGTTGCGCGCACCCAGCGCGTTGACCCGGTAGGCCAGTTCCGGATTTTGCTCACACAGCGCAATGTCAGTGATGGCTGCGCAGTTGATAATCACATCCGGCCGGTTGATCTCGCCGAAGCTGAGCACCTCGTCGGTATTGGTAATATCCAGTTCAGCCCGGTCGGTGTTGAAGGTCTCCATTTCCAATGGGTCCAGGATTTCGTTTATCGCCGTGCCGATCTGGCCTTCTGCACCGGCGATCCATACTTTCAGCATCGCTAAGCTCCTTTCGCTGTTTGGTCTGCGGGCCGCCTGCCCGCTTCTGTTATTGTACACAATTGTTGTATACAATCTTTTTTATTATACCAACCGGGCTTTCCTCCTGTCAATTCCTCTGCCCCGGGTGGGACAAACAAAGCAGCCCGCCATTTCAATGACGAGCTGCTTTGCACAATCCGTTTGATTTATCTGGCTTCCGCAGTTTCCAGTGAGAGCGTCACGGTGACTGCTCCGTCCCCCAGCAGCTCACACAGCCGGTCTTCATCCGCATCATCAATGCGCCCCAGCCGGGTAAGGCTCCAGGAATTGGTCCCGTAGTAGATCACAAAGGAACTGCCCTGGTACAGGATGATGTCCCCCGGGGCCGTGACCATCCGCTCGTTGTTCTGGGGCAGCGCGGTCCCCAGAGGCCCCACCTTTTCCATTCCTGCATAGTCCTCCAGCGTAAGGGTGAGCGGGCCTTTCTTCAGCAGCTCAGCCAGCGCACGAGCAGAACTGTTGTCCGCCAGGGTAGCTGTGAGTGTTGTATCACCGATTTGCAGGTTCATTTTGGTTGCCTCCTCCTGTGTTTCCGATTCCACCGGCTTCGGCGTGGGAGCTGGTTCCGGCTGGCTCTGCGTGCTCTGTGCACTTTGTGCGGCCGGTTTTGATTCCACGTTCACAGCAGGCGCAAACTGCGCACAGCTGCAGAGCAGTACGCACAGAGCTGCCGCAACCAGCACCTTCCTGCGGGTTCCTTCGCTGCATCGCTTCATCCGCTTTCTCCTCCGGTGGCCTTTACCGGCCGCTGAATACCGGGAACACGCTGTATTCACCGTAATCCCGGATCGGAGGCAGCTGATTCAGGCGCTGCATATCCTCCGGTGCGATTTCAAAGTCCACCATCGCATTTTCCGCCAGATGCGCCTTGTTCGCGGTTTTGGGCAGGGGCAGCATCCCCAACTGAAGGGTGTAACGAATGCACAGCTGGGCAGCGGTGACACCGTATTTCTTTGCCATGGCCGTGACCTCGGGGTGATTCAAAATCTGCCCGTGGGCCACCGGCGAATAGGCCTCCACCAGAATGCCCTTCTCCCGGCAATAATCCGCCAGTTCAAACGGCAGATTACCGATGTGGGCCAGCACCTGGTTCACCATGGGCGCCACCCGGCAGCCAGCCAGCAGGTTTTCCAGATCCGCTTGCAGGAAGTTGGAAACGCCGATGGCCCGCAGCTTTCCGGCCTTGTATGCATCCTCCAATGCCCGCCAGGCTTCCCGGTTGCCTGCAAAGCAGGGGTCCTCACCCCGGAACGCCGCCCAGGGTTGGGGGCTGTGGATGAGCATCAGGTCGATGTAATCCAGCTGCATGGCTTTCAGCGAGCCGTCGATGGCCTTCACCGCTTCGTCATAGGTTTTGATCTCAGCAGCCAGCTTGGTGGTCACGAACAGCTGATGGCGGTCCAGTCCGCAGCTGCACACGCCAAGGCCCACGCCCGCCTCGTTTTCATAGGCCTGGGCGGTATCGATGTGCCGGTAGCCCAGCTCCACCGCATCCCGCACCACCTGGGCCGCGTTTGCGTCCTCTATGAACCAGGTACCCAAACCCAGCTTGGGAATCTGCATGCCGTTGGACAGAGTATAATATTCCGACCGAATCATATTGTTCTCCTTTTCTCCATCATCTGATTTGTTTTATGCACAGTGGCTGCCCGCCGGGCTTTCCACACAGATTTCCGCTTTGGCAGCCGGATCATCCCGGATTACTTCTCCCACCTGAGGAACCCGGATACGTCCCTGATAAGGATTCTTGATGCTGATCATCGGCGCGATGAGCTCCGCCTCCACCTGACTCTTTTCAAAAGCCAGGTCCGCTTCGTCCATCCGGCAGTTGATGAGCCGCAGCCCCTTGCAGTAGCACAGCGGCTGCGTACCAATAATGTGGCAGTTTTCAAAGGTGACGTTCTCGCAGTACCAGGCCAGATATTCCCCCTTGACCACGCTGTTTTTCACCACCACATTTTTGGCGTGCCAGAAGGCATCCTTGGTATCGAAACGGCAGTTGTCGAATACTGCATCTTCAATGTACTGGAAGGAGTACTTACCCTGGAAGGTCACGTCTGTAAAGTGCAGTGCACGGGAGCGCATCATGAAATACTCACTTTGCGCGGTGCAGCGGTTCATGGTGATACCGTCCACTGACCAGCCAAATTCCGGTGAAACGATGTCGCAGTCCTCCAGGGTCACATCGCCACACTCCCGCAGCGCCTTGATGCCGTGCAGCTTGCTCTGGCAAATGGTGATCCGGTTGGAATACCACAACGCAGCCCGGCAGTTCTCCGTGAGCTCACAGCCGGTAATTTTCAAATTCCAATCATGCCAGAAGGGATAACGCAGGTCGAAAAAGCTGTTTTTCACCTGGATGTTCCGCCCCTCCTTAAAGGCGCTTTCCCCGTCGGCCGGACCTTCAAAGGCGCAGTCCGTTACCAGAATATCCTGTTTGCCGTAAAGAGCACGCTCCTCATCGAAGCGCTGCCCGTGAATGGTTTCCATATTGCTTGCCTCCATCCCTTTTCTCTCCGTTATATCGGCTTGTTTGCCCGAATCTGATGCACCAGATAATCCAGACAGGCGATTTGCCGCTCTTTCTTATGGATCTGTTCCAGGAGAAGTGCACGCTGTTTTTGCAGCAGCCGCAGCTCTCCGGCGGTGTCGCCCTGCTGCCAGCAGCACAGCAGCTGCCCCGTCAGCTGCGGGCCACACCCCGCAGCCCGCAGCGCCTGAGCCTGGCGAGCCGTTTGTGCATCCATCGCCTCATCTCCTATCTCCACTTTGCTCTTTTGTTCTGCCTTCAGTATACGCCCCCGATTCTCACATAGCAAATACTTATTTGTTATGGCTTATCATTCGTTTTTTCTATGCTTAATCGTCACGCCTCCGCATCTCCGCGTCTCTGGAATTCTCCCGCAAAAATGAACCCAGCCGCGGCCAGTGCATCATGCACCGGCCGCGGCTGGGCTTTTTGATATGAAACAGGTATGTCCGGCACGGCAGAACTATCGCTTTATTCCTCCTGTGCCAGAGTGGTTTCAGCAGCTAGCATCAGCAGACGGATAAACTCCTGCTTTTCCGCCTCGCTCATGCGCTGAGTCATCTGCGCAAGACCGTCGTCAATCTGCTGCTGGATAAACGGATAAACCTGCCAGGCCTTTTCCGTGGGGAGGATGTTGTAGGTGCGCTTATCCTTGGGATTTTGCTCCCGCACAAGAAAACCGGTCTCCTCCAGCTTGTTCACCGTTTTTGCAATCACGCTCTTGTCCAGCGAGAGGCGCTTGGTGATTTCGTCCTGGGTGAGCGTTTTGAAATCGCAGACAATCAGGATCACCACCGCCTGCGCCGCGGTCAGGTCATACCGGGCACAGCTGTTGTTCAGCCAGATATGGGATTTGCGGTACAAAATTGAGATTGCCTTGAACGGGCTGTCGGCAATGGTGGACATAGCAAAGGCCTCCTGCTTCTGTTTTCGTTATTATAGCCCCATCCGGTGGCATTTGCAACCAGTTATTGACGCGGTGGCCATTCCGTGCTATTCTATAAATGGTGGCAATTGCCACTATTTTAAATTTTACGCAAAGGAGCTTTTCCATGAATTTATCTGAGAAAATCTGGAACCGGCGGTTTATTCTGCTGTTCATAACGAACCTGCTGGTTCTGGCCGCGTTTTATGCGTCCATCCCCATCATCCCCATCTACTGCCAGGAAATCGGCATCACCGGCTCACGGGTAGGCATCGTACTCACCGCCATGTCGGTGGCGACCATCCTCTTCCGCCGGTGGCCGGATATCTGCTGGATAATTTCAACCGCTACCGAGTGTATCTGGTATTCCTGGCGCTGTTCTGCCTGTCCTTTCCTGCATTTCTCGCCTTTCCCCTGTTCGGTGCGCTCATTGTAGTTCGCCTGTATATGGGCGCTGTGTACTCGGTGTGCGGCTCGGCCACCATGACGCTGGCGGGTGACGTTCTGCCCGCTGCGAAAATCACCGAGGGCATCAGCCGGTTTGCGTTCACCGTGTCCATTGGCATGGCGGTGGGCCCCTATGTGGGCCTACAGGTGCAGAGCCACATGAGCAGCGCCGCCTCCTTCTGGACCATCTTCGGCATCACCGTGGCAGCGCTGGTTTGCGTATCCTGCGGCCGTATCCGGTACCCCAAGGTACAGCGCAAAAAATTCTCCATTCGGGATACCATTTACGGCCCGGCGCTGCCCTTCATGTTCAACATGATGTTCCTGATGATCCCCTACGGTGCGGTAATCGCCTATTCCTCCATCTTCGCCCAGGAGAAAGGCCTGTCCGCCTTCCTGCCCTACTTCTACATCTTCCTGGTGGCGGGTATGCTGGTCTCCAAGCTTTCCACCCAAAAGATGATCGACGCAGGACGGCACCGTGTGCTGGTGTACATCAGCCTGGCCGTGCTGATCCTAACCATGCTCAGCTATCTGTTCTTGAACAGCGGCATCCATCTGCTGGCCGCCGGTTTCTTCTTTGGTCTGGGCTACGGCATTTTGCAGCCGCTGTTCCAGGCATTCGTCACCGGCACCACTCCTGCTCCTCAGCGGGGTGTGGCCAACGCCACCTACATGCTTTCCTACGATGTGGGCATCGGCATCGGCTCGCTGCTCATGGGCTTCATGCAGGAGAGCATCGGCCTGCCTCTGGGCTTCGCACTCACCGCCATTGCCTACGCCATCGGCGGCGTGGTTTACCTGAGCTATGTGGATGGTTACTACCGCCGTTTGCGGCAGAAGTAAGTAAGGCCATTGAAGCTGCAATTCATTACAAAAAAGCCGTGTCGGACAAGATCCGACACGGCTTTTTTCTTTATGCGAGTGAAATCTGGTGCCAATCAACACCAAGTTTCATTTTAAATCAGTTGTCAGGGCTCGACTTTTCCTCTATTACTTTTTAAAAACGATAAACCGTTGCCCGAGATAATTTAGTCCAACAAAAAGACACATTCCAATCAACATCGAAATATTGTCTTTTGCTGCCATTGAGATTCCCGAGAACACAGCTCCTGCAATAGGCTTAGCAATTCCATATGCGACAAGATAGCACACTGAAATATTAATCGCAAATTTCCAAATAGTTTTTGCAGAGTTTTCCTTACTTTCAAAAGTAAAAAAACGATTCAAGAAGTAACTTAAAACACTTCCTAAAATATAGTTAGAAGCAGATGATATCCAGTAATTAAAATTCAGGAAATTATAAAACACAAACATCACCATCGTACCAAACAGAGTGTTTGCTATTCCAACTAAAATGAATTTCAAGAAGGTTTTATCAAATACTCTTTTCAGCATAGCAAAGACCCTTTCAGCCATCTTTTCCACAGGTATGAGACACAATATATCTCGGGCGCCCCTTCACCTCTTCGTAAATCCTAGCAATATAATATCCAATTATCCCCAAACTGATCATAATAACACTACTGGAGAAAGTAAGCAAAAGAATAACTGTTGTAAAGCCTTCTAATGCCTGGCCCAACATTTTCTGCACAAAAGATATAATCCCAAAAACAATAGAAATCACAAACATAATGCTTCCTAGTAAGGTTACAATCTGCATCGGAAGCGTTGAAAACGATGTAATGTTCGTCACCGCATATTTAATGAGAGATGCTGTCGACCATTTAGATTCACCAGCCATACGTTCTTTCACGTCAAACAGAACAGTGGCCGTTTTAAACCCAATCCAGGAAGAAAGAGCACGAAAAAAGGACTCTTTCTCTTTCATATTCAACAGCACATTCACAGCCTTGCGATCCAAGAGTTTGAAATCGGATGCATTTTTCATATCAAAGCCTGTGACCTTACTGATGATAGAATAAAATGTATTTGCAGCAACCGTATGTAATTTTCCTTCATTGCCTCGGCTGATTTTTTGTCCTTCAACAATTTCAAACCCATCTTGCCAAAGTCGATACATTTCCACTATCTTTTCTGGCGGATGTTGCAAGTCACAATCAAGCACAACACAGCAATCTCCTTTGGAGTGCTGCAATCCAGCTAAAATTGCAGACTCCTTTCCAAAATTGCGCGAGAAATGGACACCTCTTACATTAAAATATTCTTTACTTATACTTTCAATTTTTTCCCAAGTTTTATCCGAAGAACCATCATCCACAAAGATAATCTCATTTTTGATATTCTCTGTGTCAAGTATTTCAGAAATCACTTGTGCTGCCTTTGAAATCATCAATTCTTCATTATAAGCCGGAAGAATTACGGAAAGCATGTTGCTATCTCCTTCCATTAATATACGCAAATATGAACGGTGTCCCCTTCAAAGACTAGTTGCTCACTTACATTTAATTCACCCCAGTCATATTGAGAAAACCGTTCTGTAATCTCTTCCGGAGCTGGCAACTCTTGTAGCGTTCTCCCTGTATAAAATTCAATCGCATCCACAGCAGCCCACTTTACACTCAATATTCTTTCTCCAACTTCTCCGGAGAATAACGTGATTTGCGGATAAACGTAGGTGATATACTGGTCTGTGCTTATCGTGCACTTTGTAATTTGCACATCATTTTCTTTCTCATATGTGCGAATCGCTTCATCAATTTGTAAAATTTCATTTTTGTCCATTTGATTCGTCTGAATTTGCTGACACGTCACACGAATCACTTGAAATCCACATCCAAAAACAAAAATTAATATTAATCCTGTTGCAACAGCAGAATATCGCTTTTGATCGGGCCATAACCATATTGCACAAATAAATGCAACAGCAATAAAACAAAAAAATGGCACCATAGTTCGTGGAACAATCCAATGCTCACTATTTACATAGTGAACCAGAAAAGAAGACAAATAGCATCCAGTTAATACAACCATGGTCCACGCCAGACCCATCCATTCTTTCTTCATGCACAATTGCATAACAACGACTGCCATACATAGAACAAATGCCACGATAAGCCAATACCCCAGCATGAGTCTGAGGCCAGACTTCCATAAAGGTGCTTGACAAGAAATAATGTATTTAATATTTTCCCAGATGGAAACTTCGGAAAAACGTCCCTCCATTCCTGCCAATGCAGGAATAATTTTTGCGCAAAGAAGTGCTGTCATACTCGCAATAGCAGACATAACTACTACTCCAACAACACTCCAAAAGGATGGCCACGACCACCGAAAGCGATTCTCAATCAAAAAATAAATCGCACCTAAAATTAAAAAGTTGGAAACAATCGCCTGATAACTATTAACTGCAATTACTACGTACAAAAAAGCGAATATCCAATTTCTCGTTTTCTTTTTTGTTATCTGTTGTACAGCAAGTGCGCAAAATGTCAATGCTGTAGCGTAAACCACAGATGTTTCAACAAAGTAAAACCATTCTCCAATAAAAGGGTTACAAAAAATCACACCAACGCTAAGCCATAGTGCCACTTTTTTGTATTTTGAAGTCTCCAAAGGAAATAAGCGCAAAAAACTCTTATACAACAATATATGCGACAACGCTAATGATAGGATGAAAAGAAGGACACCAATCCACTGGCATTGAACTGGATTAAAATTCAACCAACAAAAGAGCCATCCCCAAAGTGCAAAAACAAGTCGACCTGACGAAATTGGCGCTCGAACAAACTCTGTCAAATCCAACCAAATGGTATAGCTATCAATAGAATAGTGGGGAATAAACATTATGCCATACACAGCTATATAGAATAATATGCTTACCCATACCAATCGTGTTCTTTTTAATACCCGCAAACAATTGCTATACATCATATCCCTCTTTTAATAGTTTCCATAAAATTGTATTCATCCAGAATAAACTGTACTAATACGACTATAAACTCTTAACTGTATTATCTTCTAAAAAGCTTACGGTATATTTTTTTCAGCATGCCTTTAAATGTCCGCTGCTCCAATGCGGAAATCCGGTCCTCATGCCACTTTTGGATTCCCCACTGATGATTGATGGCATCCTCATGACGGTTCACAACTTCCTCGTGGCGATTCACAACTTCTTCGTGCCGGTTCACAACCTCTTCATGACGGTTGAGCACCTCTTCATGACGACTACATGCCTCTCCGTGTACAGCAATTCCGGCAGGACTATAGATCTGTTGCCCCCTAAGCTTCAAAATTCCCTCATGTAAGCCAGAAAGGAGCAAATCCAGAACCAATGTCATAGACTGATCGTCATACTGTAAAGGCACGGAAAGTTTTTGGAAAGCTTCTCCCCATCGCTTACAAATATCGTTTTTCACAAACTCTTCAATACTCTCTCTCGATTTGGCGCCCTCTTCACGTCGAAGCACTTCATCTTGCAAAAGAGAAATAAGTGTATTGGAAAACTTTACAACATTATTCTGAGAAATTTCGTAGACGCCTTTTCCGTCTTTAATCAGTTCCAGATTTGGCAACGAATACATTACAATCGGCAATCCATAATTCTTACTTTCCGCCAAAACCATGGAGAAACTCTCGCATTTAGATGTAAACGCAAACACCGCGGCTTCCTGATAATATCGCTCAACATCCAATGTGAAATCAACAAACTCCACACTATCACTCAAGCGCATGTCGTCAACCATTTGCTGCAGATTGTCTTCCATCCAATCAATATCTGCACTACCTAACATGGTCAGCGTAGCGTCAGGAACCTGTCGTTTTACCAAGGAGAAGATTTTGATCATATCTTCCGGCTGTTTTTCCGGAGACAATCTTCCTACCCAGAGTATATTCTTTGACTTAAGTGTGGATACGGTCTCCGGTGCTGTCAGTGAAATAGGATTGGGAATGTAATATGCAGGACAATAATTGCACCAGAACTTTGCATCTGTATCAGAAAGGACAGCTACACCATCAACCATTTTATAAACCTCCGGCATAAGCGTAGCTCGTTCAGGATCATACCATGTAATACCCGCAAACATCGAGTGTGCAACCACAAAGAAGTTGCAATGCTCTCCTTTCACTGAGCACAAATCCCACAGCAAGGTCGGCGATGTTGCATCATGATACACGATTGTGTCCAGATTATTTTTCTCAATAATATATTTCCATTCTTTCGCACGTTTCGCAAACGTTCCATTCAAGCTTTTGCGAAAATCACGGATCACAATTCTTTTGGTGCCTTCCGGTACAGGATAATCATCCGCTGCTTCCGGTTCATCTGTAATCAGCGATACTTCATAGCCAAGTTGTTTCCAGATAAACAACAATTCCGTGGTTATTTTTTCTGCCCCGCCGTTTCTGATGCGATGATAATATGCTCCAATACGTTTTACGGGCCTTCCGCCGCGCACCATGGTATTATTAGCCGTTAACCGTTTTACAACTTCATCAAATTTTCCACAGGATACTCGCTCAAGTTCTCCTACAACAGCCGGTACGGTTAACTCTTCCGTTAATAGCTGATAGCCTTTCCAGGAATCCTCTGCTGAAAGAATATGCATCCACTGATAAATTCTGTTTTCAAGGATTCTATTGCAAAGCTTTTTGTAAACGGTGTAATACTTTTTTTCAGCATTCACGCTATCCAAAAGCTGCTTAATACATGGAATCAATTTGGTCTCTGTGCAAAGCTTTTTGAATTTTTCGAAATCAACTTGCGAATTCCATACGGTGATCCCTTCGCCTGCTCTATACAAATATAATCTACTGGAGATTCCACGATACGTCTTGCTAAAATACAGGATTAGAAACGTTACGTACAAATCTTCCGAAACAACAATATACTCATTGCATACATGACCAAATGCTTTTTTACATATTTCTGCATTATATGCCTTATTCCAAAGAGTGAACCCCCACTTTTCTTCCTGCAGGCACTTTTTACACAAATCTCCCTCTACTTTTTGCGGCACCGGCTGTAATACTTGCTTTAAACCTTTCAAATTAACTTTTGCATTTGGGGAAGCGCAGATTTTACTTGCAAAATGGAGAATATCCACCGGGTCTTTCTCCATTTCACGCCACACTACCTCGCAAGCATTCGGATAATACTCATCGTCGCTATCGCAAAACATTATGTATTTTCCTGAGGCTGCCATTACTCCCTGTTTGCGCGCAACACTGGTACCACAGTTTCTGCCCAAATCGATCATCTTTACGCGACAATCCTTCTCCGCATATTCCGATATTATTTCATTGGATAAATCTGTAGAACCGTCATTCACACAAATAATTTCTATTTCTTTTAAAGTTTGGTTGACCAGACTTTCAAGACATTGCCGCAATGTTTTTTGAACGTTATACACAGCAACAATCACCGAAATATGTGGCGTATTCATGTTCTTCCTCCAATGCTTTTTACCGCTTAAGCCAAACCTTCAATTTTTCCCGGCGGGCCGTTCCTTTAGGGAACAATTTGTTTCCCACTTTTTTTATAACCTTTTTTGCCAGTTCCTTTATGCGCTTCACACCAAAGCGCTTATTGTTTTCATATACCGCCCAGTAGGCAATTCCATCCGACATACGGAACAGCAGCTCCTCGTAATAGGGGGTTCTGCGAGATGCATCCCAGAACTTTCTGGCATAATCTTCGGTGGGACGGTGCCAGGGTTTCATAAAACCAGCATAGTGGATTAATTTCGGATTGGCATGTGCTTTTCTATACTCTGCTTGAACCGACGCCGGCGCATGGACGATTACCTGGCTCACACGGGTGTGGTCGCAGTCTGTAATCATATTCCATGCCATATCCAGATACTTTACTTTTCCTTCACAGTAAAGGTTCAGCACATCCTGGTCACTGTATTTGTACGGATGAGAAGCAAACGTCAGCCACTCGTCCAACGAGTATGCCTTACGCATCTCTTTCTCATTAAACAGCAGAACACCAGCCTGAAAATAATTGTAGGGGTCCTTCATCTTGAACTCCTGCTCACAATACAGCTTGGTGCCAAGGTTTGCCCCATTGATCTGACCCAAAAAGTCCGGATCGCGTGCAGCGGCAAGCATATACCCCTCCACATCCGTCTGATACAGCTCTGCCACGTCCGCATTGGCAATCAGGTCACAATCAAGATACAGGATTTTATCGTAATCCGGCATGGCCGCCTGAATCAGGAAGCGATAGAATGTCTCCACACTGATATGCGCATTTGCCTTCAGTTTATAGTTTTTCACCATGCGCGCCGCATCAAAGAATCGCAGGGAAACATTTTTATATCCCGCAATCATTCCGAGCAGCTCCGCTTTGTTCTCATCGCTCACATCCGACTGCAGCAGTACCAGATCATAGTTGTACTGATCGGAAATATGATCCAGCACTGAACGCAGGCAGGCCGCAAACATGGGGACAAATCTGTCATTCGCCGCAAACACTACCGGCACGCTGTTTTCCTGGAAAGCAGGTGCCAGAAGCGACTGCTTATCCGTTTTTTCAAGAAAAACACACTGCAATTCTTTCACCCGCAGCTCAGGGTTTTTCTCCATCAATTTTAAGTAATAAATTCCAAACAAACGCTCAGAGAGATGCCCCGGAGTGCGCAGTGCTTCCGTGGTATAGTGGCTCATATCCACTCGTTTGCAGAATTCTTCCAGCACACCGAACATCCACTGGCAGTAATCGAAGAAGATTTCCTTCTTCAAAATATACATATTGCAAAAACTGGTAGTATGGCCATTGCAGTGTTCATGGGCAACCTTGCTGTATTCCGGATATTTTTCATCAATAATATCCAGCACCGTCTGCAAATCCTCTCCATGGAGAAGCGGGGCGCGCTGGTAATGATCCATCACCGAACTGAACCGCCCGGGCATCTGCCGAAGATCCTTTCGCACAGTGGTGATGACATCGTATTTTTCCACCAGATTCCGAACTTTTTCGTCGGCCCAATCGTATTTCTCGATCAGGTCATCATCGAAATACGGTTCAATGATATTTCCATAGGCATCTTCAAAATACTGCTGGTCAGAAAAACTGAAATAGCGACGGTAATGGCAGAAGCCATAATAATCCGCCTCCAGATTCTTCCATGCCCAATACTGTGCGGTCAACTCACAATACATCGGGTTTTTGCTCGAAATGTTTTCTCCGGAATTATCGTAGAGCATACCCGGCAGCCTTTTCTCTGTACTATCACAACCCAACTGAATAGGCTGCCAAATGTCGCTTTTCAAATACGCCGTATCCTTATGGCAGGAAATCAGAATTTTAATATTCGATGCCATGGTCACACCATCCTTATTTTTTAACGTCTTTCGTCTTTATCCATTCATTTTTTCTGCATACTGCTGATAGACCTGCTCCGTGGGACCATCTGCCATCAGTTTGCCATGATCCAGCCAGATCGCACGGTTACACAGCTCTTTTACCTGTTCTTCGCTATGACTCACAAAAAGCAGAGTAGTGCCTTCGCCCATCATCTTTTCCATGCGAGCCTTGCACTTTTCCTGGAATTTAAAATCGCCGACCGCAAGAATCTCATCCACAACCAGAATGTCTGCTTTTACGATTGTGGCAATGGCAAATCCCAGACGCGCCACCATACCGGAGGAATAGTTCTTCACCGGAACGTCCACAAAATCCCACAGTTCCGAAAAATCCATGATTTCTCTGAAATTCTGCTCCATAAAATCATGATCGTACCCCAGAACTGCACCGTTCAGGTAGATATTTTCACGGGCCGTGAGATCCATATCAAAGCCTGCGCCCAGCTCAATAAGCGGAGCAATGCTGCCGTTGATCTGGACATTTCCCTCCGACGGATACAATACACCTGCAAGGATTTTCAGCATGGTGCTTTTACCACTTCCGTTGGAGCCGATTAGCGCCACCGACTCACCTTTCTCAATGGAAAAGGAAACATTTTTTAATGCCAGAAACTCATTGAAATGCAGTTTTCCAGTGAGCATCTTCAGAAAATACTCTTTCAACGTATCCGTTTTTTCCTCTGCAAGGTTAAATCGCATGGACACATTGTTTACTGTGATAATTTTATCTGCCATCGCTTTCATCTCCTTTACAGATACAGAATGAAGTTTTTCTGCATTTTCCTGAAGATCGCAAGACCGATCAGCAGAGAAACCAATGCACTTGCAGCACAGGCAAACCAGGTATTGATCCCAGGAACACTTCCGTACAGCACGATCTGACGGAAGAAATTGATGTAATGATACATGGGATTCAGCTTAATCAGATTGATCAGCTGCTGCGGGAGAACTTCCGGGTCGAGCGGATAGAAAATCGGAGTTGCATACATCCACGCCATGGTAATAACGCCGTACAGATGCATGATATCCCGGAAATAAACTGCCAGAGCAGACAAAACCATACCAATTCCAATGCAAAATACCAGCAGCAGAACCATCGGGATCGGGAACAGCAGAATCGGCAGCCGGAAAGGTGTACGGGTTACGAGCATAACAATTAAAATCGCCACCAGGCTGAAACTCATTGTTACAAAACTGGAAAGCACCCGTGAAACCGGAAAAATAAATTTGGGGATGTACACTTTTTTAATCAGCGCCCCGTTATTGATAACCGAATTCATGGCCATTGTTGTGCTTTCACTGAAAAAAGCCCACAGCGTATTGCCACAAATCAAATAAAGCGGAAAATTCTCGATATTCGAACGGAACATAAACGAGAAAACCACCGACATAACGGCCATCATCATCAAGGGGTTGAGAAGGCTCCACAAATAACCCAAAAAGCTGCGGCGGTACTTCACTTTTAAATCACGGACAACCAGTTCCTTCAACAGCGGACGATATCTTACCAAATGCTGCACCGCTCTATTTTTCTTTATTTGTTCCATGCCTTTGCTCCTATCAATCCATTATTTTCTAGAAAATCTCTCAAATACTTTACACCAAATCAATACACAGCCACATAAGCCACATCATCTTCACAAAAGACCTGTTCCTCCACGTTCAGCTCGTTCCAATCCTTTTCAGAAAAATACTGCTGAAAAATTTCATCCGGCATATCTGTTTTCTGAAGCTCTCGGTTTGCTCTGGAACTGATCAGCCTGTAGTTGGAATAATCTGTAACCATAATACGAACCCCCAATTGGGAATGTCGATATCGGCTCTGTTCCTGATAAATTGTCGGATTCTGATCATAGGTAATGGCAATTTTCGACACAGTATTTCCGGTTTCTTCCTCATACTGTTCAATTTTATTCGCAATCTGATCTGCTTCTAAAATATCAATCGCATTCATAGCCTGCTCATTAGCAGCCATATCCTGCATTGTCAAAATTTGAACCATGATGACGGAAGCCACCAAAACATTACTCCATTTTCTCACGATAGGTTTACTATCTTGAAAAAATACAATTACAGCCAAAATCCACACCACTGCGATCACAGCCCATATCGCAACGTTGCTTCTTGGGCTGAGATCAATTCTCGACTCAATCAAATGCGGCGCATATCCCAATCCATAGGCTGCTGTTAACATCACAGCCAAAAACAACCGCTCCTCGCCGCCTTTTGCTTTAACAAAAATTATAATGAGCCCGATTAGCGTTACAATTCCTATGAGCAGCATCCCAGCTTCCGGAAGGATACCATCCGCATTTGTCCAAAATTTCAGCTGATACAGGATTAACTCACGGATGTTGGATTGAATAACTTCCCAACTGATACTTGCGCCTCTTCCTGAGTCCGCAATAAAGCCCGCCTTCAACAACACCTTTACAAGCACCACATTAAACAGCGATACTCCGCCGCCTACCATCAACGCAATCACACTTTGCTGATATCTCTTTTTGGGCTGCTCTCTAAACTTCAAATAGATTCCGGCCAGTACGAAGGCTTCATAAATTCCGATATAGCTTTGATAACAGCCGAGCGCAATGGAAAGGGACACTGCACTCGCTACCCATTTTTTCCAGCCATTCTCTTCCAAAGCACTTCTCACTGAAAGTCCCAGAGCGAGATTTCCCAGCAGCAGTACCATTGCCATTTCCGGAAACAGCATCAGCTCCATTGTAAAAACATTTACAAATGAAAGAACCACTGCACCTGCGGTCAATAGTTTACCGGTTAAGGTCATAGGGCCTGAAAGATCCATAATGCTATAATAAATCACCCACATTGTAGTAGCCAGCACTATGATCCACAGCATCATGAAAAGCTGTTGGCTTATCACCTGATTTAGTCCTAAAAACTGCGCCCACAAAATGGTTCCGCAATTGGTATATCTACCAAGCTGCATATGCCAAAAGGGGCTCATATCATACATCACATTGAAGGAATCCACAGAATAATGTTTGGACCATACCATACATCCATATGCCAAAAAAGCGCTTGCCAGGAATCCGCCATAACAAATGAGCCTGCGCTGTTTTTCCTGTTTCTGCCCTATTTTGAATATGTCACATACTGCATGAATCAATGTATATACACACCATATTCCCATTGCCAGTGTAACCAGCATCACGATTTGTGTAAAACATTGTTTGATTATTCCCATGAAAATAATTCCTCCATGTTATCCGATGGGATTCAATCTAAACTGTTGATTTGCACCCCCGTTTTTGCTGTATACCAGCACATTGGTCTTATCCGCGGTTTCTCTGTTATAAACGTCCAGATACAGGCCGCTGCTCTTGGAGCGAATGTAATAATAACCATTTCCGGCATCTTCGAAGAACCACCTCTGGTTATCACCGCCGGTTCCACCCCATTGCAGCACATTGGTTCCCGGGGCAGTTCCACAGTTGCTCACATCAAGATACTTTCCCGAGTTTATATTTCTAATCGCATAATAACCGTCTCCTGTGGACGTGATCTCAAACACCTGGTTCATACCGTTATTTCGGCTGAACAGCTCCACATTGGCACCGTCAGCAAGGCTTGCCCATTCCACATCCAGCACTTTATTGCTGTCCAGCGCCGTCGAAATTGTGTAAAGGCCCTCTTTGATCCCCTGAACCTGATATGTATCCAGCTTAAACTTCTGGTTTTCTCCTCCGTTTTTGCTGTATACCAGCACATTGGTCTTATCCGCGGTTTCTCTGTTGTAAATGTCCAGATACAAGCCGCTGCTCTTGGAGCGAATGTAATAATAACCATTTCCGGCATCTTCGAAGAACCACCTCTGGTTG
>NZ_NFHD01000022.1 GCF_002159185.1 Gemmiger sp. An87
AACTTAACCCTGCTGTCCTACAGCTATTGTATCACGGGCACCTCAAAGCCTGCTGATACCTGAATTTATTAACTTTGAAACTTATTATACGAGGAGGTTGATTTTATGAAGTTGAGTATTCGAGAAAAGAAAGTGCTGTACGACTTTGCCTGTCCCAACCACCACAACACGGTGACACGGCTGAAATGGCTGACCGCCCTGACCGTTGACCCGCAGGCCAAGCACCGGATGCTGAAACTGGCCCGGAAGATGGAAACGGAGATGGAAGAAAGCTGGTACACCGGCTTTTATCATCAGCTCCGTACGGAGATGGACGAGTATTACCGTGCCAAGCGCCGCCTGCGTTTGGTAAAGGAAAACACCGACTATGAGGAGGATCTATATGACGAAGCTGTCTAAGTATGAGAAGGAAACCATCATCAACTGGAACGAGGCGGAGGACACCGCCAGTATCTACACCTTCAACGCCGATCTGAAGCGCAGGCTGGCCGAGTTCAGCCGGAAGTATCCCCAGCTGTGCCGGTTGGAGCGCAGCACCATTGAGGGCGGCGTGACCTATGTGATGGACAAGTCCCGTCTGTCCATCCGGCTGGTTCCGCCGTACAGCGAAGAACGGCTGGCTGCTGCCAGAGAGTGCGCCAAACAGCACGGATTTCAGGTTTTGCGGACGGACAAAGAGAGCGCCTGAAATCAGGTCAATTCACGGGAAAATGGCGGGTCTGCACCCGGTATTTTTGCGGTGAATTGGTATCGTGATACCACTGCACCCCCCTGCCGGAAAATGCGACAAAAGGAGCATGCACAGCCGGAGGAGCTGACAGAAACTGCACAAGCGGTGGAAGTCAGCTTCTCCGGGCAGGAGTACAGAGGGATGCAGTCCCTTTGTGCTGGGTACAGGGGCGCAGCGCCCTGTTGGGGTCAAGGGGTAAAGCCCATTGGCGGGTTGAGGGCAGCCAGCCCCATCGGGTCAAGGGTGAAACGCCTTGCCCAGGGAGAGTTGATGCTTTGCGTCAATTCGTACTGGGTATTACCTGACGCAGAAATCCGCAGGTTTGGCGGCTTCGCCGCTGCTCCCCTTCGGGAAAAATCAACGGAGAATGGAGGGATGAAAATTGAAACTGACACGGCACAACGGACGCTCCGGCAAGCATGGCACCTATAATCCCCGGCACAATGACCGTCGGTTTGATGTGGAAAACAGCGAACACATTGATGCCCAGCGAGCCAAGAAAAATGTGTACTGGGACTGCTACCGTGGGTTCACTACCCCGGAACTTCGGGAAAATCTGGAACAGCCGGATTTCAGCTTTGAAGAAATTGAGCGGATGTATTACTACGAGCATTATTCCGACCATGTGGATGCCCAGAATGCCCGGAACGAGAAAACACGACACACCGAGCGCAACCGCACGGTGGAAGATCTTTTGAAAAACAACAAGACCTGCCCGGAGGAAAGTATCTACCAGATTGGCACCATGGAAGAATCCGTTCCACCGGGTACACTGGCACTCATTGTCAGCGAATTTTATGAGGAGTTTGAGCGGCGCTTTGGTTCCCATATCCACATTCTGGACTGGGCGCTGCATCTGGATGAGGGTACGCCCCACATCCATGAGCGCCATGTGTTTGACTGCAAAAACCGGTATGGGGAGCTGTGTCCCCAGCAGGAAAAGGCGCTGGAGGAACTGGGCTTTGAATTGCCTGATCCGAGTAAGCCCAAGGGCAAACACAACAACCGCAAGCAGACCTTTGATGCAGTATGCCGGACGCTGCTTTTTGACATCAGCCGCAAACATGGAGTGCATTTGGAGCAGGAGCCATCCTATGGTGGGCGGGCATATCTGGAGAAGCAGGACTACATTCTGATGAAGCAAAAGGAGCAGCTGGCAGCGCAGGAACAGAAGCTGGAGGAACTAACTCTGAAAATCGAAGATGTGGAAACGCTGGTGGAGGAGGTTTCGGAACTTGCCTACGACAAGGCGGTGGAGGTTGTCACCGATACTGTCCGGCAGGAAACCCATCAGGAGGATATCCGGTTGGTGGAGGAAACGAAAAACTGGGTTCTCTCGCCGGAACGAAAAGCGCCGCAAAAAGAGCGTGAGTATGCCGCCGCCCGGTTGGATGGAGTAATTTCAAAGATCAAAAACGCCATGCAGTTTGCCCTGACAAAAATCCAGAAGAAGCTGATGCAGCCGGAGGTCAAGCAGGCTGGTAAACAGCAGATTCAGGAAAAGGCCAAGGAATCTATTCTTGCTTTCCTGAAAAAAGCCAAGCAGGACAGCGCACAGAGAGAATCCAACCGGAAAAAGCAGCAGAAAAAACAGGATATGGAGCTTTGAGGCATCTGGTTTTGCGAACAAATCAGGTGCTTTTTTCTGGAGGAGGTGAGAAACATTGAACAGCGAATCGCAGAGTTTCGTGCCTGCAACCCAGCAGGCCGAAAGTGAGGAATCGACCGTTGATGAAGTGCGGGAAAGCCTTTCCACGACGGAAAAAGGACAACCGGCCAACACCATTGGAAATTGCCGCACGGTGTTTTGCCAAGATCCGCTTTTGCGGGGCGCAATTCGGCTGAATCTGCTGACTGACCGTGTGGACATTGTGCGGGATTTGGGCTGGCGCAGAAGCACCAGCGCTTTAACCGATACCGATGTCAAATATCTGCTCCTTTACTTTGAACAGAACTACGGCCTGACCAGTGAGAAGAAGCTAATGGCGGCACTCTCCATCGTGGCAAACGAAAACTGCTATCACCCCATTCAGGATGTGCTGAACAGTCTGGAGTGGGACGGCAAGCCCCGGATACGCTCCTGTCTGCATCACTTTTTAGGGGCTGACGAGAGCGACTATGTGGAAGAAATGCTCAAGCACTTCCTGCTGGGAGCCATCCGCCGGGTGTTCCATCCAGGTTCCAAGTACGAGGAGCTGCTCTGTCTGGTGGGCGGCCAGGGAGCCGGAAAGTCCACCTTCTTTCGCTTCCTGGCGATACAGGATGAGTGGTTCTCCGATGACCTGAAAAAGCTGGATGATGACAAGGTGTTTGCCAAGCTGCAAGGCCACTGGATCATTGAGATGTCGGAGATGCTGGCCACCAGTAACGCCAAGAGCATCGAGGAGATCCGCTCCTTTATCAGCCGACAAAAGGAAACCTACCGTACCCCCTATGAGACCCAGCCCAAAGACCGTCTGCGGCAGTGTGTGTTCGGTGGTTCCTCCAACACGCTGGACTTTCTGCCCCTTGACCGGGCTGGAAATCGCCGGTTCCTGCCAGTGATGATTTATCCGGAGAAAGCAGAGGTTCACATTCTGGAGGATGAAGCTGCTTCCAGAGAATATCTGTTGCAGGTATGGGCAGAGGCGATGACCATTTACCGCAGCGGAGAGTATTCCATGAAGTTTTCAAAGGAGATTCAGAAGCAGCTGGTGGAGGTTCAGAAGGACTTCATGCCGGAGGATACCGAGGCCGGGCAAATCCTGGGCTTTCTGGAGCACTACACCGGCAATGTAGTCTGCTCCAAGCAGCTGTTCAAGGAAGCGTTGGGACACGCCTTTGAGGAGCCGAAGCGGTGGCAGCTGCATAACATCAACGAGATCATGAACACGGTGGTGACGGGCTGGAAGCCTTTCTCTAACCCCCGGATGTTTGCTGGATATGGGCGGCAGCGTGGCTGGGAACGGGAGAGTTCCGGCAACGAACTGCCCGGCAACGAAAGTGGATTTGTGGAGCTTAGTGAGGAAGATGTCCATCAGCTGGAACTGCCAAAGGAGTGGATTGCCTGATTTACAGGGCTTGTTGCTCTGTTTGTTGTCGGCTTGTTGCTGACTTTATTGCCGTAAAAATGGGGGTATGGACACGATAAATGCCCGTAAAGCAAGGCTTTTTGGTGGGTATCTGTTCTCTGACAACGAAAGCAACGAGATTTCACAAGAAAATTTGAAAAGTAAGAAACGATGGCCAGACGATAGGTTACAGGTTTTTTGGAGTCCGTTGCCGGACTTCGTTGCCGATGCCCTTTGTCTGGCTTTTCTGATCTATGGAGGTAGCCTATGGAGAAAACCCAAAAACAAGAAAGCAAACAGCGCAAAAAAGTAAAGTTTATCGTGGTACGGGAGTTTTCCGGCGAGAAAACCATGCGGGAAGCCTTTGAACAGCTCATTGAACGGCAAACCTGCGAACACTTTGAAGAATGGCTGGAACGCAAGGCAAGCTGAGGGATTTGGTTGAAGAAAAAACAGGGGCATGGTATAATATGTATATCGTGTCCCTGTTCATAGAAGGAGATTGCTATGAGCAGGAAAAAGCAAGTCAATCAGAAAATCACAGCCCTCTATTGCCGTATTTCTCTGGACGATGGCGGCGATAACGAGAGCATGAGTATCAGCAATCAAAAAATCATGCTTCGGGACTTTGCCGAGAAAAACGGGATGTTCCAGTATGAGTATTATGTGGACGATGGTTACACAGGCCGCAATTTCAATCGTCCGGCTTTTCAGCGGATGATTGCCGATATTGAGGCCGATAAAATCGGTTGTGTCATTACCAAAGACCTGTCCAGACTGGGAAGAAATTATATCGAAGCCGGCAGTTATATTGAAATCTTCTTCCCTAAACACAATGTCCGCTATATTGCCATTACGGATGGCGTGGACAGTTTGACCCGTCAGGAAATGGACATCACGCCCTTCAAGAATATCCTGAACGATATGTATAGCCGGGATATTTCTAAGAAAGTGCTGGCGGGGCGTATGACCCGTTCCAGACAGGGGAAGTTCTGCGGTGGACAGCCTCCCCTGGGGCTGATGCGTGACCCGGAGGATCGGGGGCATTTGATCCTTGACCCGGAAACTGCTCCAGTGATTCGAAAAATCTATGACCTGGCACTGGATGGCTGGGGCTGTATGCGGATTGCCAAGCAGCTGATGGAGGACAAGGTCCCCATCACCAGAGTAAAAGGAAATACCGCCTGCGATGTCAACTACTATGCGTGGGGCGGCGCAAGAATCAGCCATATCCTGCGTAACCCCTTTTATAAGGGCGCTCATCTGGTTTGCCGGACACACCAGAAAGGGATTCGCTCCAACACCTATGACATTATTCCCCGTGAGGACTGGGAAATCATTGAGGGTTGTCATGAAGCGATTGTGACACCGGAGGAATGGGAGCAGGTACAGGCAATCGTAGATCGCAGGCCACCTATTATGCAAGGAAATGCTTGCCCCTTCTACAACTTGTTCCACGGCATTATCTACTGCGCCACCTGTGGGAAATCCATGCAGGTGCGGTATGAAAAGGTCGGCAGAACTGGCAAAAACCGCTTTACCGGCGAGATGCGGGAACCGATTGATAAGGCGTATTATATCTGTCAGACCTACAACCGGCTGGGCAAAAACGCCTGCACCAGCCATAAAATCGAAGCCAGGGATTTGTATAATCTCGTTCTGAAGGATATTCAGGAACTGGCAGCGATGGCGCTCAAAGATGCAGATGCCTTTTATCAGCGGTTGAGCAGCCGGATGGAGTGCCGGTATATGGCGGATGCTTCCGAGATGCAGAAAGAGCGTGAACGCCTGGAAGCAAGAAACCGGGAAATTGACGATATGTTCCTGAACCTTTACACCGACAAGGCCAAGGGTGTGCTCTCTGAGCAGCGTTTTATGAAGTTGACCGCCGCTATGGAGCAGGAACAGGAAGAAAATCAGCGCCGGTTGCAGGAACTGATGCGAATGCTTCAGCAGTCCGATGCTCAGGAAAGTGAAGTCCGTACCTTTATCCGGGAGATTCGGCAGTATGCTACCATTCAGGAGCTGGATGAAACGGTACTGAACCGCCTGATCAGCCGAATTCTGGTGGGAGAGGTCAAGAAGGTTGATGGGCAGAAGGTGCAGGAAGTCAGGATTGTTTATAATTTCGTGGGGGAAATCCCAGCAACAATTGAATAATTGCATGATAGCCCTTCTCTAATAGGGAAGGGTCATTGAAACAGGTAACAAGAGCACAAAGATTCAAGGAGATGATAGGATATTATGCCAATGATTGATACCTACAGAAATAATGTTTCTCGTAAGCGTACAGAACTGTCTAAGTTGTCCAGTGATAGGGCAAAAGAAAGTGCCAAGAAAGCACAACAGAAACAGAAAATTATATCTGCAACCAATTCAATAAATCGGACAAATTCACAGTCAATTATCCGTTCAAAAAGGTCAGAAATTGAAAGGGCAGAAAAGGAAATAGCTTCTATTGATAAGAAAATTGCAGATTTAGATAGAAAGATTGCTCAAAAGGAAACGGAAATTGCAAATGAGGAAAAGAAGGTTCGTACTGAGGAGGATAAGATCCGGAAAAAACAAGAGCAAGAGGATAAGAAGCGGCAAAAAGACAATGAAAAGACACTAAAAGAAATCAATCGAGCAATTTCCATGCAACAAAGAATGCAATTTGATATGCAGAAGGATATTGATCAGTTAAAAGCGGTGCCAGAAAAAATAACAGTACTGTTTTTTGCAACAAATCCCAAAGGTACTTCTCAACTTCGTTTGGATGAGGAAGCCCGAACTATTCAGGAAATGATTCGTAAATCTGAACACAGGGATTCAATTTCTTTTGAAACTCGATGGGCAGTTCGACCTTTAGATATTTTACAAGCAATTAATGAAATAAACCCAGATGTTGTCCATTTTAGTGGACATGGTGCTGATACAGGAGAACTTGTTTTAGAGAATACGGACGGTTCAGCAAAAATTGTTACAAAAGAAGCTATAACGCAAACAATTATGGCTTCTTCTGATAAAATCCATTTGTTGTTCTTCAATGCGTGTTTTTCCTATGAACAAGCACAGGAGGTTATTAACCATGTGGATGCGGCCATTGGCATGACTACCTCCATAAGTGATAAAGCAGCTTGTACATTTGCAGCTCAATTTTACTCATCATTGGGATTTGGATTTTCTGTAAAAAAAGCCTTTGACCAAGCCAAAGGTGTTATGATGCTTGAATCACCAGAAGAAGCAAATACGCCTATATTGTATACAAAAGACGGTATAGAAGCTGACAGCCTTTTTATTGTAAATCCAAATTAAATCATGATAGCGTATAGCCCTTCTCCTCTACGGAGAGGGGTTATTTTTTGCCCATTTTTGAATTCATCACTTGACATTGTGGCAAAGAGCTCATGAGTCGGGATGAGCTGGCTGTTTTGGATGGCAGCAAATGTATCCTGCAGCTGCGAGGCGTTCGACCGTTTCTATCCGATAAATATGATCTGACCCAGCATCCGAACTACAAGTACACAGCGGATTTTGATAAGAAGCTCACCTTCGACATCGAGAAGTATCTGGACACCAGAGCAAAGCTTCACCCGAAGGATGAGTTTTTTGTTATTGAGGAGGATGTGGAGTAAAGTTATACAGACGCTCAAAGGGCAGGCAGCATCCGCTGCCTGTTTACATATCCGAGGCTGACCAATCATCAGCTCCGGATATTTTTATGCCCTTCTATGACCGGCAGGTGCACATGCAGGAAAGGAGGGCGCTATCAACCACAGTATCCCGACCAAACAGGCGGGCAAAACAAGGAGGACAAAATTATGGCATTTTTCAACAGCGCAGTTGACGTATTGCAGACTCTCGTCGTGGCACTGGGTGCCGGTCTTGGCATCTGGGGCGCAATCAACCTGCTGGAAGGTTATGGCAACGATAACCGTGCGACACGTTCCTAACTGAAAAGGTTAGGCACTAAGTCGAAGGGCTTTATAGCCTGAAATCTTAGGAGAACTGACAATCCGATGGGTGGAATGAAGGGGTAACGCCCGGAAACGCCCACACTGATACTCCGATTGGCCTTGAAGTGTGCAACCGCTTCCCGGTCAAAAGCTCGGTGAAGTCGGCAGAGAGTGGCCGTAAGCGGAGCCATCCGCACGAAACCCGCCCAGAGGTGGGCGGCGTCACCTATATGCCGGGTGTCAGATACTCATGGTGAGAATGTGCGACCGACCGCACTGACGTACTCCCGAATGTACGAGTCTAAACGTTGTGAGTATGCCGAAAGGCTGCGGCCATTTAATATGGCGTGTCCGTGGATGAGTAAGACTGGTTGTTATGAAACTCCACATGCCGTTACAGGCGGTAAGGTTCCTTTGGAACCGGGCACAGGCTCAGAGGGAGCACCTAAAAGTATCTCATGATAGGATTGTCGGAACGTGGAAAGCTGGGAACGTATGAAACAAGCCGTTGCAGGCCGTTGGGTGGGAAAGTCGGACAAAACCGGTATAACCGCACTTAATCCCAGTGAGAGTAGGGGCATTGTACCGATGAAGCGGAAATAACAAGTCCGCGGAGGGACGGCCCCAAGTCGGAAATGAATTGAGAATACTGAAAACACAACAAACACAGCTTCGAGTATGACAAAGAAAATCCAAACCGAAAGGGGTGGATGCCTGTGTTGACTTCGGAGCAGCAAAAGCAAAAGCCCAAGCAAAGCAAAATCCGCTATACGGAGTACTACGACCTGCAAAGTACCTTTGACGGTCTGTATGCAGACAGCCTGAATGGAAAAGTGTTTCAAAACCTCATGGGCCTGATTGCCAGTGAGGAAAACATCAAGCTGGCATATCGGACCATCAAGGGAAATAAAGGGAGCGGTACTCCCGGTGTGGATAAACGGACTATCCGGCACCTTGCCTCCATGGAGGAAGAAAGGTTCGTCCGGCTGATTCAAAAACAGTTCAGTTGGTACAAGCCCCGCCCGGTAAGACGGGTGGAGATCCCAAAGCCCAACGGAAAAACAAGACCGCTGGGGATTCCCACCATTGTAGACCGTATCGTTCAGCAGTGTATCCTGCAAGTGCTGGAGCCTATCTGCGAGGCCAAGTTCCACGAGCGTTCCAACGGCTTCCGGCCAAACCGCTCCACGGAACACGCTATCGCGCAGTGCTGCCGGCTCATGCAGATACAGCACCTGCACTATGCGGTTGACCTGGACATTCACGGCTTCTTTGACAACGTGAACCACGGAAAGCTGATACGGCAGATGTGGAAACTGGGCATCCGGGATAAAAAGCTGCTGTGCATCATCAAGCAGATGCTGAAAGCACCAATCGTTCTCCCCGATGGCAAGAGAATTTACCCGACCAAGGGAACGCCGCAGGGCGGCATCCTGTCGCCGCTCTTGTCCAACATCGTGCTGAATGAATTGGACTGGTGGGTGTCCTCCCAATGGGAGAACATGCCCACCCACTACGAGTACAAAACCAGACAGAACGCACACGGTACGGATATTAAAAGCCATACCTACCGAGCACTGCGCCGGAGCAATCTCAAGGAAATGTATCTCGTAAGGTATGCCGATGACTTCAAAATCTTCTGCCGGAGTTATCAGGACGCGGTAAAAGCGTTTGAGGCCACAAAGCTCTGGCTGAAAGACCGCCTGGGGCTGGACATCAGCCCGGAAAAGTCAAAGGTCATCAACATGAGGCAGCATTACTCGGAATTTCTGGGATTCAAGCTGAAGGTCTACCACAAAGGGAAAAAGTACGTGGTCTGCTCACACATGAGCGACAAAGCCGTAGCACACGCAAAGGAGAAAATCTCGGCTGCAATCAAGGCGATTCAGACTCCGGCAGACAGCCGAAGTCAGTATATCGCTATCCAGCAGTATAACGCAGTGGTTGCCGGACTTCATAACTACTACCGGCTGGCCACCCGTGTCAGCGAGGACTTCCCCAATCTGGCGCAGGGGCTGAAAAAGCAAATGGCAAACAGACTGCGCGGCTTGACCCGAAACGGGAAACTGGAACGGAGCTTCATTAAAGAACGGTATGGAAAGAGTAAACAGCTTCGGTTTCTGAACGGACACCCCCTCATTCCAATCGGGTATGTTCAGACACGGGATGCCCAGCACAAGAAGAAAACCGTCAACCGGTACACCCCGGAAGGGCGGGCGGAAATCCATAAAAATCTTGGTGTCAACACCGATACGATGATATGGCTCATGCGAACCCCTGTGCTGGACAAGACCATTGAGTTTTCAGACAACCGAATCTCCCTGTTTGCGGCTCAATATGGGCGGTGCGCTGTTTCCGGCGCGGAACTCATGCCCTACGACATACGCTGTCACCATAAAGTGCCGCTGGAAAACGGCGGAACGGATAAGTACAGCAATCTTGTTCTGGTAACCGAGGCTGTCCACCTTTTAATCCATGCCACCACAGAAGCTACGATACAAAAGTACTTAAAAACGCTCCAACTGAACAAAAAGCAACTGGAAAAACTCAATAAGCTGCGGGAACTGGCCGGAACACCGGCCATAGCGCAGTAACCCTCAATGCTGTAACGAAGTGTGTAAGTTGTGTTTAAAACTGTTGAAATTCATTTCCGATGGAACGCCGTGTGCGGTGAAAGCCGCATGCACGGTGTGGAGTGGGGGAAAATCCGGCGATGACTTCAAAGGATTACCTATCACTATCCGGTGCAAAGAGCCAGGGCATGAAGCAGCTGATGGCTGGTGGCGGTGTTGCTCTGATCGGCATCACTCTGGTACCGCTGCTCTCCGGTCTCTTCGGCTAAGGAAGGAGTGTTGATCGTTGGACAGCGTACTCGATCAGATTGGGGAATGGTTCAAGGAAATGCTTGTTTCCGGCATCATGAACCAGCTGACGGGACTGTTTGATTCGGTGAACACTCAGGTTGGCGACATTGCAATGCAGATGGGGCAGACCCCGGCGAGTTTCTCGCCGGGGATCTTCTCCATGATCCGGAATGTTTCCGAATCAGTGATTATCCCGATTGCAGGCCTGATCCTGACCTTCATTGCCTGCTATGAGCTGATTCAGATGATCATTGAGCACAATAACCTTGCCAATTTTGAGATCTGGACCTTTTTCCGATGGGTCTTCAAGACCTTTGTTGCCGTAGTTCTTATCACCAACACCTTCAACATTGTGATGGCCGTTTTTGATGTGGCACAGCATGTGATCAACAATGCGGGCGGTCTCATCACCGGAGATACGGCAGTGAATGCAGACGCCCTCGAATCCATGCAGGATACGCTGGAGGCAATGGAGATCGGACCTCTTTTTGCACTGTTTCTGCAGTGCATGGTGGTTCAGTTTACCATCAAGGCTCTGAGCGTTGTGATCTTCGTGATCGTCTATGGACGAATGATTGAAATCTACTTGATGACCAGTCTGGCACCGATCCCGTTTTCAACCTTCGGAAACCGCGAACAAAGCATGGTGGGGCAGAACTATCTCCGGTCCCTGCTTGCCCTTGGCTTTCAGGGATTCCTCATCATGATCTGTGTCGGCATCTATGCGGTGCTTATCCAGGGTGTTTCGGTTTCAGAGGACATCATCGGTTCCATCTGGGGCATTCTCGGGTACACAGTGCTGTTGTGCTTCACGCTGTTTAAGACCGGTACACTGGCAAAGAGCGTGTTCTCGGCGCACTGAAAGGAGGTTCAGAGCAAAGTGGCAGCTTATATCCCTGTCCCGCGGGACCTTACGAGGGTCAAATCCAAGATTCTATTCAACCTGACGAAACGTCAGCTTTTCTGCTTTGGGGCGGGTGCACTGATCGGTGTCCCGTCTTTCTTTTTGCTCAAAGCAAACGGCAATACCAGCATGGCTTCCATCAGCATGATCATCATCATGCTGCCGTTCTTCTTCCTCGGAATGTATGAGCGGGACGGTCAGCCGCTGGAAAAGCTCGCAAAGCAGTTTATTCAGACAAAGTTTGTAAGGCCGAAGGTCCGGCCTTATCAGACGAACAACTATTACGCCGTTCTGATTCGTCAGGCACAGGCAGAAAGGGAGGTGGAAGCTATTGTTCTCGGTGCTGAAAAATCTGTTCCGAAAAACAGAGAAGAGAAACCTGACCATGCCGCTGAACCTGACTAAGGCGCAGGAACGGCAGGTTCAGAAAATCATTGACCGTGCGAGGCGTGATGATGGAATTCCCCGCACGACCCAGCAGTCGATTCCGTTTCAGCGTATGTTTCCGGATGGAATCTGCCGTGTCAGCGAGCGGTATTACACCAAGACCATCCAGTATCAGGACATCAACTATCAGCTGGCCCAGCAGGAGGATCAGACCGCTATTTTTGAGGAGTGGTGCTCCTTTTTGAATTTCTTTGACAGCTCTATCCACTTCGAGCTGTCCTTTGTGAACATGGTAACGGATGCGGAAGTCTTTGAAAAGAGCATTCGCATCCCGTATCGCAGCGATCGCTTCAACAATTCTCGCAATGAGTACAGCCAAATGTTGAAAACACAGTTCGCTCAGGGCAACAATGGCCTCACCAAGACGAAATATCTCACATTCGGAATCGAGGCAGAGTCCATGCGGGAGGCAAAGCCCCGGCTGGAGCACGTACAGACCACCCTGATGAACAACTTCAAGCGGCTTGGAGTCACTGCCCGCGTGCTGAACGGCAAGGAGCGCCTGCATCTTATGCACGCAATCTTCCACATGGGCGATACCAATGATCGCTTTGCCTTCGACTGGAGCTGGCTTGCCGGTTCGGGGCTTTCCGTCAAAGACTTCATCGCACCCACATCCTTCTCCTTCCCCGGCGGCAGGACCTTCACCATGGGGAGCCTGTATGGAGCTATGAGTTACCTGCAGATCACAGCCTCGGATCTTTCCGACCAGCTGCTGAAGGATTTTCTGGACATGGAGTCCAGCGAGATTATCACCATGCACATCCAGTCGGTGGATCAGACCGCTGCCATCAAGCAGATCAAGCACACCATTACCGAGCTGGACAGAAGCAAGATCGAGGAGCAGAAAAAGGCGGTCCGCGCTGGTTATGACATGGACATCATCCCTTCCGATCTGGCCACTTATGGAAAGGATGCGAAGGCGCTTTTGAAGGAGCTGCAGTCTCAGAACGAGCGGATGTTCCTGGTCACGTTTCTTGTGATGAATACCGGCAGAAATCAGCAGGAGCTGGAGAACAATGTGTTCCAGGCATCCTCGATTGCACAGAAGCACAACTGCAATCTGAGACGGCTGGATTTTCAGCAGGAGCAAGGACTGATGAGCAGTCTGCCCCTTGCCAATAACCTGATTGAGATCCAGCGTGCACTGACCACCAGCTCCACGGCCATCTTCATCCCCTTTACCACACAGGAGCTGTTCCAGAACGGTGATGAGGCGCTGTACTATGGTCTGAATGCTCTTTCCAACAACCTGATCATGGTGGACCGGAAGAAACTGAAAAACCCGAACGGACTGATTCTCGGCACGCCCGGCTCCGGTAAATCTTTCTCGGCAAAGCGCGAGATTACCAATGCCTTTCTGGTTACGGACGATGACATCATCATCTGTGATCCGGAGGCGGAGTACGCAGCGCTGGTCAATCGTCTGGAAGGTCAGGTGATCAAAATCAGCCCGACCAGCACCCACTATATCAACCCGATGGATATCAATGAATCCTACTCGGAGGATGACAATCCGTTGGCGCTGAAGGCGGACTTTATCCTTTCTCTCTGCGAGCTGATTATCGGCGGCAAGGATGGCCTGCAGCCGATTGAAAAGACGGTCATTGACCGCTGTGTGCATCAGATCTACCAGCACTACTTCGAGGACCCGAGGCCGGAAAACATGCCGCTTTTAGAGGACCTCTATTACGCACTTCTGCGGCAGGAGGAAAAGGAAGCCCACCGAGTGGCCACAGCTCTTGAAATCTATGTGAAGGGCTCGTTGAATCTGTTCAACCACAGGACCAATGTGGATATTCAGAACCGCCTGGTCTGCTATGACATCAAGGAGCTTGGCAAGCAGCTGAAAAAGCTTGGCATGCTGATCGTGCAGGATCAGGTCTGGGGCCGTGTAACGGCAAACCGCAGTGCAGGTAAAACGACCCGCTACTATATGGATGAGTTCCATCTTCTGCTGAAGGAGGAACAGACTGCGGCCTATTCCGTTGAAATCTGGAAGCGGTTCCGTAAATGGGGCGGTATTCCCACCGGAATCACCCAGAACGTAAAGGACCTGCTGTCCAGCCGCGAGGTGGAGAACATTTTTGAAAACTCCGACTTCGTGTATATGCTGAATCAGGCGGCCGGGGACCGTCAGATCCTGGCCCAGCAGTTAAACATTTCGCCTCATCAGCTTTCCTATGTGACGCATTCTGGCGAGGGCGAGGGACTGCTCTTCTACGGCAATGTAATCCTGCCCTTTGTGGATCATTTCCCGACGGATCTGGAGCTCTACCGCATCATGACGACGAAGCTGTCCGAGGTGACGGACGCAAAGGCGGTGTGATATGGCAAAAAAATCCGTACGACTCCATTTCACGGAGGATGAGCTTGCAGCTCCCAAGGTAAAGAAAGCCGCATCAAAAGCGGAACGAGCCGCAGATAAGGCGGACCGGGCAGCGGCCAAAACACCCAAGAAAAGGAAGCTGAGACTGGAAGCGGATAAGACGGCGGAACGAAGGGTACACCTCACCTTTGAAAAGCAGGATGTCCCTGTCGGTGAACTCACCGGCAGGGGCAACCGTTTCACCAGATCGGCTGTTTCCGGAGCCATTCATGGCCGGATTGCTGCGAACAATCAGGATGAGAATACCGCGGTTCAGGCGGCGGATACCTCAACAAGTGCGCTGGAAAACGGTGCCCATGCAGTTGACCATGCCGTTTACAGCAAGAAGCTGAAGTCCATCAAAAAGGCGGAGCACCTGCAATCCAAATCGGATGCAGCCAATGTGAATGCGCTGTATCAGCAACGCATGGCAGAGCATCCGGAAGATTTCTCCAACCCTCTGTCCCGCTGGCAGCAGAAAAAAGCAATCCGCAAGGAATATGCAGCAGCAAGGCGTGCGGAGAAAACCGTGGTACGTACCGGGGCAACCACAGGAAAGGGCACTGCCGGGATAAGGAGCATCGGGCAGAAGCTTGTGGACTTCAAGGATAAAGCGCTTCAGTATGTGGCAGCGCATCCGCAGACGTTTTTGATTATCGGCGGGCTGGCGCTGCTCGTTATCATCGTTTCGTCCACTCTTTCTTCCTGCTCCGCTTTCCTGCCGGGGAGCTCCGGCGCAGTCATTGCAACCACCTTCACGGCTGACGATGAAGATATCATCGGTGCCAATGATGACTACAAAGAGCTGGAAGCTGAACTGCAGCGCGAAGTCGATGCCGTCGAATCCACCTATCCCAGCTACGACGAATACAACTATTTTCTCGATGAGATCGGCCATGATCCGTACCAGCTGGCAGCTTACCTGACCGTGCAGTTTGAGGACTATACGCGAAGCGAGGTCCAAGCCACGCTTCACTTTCTGTTCGACCTTCAGTATGAGCTGACAACTGAAGAAATCCTTGAATATCGGAATCAGGCAAAGTATCCGAATCAGAAGATTTTCGCGAGCCAGCTGATCGTTCGTGGCATAGCAAAATATGTGGTTAAGGCACTGGAGCAGGAATTGGAATGACAAACAAAATAGAGCGCGGTTCGCAAAGACAAAAACGGGCTGTTCTCTGTTTTTTCAAAGGCCTGTGGGCTGCGCTCAGAGCGGCACGGGGTTTTGTGCTGCACGGTCCATCTGTCCGGCAGAATTCAGAAAACACATTTTGAGAATTGGTCAAAAAATAGAATTGCGTTTCTGCTGCAGAGAGGTCCGGAAACGCCGGTTGCCAATCCATGAGAAATGGGGTAGAATAGAGGCTGCAAAATAACCGCAAGGAAGGAACTTCTTTTATGATAAAAGCAGTCATTTTTGATATGGACGGCCTGATGTTTGATACCGAGCGCCTGTGGGATACCCTGTGGGAGCCCACCTGCCGGGCACTGGGTCTGGAGATGCCGCAGGATCTGGAGGCCTTTTTCACCGGTGGCCGCGGGCTGGCGGGAGTGAAGCTGAACGAGCACATTCAGAAATTCTTCCCCCAGGCGGACCCTCAGGTGATTGTGGAAAAGATCTGGGAGCTGGCAGAGCAGCGGTTTGCCCAGGGGGTACCCTGCAAGCCGGGCCTTGCCGAGCTGCTGGAAACTCTGGAGGAGAAAAAGCTGCCCCGCATCGTGGCAAGCTCCAGCCCTCGTGCATTGATCCTGAAAAACCTGGAAACCACCGGTATGGCCCGGTATTTTGACCAGGTGGTCTGCGGTGCGGATGTGCGCCACAGCAAGCCCGCGCCGGATATCTTCCTGGAGGCGGCCCGCCGCCTGGGGGTGGACATCCGGGACTGCCTGGTGCTGGAGGACAGCTTCAACGGTGTGCGCGCGGGTCACGCGGCGGGAGCGGTCACCGTGATGGTGCCGGACATTGCTCAGCCCGATGAGGAGATCCGGGCGCTGTACAACCGCTGCTGCAAGGATCTGTTTGAGGTCCGCCAGCTGCTGCTGAATGGCCAGCTGTAAAACATAAAAAAGCCGCCCTGCCGGAAATTCCCGGCAGGGCGGTGCTTTTTGTATGGAATGGTGAGAGGGCTTTACAGGATGCTGCCCCGGTTTTTGCCCTGGGCTTTGGCCTGATACAGAGCCCGGTCTGCCCGCTTGAAGGCGCTCTCCAGGCAGTCGTCGCTGTGGATGGGGGTACCGCCGATGGAGATACCGGTCCAGGCGGGCTCCTCGCCGGAGACTTCTGCGGTGCGAGCCAGCAGCCGCCGCATCAGGTCCTGGGCATTCTGCTCCGAGCCCAGCCCGCAGCAGACCAGCACAAATTCGTCGCCGCCCATACGGCAGACCAGATCGTGGGAGCGCATCGTGGACACCAGCAGCTCGGAAAGCCGCTTGAGCATGTGATTGCCTGCCAGATGACCGTGAGTATCGTTGATGGCCTTGAAATCATCCATATCCACCACGAAAATCCAGGCGCCGTGCTTGTCCAGATCGGTGTAAAAACTCTGCAGGGTGCTGAAGTTGATCAGACCGGTCAGACTGTCCCGCTGGGCAAGACGGGTCAGATATTCAATGGTCTCCTGAGAACGCTCAATCTGCTGGGTAAGGGTGCGGGGATAATATTCCCCCTCCATCTGTTCGGGATTGGGGATAGACTGATGCAGGTGCAGGATTTTCCATTTCCCATCCACCTTTTTATAAAGGATGGTGAAACGGCTATCCATATTTACACGGACCGAGCTGTCCTCGCTTTCGCCCAGGATGCATAACCCGCCGTAGACCAGGCTGCACTGAGCGTCCACCACCTGTTCGGTGCACCAGAAATCCCGAAAATGGAACCGGATGCTGCCGCGATCCGCCAGGTCTGACTGCATCGCGCGGGAAAACTGCTCCAGCTCCCGGTAGAGCTCATGCTTGCCGGTGCCGATGATCGAGCAGTCCGGGGCAAAGCTGGTCAGCCCGTCGAAGGTGCCTGTATTGCAATTGGCCAGATAAGCCGCCCAGATTTCTTTTGTGCGCTGGCAAAGGTCCATGAAGTCCTCCTTGTTTTTGTCCGAAACGAAGAGATTCGGCTGTTTATAAAAGGAAAAAGTCGTACTACGATTGCCCGGTGTTTGAAAAGAATATCATATCGAAAAACACCTGTCAATAAAACAGATGGGAAAAAACGGCAAAGAAAGAAAAGCGAAAGATGACAACGCTTTTGCACGGCCGTTTTCCCCTGTTGCAGCGGCTTTTAAGAAGCGGGATAAAGCCGTTCCTGCTCCCGAAGATGTGCCAGGAGCAGCCCGGCGAGAAAATGCTCCAGCCGCAGCTCCAGAGGCTGGGACGCATCCGGAGCAGATGCTTCAAACTGAAAATGCATGGCCAGCTCGTTCAGCAAGTGGTCGGCCCAGTCGTTAGCCTGAGCCGGAGTGAACAGACCGGTTTGCAGTTGGTCCGCCAGATGCAGATACAACGCAACAGTGCTCACGGCAAAGGCGTCCCGGTCCAGCTTGGCCAGCGCCCGGCGGAAAGCGGTTTCGCCGCCAGGCAGCTCCCCGGGGCAGCGCACCCGCAGGCTTTCGGCGGTGATGCCGAATCGCTGCAGCCGCCGCAGCAAGCTTCTCTGGAAATCCGGGCACAGACCGGTCTGCCGCATCAGGGCTTCCGCCACCGCCTGGCTCACTGCCTGGGCTGCAAGCTCACCGAATTTGAAGTGCTTGCCTGCGTTCAAAAGGCAGGGCGAAGTACCGGAATCGTCACAAACGATCACTAGGCCGTCGGTACCGGTGCCGGTAGCCAGCCTGGCCGAGGCGCTGCTGCCCTGCATCAGGTCCCGCAGCACAGCGGTTTTGGCCTCGGTGGCGGTGAGCGCCAGTTCCACCATGGCTCCGGGAGAAAAGGACTGGCCGGTGATGAGAAAGATGTTAATGGTGCCAGCGGGAACGGCGCAGGGTTTGCCGGCTTGCTCGGTGAGAGTGGCAGGGTCCCCGGCGCACAGGGCGTTCACATCTGCCCCGGCGGAGACTGCTGCCGTGACCCAAAGCTCCTGCCATTGACGGGTAACCAGAACCATGTTGTCCAGATTCACGGCAGTGTCCAGCCCGGTGGTGTGCTCCGGGTCCAGGCCCAGGCGCCGGGCAACTGCTCGCTGGTGCTCCAGCAGGGTGTCGCCCTCCATGGGGCGGCAGACCCCGGCAGGGCCGCAGTCGCTGTAATTGAACACGGCGGTCAGGTCCCGGCGCAGCCCCCGCCGTTGGCAGCGGTGGAAAGTACCGCCCGGGGACCGGAAAAGGTGAGAATTGCGGCCTGCCCGGTGCAGTCGAGCCGGTCGCCGTTCAAAAGGGAAAAGCAGCGCTTCATAAGTTTCCTCCGGAAAGCGGGGCAAACCCGTTTGGGATGCAAAAGGCCTCCCGGTCAGCGGCCGGGAGGTCTTGTTTGGCAGAGTGTTTATTTCAGGCCCAGGGGAGTGATGGCGCAGTAGTCTTCGATGCTGCCGCGCTTTTTGAAGCACTCCAGGATCTGCTTGCCTACCGGGTGCAGCTCCTCCACGTCGAAGGCCTCCAGCTCTTTGGCGAAGAAGTCGTACAGGATCTGGGCGCCCTTCTCGTAGCCCTCCATGCCCATCTGCTCCTGGGTTTCGGGATGCAGGAAGGCGGAACGGATGTCCTGGCCGTCCACCTTCATCTCCTTCATGCAGTAGCCCAGCAGGGCGCAGGGAGCGGGGGACAGGCGGTCCATCTTCATGTTGACGCCGCCGCGGCGGGCCAGATACTCACGGCTGATCCACTCGGCCGCGAAACCGATGCGGTATACGCCGATGTGCTGGTTGGGAATCAGCACGTACTTGGTGTTGGGGCAGGCCAGAATCTGCTCCAGCAGCAGGTTTGCCTGACGTACCCGCAGGCCGGTGGCGAAGGGCCAGTAGGAGCCCACACCCTCGCTGGCCAGAGGTGCGTTGCCGCTGATGCTGGGGTTCTTGAAGCCGCGGGGGGCAACCAGACGCCACAGCCAGGCCAGAGCGGGCGGGATGATGTGCATCAGACCCATAATGCCGTAGTCCGGATGAGCGGCGCTGGAGGGCGGCATACGTACGCCGAAGCTGCGCACGTCCACTTCCACCGGCTTATCCACGATGTTGTCCACCATTCTGCGGGGAACGATCACACGGGGGTTGGGGCAGGGCTTGCCGGTGGAGTCCATGGTGTGCTCCCACACCAGGCAGGTGGAACCGGGCACGCCCTGGATGTTGAAGAACACCAGAGGCTTTTTGCTGTGAATGGTGATGCGCTCGTACATGGGGTCCGAGCCGTATTCGGTGATACCGTCCACACGCAAAAACCAGCCGTCCTCGCCGTCGTACAGGGCCAGCTTTCCGCTGCCGGTCTGGAAGGAGGGATGGCAGATGGCCATGTCATCGGTGACCGGGTAGATGGTACAGGTATCGCTCATGTGCAGGTAGTCGCGGTCGCCGCTCTCCAGATTGGTGCCCAGCAGCACGCGACCGTCCGGCACACGGTGCACATCCTGCAGCAGCTCGCTCTTGCCGCCGCCGGAAGCGCCCTCGTGCATCATGACCATCTCGTTCTCGTAGGGGGTCACGATCTTGGCGGCGGAGGCGTGGGCGGTAACCCAGCCCTCCTGCTCGCCGATGTCCAGCAGAACGCTGTAGATGCCCTTCTTGGCAGAGGGACCGGGGTACAGGTTATAGGCAAAGACCTCGTGACGGTCGTCCAGCCGGTTGTGCACGCACACCTGCTTGCCGTCAAAGTGGGTGTGGCGGAAGGGAGGAGCCACATACACGATGGCACGGGGCTTGAAGTTGTGGATGTCCTTGGCGCAGACGAAGGCCTGCAGCTGGGACAGGGCAAACGCAAAGAAAGCTGCGTTACGGGGGCAGACCAGCAGAGCCTGGTAGCCGTATTCGTAGCCGCCGGCCATGAAGGGAACCAGAATCAGCTCCTGACGGGCCAGCCACTTGTAAGTATCCACCTTCAGAGTGTTGAAGTCGTAGCCGTACACATCCTTGAAGCGGGGCTTGTCGGTGGGCTTGTCGTCACCGATGCGCATGCAGTCCGGGTCGCGGCGGCGCATGTAGTCCTCCACGTAGTTGACCACGGCGCCGTTTTTGCAGCGCACCACGTCGGCCTCCTTCACAAGAGTGCCGTTCACGTCGTAGGAAACATCGATCTGTTTGGTGCTGCCGTTGCCGAAGATCAGATCATACAGCATCTCCTCCGTTTTGGGGATGATGATGCTGGGGCTGTTGTTCAAAATCATTTCCAAATCGCGCGGAAGCACGAATTCTTCCAGTAATACATTCATGCGTATCTCGAACCCCTCTCTTGTTTCATTCCGGTTCGTTAAAAAACCTATAATAATAGGGTAACAAATAAAAAGATAACTTGTCAACCAAAGGCAAAAGCGGAGGGCGCGGGTGCACTTTGCTAAAATAGCCCGGAAAAGCCCTTCACCGGCCACTTTTTTGCCGCATGCCCCTATTATACTATGAAAATGTTTGATAATTTATGAATAAAGCTTTAATTTCGTAAAAAAATGCGGCATTATCTGGCGAAGCATTTAAAAAACAAAAGATGAAATGAGAAAAGCCATACTTTTGGAAAGGATGAAGAAAATGCAGGACAGGGATGCAAAAAGCCTGCAGAAGGCAGAATACATAAAATTCAGGTGTTCTTTTTTTAACGATTGCCAGTAGAATTCGTTCGAAAAACAGTGGTATAATGGCTCAAGAAAGTTTTTTGCGCGGGAAAAGCCTGCGCAACCGAAAAGGAGAGAGTGACTATGGCAAACGTGATCGGCAGCCCCTCCCGCTACGTGCAGGGGCGCGGAGAATTGGCTCATCTGTATGAGCACTGCGAGAAATACGGCAAGGACCTGTTCGTGCTGGTAAGTGCGTCTGGTAAAAAACGCGTGGAGGCGAAGATCGCCCAGAGCGTAGAGGGTACCGGCGCCAAGGTGGTGTACGAGACCTTCAACGGCGAGTGCAGCCAGAAGGAGATCGACCGTGTGGTCGAGGCCTTCAAGGCCTCCGGCTGCAGCGTGGTGGTCGGCATCGGCGGCGGCAAGATCCATGATACCGCCAAGGCGGCCGCTTACTATGCAGGCGCTCCGGTGGTCATCGTGCCCACCATCGCCTCCACCGACGCACCCTGCAGCGCGCTGTCTGTGATTTACACCGATGAGGGTGTATTTGACCGCTACCTGTTCCTGCCCGCCAACCCCACCGTGGTCCTGGTGGACACCGACATTGTTGCCGCGGCTCCCGCCCGCCTGCTGGTATCCGGCATGGGCGATGCGCTGGCCACCTACTTTGAGGCCCGGGCCTGCCAGGCCTCCGGTGCGTCCAACTGCGTGGGCGGCAAGGTGACCCTGGCTGCCATGAGCCTGGCCCGCCTGTGCTACGAGACCCTGCTGGCCGACGGCCTGAAGGCCAAGCTGGCGGTGGAGCGCCACGTTTGCACCAAGGCGGTGGAGAACGTGATCGAGGCCAACACCTATCTGTCCGGCGTGGGCTTTGAGAGCGGCGGCCTGGCAGGTGCGCACGCCATCCATAACGGCCTGACCGCCATCCCCGAGACCCACAGCCTGTACCACGGCGAGAAGGTGGCCTTCGGTACCCTGGTTCAGCTGGTGCTGGAGAACGCTCCCCTGGAGGAGTTGGAAGAGGTGCTGGAGTTCTGCACCGAGGTGGGCCTGCCCACCACCCTGGCCGACCTGGGCGTGGAGAATCCCACCCAGGAGCAGCTGATGGAGGTTGCCAAGCTGGCCTGTGCCGATGCGGACACCCTGCACAACATGCCCTTCCCGGTGGATGCCGACAGCGTGTATGCGGCCATTCTGGCGGCAGACGAGCTGGGCAAGTACTACACCGACTGCTGAGTTTATCCGAAAAGCGGCTTCCCTGCAAGTGCGGGGAAGCCGCTTTTTTGTTCCGCTTTGGCCGGTAGCGTAAAACAGAAGTGCAACAAAGTCACTTGACAAGTGAGAATGATTCTTATATAATCCGTTCAAAGGAAGCATACAGCGGGCATTGCTGCCCGCGGAACGGAGGAAACAATGACGAAAGCGTTGCTTTGGGCGGCGTTGGGCACAGGTGTCACCTTCGGCATGACCAGTTTGGGTTCGGCCATGGTGTTCCTGCTGCGGAAAAAGACCAGCGAGGGGATGCAGCGGATCTTTCTGGGCTTTGCGGCCGGTGTAATGATCGCGGCCTCGGTGTGGAGCCTGCTGATCCCGGCCATTGAGCAGGCCGAGGCAGCGGGCCAGATCAGCTGGATTCCGGCGGCGGGTGGTTTTGTGCTGGGCGTGGCCTTTCTGATGCTGATGGACGGGCTGCTGCCCCATTTGCATGCGGGTTCGGACCAGCCGGAGGGCCTGCACGCCAACTGGCGGCGTACCACCCTGCTGGTGCTGGCGGTGACGCTGCACAACATTCCCGAGGGCATGGCGGTGGGCCTGTCCTTTGCGCTGGCGGCCCAGCAGAGCGGGGCCGAGGCCGCACTCACCGGGGCTATGGCGCTGGCCATCGGCATCGGCCTTCAGAACTTCCCCGAGGGTGCGGCTATCTCGCTACCCCTGCACCAGGAGGGGATGAGCCGGGGCAAGGCGTTTTTGTACGGCAGTGCTTCCGGTGTGGTGGAGCCCATCTTCGGCATCCTGGTGGTGCTGCTGTCCGGCTTTATCGGGCCCTTCATGCCCTGGCTACTGGCCTTTGCGGCAGGCGCCATGATCTATGTGGTGGTGGAGGAGCTGATCCCCCAGGCCCATCTGGGCGAGCACTCCAACGTGGGCACCCTGGGCGTAATGGCCGGTTTTCTGGTGATGATGATCCTGGACGTGGCGCTGGGATAAACAAAACGGAGCGATGGATTCCATCGCTCCGTTTTTTCATGCGCTGAGGGTGCCGCTGCGCAGCTGTTCGCAGACCTCCAGCGCGTCCAGCAGGTGATAGGGCTCGGTGGAATGGTCGCCGGGAGCGCCGGTGGTGACCAGAATGTACTCCCGGCCATCTACCCCGATCAGGCTGGCCAGGCACAGCCCTGCCTGGCTGGTGTAGCCGGTCTTGCCGCCCAGCAGCTCCCCACCCTGACCGGGCATGGCGTCCAGCAGGGAGAACATGGAGCTGTACACCGTGAATCCCTGGGGATGCTCGCCGGTGGGAGAGGTGGTGTAGCTGCGAGAGGTGAATACCTGGCGGAAGGTTTCGTTTTCCAGCGCGCGGTCCAGCAGATGAGCAAGATCCGCCGCCGAGGCGTAATGGTCCGGGTCCTCCAGGCCGGTACAGTTGGTGAAATGGGTATGCTCCAGCCCCAGCTTCTCTGCACGCAGGTTCATCTGGTCCACAAAGACCTCCTCGCTGCCGCTGACCTGCAGAGCCAAAGTCAGGCAGCACTCCGCGCCGGAGGGCAGCATTGCCCCGTAGAGCAGATCCCGCAGGGGCACCGTTTCACCGGGTGCAAACCCGGCCAGCGAAGCATTTTCCGCCCACAGGCCGTTGAAGATTTCAGCGGGAACGGTTACGGTCTGGTCCAGGTCCGGCAGATTTTCGATGGCCAGCAGTACCGTCATGATTTTGGTGAGCGAGGCGGGCGGGGCTTCCGTGCCGGTGTTTTGCCCGGCGATCAGCTCGCCGCTGGTCCGGTCCAGCAGGGCGGCCCGGGGACTGGAAAGCCCGCTCAGAGCGGGGAGAGAGACGGCAGAAACGGAGCGATGCGAGGAAGCAGGCGCGGCGAGGGGATCGGCTTTCAGCCAGGCCAGCGCCGCGAAGAGCAGCAGGGCCAGCAGCCAGAGCGCCAGTGGATCGCGGCGGCTTCGGCGGCGGCGCTTTGCCCGGCGGCGCGGGGTGGAAGGAATACGGCGGGCCGCTGCGGGCTGGCATACCGGGCAGCGGGGGCGCAGGGTGCGCTGAGTGGTCATAACGAGCATCGGCCTTTCTTTGCCCGGCGGCAAAAAGCTTTCTGCCGGGTGTAATATTGGGATACTTTTGTTATAACAAAAAACGGCCGAAAGTGTTTTGCGGCCGGCTTTCGGTTTTCATACAATTTTCTTACAGCAAAAAATCCCCCGGCAGCCTGCGCCAAGCGCGGTTGCCGGGGGATTTTGAACCTGTAAGGTCAGTTTTTCACCGGCTGTGCGCCGGATTGTGGAAAACTTCGTGGAAAGACTGTGGAAAAATTACTTTTTCATGCCGGCCTCGGCCACCTTCATCATGATGGCGCATTCCATCCGCTTGCGGAACAGCTCACAGCCGTACTCGTAAACGCCGGTGATGCTGCCGGTGGCGTGGTAGGCGTTGGCCGCGCAGCCGCCGGAGCAGTACAGCTTTGCCCAGCAGTCTTTGCAGCCGGGGCGGGCGTAGGCGTTGCACAGCTTGAACTCATCCCGCAGAGCGGTGTTGGTCACGCCGTCCCACACGTTGCCCATGCTGTACTTCGGGTCGCCCACGAACTGATGGCAGGGGAACAGCTCACCCCAGGGGGTCACGGCCAGGTACTCGGTGCCGCTGCCGCAGCCGGAGATGCGCTTGTAGATGCAGGGGCCGTGGTTCAGGTCGATCATGTAGTGGTAGAAGGTGAAGCCCTTGCCCTCGCTCTCGCGGCGCAGCATCTCCTTGGCCAGGATCTCGTACTGCTCCATGATCTTGGGCAGGTCCTCCTCGGTGAGGGCGTAGGGGTCACCGGGGGCGCAGACCACCGGCTCCATGCTCAGCTGGTCGAAGCCCAGGTCGGCCAGATGGAAGATATCATTGGTGAAGTCCACGTTGTTGTGGGTGAAGGTGCCGCGCACGTAGTATTCCTTATTGCCGCGGGCCTTGGCGAACTTCTGGAACTTGGGCACGATGGTGTCGTAGCTGCCCTGACCGGCGTAGTTCTTGCGCAGCCGGTCGTGGACCTCTTTACGGCCGTCGATGCTCATGACCACGTTGTTCATTTCCTTGTTGGCGAACTCGATGACCTCGTCGTCCACCAGAACGCCGTTGGTGGTCAGGGTGAAGCGGAACTTCTTGTTGTTGGGCTCCTCCAGGCTGCGGCCGTAGGCAACCAGCTGCTTGACCACATCCCAGTTCATCAGGGGCTCGCCGCCGAAGAAGTCCACCTCCAGGTTGCGGCGCCTGCCGCTGTTGGCCACCAGGAAGTCCAGAGCCTGCTTGCCTACCTCAAAGCTCATCAGGGCGCGCTCGCCGTGGTAGTTGCCCTGGCTGGCGAAGCAGTATTCGCAGTTCAGGTTGCAGGTGTGGGCCACATGCAGGCACATGGCCTTTACTTCGGTCACGCGCTTTTTGAAATCGAAGGCCATGTCGCCGTAGATGTCCTTGGCGAAGAGCTTGCCGGCCTTTTCCAGCTCGGCGATGTCCTCGAGACACTGGCGCAGGTCGGCCTCGGTCACATCCTCGCGGCCGGCGTATTTCTCCAGCATTTTTGCCACGATCTCGTCGGCGGGGGTGGTCTCGTACAGGCCGATCACGTCATAGGCCACATCGTCCACCACGTGGACCGAGCCGCTGAATACATCCAGCACGATGTTGTATCCGTTGAGTTTATACTGATGGATCATGAAACGAAGGTTCCTTTCTGTAAATGAATCTATCTAAAACTAAAAACAAAGGATCTATTCAAAAATCCGGCGGGGGCAGGCCCCGGCTGGATGAAAACGCAAAAAATACCGCCTGCGCACAATGCGGCAGGCGGTATGCTGCAAGGCAAGAATTACTTCTCGTCGTTCTTATGCTCGCACATCTGGTTAGCAACACCGCAGGAGGTTTTGCAGGCAGACTGGCAGGAAGTCTGGCATTCGCCGCAGCCGCCGGTCTGTACGCTCTTGGCCAGGTCGCGGGTCTCGAGAGTCTGAATCCGGTTCATCGATACGTCCCCCTTTCTATACCATAAATTTCCGGGAACCGGGCGGGAATGCCCGGCGCTTAAGAAACCTATAGAAACTTGCGTTTATTATACAATGGAAGCGGCCTTTTCGTCAATACCTACTTTGGAGGCTCCGGCGGGGGCCAGCAGGGTGAACAGGGCGCAGGGAATGAAGTAGGCAAAGGCCAGCAGATAGCGGATCTGCATGTAATTGGGCGCGCCCACCACCAGGCCGAACCATACCAGATACAGCGGCAGATAGGCCAGCAGCAGCCGGGTGCGGCGGCGCAGCAGCTGCACCACGCCGCATAAAAGAAGACCGTAAGCCATGAGTGCGGGCGGAATGAATACCGCCCGGGCCTCCAGCTCGTCCCGCAGGCCCGCCCAGCCGGTGAGACCCAGCACAATGTCCTTGCTGGTGATGCCAAAGGCTCCGTTGCTGCCCTCGTAGGGGAAGGAATAGCTGCCGCCGTCAAACCGGGGGCTCACATAGCCTGCCACCTCGGCCAGCCAGGCCTTCAGGTAGCTTTGCCAGTGGCCGGGCAGCAGCTGGGCCCACACCGAAAGCAGGTCCAGCTTGCCCTGCAGGGTGGCAAAATGCTCGGCATTGAACTCCGAGCTGGTCTTCACCGGGTCCACCGTGATGGGGCTGTAGCTCTGGGCCATGGCCTCCACCGGGATCACCCGGGCGATGGTCTCGGCCTGCTGGGGGCTGAAGGCCTCCGGTTCCGAGGAGGCCACATAGGCCAGCTGCTGCAGCGGCACGGCCCAGGCTTCGGCGGTGAGGGTGCTCTGCAGGCCCAGTGCGCCGTAGACCGGCCCGGTGATCAGCTTCACGCCGATCAGCACCGGCAGAAGCACGGTGAGGATGCGGCGGCGGGCTGGGCGCAGGGCGCACAGCGCAAGGCAGACTACTGCCGCGATGGGCCAGCCGTTGCCCCGCAGAAAGCACAGCAGCAGGGTGAGCACCACGAAATGAATCACTCCGCTTTTCTGCTGCAGATTTTCCCCCTTACAGCGGGCGGTGTCGAACAGAAACAGGCAGTAGAGCAGCAGCACCCCGTTGAACAGCGGGTCCTTCCAGACCACTAGGCTTTGGAAGGCATACATGGTGCAGCCGCCGAAGAGGGCAAAGCCCAGGCCCACAGCGATCAGCCCCGCGCCCCGCCGGCGCATCCAGACCAGGCTGTAGGCCAGCATGGCGGCCACGGTGGTCATCTGCAGAAAGCCGAAGAGATACGCCCCCAGCTCCATCAGGCCCAGCTTGTAAAAGGGCCAGAGGATCAGCCGCAGCAGCAAAGTGTAAAGGATGGGGTGGGCGTCGTTCAGCCCACCGTGGAAGGCCTGCTCCAGCAGCTGAACCGAGTCCACATCCAGCCGCACCGGGCCCCAGCACAAAAAGACCGGCAGCCAAAGCACCAGAATAACCCCGGTGTACAGCGCCAGTTGCCGCCACAGCGGCCCGGCGGGTGCGGTGGGGGAATCCGCGGCGGGCAGATGGGTCAGAAAGCGGCACAGCCCCAGCAGAATGGGGAACAGAAGGGCGCTGAGCAAGACCCAGAATGCCAAAAAGGAAAGGTCAAACTGCATGGTGCCCGCCACCGCGTTCTGCCCCAAAGTGAAAAAGCAGAACACTGCGGCCAGTACTCCGCAGGCCAGGCCTTCCCGGCGGGAGGGCCTGGCGCACAGGCCGCGCACAGCACAGATGAAGCAGATGCCCCAGAACAAGCAGAAGGCAGGCGGAGACCACACCTGACAGGCCCAGAGCAGGAACAAAGCGCAGAACAGCCCGCTCACCACTCCGGCGGCAGGGACCAGACGCCGGTGGCGGCTCACAAAGGCCTCCGCATAGGAAAAGCTGGATAACATGCGATCAATCTCCTTTGGTTGAAGTTGAATGGGGAGCACAGGTCAGCACCCGCAGTGCCCGGGGCATGGTGCCGCCGGTGCTGTGCAGCCGCACACCCTGGCGATTCAGCCGGGCGCAGCAGTCCAGAAAGACCCGATCCACCCGTTCGCCGGGTACGATCAGCGGAATGCCAGGGGGATAGGCCCACACATATTCGGCGCTCACCCGGCCCTCACAGGCTCCAAGCGGAACCTCCTCACAGGGCAGCTCCAGTGCCTGCGCTACAGGCAGGACGGCGGGCGGCAGCGGCAGTGGTTTGGCGGCAGGCGGCATCGGGCAGGCGGCAAGGCTCTTATCAATTGCCACAAGTGCCCGGGCCAGCCGCAGCAGATTCTCCTCGGTGTCGCCCAGGCCGGTCATGGCAATGGACCAGTCGCCGCTGGCCATCTCCAGCTCAATGGAAAATTCCTCCCGCAGCCGGGCCATCAGTCCGGGACCAGTGAGGGCGGTGCCCCGGGTGGAGATCACCAGTTTGCCGGGATCGTGGGCGAAAAGGCCGGGATGCTTTTGCAGTGTGTCCGCCCCGTGGCAGAGTACCCGCAGCCGGGTCAGCCCGGCAATGGCACGGTCAAAAGAGGACAGCGCAGCCTGCCAGCGGGCAAACAGCTCGCCGCCTTTGCGTTCCAGCAGGTCCACACAACCATCCATGCTGGCCATCAGCAGGTAAGAAGGGCTGCTGGTCTCGAAGATGCCCAGCTGGCGGGCCAGCGCCTCAGCCGGAATCAAGTCGCCCTGCTGGTGCAGGATGCCGGTTTGGGTCAGGCTGGGCAGGGTTTTGTGCAGGCTCTGGACCACCACATCGGCCCCGGCGGCGACTGCCCCGGCGGGCCAGTCGGGGGCAAGGCCCAGATGAGCACCGTGGGCCTCATCCACCAATACCGGAACCCCGGCGGCATGAGCGGCGGCACAGATGGCGGTAAGATCGCTGATCACGCCCTCATAGGTGGGGCTGGTGAGCACCAGCAGCTTTGCGTCCGGCTGGGCGGCCAGCGCGGCGCGCACCTGCTCGGGGGTAATGGAGGCCAGTACCCCGAAGCTTTCGTCCACCGGCGGGGCCAGCCAGACCGGCACCGCGCCGCAAAGCTCCAGCGCATGATAGACGGATTTGTGGCAGCCGCGGCTCAGGATCACCTTGCCGCCCCGGCCAGCCGCCGCCCGGATACCGGCCAGAATACCGCAGGTGCTGCCGTTTACCAGATAAAAGCTGCGCTGCGCGCCCCAGAGCCGGGCGGCACGGTCCATGGAATCCTTCAAAATACCCTCGGCCTCGTGTAGATCGTCGAAGCCGTGGATTTCAGTGATGTCCCAGGCCGCGCCCAGAGCGGCCAGATAGGGGGCCAGTGCGGTGTTCCGCTTGTGGCCGGGCATGTGCATGGGAGCAGGACCGCCGGTGCTGTGGCGGGCCAATGCTTCCAGCAGAGGAGGAAACGGGTCAGGCATGCAGAAATACTCCTTTGAAGCGGGGCATTCCCGGTAGGAAGACCGCCGCGTTTTTTCCACTTTATCATAACACACTTGCCCCGGCGGCGCAAAAAAAAGAAGGGATGTGCGCGCTGCAACAGGAAACCGGTCAGTTTTATGGTATAATAATCAAAATAAGTATCAACAGGGACGCACCTTTCACAGGGGGCGTCCGGATGAAATGAGGAATTTGCTATGAAAAATTTCCGCAAGACCTTTTCCATCTCGTCGGTGGCTTTTATTCTGGTGGGCCTGGCGCTGCTGCTCTGGCCGGATGTATCTCTGCGGCTGGTCTGCGGGCTGTTTGGCCTGGTGATCCTGCTGAAGGGCGTGAGCAGCATCTACAGCTTTTTGAAGGCTGAGGTGCGGGGCTTTTTCAGCTACTTCGGCTGGCTGTTCGGTGCAATCGCGGTGGCTCTTGGCATCTTCTTGCTGATCCGGCCCCAGACCGTGGTGTCCGTTTTGCCCATTCTGGTGGGCCTGTTCGTGATTCTGGACGGTGTGATGCGGGTGCAGAGCGCCTTTGAGCTGCGGGCAGCGGGCTACGACCGCTGGTGGAGCTTGCTGCTGCTGGCACTGGTCAGCGTGGTATTGGGCGCGGTAATGCTGTGGAATCCGTTCGGCACCGTGGAGCTGCTGGTTATGGCCATCGGTGTGATCCTGATGGTGGAGGGCGTATTGAATCTGGCCGGTTCCATCTGGGCTGCAATCCAGCTGAAGGGCCTGAAAAAGGCGGCCCGTGACATGGCCGATCAGATGCAGGAGATGCTCACCGACCCCGCCTTTGACGATACGGACATCGTGGAGGCGGACTGGCGCGATTTGGACGATAAGCATTAAACCGGCATGAAACGGACGCTTTTCAAGCAGGGGGCAGAACCGCTGCCACCGGAATTGCAGCGGGCCGCCGCTTTGTGCGGGCTGGCCGCGCTGGTCTATCTGGCGGCGGATTCCGCTTTGAGTGGGTTGCTGGGCCCGTCGGTGGACGGTCTGTCCCCGTCAGCGGAGGAGCTGGTGGCGCTGGGCAAAAATCTGCTGGCGCTGGCGGCTCCGCTGCTGGTGGCGCTGGCTAGCCCGCCCGGGGCCCCGGTATGCCTCAGGCGGCCCCGCTGGAGGCTGCTCCCGGCGTTGTTCCTGCTGTTCTGGGTGCTCACCATGGCAGGAAATCTTGCCAGCACCGTCCTGCGGGCTGTGTTGGGCGAAGCCGTCGGTGTGCAGCTGGCGGAGGCCCCGGCCGGGCTGCTGTGGCTTCGGCTGGCGCTTGTTCCGGCGGTGGGCGAGGAGCTGCTCTTCCGGGGGCTGATGCAGGGCTACCTGCGCCCCTGGGGTGGTCGGGCGGCAGTGTGGGGCCAGGCAGTGCTGTTCGCGCTGCTGCACGGCGAGGCACCGGCCTGCCTGTCGGCTCTGCTTTCCGGGCTGGCGCTGGGCCTTTGCGCCGAAACCAGCGGCAGCCTCTGGCCCGGCATGGTCTTTCATCTTTACAACAACACCTTGGCCCTGCTGGGGCAGACCGGCGCGGGTCCGGCGTGGGTGCAGCCGCTGCTGCTGTTCGGCCTGCCCGCCGCTGTGCTGGCGGTTTGGGCGGCAAGGCCTAAGCTTCCGCCCCGCCTGCATGGCACAGGAGCGGGAGCCCTTGCCCGCTGCCCCGGTTACGGACTGGCGGCGGCGCTGCTGGCGGTGCAGATGCTGCACGCCACGTTTACATGATTTTTCACGAAGGAGAAACCGGATGACCGACGAAGAACTGATGGGCCTTGCCCTGGAGGAAGCAAAAAAAGCCGCAGCGCTGGGCGAGGTGCCGGTGGGGGCGGTGGTGGCCAAGGACGGCGAGCCCATCGCTCTGGCCCATAACACCCGGGAGACCGAGAAGAACGCCCTGCACCACGCCGAGCTGCTGGCCATCGACGCGGCCTGCAAAAAGCTGGGCGGCTGGCGGCTGTGGCAGTGCGAGCTGTTCGTGACGCTGGAGCCCTGCCCCATGTGCAGCGGGGCTATTATCAACAGCCGTATCAAGCGGGTGGTCTACGGCGCGAAGGATACCAAGGCGGGCTGCTGCGGCTCGCTGGTGGATCTGTTCGCCTATCCGTTCAATCACCATCCGGTGATCGAGAGCGGCCTGCGGGAGCAGGAGGCTGCCGCCCTGCTTCAGGAGTTTTTTGCCATGCTGCGGCGTAAACGGGAGGAGAAAAAGGGAAAATGAGAGAAAAGACAGTGCTGGTCACCGGGGCAAGCCGGGGCATCGGCGCGGCGGTGGCCCGGGCCTTTGCCAATGCCGGATACCGGGTGGCCGTCAACTATAACACCAGCAAGACCGAGGCCGAGGCCCTGGCGGCCCAGTGGCCGGGCCAAATGCTGCCGGTGCAGGCGGACGTGGCCGACCGGGCCCAGGTGGAGGCCATGTTCCGCCAGGTGCAGGAAGCCTTCGGCGGGGTGGATGTGCTGGTATGCAACGCGGGCATTGCCCGGCAGGAGCTGTTCACCGACGTGACCCCCGCGGCCTGGCAGCGGATGCTGGATGTGCACCTGAGCGGCGCGTTCCACTGCTGTCAGTGCGCGCTGCCCCATATGCTGCATCAGAAATGGGGACGCATCGTGACCGTGAGCTCCATGTGGGGCCAGGTGGGTGGCAGCTGTGAGGTGGCTTATTCCGCCGCCAAGGCGGGTCTGATCGGCCTGACGCGGGCCCTCGCAAAGGAGGAAGGCCCCAGCGGCATCACCGTGAACTGCGTGGCCCCCGGCGTGATCGAGACCGCTATGATGGCGGCCTTTTCCGCCGAGGACAAGGCTGCCCTGGCGGAGGAGACCCCGCTGGGCAGTCTGGGCAGTCCGGAGCAGGTGGCAAAGGCTGTACTGTTTTTGGCCAGCGATGACGCGGACTACATCACCGGCCAGGTACTGGGGGTGAACGGCGGTCTGGTGGTATAAACACCAATTCGCCGGAACGCTTTTCCCTTCCGCCGCATACAATGCGGGCAAGGAGGGGAGCACGATGACAGTATTTCAAGAGGGGATCGACGTATCCCGTTATCAGGGCGTGGTGGACTGGTCTGCCGTGGCCGGGGCGGGCAAGGAGTTTGCCATCGTCCGGGTGGGCTCCAGCAACCAGAGCGGGCCCTATGTGGACCCCTGTTTTACCCGCAACGTGCAGGGGGCACATGCCGCCGGGCTGCGGGTGGGGGCCTATTTTTACACCTATGCCAAAACCGAGAGCGAGGTCATCCGGGAGCTGGATGTGTTTTTGAAGGCACTGGAGGGCCACCGGCTGGAGTATCCGGTCTATGTGGATGCGGAGGATGCCTCGCTGGCCAGCCTGGGACGGGACGCGGTGACCCGGCTGATTCAGTTTTCCATGGACATTCTGGACCAGAAGGGCTGGTTCCCGGGCTATTACAGCTATACGGAATTCTTGCGCCGTTACGTCAATACTCAGCAGCTGGCGGATTACCCCCTGTGGGTGGCCGACTACCGGGGTTATGTGGGCTACGGCGGAAATTATGGGGTCTGGCAGTATTCCTCGGTGGGGCAGGTGAGCGGCGTGAACGGCAACGTGGACCTGAACTACAGCTACAAGGATTACCTGCCGCTGATCCGGGCGGCGGGCAAGAATGGCTATCTGCCGGAGGTGGACCCCACCCAGCCGGAGGAGGATTACTACGAGCTGTGGCGTGCCGCCCAGGATAAGCTGGACCGGATTGCAATGATCCTGGCCGAGGAATAAGGTTGCATCACCGGGCAAAACATGCTATCGTTAAGGCGATGCCGGGGCGGCCACAAAAACCACCCTGGAATATGGAACAAAAAATGATCCGCTGTTTAGGAGAATAATATGGAAAACAAAACCTTTTTGCGCAATGTATTGGGCATTGCCACCTTCTGTATCCTGCTTTACTGGGGGCTGCAGAATATGGACCGGGTGGGCAGCTTCCTGGGAATGGTAGCCGGTCTGCTCATGCCCTTTTTGCTGGGCGCTGCCATGGCCTTTATTTTGAATGTACCCATGCGCGCTATCGAGACCCATCTGCCCCAGAAGCTGCAAAAGGCCCACCGGGGCATCTCGCTGGTGATCACGCTGGCCGGAGTGATCGGTGTGGTCATGGTGGTGTCGCTGCTGGTGCTGCCGCAGCTGCAGAATACCGTGCAGACCATTGCGGCCCGGATGCCCGCCTTCTGGGCACAGGCTCAGGAATGGGCCAATGAGCTGATGATCCGCTACCCCGAGCTGGCGGACTGGCTGAGTGAGGCCGGTAACCTGAACCTGCGCAATGTGACCCAGCAGGTGGTGGACTGGCTGAAAAACGGCGGACTTGCGCTGGTGGGCAACACGGTCACCGCGGCCACCGGCATCATCTCGGGCTTTGTGAACTTCTTCATTGCCTTCATTTTCGCCATTTACCTGCTGTTCCAGAGGGAGACACTGAGCCGTCAGGGCCGGATGCTCCTGTTTGCCTGGATGAAGCCGGAGCATGCGGAGAAGGTGCTGGAGGTGGTTCGGCTGGCCAACAAGACCTTCTCGAACTTTCTGTCCGGTCAGTGCCTGGAGGCCTGCATTCTGGGCGCGCTGTTCGCGGTGGGCATGCTGCTGTTCCGTATGCCCTATGTGCTGCTGGTCAGTGTGCTGGTGGCGGTCACCGCGCTGATCCCGGTGTTCGGTGCATTCATCGGCTGCTTTGTGGGCGCGTTCCTGATTCTGATTCAGAATCCCATGCAGGCCGTGGTGTTCGTGATTTTGTTCCTGGTGATCCAGCAGATCGAGGGCAACCTGATCTACCCCCGCGTGGTGGGCAGCTCGGTGGGTCTGCCCTCGGTGTGGGTACTCACCGCCGTTACCCTGGGTGGCAGCATGTTCGGCGTGGTCGGTATGCTGGTGATGATTCCGCTGTGCTCGGTGCTCTACAGCCTGCTGCGCACCGCCACACGGGAACGCCTGCGCCGCCGTGGTGTGGAAAAGGCAAAGTATATGCTGGCACCTGCCCAGCAGGCCCCGAAGGCTCAGGCCCAGCCGCCGAAGACTGCGAAGAAAAAGTAAATCCGCAAACAGCAAAAGCGCCTGCCCGGCGATTTGAACCGGGCAGGCGCTTTTTGGTGCGAGTCAAAAAGAAAACCGCTGGCTTTCACCAGCGGTTTTCGCAAATCGATTTACTTCAGCAGCTCTTCCACAGCAGCCTTGGGCTTCAGGCCCACGCTCTTGTTGGCGATGGCGCCATTCTTGAACACCATCAGGGTGGGGATGCTCATTACGCCGAACTGCATGGCCAGCTCGGGGTTCTCGTCGATGTCGATCTTGCAGACCTTCACCTGACCAGCCTTCTCCTCAGCCAGCTCATCCACGATGGGAGCCATCATGCGGCAGGGACCGCACCAGGTTGCCCAGAAATCCACCAGAACGGGGACATTGCTCTGCAGGACCTCCTGCTCGAAGTTTGCTTTATTTACAGTTACAACGCTCATTTCATAACACTCCTTTTTATTTCAGGGGCTCCGCAGATGAGTGCGGAGCGGTTCATCCATTGGCCTTAGTATACCAGTGCCGGGGCGGGTTATCCGTGATGTAATCACCTTAATTATACCACGCCGGTGAAGGTTTGTGGCCTCAGCGCAAACTGTCCTTCGCCACCTCACGCAGCTTGTCCATGTCCAGCAGGGTGATGCAGCCCCGGGCAATGAGCACCATCTTTTCGGTCTGGAAATATTTGAGCATCCGGGTCACCACCTCCCGTGCGCTGCCCAGATGATGGGCGATCTCCTCATGGGTCAGGCGAAGCTCGGTGGTGTCGTTCAGCTGCGCCTCGCCCACCAGGAAGGCGGCCAGGCGGCTGTCCAGATGCTTGTAGAGAATCTGGTCCAGCAGCCACATCACGTCGGAAAAACGGCTGGCAATCAGCTCGGTGGTGTAGTTGGCCACCGGGGCGGATTCCTGCATCAGCTTTTTGTAGACCGGCGCGGGAATACGGTAAAGGATGCAGTCCTTTTCCGCCTGAACCGAGATGTCGAACTGCAGGCTGTTGAGCATGCAGTAGGCCGAGAGAATGCACACATCCCGCTCAAACAGCCGGTACAGGGTGACCTCGCGCCCCTCCTCGGAGAAGGAGTATCCCCGCAGCTGGCCGTGTACCACGATCAGCGGGCCCACGCAGTCCTCAGAGCCGTTGTGCACCACCTCGCCCTTGCTTACGTGATGCAATGTCACGTTCTGGGCCAGGTATTGCTGCTGCTCACGGGTGAGCTTGGGCCAAAAGGGAAGATATTCATAAAATTCCATCGGCGGGCCTCCCTGGGGTTACGGATTTTGTCAAAAAGACAAGAAGGATTATAAAACGATTATGCCACAAAACGAGGCGGGATGCAACGCCGCGGCTCAAAATGCCAGCAGGCCCAGATGCTCCAGCAGAATCTTGCAGCCCATCAGCACCAGAACGATACCGCCTGCCAGCTCGGCACGGGATTTGTAGCGGGCGCCGAACCGGTGGCCGATGGCTACGCCCACGGCGGAAAGGCAGAAGGTGATCACGCCGATGAAGCTTACGGCGGGCACGATATCCACCGACAGGAAGGCAAAGGTTACGCCCACCGCCAGGGCGTCGATGCTGGTGGCCACCGCCAGGGGCAGCATGGCTGCCGGGCTGAACTGGCAGTTCAGCTCCTCCGGCTCCGAGCGGGATTCCCGGATCATGTTTACGCCGATGAATACCAGCAAGACAAAGGCGATCCAGTGGTCCACGTTGGTGATGAATTGCTGGAACTGGGTTCCCAGAAGATATCCAATCAGCGGCATCAGTGCCTGAAAGCCGCCGAAGTACAGGCCGGTGATGGCAGCATGGCGGGGTTTCAGGCTGGGAAGGCTCAGACCCTTGCAGATGGAGACGGCAAATGCATCCATGGAAAGGCCGACTGCCAGAATAAACAGTTCGATCAGATTCATAAAATAAAAAACTCCCTCGCAGAAAATTTGCCTGGCCGCAAAGCCGGCCGGGGAATATGCAGCTTGCGAAAAACGCAATAATATTAATTATAACATATAATGGCCCTCACCGGGCCTTTGGAAAAAAGAAGTATAATTTTTTGAAAAATATTTCAAAAAAGGGCTTGCGTTTTGCAAAACACCGTGCTATAATACATTTCGCAGCCGACACGAGAGAGCTGATGCGCAGGTGTCGTACAACGGCTAGTACATCAGCCTTCCAAGCTGAGGACGTGGGTTCGACTCCCATCACCTGCTCCACAAAGCAGGCAAGGGGCTAGGGCTCCGGCTTGCTGGCTGCAACAACAGCATATGCGGATGTGGCGGAATTGGCAGACGCGCTAGATTCAGGTTCTAGTGGTAGCGATACCGTGGGGGTTCAAGTCCCTTCATCCGCACCAAAGCCCCGAATACGAAAGTGTTCGGGATTTTCTTTTTATCTTGTCACGCACTTCTTTATGCTTTACCAATCAAAGGCCCGGTCATTTAGCCGGGCCTTTTTCTTTTGCAGCCTGTTACGTTTTACGCCGGAAAATCGAACCGGAGTGCAGTTGCCATCCCCGGAAAGACGGTTTGGCCAGCGGATTTTTTTATCAGATGAGGCGCAGGGATAAAACTGCAGTCAGCGACAGGAAGCAATAGAAATAAAGCTCACGAAACGAAAAAACTCAAAAATAAATTCAAAATATCAAACAAAACAGCCGGTTGGCAGGATGACGAATGTCCCCCGTACTAATTTGTAGAACATAAGATCGGCAAAAAAGCAATATTCATACCAAACAAAAATCCATTTAAAAAATAGGCATTTTGATGAAGAAAATTTTCATAATTTACACAAAAAGATGAAAAATTTTTCCATTAAGTCAAAAAGTTGAAAATTGAATATACATATCACTGAAAAATGCTATCATTGACGAGAAAATCTGTGCAACATGCAAACGAACGAAAAGGAGAGGAGGAAGACAAAAAAACAGCGTTGCGCAAGGAATGAGAAGCAAACAGCGGAAAGGTTAAGGATAGCATGAGACTGAAACTGAAACGCATGGTGGCACTGTTGCTGGCAGTTTGTGTGATGGCCAGCACGGCAGCCCCTGTTTTTGCAGCGGATGAACCGCTGCTGGAACAGCCGCCGGTAACCGCAGAAGAAGTGGCCGGAGAACTGACCCAGCCCGGCGAAGTGCCTGCAGCCACTGAAACGCCCAAAGCGACGGAAGTGCCTGCGGCAACCGAAGAGCCTGTAGCCACAGAAATGCCTGCGGCGACCGAAGCACCCGAGGCGACGGAAGTGCCTGTAGCTACCGAAGAGCCTGTAGCCACAGAAGTGCCTGCGGCAACCGAAGCACCCGAGGCGACCGAGACGCCCGCGCCCACGGAAACGCCAGCTCCCACGAAAACACCGGAGGGAAACGAGGTTCCTGTGGCCGAGGATGGCGCGGACAAGCTGGCTCAGGCCAAAAAGGCTGCGCCTCAGATCCCGGGCTTTGAACTGTATACCGGGGATTCCATCGATACCGCCCGGCAGTACATCCTGGTGGCTCAGGATCAGCGGGAGGGGGAAAGCGGCATTTATGCGCTGTACCTCAGCGCAGATGGCGCGTCCACCAGTCCCGGAGCCTTGAAGACCAAGGGCGCGGTGACCGCGCAGCTGACCCTGAGCGAGAACGGTGTCACCGCCGCCTGGCTGAAAAATGGCGAATCCCTCACGCTGGACCGGCTGCTGCTGGATGCAAAGCAGAGTGAGGACGGCAAGGTTGCCTTCTCCAACAGCGCTACCGGCCAGTGGCTCAAGCTGGATGGCAGTATGACCGCCGCGACCGAGAGCTTCTGCTCGGTCCAGAAAAAAGCCGACAGCTCCTACCTGCTGAAAAATGCTGCAAACAACCGGGTGCTGAGCTTCAACATCAACGGCGACGGCGGCAAATTTACCAGTGCCCAGACCGACTTCTGGGGCCCGCAGGCCGAAACGGCATACAGCATCTATCTGTATGCCCGTCAGTCGGATGAAAACGCGCCCCAGATCCCTGGCTTCTCCCTGTACACCAGCAGTCAGCTGGATCTGAGCAAGGAGTACCTGATCGTGGCCCGCGGTAAGGAGGAAGCCTACAAGGATGAGGTTTATGCACTGTATCTGAGCGATGCAGGCAAGAGCCTGAATCCCGGCTCCCTCAGTGGTGTGGACGGTACTGTTACCGCTAAGCTCACTTTGACGGAGGGCGGCGTGCAGGCCTCCTGGCTGAAGGATGGAAGCACTCTGACCCTGGAGGACCTGACCCTGGTGGGCAGCGCCATGGATGGCGGCTTCAGCCTGCAGAATGCCAAGAGCGGCAACTATTTGGCATTGGCTGAGAGCAACATGGTGGCGGATCAGGCGGTGAGCCTGGGCGTGGCCAAGGCGGGCGACGGCTGGCAGATCAGCGGCGCCAAGCGTGTGCTGGACTTTAACCGCAAGGGCGATACCACCCAGTATCCCAATAACATCACCGATTTCTGGGGTCCCCGAAGCCTGTCTGAGGGCAAGAGCTATACCCTGTGGCTCTACGCGCGGGACATCACCCTGAACGAGACCGACCTGAAGATCGACGGCTACACCCAGGCGGAAACCGATATCCTGACCGACGGCGTTTACGCAGTGGTGGGCTATGACGAGGGTTTCCGGGTGCTCTCTGCCAGCGGTGCGAACAATGCCAACGCAGCGGTGCGGGATGACCGGACCGGAAAGCTGACCAATGCACAAGAGGCGCTGGCCGGGGCGGAGCTGTCGCTGACCAACACGCAGGGTGGAGTGTATCTCACCGCCATGACCGAGGACGGCCCGGTTTATCTGGGCCTGGGCAGCGAGGGCGTATTCCGCAGCGATGCTCCGGTACTGCTCACCGTGACGAAGAACGAAAACAACACCTATACTCTCAGCGCAGGCGAAGCCAGGCTGGCGGTGGAGAACGGCGGCTTCACCGCCAATGCACAGGGCAGTCCGGTGCAGCTGTTCCTGAAAAAAGCCGAGCAGCCCACTCTGGTGCGTACCAAGGCGGTGGTGGAGCAGGGCTACGCAGGCACCAGCCAGCTGGCGGTGACCGGCGGCACCGAATGGATCTATACCGACGCCCGGGGCGCGCACCCGGCAACGGTGGAGTGGACCCTGACCGAAAATCCGGACGGCGCTTTCCGTCTGGAAAATGGTGTGCTCACCGCGCTCAAGGCAAGCGGCACCGGCACTGCATCCGGTAAACTGGTTTACACCGAGGAGAAAGCGGTGGACCTGGGCACTGTGGCCCTGACTGCCTGCGGCCCGGAGGAGGCGATTACCGGCACCACACAGAATCAGCCCTTTGTAAACGGCGAGCCGGACGGCGGCAACGGCAAGAACTATCGTATTCCCTCACTGATCACCCTGGACAATGGTTGGATGGTGGCTGCAGCGGATATGCGCTGGCAGACTACCGCCGACTCTCCCCAGAATCTGGATACCATCGTGAGCGTCTCCAAGGACGGCGGTGCCACCTGGAGCTATGAGGTTGTAAACTACTTTGATGATCAGGCCAACAGCGCCACCGGCCAGGCCAGCGCCTCTTTCATCGACCCCTCCATGGTGCAGGGGCCGGACGGCAAGCTGTACATGGTGGTGGACGCCTGCCCCTCCTATGTGGGTCTGATGAGCGGCAACCGGATGGGCAGCCAGAGCAGCGGCTTTGACGAGCAGGGCCGGATGCTGGTGGCCCTCGCCGGTGAAAACCAGGATGCTCCCAAGGAAAAGAGCGCCTACACCTATCGTGTGGATCTGAACGCGGAGCCTGCCCGGGTCACCGTGCAGGGCGAAAAACTGGAATTGTATCCCATCACCACCGAGAGCGGCGAAACCACCGGTCAGTGGGTGAATGCGGAGCTGGATCTGTTTGCCTGGGATGGCGCGTCCGGCCCGGTGGAGAAGGTGATGCGGGAGCAGCTGAGCAGCGGCGAGATGGTACAGACCAATCTGTTCTACCGCAGCAGCGCCTGGAAGGCGTACCCCGTGTTCTACATCATGCTGCGCAGCGCCGAGATAACGGCGGACGGCCTGGTATGGGGCGAACCCACCTTCCTGAACATCAAGTACACCGAGAATGAGTCCTTCACCGGTGTGTGCCCCGGCCGCGGCCTGGTGACCACCGTGGAGGGCAAACAGCGCATCGTGTTCCCCCTGTACGACAATGCCACCGGTCAGGAGTACGCCAGCGTGATCTACAGCGATGACAACGGCAAAACCTGGACCCGCGGCGACCGGGTGAACAACCTGGCCAGCGGCAGCAAGACCAGTGAGTCCCAGGTGGTGAACCTGCCGGATGGCGGCATGCGCATCTTCTGCCGCAACCTGGGCGGCCAGATTACCTTTGCCGACAGCTACGACGGCGGCGCGACCTGGGGCCAGGCCACTGCGGACAGCGCCCTGAATTACACCTCCAACTGCATGGTGTCCTTCATCAATGCGGCCGGTTATGTCAAGAGCCCGGAGGGCAAGGTTTACGGCGATCTGGTGATCGCTTCCTACCCGGCGGGCGGCGGACGTACCGACGGTGTGATCCGTGTGGGCTCCATGAGCGAGACCGGCACCATCAACTGGCTGAACGACACTGAGGTGGATTTTGCGGGCCGGTACCAGTATTCCTGCCTGACCCAGAAGCAGGGCGATGCCCTGGGCCTGCTGTTTGAGTCCGGGACCGCCGGCCCCGGCAGCACCGAGAACAGCGGCGCGGGTGGCATCTATTACACCGATCTGACCATTACCGGCATGCTGGGCGAGGGCTGGAGCTATCTGGCCAGCTACGACGGTCCGGTGGAGGGTGGCCATTCCGGTGTGACCCAGGACCAGCCTTATATTCCCGACGAAACCGGCTCCAGCCGCCGGTTCCGCATTCCCGCCATGATCACGCTGGACAATGGTTGGATTCTGAGCGCGGCGGATGCCCGCTGGGGCTCCACCATGGACGCGGCCAACAACCTGGACGGACTGGTCAGCCTTTCCAAGGATGGCGGCAAGACCTGGGAGTGGCAGATGATTAACCATTTCGCCGACTTCCCGGATCAGACCCCCGGCGCTTACAGGAAGAGCGCCTCCTTCATTGACCCGGCGCTGATCCAGAGCGAGGATGGCACCATCTACATGGTGGTGGATGCCTGCCCGGCCTACTCCGGTCTGCAGAACGGCGGCACCGCCGGCAAGGAGAGCACCGGCTTTGACGAAAACGGCAATCTGGTGATCGCCAGGGGCGAAGCCGGTTCCATCGCCTCCACCAAGGCGGAGGATTACACCTACTACATCGATTCCAAAGACCCCCAGTCCAAGGTGGTGGAAGGCCAGAACCGGACCCTCTATCCCATCAAGGATGCAGCGGGTGCGCTCACCGGCGCCTGGGTGGACGCGGAATACAATCTGTATGAGACCAGCGGCAGCGCGGTGGTGAAATCCACCTGCCGCCAGGAGCTCAGCGGCAAAACCGTGCAGAACAATGTGTTCTACAGCCAGTCGGAATGGAAAATCTATCCCACCTTCCACATCTGTCTGCGCACCGGCAATGTGACCGAAACAGGCATCCAGTGGAGCGAGCCCCGGATTCTGAATGTGAAGCAGCCGGGCGAAGGCTTTGTGGGTGTGTGTCCCGGCCGCGGCCTGACCGTGGAGCTGGGTGAGGACGGCACCGAGCGGGTGCTGTTCCAGGTCTACGATAATGCCACCGGCCAGGAGCGCGCCAGCGTGATCTATACCGATGACGGCGGCACCACCTGGCAGCGTGGAGAGCATGTGACCAACAACGTGGGCAAGACCAGCGAGTCCCAGACCGTCCTGTTGCCGGACGGCGGCATTCGCATGTATTCCCGCAATGACATTGGCTATATCAGCTATGCCGACAGCTACGACGGCGGCGTGACCTGGGGGCCCTCCTGCAAGGATGAGGCGCTGAACTATGTGGGCAACTGCATGGTGTCCTTCATCAATGTGGACGGTGCTCTGGTGGATTCGGACGGAAACGTATACGACAATCTGATCGCCGCCTCCTATCCCAAGGGCAGCGGCCGGAACAACGGTGTGCTGCGCATCGGCAGCATTGACGTGGCCACCAATCAGGTGACCTGGCTGAACCCGGCGGATGTGAAATACCCCGGCAGCTACCTGTATTCCTGCCTGACTCAGCTGAAGGGAGAAGCCCTGGGCCTGCTGTATGAAAAGGAAGACACCAGCTACGGCACCGGCTACATTCTATACGACTCCTTTGCCATGACCGATCTGCTGGGTGAGGGCTGGAGCTATCTGGCCCAGGCCCCGCAGCTGACGCTGAACACCGGCGATATTGCCTGCGATGCGGGCAGCACCGTGCAGGTGAGCGCCGGAACTGCAGGCATCCCGCAGGATGCCCGGCTGCAGTGGAGCCTGACCAGTGATGGTGAGGCCGCTGTGGCAGCTCTGGACAAGACCGAGAGCAGTGCGGGCGATCTGGTGACCCTGACCGCTCAGGCGGCGGGCAAGGCCACCCTGACCGTGACCGCGCAGGTGCAAACGGAGAACAAAACCCTCACCCTGCAGGACAGTGTCCGGGTCTATGTATCCGACGAGAATACCGTGACTCTGCCGGACGAATTTGAAAATGGCGGTGTTACCGAGAGTGCAGCCCGCAGCGAGAACCCGCTGCTGAAGATGCAGACGGCCATTGAAGACGGCGTGTATGTCATCGTGGCCGGCGGCAAGGCGCTGTATTCCAGTGCCACCGGCACCGTGGCTGACCAGGTGGGCGTGACCGATGAAGCAGGCGAGCTGAACCTGAACACCGGCTTTGATGCCAATACCCAGCTGTGGAAGCTGACCAAAACCGAACAGGGCTATACCCTGGAAAGCATGGCCCGCCCCGGCTGGTATCTGGCGGTGGAGGGGCAGACCGGCGGCAAATATCCCCCGGTCAAGGAAACTCCCACTTACTTCTCTATCACCGGTGACGGAGAGGGCGGTTATCAGATCAGCACTCTGCTGGATGGTACCGAGTATTTCCTGAGCCAGACCGGCAAGTTCTGCATCACCGCAGGCAGCGGCAGCGAGATGGCCATGTACCGTCAGTTTGCCCTGCAGGCAGGGGAAAGCTACTACCGCACCAGTGCCACAGGCCTGAAGAAGATGATTGCATTCCTGGAGGGGCTGGACGAAAGCCTGTACACCCCGGCCAGCTGGGATCGGATGCAGCAGGAGAAGGCCGCCGCAGAGCAGGCAGCCGCGCTGGATGGCGCACTGTTCGTGGATTCCGATGCCCGCTCTGCTGCTGCCCGGGACCAGGCCCGGCAGGCGCAGGAGACCATCAATGAGGCAACCGGCTCGCTGTTCCAGGCTGCGCGCGGTCTGGAAAAGAAGGCTGACGTGCGTTATACGGTGACTTTCCGGATCACTGGCGAATATTTTGCCGAGGAAAGCTTTGCTGCCCTGCAGTATAAGGCAGGCGAGCAAATTGCCGCGCCCGCTGCACCGGCGCATGAGGGCTATACCTTCAGCGGCTGGCAGAACCTGCCCGAGACCATGCCGGAGAAGGATCTGGTGGTGACCGGCTCTTACACAAAGGATGCTGGTGAACCGGAGCAGCCGGAGGAAACCCCCACCCCGACTTCTGTACCCACCCCTGTACCTACTCCTGCGCCCGACTCGGGTCAGGACAGTGGTGATCAGGAAAGCCAGAACGGCCCGGGCGGCAGTGGTTCCACTGCGGCTCCGTCTGCCACAGCTGCCCCCACCGGTACGGCATCTGCTCAGACCGGCGACAGCATCTGGCCTCTGGCTGCTCTGAGCGGTCTGGCGCTGAGCTGCGCCGCCGCTCTGGTACTGCTGCGCCGCAAGCAGGGCTGAGCCTTGCCTAAGCGAAAACGGTAATTCCATACCAAATGCCCCGGCGGCTCCTTCCGATGGAAGGGGCCGCCGGGGTTTGTGTTGCTTTTGAAAAAGAAAAGTCAAAAGGGGGATTGTACCGCCCGCCGGAATGGATTATGATAGAAGAAATGTGTACCAAACAAGGCAGCAAAGACGAATGAGCTTTGCCGCCGGAAACAGGAGGGAATGGACCGTGGAACGGAATAAGCTGCTGGAGGCTGCGCTGCCCGCCCGGCTGGAGCCAGCGGAGCGGCCGGAGGAACTGGTGGATATGGCGCTGGCCCGGGGCGATGCGCTCACCGGCTGGCAGATTACCGGGGCGGATCTGACCGGAATGGATCTGACCGAGCTGGAGGTACAGGGGTGTCTGTTTCAGGGATGCCGGTTTACCGGTTCCAATTGGCACGGCGCCCGGTTTTCGGATGTGGTATTCCGAAACTGTGAATGCTCGGCGCTGCAGGCGGAGGATGCGGACTTCTGCCGCTGCCGGTTTGAAAACGTAAAAGCTATGGGGGCGAGCTTTGCAGGCAGCCGTCTGGCACACGTCCGGCTGGAGAACAGCAACTTCCGGCAGGCGAACCTGACCGGGGCGCTGCTGCAGCAGGTTTTATGGAAGCAAACTGACCTGAGCGAGGCTTTTCTGGCCCAGTGCCGTCATAAGGGCCTCACATTCCGGGAATGTACCTTGATGAGTACCAGCTTTTTCGGCACCCTTCTGAACGGACTGGACTTTACCGACAGCCGTATGGAAGGGATCGTGGTCAGTGATACAGGTAAGGAGCTGCGGGGGGCGATTGTGAATGTGAGTCAGGCGGCAGACCTGGCCCGGGTGCTGGGACTCGTCATCCGCTGAACAGGGAGAAAGAGGAGGAAGTACAATGGCAAAACAGGTGGATCTGCTGCGGGGCAGTATCCTGAAGAGCCTCACTGCGCTGGCTCTGCCCATCATGGGCTCTCAGCTGGTGCAGATGGCGTACAATCTGGTGGATATGATCTGGATTGGCCGGGTGGGTGCCGGAGCGGTGGCCGCCGTGGGCGCAGCCGGTATGTTTATGTGGCTGTCCAACGGGCTGGCGATTCTGGGCAAAACCGGCGGACAGGTGCTGGTGGCTCAGCGCCTGGGCGCGGGCGACAAGCAGGCGGCAGCCCGCTATGCGGCTGCGGCCATTCAGCTGGCAACGGTGATTTCGCTGCTGTACACCCTGCTTATGGTGGTGGGGGCAGGACCCCTGATCGGCTTCTTCAAGCTGAACAGCCCTCAGGTGGCGGCCCAGGCGCGGGTGTATCTGATTATCGTTGGCCTTGGCATGTTTTTCTCTTTTCTGAATCAGGTGCTGATTGCGGTGGTCAACGCCACCGGCAACAGCCATACCCCCTTTCTGGCCATGTGCTGCGGTCTGGGGCTGAATTATGTGCTGGACCCGGTGCTCATCTTCGGTGTGGGGCCTGTACCCCGTATGGAGGTGGCAGGCGCTGCCCTGGCCACGGTGTTGGCTCAGGTGGTGGTATTTGTGCTGCTGGTGGCCTATGCCCGGCAGGACAGCTGCCTCTTTGATCAGGTGCGGCTGACCCAGCGCACTACCCCGGCGGAGCTGGCTGCACTGGTGCGCATCAGCGGCCCGGCAGCGGTGATGAATGTGGTGTTCCCGCTGATTTCCATGTACATTGCCCGCATGGTGGCTGCCTTTGGTGATAACGCGGTGGCGGTGCAGAAGGTAGGCAGCCAGATCGAGTCCATCAGCTGGATGACGGCGGATGGCTTTGCTGCTGCGGTGAACAGCTTCATTGGCCAGAATTACGGTGCGGGAAATCTGAAACGGGCAAAAAAGGGCTTCGCCGCTGCCTTTGCCATGATGAGCCTGTGGGGCGTGTTCTGCAGCTGCTTGCTCATCTTTGCGGCCGGGCCGATCTTCGGCTTCTTCATCCCGGAGCAAGAGGTGCTGCCTCTGGGGGTGGACTACCTGGTGATTCTGGGCTTCTCCGAGCTGTTCATGTGCTGGGAAATCCTGGTGGAAGGGGCCTATGCTGGCCTCGGCCACACCGCGCCGCCCAGCATCCTGAGCATGGTGCTCACCATGGCCCGCATCCCGCTGGCCATGGTTCTGACCAGTACGGCCCTGGGGCTGAACGGTATCTGGTGGAGTATTTCCATCTCCACCATTTGCAAAGGCGTAATTCTGGTGATCATGTTTGCCGTGTTCTGGCGCGGGCTGCAGCGCAGGCTGGAAAATCAAGCGGCAGTGGAATAAATGGAATATAAATCAGAAAAAGGCTCCGGCCGCATTGTTGTTCAATGCGGCCGGAGCCTTTTGTTTGCTTAAACCAATTCGATGAAACCGCTTACTTCAGGGGCGAAGTCCGGCCGGCGAAGAAGGGACTCAATGTTCTGCTTGGCGCAGAAAAGCTTCTCCAGAGCCAGCGCCTGGCGTTCCTCATCGAAGCGGAAGAGGGGAGCGCTGACACTGAGGGCTGCCATTACCTGACCGTTGGCCACCAGGGGAACCGCCACGCAGCGGATGTTCTCGTCACTTTCACCGCACTCGCTGGCGTAACCTGCCTTGCGCATTTGGTGCAGCTGCTCAATGAGAGTATCCGGGTCGGTTACCGTGTTGGCGGTGATCGCGGGCATATGGCTGCTGTCCGGGTAGAGGGCACGGATCTGGTCATCCGACCAGCACATCAGCAGAGCCTTGCCCAGAGAGGTGGAATACAGAGGGAGCCGCTTGCCCACCGAGCTGATCAACCGGATTGCGTTGGGCGATTCCACCTTTGCCACGTACAGCACCTTGCCGCGGTCCGCCACGCCCATCTGACAGATCTCTCCGCAGCCCTCGGTGACCTGACGCATCTCGTTGTGGATATGCTCCAGCAGGGTGTGCTTGTTGGAGAATACCACGCCTACCGTGAAGGCGGCCAGGCCGATGCAGTAGCGGCCGGTGGCGGGATTCAGTTCCAGAAAGCGGCGTGCGTGCAGCGTATGGATGATGGGGAACAGGCTGCTCTTGGGGGCGTTCAGCCGGCTGGCGATTTCGGAAAGAGTGAAGCCGTCGGTTCCCTCGGAGGAAACAAGCTCTAAAATATCCAGCACCCGGGAGGTGCTGCGGTGTTCAGTAGAAGTGAGCATAAATGATACTCCTTTGGATTCATTGAATACATTATTACTTATGATAACAAAAACGGTGCGAAATGTCCATAATTTGGATATCACTTTCAAACAAGTGAAAGAAAATGAAAAGCATTGAGCATAATGCACAGTTTTTTTGAAATGAATCGATGCTAATCCAACAAATCGCATTCAGTTTTCCGCTTTTTTGTTGACATTTTATGAACGCAGTGTTAGTCTAATAACAGGCGGTTCGTTATTAAGAAAAATGTTCGTATATACGAAATTGAAATAATTAAAACAGAACGGAGGTGAAACGGTCACGTGCACAGGGCAAGGGGAAGCCCGGCACAATACATAGGAAGCAGACTGTTCGATGGCAGTGAGAGAGGATACCATCGGAGAAAGGGAGTAAAAAATGACAAGCACAATGTTGGTTGTTAATCTGGCGATTTCCATCGCTTTGATTATCGGTTTGATTCTGATTCCCAAGCTAAATCCTTCGGTCAGCCTTGTACTGGCCAGTGCTTACATGGGCATTTCCTGCGGACTGGGTGTTGTTCCCACCCTGGATACCATTGCAAGCGGTTTCGGCAGCATGATGACCAGTATCGGTCTTCCCATCGGTTTCGGCGTTATCCTGGGCCAGCTGATGAGCGACTCCGGCATGGCGCAGAAGATCGCTACCACGCTGGTACATGCGGTTCCTAGCAAATACGTTCTGTGGGCTCTTGCGGGTGCAGGCTTCCTGCTGGCAATCCCCGTATTCTTCGACATCACCTTCATCATCCTGGTGCCCATCGGCATCGCGGTGGCGAAGCAGATCAATAAACCCATGAGCTATGTGGCAACCGCCCTGATCATCGGCGCCTGCGTTGCCCAGACCTTCGTTCCTCCCACGCCCAACCCGCTGGCTGCCCCCGATTTGCTGGGTTACAGCTTGGGCACCCAGGTCATCGTTGGCCTGATCTGCGGCCTGATCGTTACCTTCATCGCTCTGTTCATCTGCATCAAGATCCTGGATCTGGGCCTGTTCAATGAGCAGAAGGATGTTAACCACGAAGTTGACGTGCTGAAAAACCTGGAGCAGCGCCAGACCAAGGAGCTGCCTGATCCTCCGTTTGTTCTGTCTCTGGTTCCCCTGCTGCTGCCTGTTGTGTGCATCATGATCAGCACCATGATCGATGCCATGGGCGCTGAGGATGGCAACATCCTGGTCAGCGTTCTGGGCAACAAGATCTTCGCCCTGGTTGTGGGCGTTCTGAGCGCTTACCTCATCGCCTGGAAGTACATTGGCATGAAGGCCAGTGAAAAGTCCGCCAACGAGGCTCTGGGCACTGCCGGCGTGGCTCTGCTCATCACCGGTGCCGGCGGTTCCTTTGGTTCCGTTATCGCGGCTACCAACATCGGCGACGCTCTGATTTCTGCTCTGAACATCAACACCGATTCTGTGATCATGGTTTGCCTGTTCGCCTACTTCATCGGCTTCATCTTCCGTGTGGCGCAGGGCTCCGGCACCGTTGCCGGCATCACCGCCATGACCATCATGGCTACCATCGCTCCTTCCGTGAACGTGCACCCCGTATGGCTGGCAATGGCCTCTCTGGCCGGCGGCATCAGCATCGGCCACGTGAACGATAGCGGCTTCTGGGTTTGCACCAACTTGTCCGGCTTCACCGTGACCGGCGGCCTGAAGACCTACACTCTGCCCATCTTTGTGGTTTCGATTGTAACGTTGATTGTTACCCTGCTGGGCGCGACTTTTGTACCTATGGCATAAATGCAAATCACTCATTCACTCCATGCACTCGCATGGAGTGAATGAGGTTTGTGGTATCTGCCCTTTTACATTATATTATAATTGAAGTAAGAGGGGACCGGAATACTGAAAAATCCCCGCGGCATGGTCGAGCTTTTTTCAGGAAACGTAAATTTATATCCAAGCGAAGATATAAAGGAGAGTATCATTATGGCGTTCGAAAGTAAGAAAAACAATGTGACCGATCAGCTGGCTTCCACTGCGAAACTGCCCAAAATGGTTCGGGTCCGTCAGGAGTTTGACCATACCCACATCGAGGTGAAGGACATCCCCGGCATCGTTCGTGAGCAGCTGTCCCGGGATGCGGTGAAGCAGAACATCAAGCCCGGCATGAGCATTGCGATCACCTGCGGCAGCCGCGGTGTTGCCAATATCGCCGTGATCCTGCGCGCCATTGTGGATTATGTGAAGGAGTGCGGTGCACAGCCCTTCGTGTTCCCGGCAATGGGCAGCCATGGCGGCGCCACTGTGGAAGGCCAGTTGGATATCCTGAAAAGCTACAATGTGACCGAGGAGACCATGGGCTGCCCCATCCGGGCCACCATGGAGACCGTTTACCTGGGCGACACCGAGGAAGGCAGCCCGGTATTCATCGATAAATACGCCCATGAGGCCGACGGCGTGATTCTGTGCGGCCGCATCAAGGCGCACACCGCCTTCCGTGGCCCTTACGAGAGCGGCCTGATCAAGATGTCGGTTATCGGCATGGGCAAGCAGCATGGCGCAGAGTCGGTTCATGAATCCGGCTTTGACAACATGGGCCGCGTAATGCCGCAGTTCGGCAAGGTGATTTTTGCCCACACCAACATTGTGGCCGGTCTGGGCGTTCTGGAGAATGCTTTCGATCAGACCTACAAGCTGGTTGGCCTGAATGCCGATGAGATCTGGGAGCAGGAGCCCGCTCTGCTGGTGGAAGCCAAGAGCAAGATGGGCCGCATCTGGATTGACAAGACCGATGTGCTGGTTGTGGATAAGATCGGCAAGAACTTCTCCGGCGACGGCATGGACCCCAACGTGACCGGTGCCTTCGCCTGCCCCAACAGCGCCAAGGACGGCAAGCCCGGCCCCATCGACGCACAGCGTATCGTTGTGCTGGATCTGAGCGATGAAACCCACGGCAATGCCAACGGCATCGGCGTGGCGGATGTTACCACCAAGCGTCTGGTGGACAAGACCGATGTGGATATCACCTATCCCAACGCTGTTACCAGCACCGTAGTGAACATCGTCAAGATGCCCATCTTCTGCCACAGCGATGAAAACGCCATCAAGCTGGGCGTTCGCACCTGCAACATGATCGACAAGGAGAACCCCCGCATCGTTCACATTGAGAACACCATGGAGCTGGGCCACATCTGGGTATCGGAAGCGCTGATTCCTGAGGTGGAAGCACATCCCAATATGGAAATCGATGGCGAGCTGGAGGATTGGGGCTTCGACGAGAACGGCAACCTGTGGTAATGGACCGCGCCGGAGCTCCGGCAGCGCCTAATAAATAAGGAGAGAATATTCTATGATTAACGCAATGATCATCGATCCTCAGGACAATGTCATCGTGGCCATTGAGCCGCTGAAGGCTGGCGATGAGGTGAATTACACCCTGAACGGCCAGACCGAAAGCCTGAAGGCTGCCACCGACGTGACCATTTATCACAAGCTGGCTCGCCGCGACATTGCCAAAGGGGAGCCCGTTGTGAAATATGGCCAGCACATTGGTGTTGCTGCCTGTGATATCAAGGCCGGCGAGCATGTCCACGTTCACAACGTGGAGAGCAAGCGGGAAGACCTGTGAGCCGTGTTCGGTAATGCATTAAGAATAAGGGAGTAAGAGCTATGACTTTTTACGGTTATAAACGTCCGGACGGCCGCGTGGGTATCCGGAACCATGTATTGATTCTGCCCGCCAGCGTCTGCGCGTCCGATACCACCCGCGTCATTGCTTCGCAGGTGACCGGCGCGGTGACCTTCAACAACCAGCTGGGCTGCAGCCAGGTGCCTGTGGACCAGCAGTACACCATGGACGTAATGGCCGGTTACGCCGCTAACCCCAACGTTTACGGCACTGTGGTTGTTTCTCTGGGCTGTGAGAACTGCCAGATGGATCTGGTGGTCAAGGCCATCGAGGAGCGTACCAACAAGCCCATCAAGCAGGTCATCATCCAGGAAGTGGGCGGTACCCTGAAGGCTGTGGAGGCCGGTGTGCGCTACGCCAAGGAAATGGTTGCCGAGGCTTCTCTGCTGCAGAAGGAAGAGTTCCCCATCAGCGAGCTGATCATAGGCACCGAGTGCGGCGGCTCCGACCCCACCAGCGGCCTGGCAGCCAACCCCCTGATCGGCCAGCTCAGCGATATGCTGGTTGAGGCAGGTGCGACCACCGTGCTCAGCGAGACCACCGAGTTCATCGGCGGTGAACATCTGCTGGCCGCCCGTGCAGTGAACAAGGAGGTTCACGACCGAATTTACGAGATCGTGCATCGCTATGAAAAGGCGCTGCAGCTGGTGGGCGAGGAAGTGCGTGAGGGCAATCCCAGCCCCGGCAATAAGGCTGGCGGTCTGACTACTCTGGAAGAGAAGAGCCTGGGCTGCATCCACAAGGGTGGCCATGCTCCGGTAAGCAATGTGTACGATTACGCCAAGCAGCTGAAGGCTCACGAGGGCCTGGTTATCATGGACACCCCGGGCAACGATCCCTCCAGCGTGGCGGCCATGGTAGCTGGCGGCTGCCAGGCTGTGGTGTTCTCCAGCGGCCGTGGTACTCCCACCGGCAGCCCGCTGGTACCCGTGATCAAGATCACCGGCAACCGCAACACCTATGCTAAGATGAGCGACAACATCGATGTGGACGCCAGCCCGATCATCTACGGCAGCAAGAGCCTGGATCAGATGGGCGATGAGCTGATGGACCTGCTGGTTCGGGTCGCCAATGGCCAGCAGACCAAGGCGGAGAGCCTGGGCTTCATGGAGATGGCAATTGCCCGCGTGTGCAACTTCACCTGATCGGTACAGGTAACACTCATACATCAGGGCCGCCTCTGGGCGGGCGGCCCTATTAAGGAGGAACGATATGCGGTTTGTTCGCTTTGTCCATCCTGAAACAGGGCGGGCACAGGCCGGTGTGCTGGGGCCGGGCGGCCAGGTGGCGGCATTGGCTTCCATCCCGGGCTGCAAACCGGCTCAGGATGTGCTGGAGGTGGTGCGTGGCTTTTCGCCGCAGCAGCAAGCGGCAGCGGAAACCTATGCACAGACCGGCCAGGGTGCCTGGGAAAGCTTCTGGCTGAACCAGGTCCGGCTGTTGGCGCCCATTGAGCGTCCCATTCACGATGTGATGTGCGTTGGGGTAAACTACCGGGCGCATTACGAGGAATGCGCCGCCGCCGTCCATATGGAGGAGCCGGAGGCTGCCGTGTATTTTTCCAAGCGATGCAGCCGGATGACCGGTCCGGAAGAAAGCGTGGAAAGCCATGCGGGCCTGGATCTGGCGCTGGATTACGAGGTGGAGCTGTCGGTCGTTTTGGGCAAGGGAGGACGTGACATTGCTCCCCAGGATGTGGAAAATCACATCTTTGGCTACAGCGTGTTCAACGACATCTCAGCCCGTACCCTGCAGCACAGCCATATGCAGTGGTACCGTGGCAAAAGCCTGGATGGTTTCTGCGCCATGGGCCCCTGGATCGTCACCCGGGACGAACTGCCCATGCCCCTGAATCTGAATGTGGAGAGCCGCCTCAACGGCGAGGTTCGCCAGCACTCCAATACCCGGGCGTTTATTCGGGATATTCCCAAGCTGATCAGCGAGCTGTCGCAGGGCATTACGCTGGAAGCGGGGGACATTATCATCAGCGGAACACCTGCCGGTGTGGGGATGGGATTTGATCCGCCCCGTTACATGAAGCCCGGCGATGTGATAGAATGTGAAGTGGAAGGCATTGGCGTTCTCCGCAACCGCATTCGAGATTAACTGCAAATCAATGAACAAAAGGAGTAAGCAGATTATGAGCAAAATCAGTTGGATGACTCCTGTGGTCACCGTTTTCCATGAGGACGGCACCCTGGATGTGGAAGGCAATAAGGCAGTTTATGAGCACCTGATCAAGGGCGGCGTGGATGGTATCGTTGTGATGGGTTCCACCGGCGAATTTTTCAGCATGCCCATGGAGCAGAAAAAAGAGCTGATCCGCGTTGCGGCCGAGACCATCAAGGGCCGTACCCGTCTGCTGGTTGGCACCAGCTGCATGGATTACCGCGAGACCATCGAGCTGGGCAACTATGCCATCGACCAGGGCGCCGAGGCTGTAATGATCATTCCTCCCTACTATTTCGCTCTGAGCGATGCCAGTGTGGAGGAGTACTTTGACAAGGTTGCCGATGGCATCCACGGCGATATCCTGATCTACAACTTCCCGGACCGCACCGGCTACGATATCAAGCCTCAGGTTACCCTGAACCTGGCCCGCCGCCACAAGAATATCGTTGGCTTCAAGGACACCGTGGTGCCCATGGAGCACACCCGCGAGCTGATTAAGACCATGCGTCCCGAGTTCCCGGAGTTCGAAATCCTGTCCGGCTACGATGATAACTTCGTACATAATGTAATCAGCGGCGGCAACGGCAGCATTGGCGGCCTGTCCAATCTGGTTCCTGAGGTTACCAGCGCACTGACCAAAGCTGTGCGCGAGAACGATATGGAGAATATCCAGAAGTATCAGCGTGAGATCGACCAGTGGATGGACATCTACAGCATCGGCACTCCCTTCATCCCGGTGGTAAAGCGTGCCCTGCAGCTGCGTGGCCTGCCCATCAGCGATACCAGCACCGTACCCTTCCTGCCTGTCACCAAGGAGCAGGAGGATCGCATCAAGGCTCTGATGACCAAGATGGGTCTGCTGTGAGACGGAATCTCGTTTGACTTTTCCTTGACCATTTCTAATATCCTTCTTTCTCTCTCTTTTGCATAGCGCATGCAAAGCTGCAAACAGGGATGCCGGCTTTATGCCGGCATCCCTGTTTCAGCGCATGAAAACGATCAAAAGGAGAGGGAAAAAGAAAAAATATAAAAAACTGAAAAAATTCAAAAAAGGTGTTGACAATATAGTAGGGGGATGGTATTATATTTGAGCAGCGTCTCCCAGGGAAGAACGACTAAGCGCCCGTAGCTCAGGTGGATAGAGCAACTGCCTTCTAAGCAGTGGGCCGGGGGTTCGAGTCCCTCCGGGCGCACCAAACATGTGGTGGCTATGGCGCAGTTGGCTAGCGCGCCAGATTGTGGCTCTGGAGGCCGTGGGTTCGAATCCCACTAGCCACCCCACTAAAAAAGCGAATTCGAAAGAGTTCGCTTTTTTCTATATCACCCCGCCGTTTTTACACGGCGTTTCTGCTGGGTTGTCGCCAAGCGGTAAGGCACGGGACTTTGACTCCCGCATGCGTGGGTTCGAATCCCGCCAACCCAACCAAAACCGGCAGGTGCCATTGGGTGCCTGCCGGTTTTCTTCTTTGCCTCATCTAAGGGAAAACTGCTTGCTCCAAAAAGAAAAATAAAAAATTGAAAAAAGTGGCAGTTTAGGGGTTGCATTTTTCATAAGGCTATGGTATTATATTCGAGCAGTAATTTGCGGCTTTAGCTCATCTGGTAGAGCGCCACCTTGCCAAGGTGGAGGTAGCGAGTTCGAGCCTCGTAAGCCGCTCCATTTTTTTGGTGCTGTGGCCAAGTGGTAAGGCAAAGGTCTGCAAAACCTTCATTCACCAGTTCAAATCTGGTCAGCACCTCCATATGGAAAGATGGCTGAGCTGGTCTAAGGCGCACGACTGGAAATCGTGTGTGGGCCATAAACCCACCGAGGGTTCGAATCCCTCTCTTTCCGCCAGAAAAATCCGTAAGCTGAGAGGCTTACGGATTTTTTCTTTTTGAAAAAAGTTAACCGGGGATTCGAACCCGAAAGGGTGATTGCCGTGAAGAAAACCTGCCGGTGGCAGGTT
>NZ_NFHD01000023.1 GCF_002159185.1 Gemmiger sp. An87
TCGCAAGCCGTGTGCGCTTCGTAGGCAAAGCATTTTTTGTGTTCCCCCTTGTGGAACACGCCGCTTTCCGGGTCGGTGGTGGATACCACTGTTTCCTTCTCTTGGGGCGGCTTTTTGTCGCTGTCATCCGAAAAAGGCTTTTTCCCGTGTTCTTCCCGGTCTTTGTTTACCTCGTCAAACAGCTCTTTCGTATACCGTTTTGCCTGTTTGGGAACTGCCTTTTTGGCCTGCTTTTTCAGATTGGCACTTGCCTTAATATGTGTTCCGTCCACAAAAATTGCTTCCGTGTCCAGATATCCTTCCTCTGCTGCGGCTTTCAGCACCCAGCGGAACACATACTCCACCGTGGCGTGGTTAAACCGGTGCTTAAAGTTGTAGCTCACTGTGGAAAAGTGCGGCACTGCTTCATTCAGCGGATATCCAATGAACCAACGGTATGCCAGATTCATGCTCACTTCTTCCAAGGTTCGGCGCAGCGAAGAAATGCCGTAAATATGCTGGATTAGTACGATCTTAAACAGCACCACTGGGTCGACGCTCGGTCGCCCATTGTCTTCGCAGTACAGATCTTCTACAAATTCGTAGATCTTCTTGAAATCGATGGCTGAATCGATCTTCCGCAGCAAGTGATCCTGTGGGACCATATTTTCCAAACTTACAAATTCCAGCTGTCCTCGATTTTCTGCGTTCTTTACCAGCATTTTTATCCCCCCACACTATTATACCGCTTTCTTTTCCTCAATACGAGAAAAAGGCCACCTTTCGGTGACCTTTTTCGACAGGCTGAGGACCTGTTCTCAATGAGAACAGGTCCTTTTTGTATGCTTTTATGCCTGATGCACACACTTGCCGCCCACATAGACGGCCTTCACCGGAATGTTCTGGATGGCGGCAGGGTCGGCGGCGAAGGGGTCCTGCCCAAGCACCACAAAGTCCGCCAGATATCCCGGAGCGATGCGGCCCTTTTCGTTCTCCTCAAAGGAGGCGTGGGCCGCGTAGATGGTGTAGCTGTCGATGGCCTGCTGCACCGTAAAGGCCTCTTCCGGGCGGTAGGGGCCCGCATCGCCCTTCAGCGTGCTGCGGGTCACGGCGCACTGGATGCAGGCCAGTGCCCGGGGCAGCTCCACCGGGCAGTCGGTGCCGCTGGATACCCAGACCCCCGCGTCCATCAGGGTACGGAAGGCGTAGCTGGTGGAGGCCAGCTCCTCACCCACCCGGTCGGTGACCATGTGGATATCGTAGTCCAGGAAGATGGGCTGGGCATACACATGCAGACCCATCTCCTCGATCTTTTTCAGCTGGTCGGGACGGGTGATCTGGCAGTGCACCACGCCGTGGCGATGGTCCGCCCGGGGATGCTCCGCCAACGCCTTCTCGTAGGATTCCAGCACCCGGTCCAGAATGCCGTCGCCGATGGTATGCACCGCCACCTGCATGCCGTGTTCGTTGGCGCAGCCGATCAGGTCATCGAACTGCTGCTGGGTATAGATGGCGATGCCCCGGTAGCCGGGCTTGTCGGCATAATCCCGGCTCAGGTAGGCGCTGCGGGCGCCCAGAGAGCCGTCGCCCAGAATCTTCAGCGGGCCCACCTTGACCCATTCGTCGCCCCAGCCGGTGTTATAGCCCTCGGCAAAGAACTCCTCCAGCGCCTTCACACTGGTGAACTGGGCCTGCTGGTACATACGCACGGTCATCTTGCCCTCGGCCTCCAGCTGGGCGTAGGCCTCCATCACCTCCCGCCAGTCCACGGTGGCAAAAGCGTCGAAGTCATCGGTCTGGCAGGAGGTCACGCCGTAAGCGTTCAGGTGCTTCTGAGCATCCAGCAGCATGGTCTTCAAATCCTCCACGCTGGGCTTGGGCAGCTTGGAATACACCAGCTCCATGCCATTTTCCCGGAACACGCCGTTGGGCTGACCGTCCGGTCCGATTTCAAAGCAGCCGCCTTCCGGCTGCGGGGTTGCGGCGGTAACACCGATCATCTCCAAGGCCTTGGTGTTCACCACACAGGTGTGGCCACAGGTGCGCACAATGCACACCGGATGCTCCCGGCTCACCTGGTCCAGATCCTGCCGGGTGGGGAAGCGCTGTTCATCGGTGAAATAGTCGTGATTCCAGCCGCGGCCCCGCACCCACTGACCGGGGGCGAAGTTCTTTTCCTTCAAAAAGGCGCGCATGGTGTCCAGCACCTCTGCCAGCGATCCGGTGTGGCTGGACAGGTCCGCCACCTGCAGTGCATAACCGTAGTTGAGCAGATGCATGTGGGAATCGTTGAAGCCCGCGCAGACAAAGGCCCCTTCCAGATCCACCACCTGGGCCTCCGGCCCGGCTGCCAGCCGGGCCTGCTCCGCGCCGCCCGCAAAGACAAAGCGGCCGTCCTCCACCACAAAGGCCTCGGTCAGGGGCAGCTGGCCGGTGTAGACCCGCCCGTTTTCATAAAGAGTACGCATAAAAAGTTCCTCCATTGGTCAAAAGCCGGGGCCTCTTCAAAAAGGCCCCGGCCTGCATTGTTCTGCGTTGAATTATTTTTGAGCCGCCTTCTCTTTTTCCAAAGCTGCCTTTACTTCGGGCTTATCTTCATAGAAGATGGCCATATTCGGGTCCACCTGGCCGATGTGCATGTAGCGTGCCTTGTAGTCCTTGAGCAACTTGAAGTACTGGCCGGACAGAATCAGGATCACCGCCACGTTCACAAAGGTGGGAATGCCGCTGGTGATGTCCACCAGGGTCCAGATGCTCAGATCGCCCACATAGATCAGGTACAAAGTCAGCAGGAAGGGAGGCACTGCGTAGAAGTACTTGAACATGAGCAGCAGGTACTTCTTGACCTGGGGATGGTTTTTGGCCAGATGGCGCAGTACCACTTCGTAGTAGGCATACCAGCCGCCGGAGGTGGTGATCGAGAATACCACCATGATGAGGGTCAGGATCACGGTGCCGAACATGCCGAAGTTGTGGGTGAACACATTCAGCGCCAGGGTGGCGTTGGTGGCGCCGCTGGTCCACTCGCCGGAAACCAGCACGGTGATGGCGGTGATGGTGCAGACCACGAAGGTGTCCACAAACACCTCAAAGGAGCCCCACAGCCCCTGCTCCACCGGGTGGCGGGTCTGGCTGGAGGCGTGGATCATGGGACTGCTGCCCCAGCCAGCCTCGTTGGAGTATACGCTGCGGGCCATGCCGGTGGAGATCACCTTGGACACGCTGGCGCCCGCAAAGCCGCCCAGCGCGGCGGAACCGGTGAAGGCCTCGCCAAAAATGGCGCCCAGGGTGGGCAGCAGATTGTCCAGATGCATGAGGATAATAATGATGCCCAGAATCAGGTAGGACAGGCTCATGATGGGCACCAGCTTGGTGAGAATCTGACCCAGCTTTTTCACGCCGCCCCAGATCATAAAGTACAGAAGCAGCACAATGATCAGCGCCGCGATGGCCTGGGGAACGCCCAGAGACTGAGCCACCACCTCAGAGGTGGTGAAGGTGGAGGCGCTGATGAAGAAGGTGGAGAAGATGCCGATGCCGAACACAAAGGCCAGCGGCAGCCACAGCTTGCCCCAGTGGCGCTCCTCGCCAAGGCCCCGCTCCATATAGTAGGTGGGGCCGCCGTAGGGCACGCCGTTTTCATCGGTGCGGCGGTAGTACACCGCTAGGGTCACCTCCACCTGCTTGATGAGCATGCCCAGAAAGGCGGTGAGCCACATCCAGAACACAGCGCCGGGGCCGCCGGTGGTCACGGCAGTGGCCACGCCCGCAATGTTGCCGAAGCCCACCGAGCCGCCCACAGCGGTGGCAATGGCTTCGTAGGGAGTGAGCAGGCCTTTTTCATCGGCGCTCTCATCGGTGCGGTGGAACAGCCGGCCCAGGGTACGGCTGAAGATGTAGCCCAGGTGACGTACCTGGAAGAACTTGGTGCGCAGGGTGAAGTACACACCGGTAACGATCATCAGGATGATCAGCGGCGGGCCCCAGATGATGTTGTTCAGGGCATTCAGAAAGTTCGACATGATGTTGTGATTCCTCCTTTGTATTCCATCGGATACCATCACAACCACCCGTCACGCCCCGACCATGCCGCAAAAAAAAGAGGGGCCGCGACGCCGGAATTTGCATCGCCGCCCCCCTGTGAAAGAACGGAACAAAACCCCAATAGCGCCACCACTTTGTTCAAGTGAGAGTGCGCCGCCTGCTGGACGGCACCCCAACAGACACCCCGCTGCCGCGCGGAAATCTGTTTCGGCAAACCGCCTCTTCCTGCAAAGATCTTTGGCCGGCAGGCCTCCCTTTGCAGTACCATACGGTTTGCGCCTCTATTGTGTGGTATTTAATTTACTTTTCTATAATAAAACGGTAATGCGCGCTTGTCAACGGCTTTTTTCTTATTTTTATACGTCTTTTGTGCATTTTCAGCCATTTTTGCTCAACGGGAGGCCGGGTCCGGCTGTTTTGCCTGATAGTTCCAGGGTCCATCCACCGCCTGAGCAGCGAAAACGGCGCACCAGTCGTATCCGTTCACGCCGGTGGGTTCCTGGGTCAGGCAGAGCTGCCAGCTGCCGTCCTCCTGCTGCCGCAGCCAGGACACCCGGTACAAGAACCCCACACCATCCAGCTGTGCATCCTCCCAGGGCAGCTCCAGCGTCTGCCAGCTTTCGCCCCGGTCCGGGCTGTAATAAAGGTCCGGCCAGTTGTTTTCGCTGGAGGTCTCCACCGAGATCACCAGCGCGCCTTCGGCACCGGCCGCCACGCCGCAGATGGGGTAGTGACCATCCACCTCGGCGGGCAGTGCAAGCGCTTCAAAGCCCTCGCCGCCGGGGGAGCAGCGGAACAGCTCGGTCTTTCCGCCGGTGCCCATGCTCCAGTCGCAGCCCGCCGCCGCATAGAGGGTGCCGTCCGGCGCCCCACAGAGCATCCGCCGGTCCGGCGTGTGGGGATAGCTCCCCATGGCCTGTTCCCGCCAGGTGGTGCCGCCGTCCGGGCTGTAGACGATCACCGGCAGTTCGCCGCCCAGCACAAAGCCCACCGGGCCGTCCTCCTGCGGGGAGATGTACCAGCTGCTGCGGGTCACGGCAGTGCAGGCTTCGATGCATTCCGCCAGCAGTCCCTCGAACCGGCTGGGCAGGGCGTTCCAGTTTTCGCCCCAGTCCCGGGTGTAGAACAGATGCCCCTCATTTGTGACCCGGATGTCGGTCTGTTCATACAGCTGCGGGTTGCCCAGCCAGCGGGCTTCGTCCGCCGGCGCAAAGCAGAAGCGTGCGGTGCGGGTGCCCGCCCGGTCCTCATCCTCCGCCTGGCGCACGGTGAGCATCCAGGTGGGGGAGCCATCCGCCTTGCCGTATTGTCCCGCCTGGTACATGGCCAGATCAAAGCCCTCCGGGGCCGCTGACATGTCCACCACAGTCTGACCGCCCTCCGGGCGGGAAAAGGCAGTGAATTCCACCAGAAGGGGAGTGCCCAGCGCCATCTGCAGATCGTCTTGAGGCAGGGCGCGCAGCCGCTCAGCCACAAGCTCCAGCCGCAGGTTGGGATTTTCCGAGGTGTCCGCGCTGGTTCCAGCATCTCTGTCCATCAGAGTCCCCACGTTATTCACATCCTGGTACAGACGGCCGGTGACCGCGTTCCATTCCATCCGGTACCCCTGGAGAAATTGTCCATCCCGGTAGGCATACAAATCCGCCTCCATGGAAAGAGGCAGGCCGTCTGTGCCCAGAGTCAGGGACAGGGAATGCAGATTCCAGCTCAGGTTTTCGGTATCCTCCAGACCCTGGCGCAGCCATTCCTCCAGTGCATCGGTGAAGGGACCGAAGCCCTGCTCCATCAGATCGTAGGCCTCCAGCTCCACCCAGCGGGGCTCCGGCGTGGGAGTAGGCTGGGATTCCTGCTGCGCCGGAGCGGAAAACATCTGTTCAATCCGCCACAGGATTTCGCTGACCTGACCGGTAGCCCGTTCCAGCAGGGTGCAGCCGGTGAGGCTGACCGCCAGCAGCAGGCAGAGCGCCGCTGTCATCCATCGCTTCATTCCGTTCATCCCTCCTGTTTGCACATCCATTCGCCTTTATGATACCGCGGGCAGACCGCCCCGGCAAGCCCGGACGATCTGGCGGAACAAAAAAGCCGGATGCACGCAGCAAAAGCGTGCATCCGGCTTGATTGGATTTTGTTTATTGTTTGGGAAACCGGTCGAGTCGTCAAATGGGTGCTGGCGTACCTCGCTGAGAAAAATCCGGTGCGTACCCGTTTGCGTACCGCTTCCCGTTACCGGTCGAGTCCGCTCAAAAACCGCCGGCGGTGCGGGGGAAGGGCAGAACGTCGCGGATGTTGGGGATGCCGGTCAAGTACATGATCAGGCGCTCGAAGCCCAGACCGTAACCGGCATGCTTGGCGCTGCCGAAGCGGCGCAGATCCATGTACCAGGTGTAGTCGGTGCAATCCATGCCCAGCTCTTCCATGCGGGCCTTCAGCAGCTCGTAGCGCTCCTCACGCTGGCTGCCGCCGATCAGCTCGCCCACGCCGGGCACCAGCATATCGGCCGCAGCAACGGTCTTGCCGTCCTCGTTCTGGCGCATGTAGAAGCTCTTGATCTCCTTGGGATAATCGGTCACGAACACCGGCTTTTTGAAGATCTGCTCGGTGAGGTAACGCTCGTGCTCGGTCTGCAGGTCCACGCCCCATTCCACCTTGTACTGGAACTGGTCGTTGTGCTCCTTCAGCAGCTCCACCGCGTCGGTGTAGCTGACCCGGGCAAACTCGGCGTTCACCAGAGCGTTCAGGCGCTCCAGCAGGCCCTTGTCAAAGAACTGGTTGAAGAAGGCCATCTCATCGGGGCAGTGCTCCAGCACATAGCCGATCACGTACTTCACCATGGCCTCGGCGTTGTCCATGTAATCGGTCAGGTCCGCAAAGGCCATCTCGGGCTCGATCATCCAAAACTCGGCGGCGTGGCGGGGGGTGTTGGAATTCTCGGCGCGGAAAGTGGGGCCAAAGGTATAAATCTTACCGAAGGCCAGCGCCATAGCCTCGCCCTCCAGCTGGCCGGACACGGTCAGGTTGGTGCTGCGGCCGAAGAAATCCTGGCTGAAATCCACCTTGCCGTCCTCGGTGCGAGGCAGGTTGTTCAGGTCCAGGGTGGTCACACGGAACATCTCGCCGGCACCCTCACAGTCGGAACCGGTGATCAGCGGGGTATGCACATACACAAAGCCGTTCTCCTGGAAGAACTTGTGGATGGCATAGGCCGCGGTGCTGCGCACACGGAAGGCCGCCGCGAAGGTGTTGGTGCGGGGACGCAGATGGGGCATGGTGCGCAGGAACTCCACGCTGTGGCGCTTCTTCTGCAGGGGGTAATCGGAGGGGCATACGTCCAGCAGCTCCACGCTGTCGGCGTTGATCTCCAGGGGCTGCTTGGCGCCGGGGGTCAGCACCACACGGCCCACAACCTGCATGCTGGTACCCACGCCGGCCTTGGCCACGTCCTTGTAGTTCTCCAGCTTGCCGGCCTCGAACACGATCTGCAGGTTCTTGAAGCAGGTACCGTCGCTCAGCTCGATGAAGCCGATGTTCTTGGAATCCCGCACGGTCTTGGCCCAGCCGCACACGGTCACGGTGGTGCCGTCCGCCGGGGGAGCGCTGAACAGCGCCTTGATGTCGATGCGTTTCATGTTTTCTCTCCTTTAACAATGAAAAATCCGGCAGCGATCCCGTCCTTTTCTTAGGACGAATCGCTGCCGGATCCGCGGTGCCACCTAACTTGCCGCCTGATCGCGGCCACTTTTCACGCTCAAAGATAAGCGCTGCGGCTTAACGCGCCGCCCACGGCTCACCCTACTGACCGTTGCCCGGCCAGAATCCGGTGGGCAGGCGTTGGGGCTGCAGCTCCAAAGGGTTCGTTCGGCGGGTCTTGTGCGCGCGGCTTGCACCATCCCGCGCTCGCTGGGGCCAAGGCTCCCGCTTACTTTTCTTTTTCTCAGCCATTGTACTTGGTATTTTACCCCCGCCGGGCGGGTTTGTCAACGGCCAAGCGTCCCTATTGCCCGCCAAACAGCGCCGCCAGCGCCTGCCCCACCAGCCGTCCGGAATATTTGGCCTGCTCCAAGGTATTGCCGTGGCTGCCGATTTCAATAAGCAGGCTGCCGGTGGTAAGGTCTTGGTTGTAATACCGGTAATCGAACAGCACCGGGCGCGTCAGGCCCGGGTACCGGCTCTCCATGGCGTTTTCCCAGGCGGCCGCAAAGGCCAGATTCTGCTGGAAGTTGGGCAGGTTTCCCCCATTGTCCGCTCCGCAGATGATCATCACCTGGGCGGCGGTCTGTCCGTCGATCTCGGCCACCGCGCTCACACGCTGGCCGCTGGCGGGCTCGATGGCGTCCCGGTGCACATCCAGCACCACCTTGATGCTGGGATACTGCTCCAGATAGGCGCGCACGGTTTCGTTGCTGCGCTCGTAGCTGCCGTTGTAGCTGGGATAATCGTGGAGGGTGGTGTCGTGCAGGGTCACGATGCCCGCCGCGTTCAGCTGGGCAGCGATCTCCTCGCCCACCGCCGCCATGTTCACCGCAAGATCGGTGCTGCGGCAGGTAAAGTTCGGGTCATACCAATCCTTTTCCTCCAGCTCATAGGTCTCGGTGGTGTGAGTGTGCATGATCAGCACCTGGGGCTCGCTGCTGCCCGGCTCGATGGAGAAGGGCAGCCCCCGGGAAGCAGCGTCCGCCACCTGAGAGGCGGAAAGACTGGTGCAGTTTTTGATGGTGCCCGCCCCGCAGGGGATGTAAAGGCCGCCCTCGCCCTGCTCGTAGTGCTCGGTCACAATCTGCCCGGCGTTTTCCGGCCGGGGATGGGGCTGCGCAGTGGGCTCCGGCACCGGCTGCTCGCTGGCGGCGGGCGGCGGCTCGGATGCGGCAGCCTGTTCCGGCGCGGCACTCTGAGCCGTCGGGGCGGGAATGGGCTGCGGGGGTGGCGCGGCCTCGGCAGCGGCAGGCTGGGCAGACGGGTCCTCCCAGGCCAACTGACGCACCGCCTCCAGTGCCGCCGCCGGGTCCACCAGGGCAGCGCCCGCCACCGTAAGGCTTGCGGTCATGCTGGGCGGGCCCAGCTGCTCAGCGGCGTTCCAGGCCAGTATCCCCACACCCGCCGCCAACGCTCCCGCGCCCAACCGGCGCAGCCAGCTCGATCGGCCCATGCCGCCGCCCCCTTTCCGTTTTAAGTCCTGCTCAAAGCATATGCGCCCGGGCGGGCGGGTTATTCCTGCTCAGTTGGCAAGATAGCACAGCTCGGCAATGCTTAAAGAGGGCTGCAGGGCCTTGTTGATGGCGGCGCTGAGCAGCTCGGAGCCACTGCGGATCACCCCGTCCAGCTGGCGGCAGGTGAGGATCAGTCCCTTTCCCCCCTCCATGCAGCCATCCGCCTCCATCAGGGTGGGCACCCCCACCGCCAGCACCGGCACTCCCAGCATGGCCCGGGTGATGCAGCGGCCGGAATCCGGCCGGGCGGGTGAAAGGCCGGTGTCGCTGATCTGGATGGTGCGGCCCAGCCGGGCCGGGTCGGAGGTACACAGGCTGTCCACACAGAGGATGGCGGCGGGCTTCAGGGTACGCACCAGTCCCGCCAGCAGCTGGGCCAGCGGAATGCCGGTGGCCCCCGAAGCCCCCGGACTCACGCAGACCACCTCCCGCAGGCCCAGGCCGTCTGCCCGGGCATCCGCGGCAAGCCCCCGGGTCACCAGCACGCCTGCGGCGGTGCGGGGGCCCAGTGCGTCCACTGTGACCCGCCGGTTGCCCACGCCCACCACCAGCACCAGGCCCACAGCGGGCAGCATGGCCCGCAGCTCGGCCGCTGCCGCGCTGATCAGCCGCTCATCCCGTTTGTCCAGTGCGGCCAGACTGGGGGTCTCCAGGGTGGAATACCGCCCCGCCGGGCGGGCCAGTCCCTGCCGGGTGATCTGCACCCGGGTCAGCCGGATGGGCCCGCTGCTGGCGGTACGCACCTGCACGCCGGGAGGCACCGTACCCTTGCCCGGGCGGAACAGCTCATCGGCCATATCGGTATATATGTTCATGCCTTCTTCCTCCTTTTTTGCGGCCGCGGAGAGAAAATTACGCCCGCGGCGGGTCTTTTCTCAGTGTTGGCCGCCGGATTTCAAAAAATTCTCCGAAAAAAGTATGAAAAAAGGCTTGCAACACCCGCTCAAATGTGATATTATAAATTGCACTGTTATGGGTGACAAGGAGGTGGTACGAATGCCTAACATTAAATCGCAGAAGGATCGTGTCGTTCAGTCCAAGAAGGAAGCCCTTCACAACAAGGCGATTAAGTCCAACCTGAAAACAGTCGTGAAGAAGGCAGACGCTGCCATCGCTGCGAATGCAGCTGATAAGGAAGCCGTCGTTGTTGCTGCTATCTCCGCTATTGATAAGGCTAAGAGCAAGGGTGTACTGCACAAGAACACCGCTTCCCGCAAGATCAGCCGTATGGCGAAGCGCGCTAACAAGGCGAATGCTTGATTTTCGACAAAACAGAAGGGCCAGCTCATTTTGAGCGGGCCTTTTGTTTTTATCTTTTTGAAAACAACACGCCCGCAGGGAGTTCCCTGCGGGCGTGTTTTGCTGTTGCCGCGGCTCAGCGGTTATTTGTCCTCTTCCTGATGTTCCGTTTCTTCCTCAGCCAGTGCGCGGCGGATGGCGAATACAGCGGCCGCGATCAAAAGGATCAGCAGCAGAAGCAGCAGCCACCAGGCCCAGCCCTTTTCCTGTTTTTCCGTTTCCGGCACAGATTCCGGTGCAGCGGTCGGGCTTTGCTCCGGCGCTGGCGATGCGGTTGGCTGTGCGGTAGGCTGCGCGGAGGGAGATGCTGTGGGCGATGGGGCAGGGGATGTTCCTCCGGGGCGGATAACTCCTCCATTCGATGGGGTGGATGGCGGCTGCGCCGTGGGCGGAAGAACCGGCGCCGCAGTGGGCGTTTGAGTCACTGCAGGCTTCGGTATAGCAGTTGGCTTTGGTGTAGCCGTGGGCTCCGGTGTAGCGGTCGGCTCCGGCGTACCGGTGGGCTTCGGCGTAGCGGTCGGTTCCGGCGTAGCAGTCGGCTTCGGCGTACCGGTGGGCTCCGGCGTGGCAGTGGGCTCCGGTGTAGCGGTCGGTTCCGGCGTAGCAGTGGGCTCCGGTGTTGCGGTCGGCTCCGGCGTAGCCGTGGGCTCCGGCGTGGCAGTGGGCTCCGGTGTAGCGGTCGGTTCCGGCGTAGCAGTCGGCTCCGGCGTACCGGTGGGCTTCGGCGTAGCGGTCGGTTCCGGCGTAGCAGTCGGCTTCGGCGTACCGGTAGGCTCCGGGGTAGCGGTCGGCTCCGGCGTACCGGTGGGCTCCGGTGTTGCCGTAGGCAAAGGCGCTCCGGTCCAGTCAAATTGCAGGTGGGCGGTCAGTGTGGTTCCTTCCTCGGTGTACACATAGTCCACGGTACCTCCGGTCGCAATTTCATACAGTTCACCGTCCTCCAACTTGGCGCCGGTCAATGCGCTGATCTCCTCCGGCTGCAGGGGAATGCCCAGATCGGTGAGACTATAATGGTCGGACCCTGCGGGCAGATGAACCGCCACCGGGCGCTGATTGCTCAGATCCGCCGTGGGCGTGGCTTTGCCCATTTCGATGCCCAGCAACCGGTTTTCTCCGGCTAGCAGATCCACAACCTGCGGGTTGCCGCTCAGATCCAGAAAGGTAAACTCATTGTGCTCCAGACCCACCGTCTGCAGGTTGGGCAGGCCGCTCATATCGATCTCCGTCATGGGGGTATAACCCACCCACAGGTAGATCATTGCCTCGTTTTCCCCCAGCTCCAGGCGGGTCAGCGGCCCGCCCAGATAGGTGAAATACTCCAGGTTCTGGTTGGCACTCAGGTCCAGCTCCTGAATGGGGTTGTCGCCGCAGGCAAGATCGCTCAGCGCAGGGTTTGCGCTCACGTCCAGGCTGGTCAGCTGGTTGGCGTGGCAGTGCAGAATTCGCAGTTCCGGCGCACCGGAGGGGTCCAGCTCGCTCAGACTGTTATCGTTGCAGAACAGTGTCTGCAGCTTGGGAGCCAGTGACAGCTCCAGGGATGTGAGCGCGTTGTTGTTGCAGTTCAGATACTCCAGGTTCGGGAACTGTTCCAGCCCCTGCAGCGACGTGATCCCCCGGTTGCGTATGTCCATGCGAACTACCTGTTCCCGCTCCGCGGCGGACAGTCCGCCGCTGGAATCGGTATCCAGGCTGCTCACGTACTTCAAAAAAGCCGGGTCGGGAAAAATCGAGGCATCCAGTGGCACCTCGCCCTCTACTGCGGAAAGGGACGATGCGCCGGCCGGCTGCACACTTTCTTCGGATGCTGCTCCGACGGGAACGGCCAGCAGCGCTGCCGCCAGGGCCAGCACCGCGATCCGGCGGCGAAGTTTGGTTGTTGAAAAACCCTTCATATATTACCTCATTTCCAGAATCATATGGGATGGTTTACATCTTTCATGCTACGCTCTTTTGCTCTGGAATGCGGTTGTCTGCCCAACCATTGCAGCAAAAAGGGCCCTCCCCGGGAAATCCCGGGGAGGGCCCTTTTGATTTTTGTTTATGCCAGAACCTGCGCGGTACGGCTCAGCTCCTGGGCGATGTTCAACACATGGTCACCCACACGCTCGAAGTCGGTGAGGATCTCAGAGTAGAGGATGCAGCCCTCGTCGCTGCACTCGCCGTTCTTCATGCGGTGCATGTGATTTTCCCGGAAGCGGGTGGTCATGTCGTCGATGGTCTGCTCCAGCTTGGCAGCATTGTCCAGCCGGGAATCGCCGTGCAGGTAGCGCAGCGCCTTGGCGCAGACAGCGCGCATCTCCATCAGCTCCTTGAGCGCGTCATCCGACAGCTGGATGTTCTCCTTTTCCAACCGCTGGCCGTAGCCCAGAATGTTCATGGCGTGGTCGCTGATCCGCTCGATGTTGCCCGCGATGCGGAAGCCGGAAGCCACCGCTGCAGAGTCCTCGGCGTTGGTCTCGCGCACCATGGCCTTTGCCACGTAATGGCTGATCTCCTTGTTGAGCAGGTCCACCAGTTCCTCGGTGCGAATGGCCTTTTCGGTCTTCTCGTCCGGCCCGCTGATAACGGCCCGGAAGGCGGCGTCCACGTTTTCGCTGGCCAGATCCAGCATGCGGCCCAGCTCCTGCTGCAGCTTGCCCAGCCATACAGCGGAGGAGCCCAGGGTGGTCTTGTCCAGATAGGCAAGGCCCATCATCTCGCGCTTCTCCTCCTCGGTCTTCTCGGCGGGTTCCGGCAGGATGTGCTCGGTCAGTGCAGCCATCTGAGTGCCCAGAGGCAGCAGCAGCAGAGTGGTTACGATGTTGAACAGGGTGTGCATGTTGGCGATCTGGCTGGGGATATTCTCCGGCGTGAACGATGCCACCAGAGCGGGCAGCGGGAACAGCACGCACACGATAGTGAAGATGATGGTACCGATGATGTTGAACATCAGGTGAATCAGAGTGGTGCGCTTGGCATTGCGGCTGGTGCCGATGCTGGCCAGCACCGCGGTGATGCAGGTACCGATGTTCTGACCGAACAGCACGAACACCGCGCTGGAGAAGCTGATCGCACCGCTGGCGGCCAGCGCCTGCAGAATGCCCACACTGGCGGAAGAGGACTGAATCAGAGCGGTGAATACCGCGCCCGCCAGGATGCCCAGGATCGGGTTCTCAAAGTGGGTCATCAGGGAAACGAAGGCGGGCTCATCGGCCAGAGGCTTCATGGCGGCGCTCATCATGTCCATACCGATGAACAGTACACCCAGACCGGCCACGATGCTGCCGTAGTTGTGCAGCTTGGGGTTTTTGAAGAAAACCACCAGCGCCACGCCCGCAAAGGCCATGAGCGGCGCCAGCGCGCCCACATCCAGGGCGATCAGCTGGCCGGTGATGGTAGTACCGATGTTGGCGCCCATGATGATCCACACCGCCTGGCGCAGGCTCATCAGGCCACTGTTTACAAAACCGACCACCATGACCGTGGTGGCACTGGAAGACTGGATCACTGCGGTAATACCTGCGCCCACCGCAACGCCCAGAAAACGGTTGGCGGTGAGTTTTTCCAGGATGCTCTTCATCCGGTTGCCGGCCGCGGCCTCCAGGCCGCCGCTCATCATGTGCATGCCGTAAAGGAAGAGCGCAAGGCCTCCCAAAAGGCTCAGAACATTTGCAAGCTGCATGATTTTTCCTCCTGCTTTCGGGCCGGTATCCTTCCGTGCCCTCTCGCTGTTTCTTAAATTTTACTTAGATTTTATGGGTCCATAATATAAATACCGTAAATGAAAAGCCCCGGTCAACAGACCGGGGCAAAACTTTACATAGATTTTTCATTCCAGTGCAAAAAACCGGAATTTCTTTGCACAATTGTCAGTTCTGGTCGTGAGGATGGCCCAGTGCCGCAGCTGCCACGCCGCAGATCAGGCTGGCGGTCACCCCGGCTCCAGCCGCCGTAAATCCTCCGGCCAGAATGCCCAGAAGACCCATCCGGTTCACCGCGTCGATCACTCCCTGGGCCAGCAGATGCCCAAAGCCGGTGAGGGGCACCGTGGCCCCGGCACCCGCCAGCTCCACCAGCGGGCCGTAAAGCCCCAGGGCGGACAACACCACTCCGCTCACCACATAGCTCACCAGAATCCGGGCGGGGGTCAGGCTGGTCAGATCAATGAGCACCTGCCCGATCACACACAGCACACCGCCCACCACAAATGCCCACAAATAGCTCATTCGCCTTCCTCCCTTCCGGCACTCAGCTCCACCAGATGGGCCACACCGGGAATGCTCTCGCCCTGCAGAAAGGTGATCTGGCTCATCAGCGCTCCGGTGGACAGAAACAGCACCCGGTTCAGCTCCCCCTTCTGCAGAGCGGGCAGCACACTGGCACACAGCACACTGGCCGAGCAGCCCGCGCCGCTGCCTCCTGCCTGCACATCCTGGTGCTGCACATCATACAAGGTAAGCCCACAATCCCGGTGGTTTTTCAGGTCCATGTCCTCCTTTTCCAACAGCTCCTTCAAAAGGCGGGTGCCCACGATGCCCAGATCACCGGTATACACCGCGTCAAACTGAGAGGGCGCGCAGCCGGTGTCCTCACAATAGCGCAGAATGGTCTCTGCGGCTGCAGGGGCCATGGCCGCACCCATGTTGTTGATGTCGCAGATTTCATAGTCCCGCACCCGGCCGAAGGTCACCGCCCGCACATAAGGCCCTGGGCCCTGGGGCTCCACCAGGCAGCAGCCTGCGGCGGTGGCAGTCCACTGAGCGGTGGGGGTGCGCTTGCCTCCGTAGGTGAGGGGAGTGCGAAACTGCCGTTCCGCCGCACAGAAATGGCTGCTGGCCAGCGCCGCTGCCCGCGAAACGCAGCCGCCTGCCGCCAGGCAGGCGGCCAGCCCCATCGCCTCGGCCATGGTGCTGCAGGCGCCGTACAGCCCGGCAAAGGGCGCGTCCAGCTCCCGCATGGTGTAACCGGTGGCGGTGCACTGGTTCTGCAAATCGCCTCCCAGCACCAGGTCCAGCATCTGAGGGCTGCAGCGGCCCTTTTTCAGCGCCAGGTCCAGGCAATAGCGCTGCAGGCGGCTCTCGGCCTTTTCCCAGGTAAGCTCTCCCAGTGTATTTTCCTCAAACAGCAGATCAAATTTTGCCGCCAGCGGACCTTCGCTCTCCCGCTTTCCGCCCACAGCGGCAAAGGCGGAAATGCAGGGCGGGTCTCGAAAGCGGATGGTATCGCCGGTACGCACGGCGTTCGTCATGGTCCTCATTCCTTCCCCTTATATGAATGGCCGCAGCAGATGGTAAACAAGCCCCCACACCGCGCTGGCCGCCAGGCCGTACACCACCACCGGCCCGGCGATCAGAAACATCTTGGCCCCCACGCCGGGCACAAAGCCCTCGGACCGGTATTCCATGGCGCTGCTCACCACCGAGTTGGCAAAGCCTGTGATGGGCACCAGCGTGCCCGCCCCGGCCTTTGTGGCTATCTTCTGATACCAGCCCAGCGAGGTGAGCACCGCACTGAACAGAATCAGGGTCACGCTGGTCATGGCAGAGGCATCGCTGAGCACAAAGCCCTTTGCCAGATACGCCCGCCGCAGCACCTCGCCCACCAGGCAGATGCCGCCGCCCACAAAAAACGACCACAGGCAGTCCTTTCCCAGCTTGGAATGGGGGCTGGCCCGCCGGTTCATTTCGTCGTATTCCCGGGGCGTGATCTTCATGGCAAACTTCTCCTTTTTCAAATGGTCTTTCCGGTAGTATTTCCGCCGCCCGGGAACCGTATTCGTCAAAGGGCGGCAAAATTAAGGATTGACTATTGTCAGTGTCCGCCGACTGGTGTAGAATAGGAACGATAATAACAAAGGGGGACTACCTTGTGAAGAAACTGATCAGTCCGTTGGATCTTTCCACCGCCGAGATCGACCAGCTGCTTGCTCTGGCCGACCGCATCATCGACGACCCCGCCGCCTACGCCCACAAATGTGACGGCAAGATCCTGGCCACCCTGTTTTTTGAACCCAGCACCCGCACCCGCCTGAGCTTCGAATCCGCAATGCTCCGGCTGGGCGGCAAGGTGTTGGGTTTTTCTTCGGCCAATTCCTCCAGCGCCGCCAAGGGCGAAACGGTGGCCGACACCGCCCGCGTGGTCCAGTGCTATGCGGATATCATTGCCATGCGCCATCCCCGTGAGGGCGCGGCCACCGCAGCAGCTGCCAAGATCAAGTGCCCGCTGATCAACGCGGGTGACGGCGGCCACCAGCATCCCACCCAGACCCTCACCGACCTGCTCACCATCCACCGTCTGAAGGGCCGGCTGAACAATCTGACCATCGGCCTGTGCGGCGATCTGAAGTTCGGCCGCACGGTGCACAGCCTGATCCGCGCCATGATGCGCTACGAGGGCATCCGGTTCGTGCTGATCAGCCCCAAGGAGCTGATGATCCCCAGCTACATCCGGGATGATATGACCGCTGCCGGCTTCCCCATCCGGGAGGTGGAGAAGCTGGAGGACGCCATCGGCGAGGTGGATGTGCTCTACATGACCCGCGTACAGGGCGAGCGCTTCGCGGACCAGGAGGAGTACCTGCGCCTGCGGGACCGCTACATTCTGGATGCCGCCAAGATGGCGCTGGCAAAGCCGGACATGATTGTGATGCATCCGCTGCCCCGGGTCAACGAGATCGCCACCGAGGTGGACGACGACCCCCGCGCCGCTTACTTCGAGCAGGCAAACTTCGGCCGCTTCGTGCGCATGGCGCTGATCCTCACCATGCTGGAAAGTGAGACCGATAACCAGGTGATTCCGGAGCACACCGAGGTGCTGGGTGACTGCCAGAACCCCCACTGCATCACCCAGGTGGAATCCTCTCTGCCCCGGCTGTACACCCGCAACGAGAAGGGCGTATGCCGCTGCGTGTACTGCGAGCATGAATATCAGGGCTGACCGCCCCGTTTCGCCTGCCTGGCCTGGCCGGGCAGGCGTATTTTTTCATGGGCTGTTCACGAACCGGCCATAAAAAATGCTATAATATAGAATACTATATATAAGAAACCGAGGTTTTGATCTATGCAGTGGACCGATATCCGCATCACCGTACCCAAGGCCCAGGCAGACACCGCCGAGGCCATCGCCACCGGCATCTCCGGCGGCGGCATCTACATCGAAGACTATTCCGACCTGGAGACCCAGGTGGAGCAGATCGCCCACGTGGACCTGATCGAGCAGGATCTGCTGGACAAGGACCGCACAAAGGTGATCGTGCATCTGTATCTGGCGCCGGACGAAAACCCCGCCGAGGTGGTGGAGCTGGTCCGCAGCCGCCTGGCCGCCGCTGAGGTGGACTACACCCTGGCCGCCGAGGGCGTGGAGCAGGACGACTGGGAGAACGGCTGGAAAGCCTATTACCACGCCCTGACCATCGGCCAGCGGCTGGCCATCGTGCCCAGCTGGGAGGAATTCGACACCGACCGTGTGGTCATCAAGCTGGACCCGGGCATGGCCTTCGGCACCGGCACCCACGAGACCACCGCCCTCTGCCTGGAGGTGCTGGACGGCCTGGTGAAGGGCGGCGAGCGGATGCTGGACATCGGCACCGGCAGCGGCATTTTGGCCATTGCGGCTCTGAAGCTGGGCGCGGCCAGCGCCGAGGGCGTGGACATCGACCCCATGTGCGTGCGCACCGCCGGTGAGAACGCCGCTCTGAACGGGGTGGATGACAAGCTGCAGGTGCTGATCGGCGATCTGTCCGACAAGGCCACCGGTACCTACAACATCATCACCGCCAACATCGTGGCCAACGCCATCCTGAGCCTGGCCCCCCATGTGCCCGCCCTGATGGCTCCTGGCGCCACCTTCATTGCCAGCGGCGTGATCGACACCCGCCGGGACGAGGTGGTGGAAGGCCTGCGCGCCGCCGGTCTGAACGTGGTCGAGGTGCGCGAGCAGAACGGCTGGGTGGCCATCCTGTGCAAAAACGGGGGCGAAGCCTGAGATGCCGCACCGCTATTTTACCAGTGAGATTTCCGGCGATACCGCCCGGATTACCGGAGCGGACGCCCACCACCTGGGTAAGGTGATGCGGGCAAAGACCGGCGAGCAGGTCATTCTGTGCGACGGGGCAGGTTTTGACTACGATGGCGTGATCACCGCCATCGAGCCGGATAAGGTGACCCTGTCCGTTTCCGGCAAGCGGCCCTGCACCGCCGAGCCCAAGGCAAAGGTTACCGTCTTCGCGGGCTACCCCAAGCAGGATAAGCTGGAGCTGATTCTGCAGAAATCCGTGGAGCTGGGCGCCGAGCGCATCGTGCCCTTTTTCAGCCGGTTCTGCGTGGTGACTCCCAAAAAGGAGGACCAGAAGAACCAGCGCTACGCCCGCATTGCCGCCGAGGCTGCCAAGCAGTGCGGCCGGGGCATTCTGCCCCAGGTGGAGCTGCCGCTGAACATCAGCCAGCTGCCCGGGCGCTTTTGTGAATTTGATGCGGTGCTCTTTTTCTACGAAAAGGGCGGCCGTCCGCTGCGCCAGTGCGTGCCCGCCGAAGGCGGCCGCATCGCTCTGATCACCGGGGCAGAGGGCGGCTTCTCCGAGGAGGAGGCCCAGGCACTCATTGATGCCGGTGCCACCCCTGTGGGCCTTGGTCCCCGCATTCTGCGGTGTGAGACTGCACCCATTGCCGCCCTGGCCGCAGTAATGACCCTGACCGGCGATCTGGAGTAATTTCCATTCCTTGTGAAAGGAGACCTTTGCGCTATGAACCACCCCCTTGCATCCCCCCGTGCCCGCCGCTGGGCCGCGGCTGCAGCTCTGCTGCTGGTCTGCCTGGCAGGCGGCGCGGCTGTGCTGGCGTTCCGCGATGAGCTGTGGGCCATTCTGACCAGCCAGGCCGCCCGGGACCAGTTCATCGGCTGGGTGCAGAGCAAGGGGATTTGGGGGATTCTGGTGTTCCTGGCGCTGCAGATTCTGCAGGTGGTTGTGGCCGTCCTTCCCGGCGAGCCGGTGGAGCTGATGGCTGGCGCCTTGTTCGGCCCGGTGGGCGGCCTGCTCATCTGTCTGGCAGGCATTTTGCTGGGCAGCATGTTCATCTATGCCGCCATGAAGCTGCTGGGCGCAAAGGCCGTTCCCGCCCAGGCCTTTCACAAGTACCGCTTTTTGCAGGATGAGCAGCGGGCGCGGCGGGCGCTGTACCTGTTGTTTTTCCTGCCCGGCACCCCCAAGGACATGCTCACCTACATCGGCCCCTTTCTGCCGGTGAAGCCGGGGGAGTTCTTCTTCATCTGCACCCTGGCGCGCATCCCCAGTGTGGTCACCAGCACGGTGGCCGGAAGCAGCCTGGCGGACGGTGGTCTTCTTGTTCCCATTGTGATCTTTGTGGTCATGGGCGCATTGGGCCTTGTCTGTCTGTACGGTGAGCAGCGCATTCTGGACTGGCTGCACCGCCGGAAAGAAACCTGAATCTCTTTTGTACCCGCCGCGGCGAATGCCGCGGCGGGTTCGTTTTTTGGTAACGCTGGAAATTCCGGCCATTGTGTGCTACAATTTTTTTACAGTGATTCCTCGCCCTGTATCTTCTGCGGGCAGTGTCACAAGCGGGCAGGAGCCCGCAAACAGGAAATGGAGTGGTTTTTTCATGGCAGAATATGTGTTGTTCACCGATTCCACCACCGATCTGCCGGTGGAACTGGTACAGGAGATGCAGGTGGAGGTAATGCCTCTGGTCTTTACGCTGGGCGGCAAGAATTACCGTAATTATCCCGATAACCGGGAGCTTTCGCCCAAGGAATTCTACGACCGGCTGCGAGCCGGTGAGGTGAGCACCACCAGCCAGATCAACCAGGCGGATTTCCTGGATACCTTTACCCCTGTTCTGGAGCAGGGAAAGGACATTCTGTACCTGGCCTTCTCCAGCGGCCTTTCCGGCACCTTCAATTCCGCCCGTCTGGCTGCTGAGGAGCTGCGGGAGCAGTTCCCCGAGCGCACCATCGAGGTGATCGATACCCTGCAGGCCAGCATGGGCGAGGGCCTGGCGGTGTATTATGCCGCCTGCCTGAAAAACGAGGGCAAGAGCCTGCGTGAGGTGGCAGACTGGTTTGTGGAAAACCGCCAGTCCATCTGCGCCTGGTTCACGGTGGATGACCTGATGTTCCTGAAGCGGGGCGGCCGCGTAAGCGGCGCCGCGGCGGTGGCCGGCACCCTGCTGGGCATCAAGCCGGTGCTGCATGTGGACGAGGAAGGCAAGCTGATCCCCATGGAAAAGGTGCGCGGGCGCAAGGCCAGCCTGGACGCTCTGGTCAAGCACTTCGCCGCCAGCACCTACGACCGCAGCGAGCAGGTGGTCTTTGTGAGCCACGGCGACTGCCTGGAGGACTGCCGCTATGTGGCCGACAAGATCGCCGCTCTGGGCGTAAAACGGGTGTGCATTTCCACCATCGGCCCGGTGATCGGCGCCCATTCCGGCCCCGGCACCGTCGCCCTGTTCTTCCGTGCAGAAAAACGATAATTTTAAAGAACAAGCGGGCGGGATCGAAAGATCCCGCCCGCTTTCTTTTTTATTGAATGGCCGCTCCCATAGCCCGGGCCTGTTCCAGTGCCGAGTGTCCGGTCATCTCGCCCGGACCCTGCACGCCGCCCGCAAATACGGTGCCTGCCAGTTCCAGGTTTTCAAAGCAGTCGATCCAACCCTGGATACCGCTTTCCGCACGCTTTGGCACAAAGTCCTCGGTTTCAGCGGCCGCACTGAGCAGATACACCTGCCGGAAGGCGTTCTCTCTCCCGTACAGCGGCTCGGTACGGTCCAGGAAGGTTTTCAGCTGGCCGCACAGCTCGTAATAATAGATGGGCGTGGCAAAGGCCACCACCTGAGCAGCGCGCAGCTTTTCCAGCAGCGGGGCCACATCGTCCCGAATCACACAGCTGCCGGTTTTCTGGCAGGCAGTGCAGCCCCGGCAGAACCGGATCTCCTTGTCCCGCAGGCTCACCAGCTCCACCTCATGGCCCGCCTGCCGTGCACCTTCGGCAAACTGCTCGGCCAGTGCATGGGAATTGCTGCCCGGCCGCAGGCTGGCGCTGATAACCAGAACCTTCTTTTTCATCTTGATCCCCCTTTCTTGTATATTATTTATTTGATTATACAAAAAGTTGATCCGTCAAAAAAGGCCCGGCAGCGCCGGGCCTTTTGCTTACAGGGTACGCAGGGCGTCCTGCAGGGCGGTTTTCTGGGTGGTTTTTTCATCCTTCTGTTTGATGACCCGGGCAGGAACACCGGCCACCACAGCGCCCGCAGGCACATCCTCGATGACCACGCTGCCGGCGGCAATCACCGCGCCTTCGCCCACATGCACGCCCTCGATGACTACCGCGTTGGCACCCACCAGAACGTCGTCCTCCAGGATCACCGGCTTTGCGCTGGCGGGCTCGACCACACCGGCCAGCACCGCGCCCGCGCCCACATGGCAATGCTTGCCCACCGTGGCTCGGCCGCCCAGCACAGCGCCCATATCGATCATGGTGCCCTCGCCGATGACAGCTCCAATGTTGATGATGGCGCCCATCATGATGACCGCCGCGTCGCCGATCTCCACCTGCTCTCGGATGATGGCGCCCGGCTCGATGCGGGCATTGATGCCCTTCAGGTCCAGCAGGGGAATGGCCGAATTGCGGCAGTCGTTTTCCACCACCATGTCCTCAATTTTATCCGCATTGGCCTCCAGAATGGGGCCAAGCTCCTTCCAGTCGCCAAACACGATCTTGGCACCGGTGCCGAACACCTTGGCGGAGCCGTAGTTCAGGGGCTCCTTCTCCTGAATGGTGATCTTCACCGGGGTCTTCTTCTCGGCGTTTGCGATGTACTGAATAATCTGTTCTGCGTTCACGTGTCTTTTCCCACCTTGTTGCTTTGTTTTGGCCGTTCTATTATGCCACATTCCCGGCCATTTTTCAAACCCCTGCGCTCAAACCAGTCCGGCAGCCTTCAGGGCAGCGGTCAGCTTGGCCTTTGCGGCTTCACCCATGGGCCCCAGAGGCTGGCGATAACCACCCACATCCATGCCCATCTGGTTCATGGCCTCCTTCACGGGGATGGGGTTTACCTCCAGGAACAGGCCGTTGATCACGTCCAGCAGGCCCAGCTGGGTCTCCAGCGCCTTCTGCCGGTCCCCGTTCAGATAGTTCATGACCATATCGCGGGTCTGGCGGGGCAGAATGTTGGCCAGCACCGAGATCACGCCGCTGCCGCCCAGCGACAGAATGGGCAGGACCATATCATCATTGCCGGAATAGAGGGCGAAATCCTCATTCACATAGCGGGCGATCTTGGCGGTATAGCTCAGGTTGCCGGAGGCCTCCTTGATACCCATGATGTTGGGATGGGTCGACAGGCGGCGCACCACGTCCTCGGAGATACCGCAGCCGGTGCGTCCGGGCACATTGTACAGAATGCAGGGGATATGCACTGCATCCGCCACCGTCTTGAAGTGGTTGTACATACCCTCCTCATTGGTCTTGTTGTAGTAAGGAGTAATCAGCAGCAGACCGTCCGCCCCCAGCTTTTCAAAGCTCAGGCTCTTTTCCAGCATGGTCTGAGTGCAGTTGGAACCGCTGCCCGCGATCACCGGCACCCGGCCGGCCACCCGCTTGACCACGAATTCGCAGACTGCGTCGTCCTCCTCATGGCTCATGGCCGAGCTCTCGCCGGTGGTGCCCAGAATCAGCAAACCATCGGTGCCGTTTTCCAGGTGGAAGTCCACCAGCTGGGCCAGTTTTTCAAAATTAACGCTTCCATCCTCATGGAAGGGGGTGATCAGGGCCACGATGGAGCCCTTCAGATTCTTTGCGGTCATAACGGCTGCTCCTCTCTCTATTTGTAAGCTTGCATACAACAAAAAACGCGCCGGAAGGGCGCTGTGGCCTTACCGGCGCGTGGACAATACCACCGCTTACGGGTAAGATAGCGCCCCCGCGGTCCTTCCGCGGACAGTGCCGCGGGTATTCCCCGGGGCCCCATCGGCGCCGCCGTGCCCGGATGCGCCGATTCGGCGGGCTTGCCCCACCCCACGCTCCGTGCCTGCCGGCTCCTGTGGGGTTCATCGCACCCGCGCCTCTATCCATATATCTGCATCATAGCACGCTATCAAGGTGAAGTCAACGGCTTTTTCCTTCTTTTCCCCGGCGTTTCCGCGCTTGTGCATCCGGGCCGGGTGCCTTATAATAGGAGCAAAACGCAAACAAAAGCCGGCGTACCATGCTATGCCACCGGCTGAGAGGGGAGAGACATTTCATGACGCAGCAGCTGCTGACCCAATACCGCCGGGACCTGCACCAGATCCCGGAAACCGACTTTGACCTGCCCGAAACCCTGGCCTATATCCGCCGGGTGCTGGAGCAGTATCCCTGCACCCTGTTTTCGCCCTGCGAAAGCACCCTGTGCGCCTACTTTGACGCAGGCAAGCCCCACACTGCTGCCTTCCGGGCCGATATGGACGCTCTGCCCATCGCCGAGCGCAGCGGCTGCGACTACGCCTCCCGCCACGAAGGCAAAATGCACGCCTGCGGTCACGACGGCCACATGGCCATGGTGCTGGCGCTGGCCGGGCGGGTGAGCGAAGTGCTGGACAAGCTGCCCCGGAACGTGCTGCTGGTGTTCCAGCCCGCCGAGGAGACCACCGGCGGCGCAAAACTGGTGTGCGACAGCGGCGTGTTTGAAGAATACCACTGCGACCGGATCTTCGGCTGGCATCTTTGGCCGGACCTGCCTGCCGGAGCCATCGCCAGCCGACCCGGTCCGCTGCTGGCCCGCTCCAGTGAGGTGACCGTGACCGTAACCGGCAAAAGCAGCCACGTGGCCAAGCCCCACGAGGGACGGGATGCATTGTATGCCGCTTCCGCCTTTTTGTGCGAGAGCTACCGGCGGATGGAGCTGCTGGGCCGGGCGGAGGAGCCCCGCCTGCTGAAATTCGGCAAGCTGACCAGTGGTCAGGCCCGCAATGCCATCAGCGACTCCAGCCTGCTGCTGGGCACCCTACGGGTCTATTCCGACGAGATGTTCAACGCCGCCGAGGCCATGCTGCGGGATCTGGCCAACACCCTCGAGCGGGAAACCGGCTGCAGCTTTACCATCGCCTTCTCGGCCGGCTATCCGCCGGTGCGCAACGACCAGGCCCTGTTTGAGCAGGCTCGCACCGCCCTGCCCGAGCTTCAGGTACTGGACGAACCGCTGATGATCTCGGAGGATTTTTCCTTCTATCAGCAGCAGCTGCCCGGTCTGTTTTTGCTGCTGGGCACCGGAACCGGTATTCCTCTGCATGCGGATACCTTCGATTTTGACGAAAGCGTGCTGGCCGCCGGACTCGCTGCAGACGAACTGCTGTTGTTCTTGAACTGAATACACTTTTTTCTTGAATTCCCCATAGAACTGCTTGCCCTTGTTATTGCAAGCAGTTCTATGGGATTTTTTGTTTGCTTATCAAGGACATATCTCCAGCAAATCGCTTGTTTTCACACTTTTTTCACTTGTATTCCTATGCATTTTCACAAAATGCTTTCTCACTGTTTGACTTTATCACTTTCGCGCAGTATAATGCTAAACAACGACAGAGATGTCAGGGGCCGGCGGGCAGATTCCCGCCGGGCTGCCTGCTCTTTTTTCGTTTCAAGGGGTTTGCGAAGATCCAATCCAAAAAGAGAGGAGCACACACACATGAAACTTTGGAAACGCATGGGCGCCGCCGCACTGGCCGGTGCACTGGCGCTGAGCATGGTCGCCTGCGGCGGCGGCGACGCTGCAGCCAGCGGCACTTCCACCGCGGCGTCCTCTTCCGGCACTGCAGCCGCAACCGGCAGCAACGTGCTGAATGTTATGACTGAGGTCGAGGTCGCCTCGCTGGACCCCCAGCTGGCCACCGACGGCACCAGCTTTGAGGTAATCGCCGACTTCACCGACGGCCTGATGCAAATGGACGCGGACGGTCAGCCCGTTCCCGCCATTGCCGAGAGCTACGAGGTGAGCGAGGACGGCTGCACCTACACCTTCCACCTGCGTGAGGATGCCAACTGGTCCAACGGCGATCCCGTTACCGCCAACGACTTCGTGTTCGCCTGGCAGCGCGCGGCTGATCCCGCCACCGCCTCCGAGTACAGCTACATGATGAGCGACATCGGCCAGATCAAGAACGCCGCCGAGATCATCGCCGGCGAGATGGATAAGAGCGAGCTGGGCGTCACCGCAGTGGACGACAAGACCCTGCAGGTGGAGCTGACCGTTCCCGTTCCCTACTTCCTGAACCTGATGTATTTCCCCACCTTCTACCCGGTGAACCAGGCATTCTATGAGAGCCTGGCTGAGGGCACCTTCGGCACCAGCCCGGACACCGTGCTGAGCAACGGCGCCTTCATTCTGGACAGCTACGAGCCCGCGGCTCTGTCCTTCAGCCTGGTGAAGAACCCCGACTACTACGACGCTGACAAGGTCCAACTGGACGGCCTGAACTACCAGGTCATCAAGGACAGCCAGCAGGCCTTCATGAGCTACCAGAACGGCGATCTGGACATCGTCAAGCTGAGCGGCGACCAGGTGGACCAGGTTCAGGGCGACCCTGAACTGAGCGTACACGGCGCCGGCTACCTGTGGTACCTGACCTTGAACATGGACGGCGTACCCGCTCTGGCCAACCAGAACCTGCGCCTGGCTCTGACCCACGCCATTGACCGTACCTCCATCGTGGAGGACGTGGTGAAGGACGGCTCTCTGGCCACCTACACCGCCGTTCCCCCGCAGTTTGCCACCGGCCCGGACGGCAGCGACTTCTCGGAAGATCAGACCATGTTCCAGGATGTCTGCAGCGACGATCCCGCCAAGGCTGCCGAGTACCTGGAAGCCGCCAAGGCTGAGCTGGGCCAGGATACCTTCACCTTCCAGCTGCTGGTGGAGGACACCACCGAATCCCAGAACGTGGCCGCTGTTATCAAGGAGCAGATGGAAACCAACCTGCCCGGCGTGACCATGGAGATCAAGGTTGAGCCCAAGAAGCAGCGCGTTGAGGACATCCAGGAAGGCAACTACGAAGTCTGCCTGACCCGCTGGGGCCCCGACTACGCCGATCCCATGACCTACCTGAACATGTGGATCACCGATAACAACAACAACTACGGCAAGTGGAGCAATGCCGAGTACGACGCCATCATCGCCGACTGCACCACCGGCCAGTACGTAAGCGACGCTTCCGCTCGCTGGCAGGCCCTGTACGACGCGGAGAAGATCATCATGGACGAGGCTGTTATCGTTCCCGTTTACACCAAGGCCGATGCCTGCATGATTAAGTCCAATGTGACCGGCGTGGACTTCCACCCCGTTGCTCTGAACCGGGTGTTCAAGAGTGCCACCAAGGGCTAAGGCCCTTTGAACCGCCCGTTCCGCGGGCGGGACAATTCCGATAACCCCCTGAATTTTATGCCGCACAGCTTCCCTTGGCTTTGCAAGGCAAGGGAAGCTTGTGCGGCTTTTTTGTCCGGCGGGCGCATTGCGGCGCCTGCCCCGTTCAGGGTTTTTTGTATCAAAAGACTGTATCAAAAGAGGGAGATCGCTTGTGAAAAGTTATATTCTGAAACGAGTGCTCATCTCGGTATTCACCCTTCTGGCCATTACGCTGGTGCTGTTCTGCCTGCTGCAGCTCATGCCCGGCTCCCCCTTCAACGACGAGAAGCTCACCGAAGACCAGCGCATCGTCTTGAACGAAAAATACGGTCTGGATCAGCCGGTGCTGGTCCAGTTCGGGCGGTATGTGGCCAACCTGGTGCAGGGTGATTTCGGCGTGAGCTACAACATCAGCAAAAACACCCCCATCAGCCAGCTCATTCAGACCCGCCTTCCCATCAGCATTCAGGTGGGCGGCATGGCCGTTGCCCTGGGTGCGGTGCTGGGGCTCATTCTGGGTGTGATCGCCGCACTGAATCACAACACCTGGCTGGACAGCCTGTGCACCGCCATCTCGGTGCTGGGCGTTTCGGTGCCAAGCTACGTATTCGCTCTAGCACTCAGTTACACATTGGGCTTCCGGCTAAAATGGCTGCCCATGCTGTATTCCGCAAACACACCATTTCTTTCCAGCGTGATGCCCAGCATCGCGCTGAGCATGTTCACCATGGCCTCCATTGCCCGGTTCACCCGCAACGAAATGATGGAGGTACTGGGCAGCGAGTACATGCTGCTGGCCGAGAGCAAGGGCATCAACGGCGCTCCGCTGATTCTGCGTCATGCGCTGCGCAACGCGCTGATCCCCATCATCACCGTGCTGGCGCCCCTGATCGTAGACCTGATGACCGGCAGCCTGGTGGTGGAGAAGATCTTCTCCATTCCCGGCGTGGGCAGCCTGCTGGTCACGGCCATCCAGTCCAACGACTACAACGTGGTCATCGCCCTGAGCTTCATCTACAGCGCCATGTACATTGGCATCATGCTGGTGGTGGACCTGCTCTACGGCGTGATCGACCCCCGCATCCGGGTAACCGGTGAGGGCGGCCGCATGGGCTTCTTTGCCCGCTGGCGGCTGGTACTGTTCGGCAGAAAGAAGGTGGCGAAGGTATGAATCAGGTACAAACCATTCCCGCCGGCACCCGGGCCGATCTCCCGGACCTGCGGCCGGAGGATTTCACCCTGCGCAGCAGCCGTGAGGATCATCTGGATGCAAACTTCGCCAGCCAGGGCTACTGGCACGACGTGCTGCACCGTTTTGTTTCCAACAAGGGCGCAGTCATCGCTCTGGCGCTCATTCTCATCATTGTGGTCATGGCGGTGATCGGCCCCAGTCTGAGCGGCCGCAGCTATTCCAGCCAGACCCTGAGCGAAAAGAACTTCGCGCCCCGCATCTCGGTGATTGAAAACCTGGGCATCTTCAACGGCGACGAGGTGCTCACCACCACCACCGGCAGCCGCGTGGTGAACGAATACGAGGAAAAAGGCCTGACCGACACCTACTACTGGTTCGGCAGCGACACCCTGGGCCGCGACATCTTCACCCGCGTGTGGGAAGGCACCCGGGTCAGCCTGGGCATCGCCATTGTGTCCGCCGTGATCAACATGACCATCGGCATGTGCTACGGCCTGATCAGCGGCTACTTCGGCGGTTGGGTGGACACCATCATGCAGCGCTTCGTGGAGATCAACAACGGCATTCCCCGTCTGGTGATTGTGACGCTGCTGCTTCTGGTGGTCAAGCCCGGCTTCACCACCATCGTCATCGCGCTGGTCATCACCGAGTGGATCAACATGAGCCGTATCGCCCGGGCCGAGATGCTCAAGCTGAAGGAGCAGGAATTCGTTCTGGCCAGCCGTACCCTGGGCGCGGGCAGCTTTTTGATCATCTTCAAGGAAGTATTGCCCAACATCATCGGCCAGATCATCACCCAGCTGATGTTCAGCATCCCCACCGCGATCTTTACCGAGGCCTTTTTGAGCTTCGTGGGCCTGGGCATTCCCGTCCCCCAGTGCAGCCTGGGCAGCCTGATCAGCGAGACCTTCAACAGCTTCACCACCCACCCCTACCAGATTGTTCCTCCCATTGTGGTAATGTCGCTGCTGATGCTCTGCTTCAACATGCTGGCCGACGGCCTGCGGGAAGCCTTTGACCCCAAACTGAAGGAAATGTGAGGTGACAGACCATGGAAAACAATGCAAAGGAAACCGTATTGTCCATTCGGGATCTGTCCATCACCTTCAAGACCGGCGCAGGCCCGGTGAACGCCATCCGCGGCGTGAACATTGACCTGTCCCGGGGTACCACCCTGGCGGTGGTGGGCGAGAGCGGCAGCGGCAAGTCCGTCACCTTCAAGGCGGCCATGGGTATCCTGGCCTCCAACAGTGTGGTGAACAGCGGCAGCATCGTATACAACTACCGCCACAACGACGGCACCCCCGCCACCGTGGACATTCTGAAAATGAAAACCCGCGACATCCGCCGCCACATCAACGGCAAGCGGATCGCGATGATCTTCCAGGACCCCATGACCAGCCTGGACCCCACCATGCCCATCGGCAAGCAGATCATGGAGGGCATGGTCTGGCATTACAAGACCCCCAAGCAGCAAGCCTGGGACAAGGCCGTGCGTCTGCTCACCGAGGTGGGCATTGAGGAGCCGGAAAAGCGGATGCGCCAGTATCCCCACCAGCTCAGCGGCGGCATGCGCCAGCGCGTGGTCATCGCCATCGCCCTGGCCTGTGACCCGGATGTGCTCATCTGCGACGAGCCCACCACCGCGCTGGACGTGACCATCCAGGCCAAGATCCTGGAGCTGATCAAACGCATCCAGGCCGAGCGCGGCATCAGCGTCATCTACATCACCCATGACCTGGGCGTGGTGGCCAAGGTTGCGGACTTCGTGAACGTGATGTACGCGGGCCGCATCGTGGAGGCGGGCACCATCGACGAGATCTTCTACGATCCCCGCCACCCCTACACCTGGGGCCTGCTCAGCGCCATGCCGGATCTGGACACCGAGGACGACCGGCTCTACACCATCCCCGGCTCTCCGCCGAACCTGCTGCATCCGGTGCCCGGCGACGCCTTTGCGCCCCGGAACGCCTACGCACTCAACATCGACGAGCGGCTGGACCCGCCCATGTTCCAGATCAGCGAGACCCACTACGCGGCCAGCTGGCTGCTGGATGAGCGGGCGCCCAAGGTGGAGATGCCGCCCGAACTGAAGGCCCGCATTGAACGCATGAAGAAGGAGGGAATCTGACAATGGAAGAAAGAAAACCCCTTCTGGAAGTCAAGGGCCTGAAGCAGTACTTCAAGGGCAGCCACCAGTTCACCGTGAAAGCGGTGGACGGCGTGGATTTTGTGATCTACCCGGGCGAGACCTACGGTCTGGTGGGTGAGAGCGGCAGCGGCAAGAGCACCATCGGCCGCAGCGTAATCCGGCTGTACAAGCCCACCGCCGGGCAGATTCTGTTCAACGGCATGGACATTTCCGGCGATCTGAACGCCCAGCAGAACCGGCAGCTGCGTACCCAGATGCAGATGATCTTCCAGGACCCCATGGCCTGCCTGAACCCCCGCAAAAAGGTGGGGGAGATCATCGCCCAGGGTCTGGATATCCATCACCTGTACTCCAGCCGGGCCGAGCGCCAGGAAAAGGTGGCGGCGATCCTGAAAAAGGTGGGCCTGGCCCCCGAACACGCGGACCGCTACCCCCACCAGTTTTCCGGCGGCCAGCGCCAGCGCGTGGGCATTGCCCGGGCGCTGATCATGGACCCCAAGCTGATCATCGCCGACGAATGCATCAGCGCATTGGACGTTTCCATCCAGGCCCAGGTGGTCAACCTGATGAAGGACCTGCAGGAGGAAACCGGCACCGCCTACCTGTTCATCGCCCATGACCTGTCCATGGTGAAATACATCTCGGACCGGATCGGCGTATTGCATCTGGGCCATCTGGTGGAGACCGGCACCACCGAAGAGATCTTCAACAATCCGGTACATCCCTACACCCAGAGCCTGCTCAGCGCCATTCCCCAGCCGGACCCCCGCACCGAACGGGGCCGGGTGGCCAAGAGCTACGATTACCGCACCGCCGGAGTGGATTACCTGGCGGGCAAGCAGCAGCATCTGGGCGGCACCCACTACGTGCTGGCCACCGACGAGGAGCTGGCCCGCTGGACCGCCCGCACCTGATTTTCATTTTGCGATCCTCTCTTTTGATACAAATGCAGAACCGGCCGGCCCCGATTATGGGGTCGGCCGGTTCTGCGTTCTTTTATTACTTTTCTTTTGTGAGCTGATTCAGAAAGGCCTCCAGACGGTCCAGGCCCTCCTCCAGCTGGTCCTGTGCGCAGCAGTAGGAAAGCCGCACATAGCCCTCGGAGCCAAAGCAGCTGCCCGGCACAAGGGCCAGCCCGCCCTCCTGAATGAGCCGGGTGCAGAACTCCTCACTGCTCATGCCGAACTGGCGGATGCAGGGGAAGATGTAGAACGCGCCCTCCGGCTTGTTCACCGGCAGGCCCATTTTGCACAGACGCTGGTACACATAATCCCGCCGCTGCCGGTAGCTCTGGCGCATGGCGCTCACATCGCTTTCCAGCGCGGTGATACAGGCGGTCTGGGAGAAGCTGGTCACGCTGACCACGCTGTACTGGTGCACCTTCTGCAGCTGCTGCTTCACCGGCGCGTCCGCCGCCAGCCAGCCCAACCGCCAGCCAGTCATGGCATAAGGCTTGGAGAAGCTCTCCACCACGATGATGTTCTCCCGCAGGTCCGGGTAAAGGGCGGCAAAGCGGCCGAAAGAATCGGTGTAGCACAGCTGCCAGTACACATCATCGCAGATCACATAGATCCCGGTGCGGCGGACGAGCTCCGCCACCGCGTCCAGGCTTTCTTTGGTGTAGACGCAGCCGGTGGGGTTGTTGGGGCTGGTGAGGATGATGGCCTTGGTGCGCTCGCTCACGGCGGCGTTCAGCGCCTCTTCGCTGAGCTGGAAGCCATAGGGCTCGGTATTCACCGGCTTGTATACGCCCCGGCACAGGCCGATCAGAGATTCATACAGACCAAAGGCGGGAATGGGCACCAGCACCTCGTCGCCCACATCCACCACACCGGACAGAGCACACAGCAGCGCCTCGGTGGCCCCGCAGGTGACCACAAATTCCTCCGGTGCATAGTGCAGGCCCTGCTTTTCGCTGAAGGCGGAAAGTGCCTCCAGCAGCTCGGTGCGGCCATTGTTGGGCGGGTAGTGGGTATCGCTCTGCTCCAGCGCCTGCTGCGCCGCCTGCCGGATGGGCAGGGGAGTGTCGAACTCCGGCTCGCCCAGAGTCAGCTTCACGCAGCCGGGGGTCTGGGCGGCAAGGGCGGTGAACCGGCGGATGCCGGAAAGGGTGAGGCCGGTAACGGCCGGATTCATGGGCAGACGCATGGGTAAACTTCTCCTTCAAACGATTCGCTTTTGTATGTTACCAGTATAGCACAACGGGGCGTTCACAGCAAAAAAATGCAGGTCGTTTCAGACCTGCATTTTTTGAAAATTACTTCTTGATCATGGAAGCCAGATAGCCCTGGATACCCTTCACGCTGGAAAGGTTCATGGCCTCGGCCTGCACGTCGTCCGCCTCCTGCTGGCTCCACAGGCTGATGGTGCGGCGGGTGGCCAGCACGGCGCTGGCGCTCACGCTGAACTCATCCAGGCCCCAGCTGAGCAGCAGGGGAATCAGAGCGGGATCGGCGGCAGCCTCGCCGCACATGCCCACCGGGATGCCGGCTTTCTTGGCGGCCTTGATCACATTGGCGATGCTGCGCAGCACAGCGGGATGGAAGTGGGTGTACAGAGATGCCACGTCCGGGTTGCCCCGGTCCACTGCCAGGGTGTACTGGGTCAGGTCGTTGGTGCCAATGCTGAAGAAGGCGGCCTCCTGTGCCAGCAGATCGGCAATCTGGCTGGCGGCGGGAGTCTCGATCATCACGCCCACCTGTGCGTTGGCGTCAAAGGGCAGACCCTCGGCGGCCAGCTCCTTCTTGGCCTTTTCCAGCATAGCCTTTGCGGCGCGAATCTCCTCCAGGCCGGTGACCAGAGGCAACATGATCTTGATGTTCTTGTGGTCCGCACCGGCGCGCAGCAGAGCACGCAGCTGGATCATGTAGGTCTCGGGGTTATCCAGGCAGTAACGGATGGCCCGGTGACCCAGGAAGGGGTTCTCCTCCTTCTTCATGTGCAGGTAGTCGATCTCCTTATCGCCGCCCACGTCCAGGGTGCGGATGATGACCTCCTTGCCTGCGAACAGCGCCGCCACCTGACGGTAGGCGTTCATCTGCTCCTCTTCGGTGGGCAGGCTGTCCCGGTCCATGAACAAAAACTCGGTGCGGAACAGGCCGATGCCCTCGGCGCCCTTCTCCAGCGCAGCCTGGGCGTCCTCCGGCTTGCCGATGTTGGCATACAGGCCCACGGCGCGGCCGTCCGCGTTCACGGTGGGCTTGTTCAGGTAAGCCTTCAGCATCTGGCGCTGATGCTCAAATTCCTCGCGGCGGGCCTCGTAGTCCTTCAGAGTCCGCTCGTCCGGGTTCACATACACATGGCCGAACTCACCGTCCATGGCAATGGAATCGCCGTTCTGGATGGTGTCAGCCGCACCGGGCACGCCCAGCACAGCGGGGATCTCCAGCGCGCGGGCCAGAATGGCGGAGTGGCTGGTGCGGCCGCCGATCTCGGTGATGATGCCCACCACGTTCTCCCGGCTGATGCCAACAGTCATGCTGGGGGTGAAGTCCTTGGCAACAATCACGGTGCCGGCGGGGGCATGAGCCAGGTCCACATCCGGCAGACCCAGCAGCTGCTTGAGCAGACGGGCGCGCAGGTCACCGATGTCGGTGGCGCGCTGGCGCATCAGCTCATCCTCCATGCCGCTGAACATGGCGATGAAAGTCTGGCAAACGGTGTCCACCGCAGCCTCGGCCACGTTGCCCGCAGCAATCTGCTCCTCCATCTGGCCCATCATGAACGGGTCGTTCAGCATCATGATCTGGCCGGACAGAATCTCGGCGGCATGCTCGCCCACCTTCTCGGTCATCTCGGCCGCCATGTTGCTCAGCCGCTGGCTCACAGCAGAGGCAGCCGCCTTCAGGCGCTCGGTCTCCTGCTGCTGACCCGCAAACTGCACCGCGGAATAATCCAAATTCTGCTCTTTTACCACCAGCGCATGGCCAATGCCCACACCGGCGGACGCTCCTGTACCCTTTAACATGGTCTTTGTGCCCCTCTCGTCGGCTTTTTTATCAGGTGCGCCCCGGCCCATCTGGTGGACCGGGGCGCCGCGTGTTGTCTGTTCGTTTGCTGATTACTCGCCCAGACCGCTTTCGATCAGGCTCACAGCCTTGTCCAGGGCGGCCTGCTCGTCGTCACCGGTGCAGCGAACTTCCAGCTCGCTGCCGCACTTGATGCAGGCGGCCATCAGGTTCATGATGCTCTTGGCGTTGATCTCCTTATCCTTGAACACCAGCACCACGTCGCTGTTGAACTTCATCATTTCCTGAGCGAACATACCGGCGGGACGCATGTGCATGCCCATGGGGTTTACGATCTTGGTCATCTTGCTTACCATAACAGTTTTCTCCTTTTATTTGTTTGATTCTGATGGTTGTGAAGCGCCCGCGCACCGCGCGGGCGGCATTGCGTACAAGAGTTTGGAATTACTGCTCCTTGTTCTTCTTCAGAACACCCAGCAGCAGCATGCCAACCAGGCTGCCCACCACCAGGCTGATTACGTAGCCCAGCACGTTGGTGACCACGGGGAACACGAAGATGCCGCCGTGAGGAGCCATCAGGCTGCAGCCGAAGAACATGCTCAGCGCACCGGCAACGGCACTGCCGACCACGCAGCTGGGAATCACGCGCAGGGGATCGGAGGCAGCGAAGGGAATCGCGCCCTCGGTGATGAAGCACAGACCCATGATGTAGTTTACCACACCGGACTTGCGCTCATCCTGAGTGAACTTCTTCTTGAAGAAGGTGGTGCACAGAGCGATGGCCAGCGGGGGAACCATGCCGCCCACCATAACGGCGGCCATCATCTGGTACTCAATGGCGCCCTGAGCAGCGCCCGCGGCAGCGGCGGTGGCAATGGCGCCGGTACCGGTCACGTAAGCAGCCTTGTTGAAGGGGCCGCCCATATCAATGCTCATCATACCGGCCAGAACAGCGCCCAGCAGGATCTTGCTGGTGCCGCCCAGGCTGTTCAGGAAGGCGATCAGGCCGTTGTTGATAGCGCCCATGATGGGGTTCACCAGGCACATGAACAGGCCCATGAACAGCACGCCGATCACAGGGTACAGCAGGATGGGCTTGATACCTTCCAGGCTGTCCGGCAGCTTATCGCAGACCTTGCGCAGGCCCAGCATGAAGTAGCCGCCCACAAAACCAGCCAGCAGAGCGCCCAGGAAACCGGCGGGAACCGCAGTGGCACTGGGGTCCAGAATGGTGGCAAAGCTGGTGCCCACGGCTGCCAGGCTGCCGCCCACAAAGCCCACGGCCAGACCCGGACGGTCGGCGATGCTCATGGCGATGTAACCCGCCAGAATGGGGAGCATGAAGTTGAAGGCCACGCCGCCCACAGTCTTGAAGAAGGCCGCCACGGGGGTGTTCATGCCGAAGTTTGCGGGGTTAATGGAGTAATCGTCCAGCAGGAAGGCCAGAGCGATCAGGATGCCGCCGCCGATCACGAAGGGCAGCATATGAGAAACGCCGTTCATCAGGTGCTTGTACAGCTGACGGCCGATGCTCTCGTTCTTGGCGGTATCGGTGGTCTCCACCGCGCCGGAGTAGTGGTAGATGGGAACCTGCTTCTCAACAACCTTGCGGATCAGCTCCTCAGGATGATGGATGCCCTCGCTCACAGGAACAAACAGCACGCGCTTACCGTCGAAGCGGGCGGTCTCCACGTTTTTGTCGGCAGCCACGATGATACCGTCGGCCGCGGCGATCTCCTCAGCGGTCAGCACATTCTTGGCGCCGCCGGAGCCGTTGGTCTCGGCCTTCAGAGGAATCTCCATGGCCTTGCCGGCCTTCTCCAGAGCCTCGGCAGCCATGTAGGTGTGAGCGATGCCGGTGGGGCAGGCGGTAACAGCCAGCACCCGGTAGCCTTCGGCCTTCGCCTCCTCAGCAGGCTGAGCGGAGGCATCGTCGTTCACGGTCTCCACCTTGGGCAGCTTGGTATCACCGTACTTGGCGCTCTCGGCGTCGTCGATGGCCTTCATGAACTCTTCCACAGTGGAAGCAGCACGCAGCTTGGCAGTGAAGTCGCCGTCCATCAGCAGAACCATCAGGCGGCTGAGAATCTCCAGATGCAGGTTGCCGTCCATGGGAGCGGCGATCATGAAGAACAGGTCGCTGGGCTTTTTGTCCATGGCGCCGTAGTCCACGCCGTTGTCCAGGGTCATAGCCGCCAGACCGGGGCGCTTGACCGCCTCGCTCTTGGCGTGGGGCACTGCAATGCCCGCCTCAATGGCGGTGCTGCTCTGGGCCTCACGGGCCAGAATGGCCTTCTTGTAGGCCTCCACATCCGCCAGATTGTCACCGGCCACATGCAGGCCGATCAGTTTATCGATGGCTGCTTCTTTATTCGCTACGCTGGTATGCAGCTCCACGCTTTCCGGTCTGAGCAAATCCGTAATACGCATGATACTCGATTCCTTTCTCTCATTCTTTTTCAGGGGGATACGATCTATTTGCAGGCGTGCGATTTTAGGTTCCGCGATGCACGCTTATGCCTGGTTCAAAAGAGCCTCGATCTCGCTTCGGGTGGCCAGCACATCCGAGAAGGCGGTGGCGCTGCCCGCGGCACTGCCCACACGCAGTGCATGGGCGTAGTCGCCGCTGTCCAGATAACCGGCCAGGAAACCGGCCACCATGGAGTCGCCCGCGCCCACCGAGTTCTTTACCTTGCCCTTGTAGGCGGCAAGGCGGTGGCAGCCGCCGTTTTCGTCCAGCAGCATTGCACCGTCGCCGGCCATGCTGACCAGCACGTTGCGCGCGCCCTGCTGCTGCAGCTTTTCGGCGCACTCCCGAATCTCCTCATCGGTGGTGAGTACCCGGCCGAAGATCTCGCCCAGCTCGTGGTTGTTGGGCTTGATCAGGAAGGGCTTGTACTTGAGCACATTCACCAGCAGATCCCGGGTGGCGTCCACCGCGCAGAGCACATTCTTGCCCTCCAGACGGGCCAGAATGCTCTCGTACACATCGCTGGGCATGCTGGCGGGGATGCTGCCGGCCAGAACCAGCACATCGCCCTCGCCCAGAGCGTCCAGCTTGTGGAACAGCTCCTCCAGCGCCTCGGCGCTGATGTCGGGGCCCTTGCCGTTGATCTCGGTCTCCTCACCGGCCTTCAGCTTCACGTTGATGCGGGTGAGACCGGCGGGCAGATGAATGAAGTCGGTGGCAACGCCCTTGGCGGCCAGGCCGTCCTCAATGGCCTTGCCGGTGAACCCGGCCACAAAGCCCAGCGCCACGTTCTCGTGGCCCAGCTCCCGCAGCACCCAGGACACATTGATGCCCTTGCCGCCCAGCTGCACATCCTCGCTGACGGTGCGGTTCACCTGGCCCAGGGCCAGCGCATCCATGCGCACCACGTAGTCCAGCGCGGGATTGAATGTAACGGTGTATATCATAACCCTTCTACCTCCTTAATCACTGCATGTTTGCGATAGCTTTTATCCGGCAGATGGTCGGTAACGATGCAGGCCTGATCGATGGGGGCCACCGTGACCGCCGATACCCGCCCGAACTTGGACGAATCTGCCAGCACATATTTGATATAGGCCTGGCGCAGCGCCATCGATTTGACCTGAGCTTCCTCCACGTCCGGCGTGGTGTAGCCCTGGCCCACGGTGATGCCGTTGATGCCGATAAAGGCCTTGGTAAAGTTGTAGTGGCTCAGAGACTGCACGGCGCCCGCGCCCACAATGGCTTCGGTGCCGGTTTTGAGCATGCCGCCCAGAATATAGGCCTTGAAGCCCTTGTTCACCAGCCGCTGGGCATGCAGGATACCGTTGGTCACAATCAGCAGCCCGTCGCTGGGCTCCATGTACTCCAGCATCCGCAGCGTGGTGCTGCCCGCGTCCAGAAAGATCACATCGTCCGGCTGGATCTGAGCCGCCGCATAGCGGGCGATCTGGTCCTTCTGGGTCTGATTGAGATGTTCCTTGGCGCTCATGGTTGGTTCGCCGCTCTCAAAGGTGGCATCCACCGCAGTGGCGCCGCCATGCACCTTGTTCAGCTTGCCCTGCTCCGCAAGAATCATCAGATCCCGCCGCACGGTGGATTCCGAGGTATCCAGCCGCTGGGCCAGCTCGGTGACGGTAGCCGCCCGGCGCTTGGCCAGCACATCCAGGATTACTGCAAACCGTTTTTCCGCCAACATTCCGCCGCCCCCTTTGCCCGTTTCTCTTGTTCTGGTTTCACTATAGCACAGACGTTTGGCGAATTCAAGCATTTTCTATCAAAAGCAATCAAATTTCTTCATTTTCTTTTGCAACGCCCGCGCATTTTCGCGCAAATATGCGCAAACATGCAAAAGAATGCCCCTGCTCCGCACATTGCGGGGCAGGGGATTGCCTTTATGTGTAAGTTACCGCTGGAAGCGGGGCGGCTGGTTCAGGTCCAGCTCCAGCAGGTGTGCCTTGATCTGCATCAGGCTGCGGGCTTCCATGCACAGCCCCCGCACACCCTGGCGGATGAACCGCTCAGCGGTATCCGGGTCGGTGGCGCTCACGCCACAGATGGTCACGGGCAGCTCCTGGCTCCAGGCAGCAGCCACCACCATATCGATCAGGCGGCCCACCGCGTGGGGCCAGCCGGTGAAATAACCGGACATCCGGCTGTCCCGCCGGTCAGCCGCATAGGTGTACTGCGTCAGATCGTTGGTGCCGATGTGCACGAAGGAGCAGCGGTCCGCCAGAATCTCATCGGCCAGCAGGGCGGCACTGGGAACCTCGATCATAGCACCCAGCGGAACCTTTTCATTGAAGGGTACCCCCTCCCGACGCAGCTGGCTCTTGGCCACCTCCACCAGCTCCAGGGCTTCCTTCCAGTCCGCCGGGCCGGTAATCATGGGGAACATGATGCGCAGATCACCCTTGAGCGCGGTACGCAGCAGCGCACGCATCTGGGTGACAAACAGCTCCGGGTGGCTCAGCTGCAGCCGAACGCCCCGCATACCCAGCGGGGAATAATTGATGGTATCCTCCAGATCGGCCACCCGCTTGTCCGCCCCGATGTCAAAGGTGCAGATGGTCACCGGACGGCCGGCAGCGGCCTCCAGGCAGGTCATATAATAATAGTACTGCTCATCTTCCCCGGGGATGTGATCGCCGGTGATGACGAACTCGCTGCGCAGCAGACCCACGCCGTCTGCGCCCGCATCCATGGCGGCCCGGATGTCGGTGGGACTGGAGCAATTGGCCAGTAGAGTCACGGTGGTACCGTCCTTGGTCACGCAGGGCTGATCCTTCAGGAAGGCCATCCGCTTTTTCAGCATGCCCTCGCCCACGATCCGCCGCTGGGCGTAGCGCACGGCGTCCGCGTCCGGCTTTACAATCATATCGCCGTTGTAGGCATCCAGAATGGCGGCCTGCCCCTCGCTGTAATCCAGCATCTCATTGCCCAGCTGCACTACAGCGGGAATATCCATGGTGCGGGCCATGATTGCCGCGTGGCTCTGGATACTGCCGCCGCTGGTGGCAAAGCCCAGAATCTTGGCCCGGTCGATGCTGATGATGTCACTGGGGAAGATGCGCTCGCCCACCAGGATACAGGGCACCTCCAGCTCGGGCGCCTTGCGGGGCTCGCCGTCCAGAATGTTCACCACCCGGCGGCAAACGTCCAGCACATCCACCGAACGCTGGCTCATGTATTCATCGTCCAGATTTTCCAGCGTGGCGGCATAATGCCTGCCCACCCATTCCATGGCCGCGGCCGCGCCATCGCCGTCCGCGATGCGCTGAGCCACCTGTGTCAGCAGGCCCGCATCCTCCAGCATCATCCGCTGGAACATAAGAATAGCCTGCTGGGTACCGTCGGTTTTCTCCTCCAGAACGTGCAACTCCTCCTTGGCCAGGATCACGGCCGCATCAAACAAAGCCTGCTCGCGCACCGGAAGACCGACCACACGCACCAATCCGGCGGTGCCGTGATGCAGCCGGTGGACCGGCCCCATGACCAGCCCTTTCGATGCGCTGATGCCTGTGAATCTTCTCATGGAACCTCACCTCCCTGGGATCTGCGCAGGCTCGCCGCCACAAGCGCCTGCAAAAACTCTCCGGGGGCGGCGGCCGCCTGGGCGGACTCCCGGATGCAAATACCCGCCCCCTCTTCAAACAGGGGCGCAAACCGCAGGCAGACCTGTGGGTCCACCTGCTGCAAAAATGCGTCAAACAGCTGACGTGCGGTGTAGACCGGCTCCGGCGCCACACCGGCCAGCTCACAGGCCCGCTCCAGCGGAGCCAGTGTTCGGGCGGCTGCGGTAGCCGCCTGCTTTTCCAGCCCGCCCAGCGCCGCCTGCTCAGTGAAGGTGAGGGAGGGATTGGCTCCCATCACCCGCCGCAGCAGCTCGGCATAGGGGCGAACAAAGCTCTCCGCAAGGGCCCGCTCCTGCCCGGCCTGGATGCTGTAGCCGGTGCCCAGGATTCGGCCGAAGGCCCGGTAGGTATCGTTGTAGCCCAAAGCAATGTTCCGCTCGGCCTGCCGGGGATCGAAGGTCAGAATCGCGCCCAGCTCCCAATGGCTGCGGATCAGAATGACCGGGATATCATCCGGCAGCCGACGCGTCACACCGATGCCGTCCACATCCACGGCCACCACTTCCTCGGCACCCATGCGGCGGGCCAAACCCACCGGCATATTATCGGCATAGCCGCCGTCGATAAACTCCTTGCCCTCAATGGCCCGGGGCCGGAAGGCGGGGAAGCAGGCAGCAGAGGCCAGCAGATAATCCCTCATCTGCCCCTGCGGGATTTCCCGGGCGGTAAGCTCCAGCGGGCGCAGGGTACGCTTGTTCACGGTGACCAGACCGAATTCGACGGGGGAGGCGCGCAGGGCGTCCTCATCCAGCACCCGGTCCACAATGCTTTCCAGCGGGGACACATCCAGTCCGCCGCAGCGCACCGTCTCCTGCCAGAAATTCAGTACACCCTGATCCGGGTCCGGCGGGTCTGTTATCACCTGTCGGGTGTCGATGGTCATCCACATATCCCGGGCAGTGGCCCACTGGTCGGTGGCAAACATTGCCCCGTTCAGACAGCCCACCGAGGTACCGGTGATCACATCCGGCCACCAGCCAAGCTCGGCCAGCGCCTGATAGACCCCGACCTGGTAGCTGCCCCGGGCGCCGCCGCCCGCCAGTACAAGCCCTCGCTTCATGCCGTCCCGCCCTTCCTTGCTTTTTCACTTTATCAAATTGTAGCAGAAAACTTTTGGGAGATGCAACCATTTTTCCCAAGAAAATCGGCTGAACCGCCTGGTCATCCATTGTGTTTAGTCTATTATAATCCTTTCGTTTGATAAAGGAAATACGTTTTCAACTATTTTTACAAAATATTCTACTAACTAAAAAATATTTTGTGCATCATTCTTGTTTTTTCGGGGGTTTCGTTCTATAATGAAGGCAACGGCGAAATTTGGATTTCATTTTTCGGAATCGGTTTCGCCCTGTATCTCCCGGCTTGCCGGGCTTTTGGAACAAGGAGGGATCATTCGATCATGAGCGCAATGTATTTTGTTGCGGCAGGCGCTGTGCTTGCCCTGCTGTTCGCGGCAACAATGTTTGCCCGGGTCAAAAAAGAGCCTCAGGGAACTCCCCAGATGGCCAAGATCTCGGCCGCAGTGAGCAACGGCGCCACCGCTTACTTAAAGCGCCAGTACAAGGGCGTGGCTATCTTCTTTGCGGTGGTCTTTGTGATCCTTCTGATCATGGCTTTCCTGGGCTTTTTGAGCTTCTTTACTCCCTTCGCATTCCTGACCGGCGGCTTTTTCAGCGGCCTGTCCGGCTTTATCGGCATGCGCACCGCCACCATGGCCAACTGCCGCACCGCCAACGCTGCTTCGGGCAGCCTGAACAAGGGCCTGCGGGTAGCCTTCAGCGCCGGTTCGGTCATGGGCTTCACGGTGGTTGGCCTGGGCCTGCTGGATTTGAGCATCTGGTATTTCTTCCTGCATTTCTGGTACACTGCCATTGATCCGGTGGCCAGCCAGGAAATTCTGATTCAGAACATCACCTCCAACTTGCTCACCTTCGGTATGGGCGCTTCCTCCATGGCGCTGTTCGCCCGTGTGGGCGGCGGCATCTTCACCAAGGCAGCCGACGTGGGCGCCGACCTGGTGGGTAAGGTGGAAGCGGGCATTCCCGAGGATGACCCCCGCAACCCCGCCGTTATCGCCGACAACGTGGGCGACAACGTGGGCGACGTGGCCGGCATGGGCGCCGACCTGTATGAATCCTATGTAAGCTCCATCGTTTCCACCAGCGCATTGGCCGTGGCTGCGGGCTTCGGCATGCAGGGCGTGGGCGTTCCCATGCTGCTGGCCGCACTGGGGGTGCTGTGCTCCATCGTGGGCACCTTCTTCGTCAAGACCAAGGAGGGCGCCAGCCAGAAGAATCTGCTGACCGCTCTGCGCACCGGCACCTACATCAGCAGCGTGCTGATTGCCATCTGCGCCTGGTTTGCCGTCCACTGGCTGCTGCCCGCCGAGCATGCCACCGGCGTGTTCATCGCGGTGATCAGCGGCCTGGCCGCCGGTGTAATCATCGGTGCGCTCACCGAGTACTACACCTCGGACAGCTACTCTCCCACCAAAAAGCTTTCGGCCTCCAGTGAGACCGGCAGCGCAACCGTAATCATCAGCGGCCTGTCGCTGGGCATGCTCTCCACCGTGGCCCCCGTTGTGATCGTGGGCATTTCGGTTCTGCTGAGCTACTTCTGCAGCGGCGGTGCCGAAGACTTCAACATGGGCCTGTACGGCGTGGGCGTTTCCGCCGTAGGTATGCTGAGCACCCTGGGCATCACCCTGGCCACCGACGCCTACGGTCCCATTGCGGACAACGCGGGCGGCATCGCCGAGATGACCCACATGCCCGCGCAGGTGCGTCAGCGCACCGATGCGCTGGACAGCCTGGGCAACACCACCGCCGCCACCGGCAAGGGCTTCGCCATCGGCTCCGCGGCGCTGACTGCTCTGGCCCTGATCGCCTCTTACATTGACAAGGTTCATCAGATCGATCCGGATATTGTGCTGGATCTGTCCATCACCAACCCCACCACCCTGATCGGCCTGTTTATCGGCGGTATGCTGCCCTTCCTGTTCGCAGCCCTGACCATGGATGCGGTGGGCAAGGCAGCCCAGAGCATCGTGGTGGAGGTCCGCCGCCAGTTCAAGGAAATCAAGGGTCTGATGGAAGGCAAGGCCGAACCGGACTATGCCTCCTGCGTGGACATGTGCACCCGCAGCGCTCAAAAGCTGATGCTGGCGCCCGCCCTGATCGCGGTGATCGTGCCCATTGTGGTGGGGCTGATCCTGGGCGTGGAAGGCGTGGCTGGCCTGCTGGCAGGTACCACCGTTACCGGCTTTGTGCTGGCCGTAATGATGGCCAACTCCGGCGGCGCGTGGGACAACGCAAAGAAGTACATCGAAAGCGGCGCCCATGGCGGCAAGGGCAGTGATTGCCATAAGGCCGCCGTGGTGGGCGACACCGTGGGCGATCCCTTCAAGGACACCAGCGGCCCCTCCATCAACATTCTGATCAAGCTCACCAGCATGGTTTCCATCGTGTTCGCCGGTCTGGTAGTCGCGGTACACCTGCTGTAAGCTTACTTCTCCCATTTTCTTCTCTTTCTTAGCCGTAAGGCCTGCCAAAAGACCTCCTGGCCGTTTGTGTACGGCGGGCCATTTGGACCAAAAAGGGGAGAGCGTTTTTAACGCTCTCCCCCTTTTTGTTGTGGAAAATTCGTCTTTTTATTCCTGCGCCGCGAACAGTCCGGTGGACAGATACCGGTCGCCGGTGTCCGGCAGGAGGGTCACGATGGTCTTTCCTGCGTTCTCCGGCAGCCGGGCCAGCCGGATGGCGCCTGCCAGTGCTGCGCCGGAGGAGATGCCCGCCAGCACACCCTCAGCCCGCCCCAACGCACGGCTGGCCTCAAAAGCCTGCTCGGTGGTTACGGTGAGCACCTCGTCGTAGGCCTGCTGGTTTAGCGCAGCAGGTACAAAGCCCGCTCCGATGCCCTGAATCTTGTGAGGGCCAGCCTTTCCGCCGGACAGCACCGGCGAATCCGCAGGCTCCACAGCAGCCACATGGATGGCCGGATTCTGCTCCTTCAGATAGCGACTTACGCCGGTGATGGTACCGCCGGTGCCCACACCTGCCACAAACAGGTCAATCTGGCCGTCGGTATCCTGCCAGATCTCGGGACCCGTGGTGCGGTAGTGTGCATCCGGATTGGCCGGATTCTCAAACTGGCCGGGAATAAAGCTGCCCGGGGTCTCACTGGCCAGCTCCTTTGCCTTTTCAATGGCGCCGGTCATCCCCTTCGCGCCGGGGGTGAGCACCAGCTCGGCCCCGTAGGCCATCATCAGCTGCCGCCGCTCCACAGACATGGTATCCGGCATGACGATGATCACCCGGTAGCCCCGGGCCGCTGCCACAGAAGCAAGGCCGATGCCGGTATTGCCGCTGGTGGGCTCGATGATGGTGCCACCCGGGCCGATCAGGCCCTTGGCCTCGGCGTCATCCAGCATGGCCTTAGCCACCCGGTCCTTCACCGAACCGGCAGGGTTAAAGGATTCCAGCTTTGCCAGCAGTACGGCATTGAGGCCCAGCTGCTGTTCCAGGCGTGTGAGGCGAAGCAGGGGAGTGCGGCCGATCAGCTGGTCTGCCGCGGTATAGATCTTAGACATGGTTCATTCTCCTTTATCTGTTGTGTGATCTGTTTTCTTGTGTCCGGGATGGGTATTTTCCGCCCTGCCCGGTCAACATCGCGCCAGGCCCCCGGCCGCTGCGCAAATACTCAGTCGTTTCATTGCACACGCCGCCTTTCTATGAAAAATGAAGATAGAGGTATGATACACCATATTCCCTATCCGGTCAATAGGATATTATGTCTTTTTCTGTTTTGTTGGTTTTCAAACATACCACAACAAGCCAACCGGGTATACTGAATCCATAAGCTGTTTGAGAAACCGCCCCGCCGGGGCATGCAAGGAGGAAACACTGCTATGATCCGCAGAATCATCAAAATCGACGAAGCTGCCTGCAACGGCTGCGGTGCCTGTGCCGCGGCCTGCCACGAGGGGGCCATTGGCATGGTAAACGGCAAGGCCCGCCTGCTGCGGGACGACTATTGCGACGGCCTGGGCGACTGCCTGCCCGCCTGCCCCACCGGGGCCATCTCCTTCGAGGAGCGGGAGGCAGCGGCCTATGACGAGGCCGCCGTTCTGGCCAACAAGGCAAAAACCGGCACACCTGCTCACACCGGCTGCCCCGGCAGCCGCAGCCGGGTGCTGAATGCCCAGCCTGCCGCCGCTGTACCCGGCCAGGAGCCTGCCAGCTGCCTGCGCCAGTGGCCGGTGCAGATCAAGCTGGCGCCGGTGAACGCCCCCTATTTTGAGGGTGCGGACCTGCTCATCGCCGCCGACTGTACCGCCTATGCCTATGCCGGACTGCACAGCCGGTTCATGGCCGGACGGGTAACCCTGATCGGCTGCCCCAAGCTGGACATGGTGGATTACTCCGAAAAACTGGGAGCCATCCTGGCCGCCAATAACCTGCGCAGCCTGACTGTGGTGCGCATGGAGGTGCCTTGCTGCGGCGGCATGGAACACGCCGTGCAGCGGGCGGTGGCCGCCAGCGGCAAGCCGCTGGATGTGAAGGTGGTCGTAATCAGCACCGACGGCCGCATTCTGAAAGAGTCTGTTTGAGAAAAAGCGCAAAAGCCAAATGGCTTTTGCGCTTTTTCCTTGCGGGCAGGGCTCAGTCTCCGACCCGCTCAAAGCGCCAGGTCTGGTCCGCGTCCGGGTATTTTTCCCGGTCCACCGGGCCTGCAAACATTTCGTAGGGGCGCACCCACAGGCCGCCCTCCCCGTACAGCGGCCGGTACACCACCAGCCGCTCCTCGGTCTCGCTGTGGCGGGCAACGCCCACCACCTGATAAAAGTTGCCTTTAAAATGCCGGTAACGCCCCGGCGTGATCTGCCGTTCTTCCATCCGGTTCACTGCTCCTTTTCCACTGCGGGCTGCTCCAGCCCGGCCATCTCCCGCCAGCCGGTGCCCCGCCGCGCCCCGGCAGCCAGGGCCGCCAGCTCTCCGGGCAGCGGCGCACGGGGTTCTGCTTCGGGCGGATCGGTGCGGCCGGGGGCCAGGTCCATAAGCCAGTAGCTCACACCCTGCCAGCCGTTTTTCAGCCCGCAGCGAGCCTGCCGCCCCTCACACACAAAGCCGAACCGCTCATGAAAGGCCTCGCTGGCCGGATTCGGGTCCGCCAGCACCGCGTAGGCATTCCAGTAGCCCTGGCGGCACAGCGCCGCCAGCAGCGCATGATACAGCATGCTGCCCACGCCCAGCCGCCGGGCCTCGGGGGCAAGATAGATGGTGGTTTCGGTGTCCCAGGCGTAGGCACCGGTGCCGTAGCGCCAGGGATGGGCACAGGCATAGCCCATCGGCTGGCCCAGAGCGTTCTCCGCCAGGAAAAAGGGCAGCCGGCGGCAGAGCGCGCGCATCTCCTTGCGGTAATCCTCCAGCTTGGGCGGCTGGTACAAAAAGGACGCAGTGGAGTGCAGTACATAGTGGCTGTAGATGCCCAGCACTGCCTCAGCGTCTGCCGGGCGGGCAGGACGCAGCAGCACAAAGCGGGCTGGGTCAAATCTGGCGGCCAGCGCTTCTTTTTCCTCTTTGCTGCACTTTTTCAGCGCCGCTTCCCGGCGCAGAGCAGCACTTTTATCCTCCAGCAGCTCGGCATAGGCCAGCGTTTCGCCGCCAAAGCCCCGGGTGTATTTTGCGCCCTTGCCGCCCGCATGGGTCCGCAGCCGGCGCAGCAGGTCATTGGTCCAGCCGGTATACAGCGCCCCGTTGGCGCAGCGCATCATGTATACATAGGCAGGAGCGGCAATATTGCGTTCTTCCATGGCTGTTTCATTCCTTATATTGCAATGTTACTTTTTGCCGCCCCGCAGCACAAAATAGCAGGCGGCGATGGCATCCTCTTTGGTTTCGGCGGTGATCAGAAACCGGCTGGCGTGGCAGAAACGCAAAGTGGAAATGCCCGAGGACTTGCGCAGATGCTCCTCCGGCTGGCCCGCCCAGCCCATGGGGAAGGGCTTCTTGGGCCGCTTGGTCAGCCGGTCGTTCACACACTGGGCCGACCAGCCGCCCCGCTGGCTGGGATAAACCACAAACAGCGCATCACTGCGGTAGAGGGCGTTTTTCCAGGGAGCATAGCAGGGCAGGATCACAATGCCATCCCGGCTTTCCTCATAGGCCTTCTGCACCAGTGCGTCCGCACGGTTCACCGCCCGGGCCGCCTCGATGTTGTTCTCCAGAATCACCTGGGCAAAATCCACCGCCCGGGCAAAACAGGCATCCGGGTCCTGGGGCTGATCCCACAGGGGATTGAAGCCACCGATGGCATCCGCCAGCAGGCAGCTCTCGCCGGTGTTGTCGTTCAGATCCAGCGGCTGCACGAAATTCTCGTCCAGCAGGCGGGCCTGATTTTCCCCCACCAGCTGCGCGCCAAACTCCTTCCACAGCAGGCCGAAGGCCGCATAGGGAATCCCGTTGGGACGCTCGGCCCGGTCTGCCGCATGATGGTCGAAGGGACCGTTGCCGATGTCGTACACGATGCCGTCAAAATTTTCCGGCACCGCAAAACCCCGGGTCACGGTAAAGTCCGGCCGCAGGATACGCAGCAGCGCGGTGCTGAACACATCGTCGGCGTGGAACTTGCCGCCGTGGGTAAATCCGTTTTTGGGTACTTGCATGCTCATGGAATCCATCCTCATACTTTTTATTGTTATACCCTTTCAGTATACCACATTCCCGCAAGACCCGACGCAAAAAATGGCAGACGCTTTTCCTGTGCAGCCCCTTGCAAACGTGTTATAATGAAGGCAAAGCCCCGCCGGGCGGGGCAGCCAAGAGAGGGGGACCCATCCTATGCCCGTAAAAACCAAACGCCCCTTTGCGTTGGGAATGATTCTTCTGGCCATTGCCGCGCTGGCGGCGCTGGTCGTTGCCATCGTCCTGCTGATCGGAGGTATTTCCGGACTGGCCATGCCTCATATGACAGCCCCGGAACAGATCCGGGCGGTGCTGCTGGATGACACCTGGGCCGGATATTTTGACGAAAGTCACACCCGCGCCGAGCAGGAGGCCTTCCTGGCCAGCACATTGGATGAAGCTGCTGCCCAGGGAGCCAACACCGTGCTGGTGGCCGGGTCTGTGCCCGGGGGCGGCGTGCTGGCCCGTAAACTGGAAAATGCCGAGACCGCGCCCATGGTAAGCGAGTCCGACAAATTCTTATCCTCTTTCGACCCCATCCGGATACTGATGCAGCAGGCTGCCAAACGGGAGATGCTGGTGGCCCTCTACCAGCCGGAGGGCGTTTCCCTGAAGGACTGGATGACCGAGACCGCGGACCGATACGGCCTGACCCTATATGCGCTGAGCGGCGAAGGCGTCAATGCTCGCTACACCGCCGGAGAACAACCGGAGCTGGTCCTGGCCCAGAAAAGCCCGGCGCTGGCCGCCGCTGTATGCCAGCTGCAGCCGGGCACCGGCGTGGTGCTGGGCAGCCTTTCCGGCCTGGTGAACGGCGAGGAGAGCGCAGCCGTGACCCTGCAGTATCTTTCCGGCGACGGACTGCCCGACATCGCCCAGCAGCAGTTCAGCCAGACACTGGCCATCGTCTCCCCGGACCCGGCCAGCAAGGTCTACACCGACACCATCTTTTTGATGGGTACCTCCGACCCCAGCCAGCCCCTGACCGTGAATGGCCAGGAGGTGGAGCGCTACGGCTCCTATGGCATGTGGGGGCTGGAGGTAAGCCTTACCGAGGGCGATAATGTCTTCACCGCCCAGCAGGGCGAGACCACTGCCTCCATCACACTGACCAAGCCCGCACCCAGCACCGGGTCCGGCAGCTCCGGCGGCAGCCAGATTGTCTCCGACGGGTCGGTAGCCGCCCAGCCGGGCCAGCTGCTTCGTGTCACATCAACCCTGGCCAGCGCCCTTTCCGATTATCAGGACACCAGCACCATTGCCATGACCGCTTATGAGGGCGCCGTGGCCCAGGTGATGGACAGCGTCTCCTTTGTGAATGGGACTACCCGTACCTATGCCTACCAGCTGCCGGACGGTAACTACATAAAAGCGTCGGACTGCGAGCTTCTGGAGGAGGGAACCGCTCAGGCAGCCTTCACCGGGCTTTCTGCCAGCGAGGAGAACGGCATCGAATACCTGACCTTTGCAGGCAACGGCACGCCCTATTACAGTCACACCTGGGAGGGCAACGAATTCACCCTGCATTTTTATTCCGCCACCTTCTCGGGCGAATTTCCTCAGAGCTTCGGCTTTGTGGGCACCAGCGTGACCGTGGAGCCGGAGGAAAACGGCTTTGCGCTGCACATTACCTTCCAGGACAGCGACCCTCTGTGGGGCTATTTCGTGGATTATACCCAGGAGGGCGGCACCCGCATCGCCCTGAAGCATCAGCCGGCCATCCGCGCGGTTTCCACCGCAAGCCTGCCGCTGGACGGTGTAACCGTTCTGCTGGACCCGGGCCATGGCGGAGACGACATGGGTGCGCCCGGCTCCCCGGTGGAGGATTTTCCCCAGGAGAGCGAGCTGAACCTTTCCGCCGCACTGGCGGCCAAGTACCGGCTGGAGCAGCTGGGGGCCACCGTGACCATGACCCGGGACACCGACGTATTCTACACTCTGGCCGAGCGGATGGAGATGCTTAACAGCCAGAAGCCGGACTTTTTCATCGCCATCCATCACAACAGTGCTGCGCTGAATTCCGATCTGAACCAGGTGGGCGGCACCGAGGCTTACTGGTTCTACACCGAGGGCAAGCCCCTGGCCACCGCCCTTTCGGCAAATGTAAGTCTGGCCACTGAGCGAAACGACCGGGGCCCCAAATACTCGGCCTTTTACGTGACCCGCTCCAACATCTGCCCCGCCGTGCTGCTGGAGCTGGGCTTTGTGAGCAATCCGGCAGAGTACGAGAGCTGCGCCACGCTGGAAGGCCTCTGGGCCGAGGGCGGTGCCATTGCCCAGGCTGTGCTGGACAGCATGCCCGACTGAATGTTTTAAAAAATGCCCACTGGAAATCCAGTGGGCATTTTTTATTTTGCTGCTGAAAGATACCCCCACCCTCAGTCGTATTCCTGGTGAAAGCGCTTTTCCACACCACAGCAAAGGAAGTGAGCGATACGAATACTCCCATGGACCGCCGCCAGGCAGAGCGGCTGGTGAATACCTATTCCGACCTGATCCTGCGGCTGAGCTATACCTATCTGAAAAGCACCGCCGACGCACAGGATATCTGCCAGACCGTTTTTCTCAAGCTGCTCACCAATCCCCGGCATTTTGAAAGTCCGGAGCATGAAAAGGCCTGGATCATCCGCACCGCCGCAAACGCCTGCAAAGACCTTTTGAAAAGCCACTGGCGGCGCACCACCGTGGCCATGGACGAGGCCGCGCCTGTGCCCGCGCCGCCGGTGGAGGAGGGAAGCCTGCTGGCTGCCGTGCAGCTGCTGCCGCCCAAATACCGGGCGGTAATCTATCTGTATTATTACGAGGGCTACGCCGCCAAGGAGATTGCCCGGCTGCTGGGCGAAAACCCCGCCACCATCTCCACCCGGCTGAACCGGGGCCGGGCGCGGCTGCGCACCCTACTGGAACAGGAGGAACTGGCATGAAGACCTATCGGGAATCCATGAATGAGCTTCGGTTTTCCCCGCAGCAAAAACAGGAAATGATCGACCAACTGATGAACCAATCCGTCCGGCCGCCCAGAGGGCGCGCCATTCCTCTGCGGCGAATCTGTGCCCTGGGCGCGGCCGCAGCTCTCGCCGGCGCCCTTTGTCTGGGTGCCGCGGCCAGCGGCGTGCTGAAGCCCGCCGCTCAGGCCTTTGGCGCAGTATTCGGCACCACCCCCGCCCAGACCGAAATCATCGACCGGATCGGCCGCCCGCTGGACGCACGGGCCACTGTGAACGGGGTCACCGTGCAGGCCGACGCCATCATCGGCGACACCTACAGCTACGCCATCGTATACTCCATCTACCGGGAGGACGGCCAGCCCATCACCGCGGACCCGGACCCCAACCGGGACGGAGCGCTGGCCCTTCGCTTCGGCGATTGGGACACCGATGTGGGCCACATGGGCGGCATGCACGGCACGGCCTGGTTCTTCGACGAGGACCCGGCCGACAACGCAGTACAGTTTGTACAGCTGCTCACCGCCGACGCCCCGCTGGAGCCGGGCACCGCCACCGTCCACCTGACCGATCTGAAACAGGGAATCGGCGAGGACGCGGCGCTGCTGGCCGAGGGCAGCTGGGAGCTGCGCTTCGATTTCGCCTTTGAGGACAGCTCTCTGGAGCTGCCCGGCGGCCAGAGCTTCACCGTAAACGGAGCATCTGCAGTGCTGAACAGTGTCGCCGTCTCTCCACTGTCGCTGCGGATCGACTACACAGTGGAAACCGGATTGAGCAGCTCCTCTGGCACAGCAGACAGCACCCCCACCCCGCAGCCGGTCTTCCTGACTCTCACCGACGGCAGCCGCATTGATCTGACCGGCTTCGGCGGCGGCGTCCGGCCGGAAGGGGACAGCCTCCGCTGCGAGCTCAGCGGCGTGTTTGACCAGATTTTCCCGCTGGATACCATCGAAAGCATCACCATCGGGGAAGTGACTCTTCCGGTGAACAGCCAATAATTTTGAATAAACCACCATCCATTATGCAAAAAAGGACCTGCCCGACTGGGCAGGTCCTTTTGATTTGCTTTTGTGCCTTGATCAGGCGGCAGTGGAAGCGCTCTCGGCGGCTTCGCTGGAAGCAGCCTCGCTCACAGCGCTCTCAGCAGCCTCAGAGGAGGCAGCCTCGCTGGCAACACTCTCGGCAGCCTCGGAAGAATCAGCCTCAGAAGCAGTGCTCTCAGCAGCGGTGCTGGCAGCTACGCTCTCGCTCTCGGCAGTGGTGCCCTCAGTGGGCTCGCCGATGTAGGCGTACTGCAGGTACCAGTAGCCGTAGGGGCTGTGCCAGATGCCCTGCAGATCGGTGCTCTGCAGCCAGAAGTCGCTGTTGTGAGCGATGGGGATCATAGCGTAATCGCCCATCAGCAGCTCCTCAGCAGCGTGCAGGTTGGCAAAGCGCTGCTCCACGTCGGCGATGTTGGTGTTTTCCATCAGCTCGTCGAACTTGGGGTTGGAGTACTTACCGTCGTTGTTGCCGTTATCGGTCATGAACAGCTCCAGGATGTTGGAGGGATCGTTGTAGTCGAATACCCAACCGTTGCGAGCCATCTCGTAGTCACCGGAGCGGCGCAGCGGAGTGAAGGAAGACCATTCCACGATCTCGATCTCCAGGTTGATGCCCAGAACTTCCTTGTAGCACTGCTGCATGTACTCAGCAACAGCCTTGTTGTAGCCGGAATCGTTGGTGGTGTAGGTGATGGTGGGGAAGCCCTCGCCGTTGGGGTAGCCAGCGGCAGCCAGAGCCTCCTGGGCCTGCTTCTTGGACTCCTCGTAATCGGTGGGGATCCACTCCTTGTTGGAGTTATCCATGTAGGGGGTGGTGCCGTCGGCATCGGTGATGCCAGGGCCGGTCAGCTCGTAAGCAGGCAGGTAGGTGCCCTGCTGCACGGTGTTGGCGATGTAATCGCGTTCCAGAGCCAGGCTCAGAGCCTTACGCACGTTCACGTCCTGGAACAGCTCGTTCTGCAGGTTCATGCTCATGTAGGAGGTGCCCATGATGGGGTCCACGTGGAACTCATCGGTGCCGGTCAGGCTGGGGATCTCCTCGGTGGGCACGTCACGAACCAGAGAGGCCTGGCCGGTCTGGAACGCGGTGTAAGCAGCGGTGGAGTCCTCCATCAGCAGGAAGGTGATGGTGTCGGTAACGATCCGGCTGGAATCCCAACCGCCGTTGTAGTAGGGGTTCTTGGTGAACACGATCTGCTGGCCCACGGTCCACTCAGTCATGTAGTAGGGGCCGTTGGAGACGTAGGTCTCGGGAGAAGTGGCCCAGGAATCGCCGTTGGCCTCGATGGTCTCCTGCTGCACGGGGCTCAGGGTAGCAAAGGCAGCCAGCTTATCGAAATAGGTGCAGGGATGAGCCAGAGTTACCACGAAGGTGTTGGCGTCGGGAGCGGACACCTGCAGAGCGTCCGGGTTACCGGCCATAGCCTCGTCGTAGCCGGCAATCATGCCCACCACGGTGGCGGAGTAGGGAGCAGCAGTGGTGGGATCAGCCACGCGCTTATAGGTGTAAACGAAGTCGGTGGCATCCAGATCGGTGCCGTCGGACCACTTCAGGCCCTCACGCAGGTGGAAGGTCCAGGTCAGACCATCCTCGCTGACCTCATAGCTCTCGGCCTGGCCGGGCTGAATCTCGTTGTTCTCGTCGATGGTCAGCAGGCCCTCGAAAGCGGTCAGGATCATGTTGCCGCCGTCGATGGCGCTGTTCAGAGCGGGGTCCAGGGTCTCGGGGTTGGGGCCCAGCTGAACAGTCACGTTGCTGCTGCCGGTGGCAGTGCCGTCAGCAGCGCCGCTGGTGGCAGTCTTGTTGCCGCCGCAAGCGACCATGCTGAACGCCATAGCGGCAGCCAGCACCAGTGCTAACACTTTTTTCATGTTGCGGTTCCTCCTCTTACAGATAAGCAAAGTTTCTCTGTGCCGGTTTTATTCCCCCCGAAGGGAACAGACCGGCCAACACACATGCCGTTTCGGGTTTGCAGGTTCCAGATACAAACCCCGGCCCCGCTGCTTGTCCGTTTGTTACACACAACAGTCCGCAGCAGGTGTCTTGAACGCATTGTAGCACTTTAGCCCAAAAAAGCTCAATGGCTCTTGTGAATTTGTAAAAAATTTGTTTTCTTTTCTGGAAAATTTCTCCACCAGCTGATTCTTTTTTCACACCTCTTTTATATACTTTTCACAACCCATTGTTTGTTTGAACAAGAGCAATGCTGTTTTTTGCCAACAGCCCATCGGATAAAAAAGAGCCCTGCAGCATGCAGGGCTCTCAGCCTGTAGAAAAACCTGCTTTGGCAATCAGGCCAGAGCAGGTTTTCTGTTTGAAAACAAGAAGACAGGTGGAAAAAGCAATGAAATGTGGCGC
>NZ_NFHD01000024.1 GCF_002159185.1 Gemmiger sp. An87
AAATGCGCCACATTTCATTGCTTTTTCCACCTGTCTTCTTGTTTTCAAACAGAAAACCTGCTCTGGCCTGATTGCCAAAGCAGGTTTTTCTACAGGCTGGAACATCCGGAACCGAATAGAGCGGTTCCGGATGTTTTATTTTTCCCGCAAGTAAAGTCTGTTGTTTCCGTCATTCGGGAGCACGCAAACAATTAAAATTTTCCATCCCGAAATATTTTTTCGTGTTTACTGAAACCTTTGTATGATTCATCAATTTTCCTGCAAAAAATTTGTTAAAACGAGCCCCAAGGAAATGCCGGAAAAGAATTGTCAATCGTTTTAACTTATGCTATCATACAACTCGAAATCATTTTGTTTGGAATATATTTTTAAAAGTAATTTAGTGAGGTGACCCTTTACGACGGACATTACAACGATCGGCGAGGTACTGATTGATCTGACTCAAACCGGCGTCAATGACCAGAACGTACCGATGCTGGCTGCAAATCCCGGCGGTGCTCCCGCCAACGTGGCCGTGGCTGCCGCCCGCCTGGGCGCACAGACCGCCTTTTGCGGAAAGGTGGGGCGCGATGGCTTCGGGAGCTATCTTTCTCAGGTACTGCAGGAAAACGGTGTGAACGTTTCCGGCCTGCATACCAGCAAAACACCTACCACCATGGCGGTGGTCACGCTGTCGCAGGAAGGCGAGCGCTCCTTCCGTTTCGTCCGGGGCGCAGATGTTGAGCTTTGTCCGGAAGAGATCGACATCCGCAGCCTGGCAAACACCAAAGTGCTTCATTTCGGTTCGGTGAGTCTGACCGCGGGAGCTGCCCGGTCCGCTACTATCTTTGCGGCCCGGCAGGCCCGGCAGCAGGGCGTACTGGTTAGTTATGACCCCAACTACCGCGCCTCCCTCTGGGAAAGCGAAGAGGATGCAGTGGAATGGATGCGCAACCCTCTGCCTTTGGTGGACCTGATCAAGCTTTCGGAAGAGGAGCTTCCCCTGCTGACCGGCACAGCTGACCCGGAAGCGGCAAGCCGATATCTGGAGGAGCTGGGCATCCAGCTTGTCCTGATCACCATGGGAGAAAAGGGCGCTTTCTACCGCTGGCAGGGAAAAACCGGCGTTGTGCCCGGTGTGGCTACCACCGTCGCCGATACCAATGGCGCCGGCGACACCTTTCTTGGCGCAGCGCTCAGCCGCCTGACTGCCCGCGGCGACCGCCCCCTGGAAAATCTGACCGCTGAAGAATTGGAGAAAGTTCTGGCCTTTGCCAATCGGGCGGCATCCATCACCTGCTCCCGCAGCGGAGCGATTCCCGCTATGCCCACATTAGACGAATTGGAGGAAGAATAATCCGATGGCGAAGAGCACGAAGAAAAGTTCTACCCCGCGCAAGAAAACCGGCACCTCCCAGACCACCAGCGCTTTTGACCAGCGCCTGGGCAAATATTATGATGAACTGAAATGGCTGTATTGCGAGCTGTACAATGGCGATATGGCCGCGTTCGATTACTTTTTGGGCATGCTCCGCCGCAGCTGGGACGAGCGGAAAGAGGATCTGCGCGCCCAGGATGCGCGCCGTGAGGCCGATCCCAACTGGTACCGTCAGCGGGAGCTGCTGGGCATGATGCTCTATACCGGCGCCTTTGCCGGTACTCTGGAGGGCGTGAAGGAAAAGCTGCCCTATCTGGAGGAGTGCGGCGTTAACTACCTGCATCTGATGCCCCTGCTGGAAAGCCCCAAGGGCCGGAGCGACGGCGGCTATGCGGTTGCCGATTTCCGCCGAGTTCAGCCTGAATTGGGTACCATGGAGGACCTGGAAGCCCTGGCGGACGCCTGCCGCGCCAAGGGCATGAGCCTGTGCCTGGACTTTGTGATGAACCACACCAGCGAGGACCATGAGTGGGCGAAAAAGGCCCGCGCCGGTGAGCCCGGCTACCGGGAACGGTATTTCTTCTACGATAACTGGGACATTCCCAATCAGTTTGAGAGAACCGTTCCTCAGGTGTTCCCCACCACCGCTCCCGGCAGCTTTACCTGGCTGCCGGATTGCAATCAGGTGGTCATGACCTCCTTCTACCCTTACCAGTGGGACCTGAACTATGCAAACCCGGTGGTCTTCAACGACATGACGGAAAACCTGCTTTACCTCACCAACCGGGGCATTGATGTGATTCGTCTGGATGCTGTTCCTTATATCTGGAAGCAGCTGGGCACCAGCTGCCGCAACCTGCCGCAGGTCCACACCCTGGTTCGCATGATGCGCATTGTGTGCGAAATCGTCTGCCCCGGTGTTCTGCTGCTGGGCGAAGTGGTGATGGAACCCGCCAAGGTAGTTCCCTACTTCGGTACCCCGGAAAAACCCGAGTGCCACATGCTCTACAACGTGACCACCATGGCCACCACCTGGCACACACTGGCCACCGGCGACGTTTCTCTGCTGCGCCATCAGATGGACACCGTATGCGCTTTGCCCCGGGAGTTTCTGTTCCTCAACTACCTGCGCTGCCATGATGACATCGGCTGGGGCTTGGATTACGCCTGGCTGAGCGGCCGTTTCGGCGCGGACGAGGTTGCACACAAGAAATACCTGAATGACTGGTTCACCGGCAAGTGGCCCGGCAGCGACAGCCGGGGCGAGCTGTACAACGACGACCCTCGCCTTGGCGACGCCCGCCTCTGCGGCACCACCGCATCCCTGTGCGGCGTGGAGGCTGCAGACTACGAGAAGGACCCCTTCAAGCTGGAGCGCGCAATCGCCTGCGATTTGATGCTGCACGCATGGATGCTCATTCAGAGCGGTATCCCCGTGCTGTACAGCGGCGACGAGGTGGGTCAGCTGAACGACTACTCCTACCATCAGGACCCCGAGCGCTGGGATGACAGCCGCTACATTCACCGGGGCAATTTCCAGTGGGTGCTGGCTGAGCTGCGTCACGACGGCTCCACCCGTCAGGGCAAGCAGTTCATGGGCCTGCGCAAACTGGAAATGATCCGCGCCGCCGAGCCTGCCTTCGACAGCCGGGCGGATGTGTGGACCTTCGACACCGGGTCTGAGCATGTGCTGGGTGTGGGCCGCTGGTACCAGGGCCACAAGCTGATTGCTTTCTTCAACTTCAGCAACCAGTTCGTCACCGTCTCCAGCCCCGAGCAGGGCACCTTTGAGGAACTGGTATACGGCGGAAACCGCAACAGCCTGCAGAACGTGGAGCTGTATCCCTTCGGTTTCGCCTGGTTTGTGAACCGTCAGAAGTAACTGCGACGATTTTACATTTACATATTTGCGAAAGCAGCCCCGGCATTCTGAATGCCGGGGCTGTTCTTGTGATAAAAACCGATTTTCCGGCAAATCTCTCCGAATACGAAATTCCGTTGTCTGGCACACCGATTCCCGGGGCTGCAAATGGTACGATAATAACAACAAAACAGCAGACACAAAACAAATTCCCCGTCTTCTGTTTCCTTCCATTCTTATTTTAGGAGGCAATTTATGTTTCAATTTTTCTGGACTCGTACCGCTTCTGTCTGGGTAGCTGCACTGTATATCCTGATGGGCATTCTGCTCTTTGTGTTTCCTGCCGCCAGCAGTACCCTTTTCGTTTGGGCACTTGCTGCCGGAGCCGGTGCATACGGGCTCATCCACCTGATTCGCTATCTGCAGGCCCGCAAAATGGGCTGCGGCAATCCGGGCGACGTATTTCTCGCCGTTCTTCCCGCCGCATTCGCCGCCTTTTCCCTGATCTGGCCGCAGGCCGTATTGTCGGTTCTGCCGCTCGTACTCGGTTCCCTTCTTCTGGTGGACGGCGTCGGCAAACTACCCCTGGCATACATGGGCGTTCGGGAACAGCATCCCGGCATGATCCCCATGCTGCTTTCCTCCATCATCCCGATCCTTCTGGGCGGGCTGATCATCATCAATCCCTTCACCACCATGCAGCTGGTTGTAATGGTATTCGGCGCAACACTTGCCGCAGACGGCATCAGCGATCTGGTCACCGTCATTATGGAAAAGCGTTCCGCACAAACCATTCAACACCACTCATCCATCTGAACAAAGGAGTTCTTTATGAAATTTTATCAATGCGAACACTGCGGCAACCTTGCCGTTAAACTGACCGATTCCGGCGTTCCGATGGTGTGCTGCGGCACACCCATGACGGAAGTGCTCCCGGGCACCCGAGACGCCGCTGTAGAAAAGCACGTTCCTATCCTTCACCAGAACGGAATGGACATCCTGATTGAAGTGGGTCAGATCTCGCATCCCATGAGCCCGGAGCACCGCATCCTGTGGATCGTTCTGGAAACCAACCTGGGGTTCCATGTCCACTATCTTGCCGCCGGAGACAGCCCCTCCACCACCTTCCGTCTGGATAAATACGAAAGCATCCGCGGTGTATACGCCGCCTGCAACCTGCACGGCATCTGGGAATCCGTGCTCTGATTCCATCCACACAGAAAGAACCGCCCTTCCGGGAAAACTTCCGGGAGGGCGGCTCTTTGCTGCCACAAATTCGTTCAGCCGTTGACTTTTACTTTCGGTGTCACCTCATTCCACAAAGTGAAGCCAAGAATCAGCAGACCGCCGACCATCTGCATGGGAGTCAAGCTTTCCCGCAAAAGCAGCACCGATACCAAAACGGCCACCAGCGGATCGATATAGCTTAAAATTGCCGCCTTTTGCCCCGGCAGCTCTTTCAGCGAAGAGAAATACAAACAATAGGTGACACCGGTGTGCACCAATCCTACCACCAACAGGCAGACCCAACCGGTGGTATTCAGCTTGGAAAGGGTTACGCCGCTGGTAACGCCCACATAGGGAATCAGCACCATAATGGCGGCAATGAACTGAAGAAAGGTGCGATGGATGCCCTCCACATTTCGGATAAATTTGTTCAGCAGGATTACCGCTGCATAGAAGCAGGCTGCGCCAAGACCGAAGGCAATTCCCAGCAGATGGTTGCTCCCGGATGCCATATCCCCCACCCCGGTGATCAGAACGATTCCCAGAGTGGACATGGCAAAGCAGATCCACTGTTTGATGGTCATTTTCTCCTTGAACAGGATCGGGCAGGCCACCGTCACGATCACCGGCGCAAAATAATAGCTCAGGGTTGCCACTGACACAGTGGTGTACTTGTACCCCTCGAACAGCAAGATCCAGTTGAACCCCATGGCCACGCCGGACAGCAGCAACAGCGGGAGCTCCCTTCGTATTTTACGAAACGGGATGGTTTGTTTGGTCGCCACAAAATAGACCAGAAGCAGCAGTGCCGCCAGAATCGCCCGATACAAGGCCAACTCCCCTGACGACACCGGTATATTTCGCACAAACAATCCCAGTGTGCCGAACACGACCATGGAAATGATAAGCATCAATTGCGGGCTTGCGGGCTGCTTCATTGCGATATGCTCCTTATCCTATTAATTCCAATGGCTCTGATTGAAAGCCGCTTTTCGCCAGGCTTTTTCTGCGGCGTGACAGGACGCTCTTTATTTTATCATATTCAAGTGGTAAAGTGAAGACGCAGTGCCGATTTTTCAATTGCTCTTGACAGCTGTATCACGGCGTACTATACCGTACTTGTTATAGTAATACAGTTTAGATAAAACGGTGGTGAGCATTTGGATATCGTTGTAAGCAACAAGGCAAGCAGGCCTTTGTATGAGCAGATTTCCTCCCAGATCAAGGCAGCCATTATGAGCGGCGAGCTGAAGGCGGGAGATGCCATACCCTCGGTCCGGTCGCTGGCGAAGTCCCTGCATATCAGCATTCTTACCGTACAAAAGGCCTATGCCAGCCTGCAGGAAGACGGCTTCATTGAAACCACTGCGGGAAAAGGCTGCTATGTATCTGCCCAGAATCAGGAGTTCTATCTGGAAGAACAGAAGAAAAAGATTGAGGAAAAGTTTGGCGAAGCAATCGAGATCGCCCGTACCAGCGGAATATCTCTGGAGCGGCTGATCGGCTTGCTGACACTCATGTATCAGGAGGATGACCGAGAATGACCGACGCATTGACCATTTCAGGCTTGAAGAAAAGCTATCCAGATTTTGTACTGAATGGCGTTTCCTTTTCCGTTCCCCGGGGCTCCATTGTGGGACTGATCGGTGAGAACGGTGCCGGAAAAAGCACCACCATCAGCGCCGCACTGGGTCTCGTCCAAGTGGTTTTGAGGTTGGGCTTACCTTATCCTTCTTTTCCATCGCGGTCATGTATCCGCTTGTTCTGAAGCTGGGCACTGAGAAAAACGAACTGATTCTGCTTTTGTCCACATTCGGCGCGATTGGAATGCAGCTGCTGCTTGCCGCAGGTTTATCCAAATGGACCGACGGCATGAATATGCGGCATCCGCTTGTGGAGGCAACCGGAACCATCGCTGCAATCCTACTTTTCCTTGCCTCTTACTTCGTTTCTGTGAAGATTCATAAGAGCAAAGAGTTTTAATCCAACTTTATAAACCTGCCAAAAGAGCCGGTAACTACAAGAAATGATATTCTTGTGCGTTACCGGCTCTTTTTCTGTGCGCAGCAGGTTCTTACCCCTTTTCGGTCAGGCCGCTGTGTAGTTATTCTTCGACTTCATCCGGTGCCTGACCATCGTGAACCAGCCACTTGCATTCGGTCAGCTCCATATTCGTGAAAATCGCACGGAAGGAAGAATCCTCCGGGCTGCAGGCATATACGCCAAACCGGATTTCGCCTTTTGCCTCATGCAGATGGCAGACGCGCATCTGATGGAACACCTTGCCATCCTCCGAACACTCGATGCAGAAATCGTCTTCCCGACGGCTCAGCCGGTACCACATGGATTTTACACTGGCGGGAATCTCGGTGGTTGCCCAGTCCGAATAGCCGTGATTGGTGACAACGCTGCCCAGATGCTGGAACGTATCGTTTTCATATTCGATAGAGCCCTTCAGCCAGTTTTCACTGTCCAGATACAGCACCACACCACACTGGTCAAAACGATGATGGCTCTCGGAGAATTCCGTTTTCACCACAAAGGAAAAGAATTGTTCTTCGGTGGACATCTGCAGCACCGGGGCGTTGTCGTTCCGGAAATGGTAGTAGGTTCTCTGCCACAAATCGGTATGCGGTTTGGTGACGATCTCGATTCGATCCTGGGAAATGGCACTGCTCTCCGGCTGCCTTGTCCACTGCAGGGAATTTACGGCGAATTTCATTTGTTTCCCTCTTTCCAATATTTCTTCTTATCCTCTTCGGTGATCTTTCTCAGTACCCGGCAGGGATTGCCCACAGCCACCACACCATCTGGAATATCGCGGTTGACAACGCTTCCCGCACCGATTACCGTGTTGCTTCCAATGGTCACACCGGGCAGCACCGCCACAGAGGCACCGATCCACACATTATCGCCCACCGTGATGGGGTAGGCATATTCCAATCCCTGATTACGCTGCTCCGCATCCAGTGGATGTCCCGCGGTGGAGAAGACGCAGTTCGGCGCGATAAACACATGATCTCCGAAGGTCACCTTGGCACCGTCCAAAATCGTGCAGTTGTGGTTGGTGTAGAAATCCTCGCCGATCTCGATGTTGCTCCCGTAGTCACACCAGAAGGGTGCAGTGATGTAAAACCGTTTGCCGGTCTTTCCGAACAACTGGCGAATGATCTTTTCCTGTTCTTTGGCAAGTGAGGGCCGCAGCTGATTGTATGCAAAGCACAGGTCCTTGCAGCGCTCCCGCTCTTTCAGCAGTTCCGCATCGTAATTGGCATCATACAGCAGGCCCTCCTGCATCTTTTCCCGTTCTGTCATTTCAACATTCCCCTTTCTATTCACAGCTGCCCGGGTCATCCTCTTTGGAGAGAAGCGGTATCGGGCCATGCGCTTTTTCTGTTTTTCTCATTATAGCACCATAACAGCGAATGGCAAAAATTTTCGTGCCCCCTTAAGGTCTCTCTCGGCAAACAAATTCCCACAAACGACTACCCTGAAAAGCGTGGTTCGACGCGACGCGCTCCAGGCCAAAATCAACCTGTTTCGAGCTCTAACTGCGGCGCCGGGCTGTAAATCACAAAAGCAAAGGCGACACAAAGAGTGCCGCCTTTGCTGAAGTCCGTTCAAGCTTTTATAAAACCCGATGCAGGATCATTGCCTCCCAGGGGCGCAAGGTTTTCTGCACCTGGTCGGGGTAGTTGCTGATCAGCACCTCGGCCGTGGTCCACTCACCCGGCAGGCTCCAGGACACATCCGTTCCCGAGAAATTGCACACCACCAGAATCTGCTCATTCTTGGTGCTCCGCCGGTAAACAAACAGCTGAGGATGTTCTTCCTCCAGCAGAGTGAAATCGCCTTCCACGAACACCGGGTATTCTTTACGCAGAGCGATCAGCTTTTTGTAATACCAGAACACCGAATCCGGATCTGCCAGAGCAGCCTCTGCATTGATGCTCGTATAATTGGGATTCACCGGCAGCCAGGGAGTGCCGGTGGTAAACCCGGCGTTCTCCTGCCCATTCCACTGCATGGGGGTGCGGGCATTGTCTCTTCCTTTGGCGTAGATGGAGCGGAGGATCTCCTCCTCCGGGTAGCCCTCGGCCAGCCGTTTTTTATACATGTTGTGGATTTCCACATCTTGGTACTGCTCCAGCGGCAGGCGCACATTGGTCATGCCCAGCTCTTCGCCCTGATAGATGTAGGGCGTGCCCTGCATGCCGTGCAGCATGGTAGCCAGCAACTTCGCGGACTGCACCCGGTATTCGCCGTCGTCGCCCCAGCGGGAAACAATGCGGGGCAGGTCGTGGTTATCCAGGAACAGACTGTTCCAGCCGCAGCCGTGCAGACCCTGCTGCCAGCGGGCATAGCTCCGCTTCATCTTCACGAAGGGCAGCGGCGCCAGATCCCATTTGTCCTTGCCGGGCTGCTGGTCCAGCACCATCTGCTCGAACTGGAACACCATGGAAAGCTCGCTGCCGTCCGGCGCGCTGTACAGCTTTGCCCGGGGGATATCCGCGCCCCAGGCCTCGCCCACGGTGACAAGACAGCCCTTTTGGAAGGTCTCGGCGCTCAGTTCCCGCAGAAACTCGTGCAGCCGGGGACCGTTGTTGGTAATTTTCTTGTCCGGCTCCTTGGCAATCTGGTCGATCACATCCAACCGAAAGCCTTCCACACCCTGTTCCATCCACCACAGGATCATGTCGTAGATCTCGCGGCGCAGGGCCGGATTCTCCCAATTCAGGTCCGGCTGCTGAGGTGCGAACTGGTGGAAGTAATACTGCCCCACCTCCGGCACCCACTCCCAGGCCGGGCCGCCGAATGTGGCCTGCATGTCGTTGGGGAAAGCATCGGGCGTACCGTCTCGCCAGACGTAATAGTCATGATAGGGATTGTCCCGGCTGGTCTTTGCCTCCAAAAACCAGCGGTGCTGGTCGGAGCTGTGGTTCAACACCAGATCCATCATGATGCCAATACCCCGCTTTTTGCCCTCTTGAATCAGCTGACGCATATCGTCAAGGTCGCCGAACATGGGGTCGATTGCTCGGTAATCGGAAATGTCGTAACCGTTGTCCACCTGGGGAGAGGCGCACACCGGCGACAGCCAGATCACGTCGATGCCCAGCGTTTTCAGATAGTCCAGCCGCTTGATGATGCCCTGCAGATCACCCACGCCGCTTCCGGTGGTATCCTGGAAGCTTTTCGGGTAAATCTGGTAGGCAACGGCGGATTTCCACCAGTCCTTTTTGGTCTTATCCAGCATTGTGATTCCTCCTTACCACACTCCGGCCGATGCAGTGCCGGGCAATAGCGTTTGCAACAATTTTTTGTAATCTGCGCCTTCGCAGACAAGGTCGCACTCCGGCTTTTCCGTCAGGCCGTCGGTGTTCAAAAAGCAGGTACGCATCCCAAGAGCCCGGGCGGGCTGAATGTCATCGTGGACGCTGTTGCCCACCATCATCACCTGATTGGGCCGGCAGCCACATTCCTGCAAAACCAGCCCAAAATAATCCGGCGAAGGCTTCTTCACGCCCCAGTCGGAGGAGAGAAAGATCCGGTCAAACCGGCTGCACAGCTCCAGCATGGTCATCTCCGGCCAGGTGAACAGCCTCTGTGCGTTGGACAGAAGGAACACCTTCTTCCCTGCACTGCGCAGTGTATCCAGCATCTGGTGCACACCGGGGTACAGTTCGGCCTGATCGGTAGAGTAGGCCCGCAGCAGCATGCCCGCACCGCGCACCATTTCTCCGGTCACCCAGGGCACGCCCTTTTTGCGGAACAAGACTTCCAGCACCTGCTCCAGCGCCACTTCGCCGCAGCCGGGGCCAAAGCGTGCATCTGCCGCACGCTGGCGACGGCGCACCTCAGCCCGGTAGGCCCGGCGCAGCTGATCGGGACCGTCATACTTGGCCCCATGATATCCGTAATAGAAGGTCATCGGCTTCCAGACCCGCTCCAGATCCTCCTCATCGGTATGAATACGGATCAGTGTGCCATACAGGTCAAATACAACCGCGCGGATTGTTTCCATCGCTTTCCTCCCGTCTGTTTCACTCAGTCATCCGGCGAATGCACACGCCACCGGGGGCAAGGGTATTTTCCCGCAGGTTCCGGTAGAACAAAGGCTCTCCTTCTCCGGGCAGCTGCCAGGGCGTTTCGCCACAGTTGAGCAGCACCTCCACGTCGCCTCTCCGATAGCACACGTTCCGGCCCTCCGCTTCAGTCTCCGCAAAGCAAAGACCACTTTCCCGCAGTTCAGGCAGGGTTCGCCGCAGCCGGATCAGCTCTTTCAGCTGCTGAATGCGCTGCCGGTTTTCCGGCTCGTCCAGCCGGTCCCAGGGCATGCAGCGGCGGCAGTCCGGATCGTGCCCGCCGGGCAAGCCGATCTCGGTACCGTAATAAATGCTGGGGCTGCCCGGCAGGGTGAACAGCATGGCAAGCTGCTGAAAAAAGGTATTCTCACTGCCCGCCCGGGTGAACAGCCGGTCGGTGTCGTGTGAATCCAGCAGATTGAACATCACCTGCCCGGTCTGGCGGCGGTACATGCCCAAGCAGCGGTACAGATCCCAGGCCAATGTACGAGCGGTTCTGTCTTTGTTGGCAAAGAAGCCCTTCACCGCCTGCTGCAGCGGGTAGTTCATCACCGCGTCGTACTCGTCTCCCTCCAGCCAGGGGGAGGCGTCGTGCCAGATCTCCCCCAGCAGGTAGACGTCCGGCCGGATGGCTCGAAGCCGCCGGTGCAGCTCTTTCAAAAGCCGGTGGGACACCTCGTTGCCCACATCAAAACGGATGGCGTCCACCCCATATTCCCCCACCCATCGCTCACACAGGCCGCAGACATACTCGATGACCTCCGGCTCGTTGGTGTTCAGCTTGGGCATATTGGAAGCAAAGGCAAAGGAATAGTAGCGGCTGTCCCGGGTGTCCCGTCCGGGGGCCGGGGAGGGCCAGCGGTTCACCATGAACCAGTTCCAGTAGCGGGAGGCCGGGCCCTTTTGCAGCACGTCCTGCCAGGGACCGAAGCTGGCCCCGCAGTGGTTGAACACCGCATCCAGCATCACCCAGATGCCCCGCTCATGGGCGGATTTCACCAGGCGGGCAAGATCCTCATTGGTGCCGAAATCCGGGTCTACCGTTTCGTAGTCCCGGGTATCGTATTTGTGCACCGAGTCCGCCGCGAAAATGGGGTTCAGATACAGCCCGTTCACGCCCAGGCCGGCCAGATAATCCAGCTTTTCGCAGATGCCTGGCAGGTCGCCGCCGAAGCGTTCCTCATTGGTCACAGGACCAGTGCGCCAGGGGGTCTGGCAGCTGCTGGCCCCGCTGCGGCAGAACCGGTCCGGGAAAATCTGATACCACACCGTGTCCCGCACCCATTGAGGCGGGGCGGGAATGTCTGCCGGGTTCATCCAGGGCTGATGGAACGCTGCCGGGCGCTCCTCTTTTTGGTTTTGCTCCGGCGTGCAGAAGCCGTCTTCTCCATAGAACCAGACCTCGCCGCCCTGATGCAGCTCAAAATAGTAGCGGCACCGCTTGTATGGCGGCCGGATGGTAACATTCCACCACAGGCAGTGCTCCAGCCGCAGCGGGCCGGTGATCTCCTGCCGCTGGCCCTGCCAGCGCTCGGCACCGCCCAGAATGCCCGCCTCGAAGGGGTCGCCCCAGTGCAGAAAGACCCGCTCCACCTCGGGACCGGTCTGCAAACGCAAAATCAGCTCATCCGGATTCAATGCATAGCTGTAAGGGGCCTGAGCCCGGTGAAAGACCGCCGCGAAATTCATTATGCTTTCCTCCGCTGTAAGATGGCGGGCCGCAGCGCACGCAGCGCACGGGCCGCCCGGTCAAAATCAGCCAGTCGCCACTCCCAGTTGGGGGAGCCCACGGTGCCGGGGGTATTCATGCGGGCACTGGCGTTCAGCTCCATTATATCCTGCACAGGCAGGATGGTCCAGTCCGCCGGGCTTGCCAGCGCACAGCGGTTCAGCCGCTCCACCACGCTGCCGGTACCGAAGCCCTGCCGCTTCAGCCAGCGGCGCAGCTTTCGCCGGTGCGCCACAGGCAGGCTTTCGTACCATTCCTTTAGGGTTGCATTGTCGTGGGTACCGGTGTAATGAATCTGGCAGGCCCGGTTCGAGCCGGTGTCCCGCACATATTTGCCGGAAGCATCCAGCACAAATTCCAACACCTTCATGCCCTTTAAGTGGTAGTGGTCCCGCAGCTCCAGCACCTCCGGGCGCAGGTCGCCCAGATCCTCCGCCACCAGTTCCAAACCCGGAATCTTTTCATACAGGGTATCCAGCACCGCATAACCCGGCGCTTCGATCCACTCGCCCTCAATGGCGGTGGGGCAAGAGGCCGGAATCTTCCAGTAGGTATCGAATGCCCGGAAGTGATCGATGCGGATGATGTCAAACAGCTTCTGATTGTATCCGATGCGCTCCACCCAGAAGGCAAAGCCGTCTTTTTGCATCTTCTCCCAGTTGTAGATGGGGTTGCCCCACCTCTGGCCGGTGGCGCTGAAATAATCCGGCGGTACCCCGGCGATGAAGGTGGGGCGGCCGTCCTCATCCAGCAGGAAGTTCTCCCGCCCGGCCCAGACGTCCACCGAGTCCACGCCCACATAGAAGGGCACGTCGCCCATGATGCGCACGCCCTTCTGATGGGCATATTCCCGCACAGCCTTCCACTGGTTCAGAAACTGATACTGCAAAAAGCTGTGGTAGGCAATTTCTTCGGCAAACTCACTCAGGTCTCCCTGCCGAGTCTGGGGCCAGTCCCGCTGCCACTGGGGCCATTCCAGCCAGCAGCGGCTTTCGTTTGCCTTTTTGAAGGCGCGGAATACGCTGTAATTCTGCACCCAATCCTGCCGGGCAAAGGCGTTGTACTCCTCGTCCGGCTGGAAGGCGGCGCAGGCAGCCCGCAGCAGCGGCTCCTTCCAGGCGCGCACCGTTTCATATTCCACCCGGCCCGGGTTGGCCCCGGCAAACTCCGGCACCTCGGGCAAAAGGCCCTGCTGTGCCAGCAGTTCCAGGCTCAGATAAAGCTCATCCCCCGCGCAGGAGGAATAGGGCTGATAGGGGGAGTTGCCGTAACCGGTGGGGTTCAGGGGCAGAATCTGCCAGATGCTCACCCCATTCCCGGCCAGCAGGTCAATCCACTCGTATGCCGACCGGCCCAGCTCCCCCACCCCGGTGCGGGATGGGAGAGAGGATACCGCCAGCAGAATTCCTGTTTCTTTCATTCGATCATCCTCACAGATGCCAGATATCCTGATTGTACTCGGCGATGGTGCGGTCGGAAGAGAAGAAGCCCGCCTTGGCGATGTTCACCAGGGTCTTGCGGCTCCAGGTCAGCTCGTCCTCGTAATCCGCCAGCATCGCTTCCTTCTTCTGGATGTATTCCTTCACATCCAGAAGGGTCATGAACCAGTCCTTGCTTACGATCTCCTTATACAGGCGGCACAGGCTTTCCACATCGCCGATGCGGATCATCTTTTTGTCGATGATGAAGTCCACCAGACGGGTGATCTCCTCATCGCCGTCGTAGAGAGCAGCAGAGGAATAGGCCTGCTCGTCGTACAGGCGGATAACCTCCTCGGAGCTCTTGCCGAAGGAATAGATGTTCTCCTCGCCTACCAGCTGGGCAATCTCCACGTTTGCGCCGTCCCGGGTGCCCAGAGTGAGCGCGCCGTTGAGCATGAATTTCATGTTGCCGGTGCCGGAGGCCTCCTTGGAGGCCAAACTGATCTGCTCGGAGATGTCGCAGGCAGGGATCAGCTTTTCCGCCTTGGTCACGTTGTAGTTCTCTACCATGACCACCTTCAGATAGGGGCTGACCTGCGGGTCGCTTTCGATCAGCTGAGAAAGGCAGAGAATCAGGTGGATGATGTCCTTGGCGATGGTGTAGGCCGGGGCCGCCTTAGCACCAAAGATCATGGTGATGGGGCGGGCGGGAAGCTTGCCGGCCTTGATCTCCAGATACTTGTAGATGGCGTACAGGGCGTTCATCTGCTGACGCTTGTACTCGTGCAGACGCTTGACTTGAATGTCGAAGATGGAATCGGCGTTCAGCTCCACGCCCTGGGTTGCTTTGAGGTAGCGGGCAAGCGCCTGCTTGTTTTCGGTCTTGATGCGGCGCAGCTGGTGCAGCACCTCTTCATCGTTCTGAAAGGCCAGCAGCTTTTCCAGCTCCGCCGCATCCTTTTTGAAGCCGGGGCCGATCAGGCTCTCGATGAAGGCGGCCAGGGGCTGGTTGCAGTGGAGCAGCCAGCGGCGGAAGGTGATGCCGTTGGTCTTGTTGTTGAACTTTTCCGGGTACAGCTCGTAGAAGGGCCGCAGCTCGGATTCCTTCAAAATCTCGGTGTGCAGAGCAGCCACGCCGTTCACGCTGTAGCCGTAGTGGATGTCGATGTGAGCCATGTGCACCCGGTCCTGATCGTCCAGAATGGCGACCCGGGGATCGTCGCTCACCTGCTTTGCCCGCTTGTCCAGTTCCTCGATGATAGGTACCAGCTGGGGCACTGCCTTGCGCATAAAATCCATGGGCCACTTTTCCAGCGCCTCGGCCAGAATGGTGTGGTTGGTGTAGGCGCAGGTCAGGCTCACCTCACGGATGGCGTCGTCCATGCTCATGCCCTCGGCGGTGAGCAGGCGGATCAGCTCGGGGATAATCATGGTGGGGTGGGTATCGTTGATCTGCACCGCCACAGATTCATGCAGCTTCTCGATGCTGCCGCCCCGCTCTCGGGTCTCCTTCAGAATCAGCTGGGCGGTGCTGCTCACCAGGAAGTACTGCTGGTACACCCGCAGCAGGCGGCCCGCCTCGTCGCTGTCGTCCGGGTAGAGGAACAGGGTCAGGTTGTGGGCGATGTCGCTCTTGTCAAAGGAGATGCCATCTCCGATGATGGATTCATCCACGGTCTCCACATCGAACAGGTGCAGGCTGTTGCGCTGGCCGTTATAACCGGGCACGCCCACATCGTACATCACAGAACGCAGCGAAAAACCGCCGAAGGGCACGGTGAAGCGCACACCGGTATCGGTGAGCCAGCTTTCCGGGGTGATCCAGGGATTCTTTTCTTCCTTCTGCTTGTTGTTCTCCAGCTTCTGGTAGAACAGTCCGTCGTGGTAGTTCAGACCCGCACCGTCGCCGCACAGATTCAGCGTGGCGATGGAATCCAGAAAACAGGCGGCCAGACGGCCCAGACCGCCGTTGCCCAGCGAGGGCTCGTTCTCCGCTTCCTCAATTACGGTGAGCTCGCGGCCGTGCTTGGCCAGCAGCTCTTTTGCCTCGTCAAACAGGCCCAAATTGATCAGGTTGTTGCTGAGCAGCTTGCCGATCAGAAATTCCGCCGATACATAATACAGCTTGCGCTTGCCCTCAGTACGGGGCATAGCGGCCAGCTGCTCCTTGCTGTAGAGCATCAGCGCGGTGTAGACTTCCCGATCGGTGGCAGTGTCCAGATTTTTGCCGTAGTGCTTATTCAGAATGCTCTGCAGTCTCTGTTCCATATACCTTTCCCTCTCATTTCTCTCAGTGTTTCGGTTGGGAACGTTCCAGGGCTTCGTATACCCGCAACAGCTCGCCCACGCTCCACGCCTGGGCAAAGCAGCCCCGGGAGGCGGTGGGGATTTCCCCGTCGTAAATTTCCGGCAGCTGACCGGCGCACCCCTCTCTGAGCGCCGGTTCCAGTGCAGCCATCTGCTGCTTTACCTGCCGTTTTGCCTGTGCTGAATATTCGTTCACTTTTAAATAGGCCAGATACCAGGCTCCCAACGGGAAGGGCCACACCGTTCCCTGATGGTAGGCCAGATCTCGCTGCTGCTGCGGCCCGCCGTAGGTGGGATGGAATTCCTCATCTTCCGGCGAAAGCGTCCGCAGGCCCACCGGCGTGTACAGGTGGTGAAGAACCGTTTGCACAACCTGCTTTTCCTGCCGGGGCTCCAGCATGGTGAAGGGCATGGACACGGCCCAGATCTGGTTGCAGCGAATCTGCTCGTCGGCCTTTGTGCCGGAGACCAGATCTTTCAAGTATCCCTTGTCCTCCATCCAGAACTGGCGCACAAAGCTTTCCCGTACTTTTTCCGCCAGCTCGCCGTAGCTTTGCCCGGCCTCGCCCATCTCGGAGGCCAGCCGCTCCATGATCCGCAGCGCGTTGTACCAGTAGGCGTTGATTTCCACCGGTTTGCCGTGGCGGGGGGTGGGCAGGATGTCACCGATGCGCACATCCATCCAGGTCACCTGATCCAGCCCCTGCCCGGCGGCGATCAGACCATCCGGCTCCATGTGGATGCCGAACTCCGTGCCCTTTTGGTAACCCTCTATGATCCGCTTCATCACCGGCCAGCCTTTTTGCACAAAGGCTTCGTCGCCGGTGTAAGAGCGGTAGAGCCAGATGCAGTTGATGAACAGCAGCGCCGCGTCCACCGTGTTGTACATGGGCTCGTTGCCCCCTTCCGGAAAGAGGTTCGGCATCAGGCCGCCCCGCTCGTGCTCCAGGAAGGTGGTGAGGATGCTCTTTGCATCCTCGTACCGGCCGGTGGCCAGGGTGCAGCCGGGCAGGGCGATCATGGTGTCCCGCCCCCAGTCCTCAAAGAAGGGGTAGCCCGCCAGAATCGTTTTTGCCCCGGTGGAGGCCCGCTGGGTGATGAAGGCGTCGGCGCTCACCGCCAGCTGACGGGCCGCCGGGTGACGGCATCCGCTCTGCTGTTCCAGCGCCCGCAGCCGCTTTTTGGCGTTTTGCAGCACCTTACCAGCGGCAGACAGCTCCTGTTCCAGCGAGAACACCATGTCCAGCGTTTTCTCCACTCCCGCCGGAACGGCAATGGAAATCTGCACGTTCGATGCCGTATGCCCGGCAGCCCGACGGCCGTCACAGGCATCGTAGGCATACCAGAGTGTCTGGCGGCGCAGGGGTGTTTCCTGCAATTGGCCGTTGGTTTTGATGCGCAACCGCAGCCCGGCGGATTCCACCGCGCCCTCCCGGAAAACAAACCGCTGCCGGGCGCTCAGGTCATTGCCCTTGGGCACGAACTGCATCCAGGGCGTGACGGTGAGGGTGCAGTCCGCACCGGATTCATTGCCGATGCGGTAGCGCACCGCCAGGGTGTTGCGCTCCCAGTCCAGCGCCAGCTCCTTTTCCACCCGTACGCCGTTCAGCTGATACCACCAATGGGGCAGACCGTCCACCTCCATACTGCACAAATGCTTCCAGCCCTCCTCCGCCGGAAGGCCCCGGAACTGCTGGCTGGACAGATGCTCCATCCCGTTCCCGGTTTCCAGAACCTCCTCCAGCCGGTGGATCAGGTTCCAGCGATGGTTGGGCGCCTGGGTGCAGGCCATCAGCACCGCGTGGTCGTTGCGGGCGGCAGCGCCGGTGATGGTCTGGGAGGAAAAACCGCCCAGACCGTTGGTCACCAGCCAGCAGCTTTCCTGCCCGCGTTCCTGACTGCGAAAATCCTGTTTTCCATATATAAACCGCATTGGTTTCCCCTCTTATACTTGTTGTTATCGTTTGCCCAGGATCATCGCGGCCATGGGCTGCACCTGTGCGCCGGTCACGTCGGGGTGCTCCTGCCACCAGAAGCTGCTGCGCTCGTCTGCCAGCAGCTCCCACTCGCCCTCTTCCAGTTCCAGCTCCACCGGGCGGGAAGAGGCATTGTAGGCCAGAAGAAGCTTGCTCCAGCGTCCGCCGTTTTCCAGCAGAGCCGTCACACAGCGGGCTGCTGGCACCTGGGAATGCAGCAGCCGCTTACCGGCCTGTTCGGTCTTGTCGCACAAGGCGGGCAGCTGCTTGCGCAGGGCGATCAGTCCCTGATAGTATTCCACCAACTCCCGGTTTTGCCAGGCCCGCTCCCAGTCCAGCCGGTTGAGTTCGATGGGTGCTTTGTGGGTATTATCCTCCCCCTGCTTGGTGCGGCCGAATTCCTCGCCGGAAAGCAGGAACAGCCGCCCCTGACAGGTCATGTAGATGGCCGCCGCCAGTCGGCTGGCCCGCATCACCTGCGGGGCCGGGTCGTCAAAGTTCTGCTGCGGGTCCATGGTGACCACCAGCTTATCCCACAGGGTCATGTCGTCGTGGGAGGAAAGATAGGTGATGACCTGGGAGGGCGCTGCCGCACGGAAGTTCCGCGCCTCGCCGCACCAGGCGGTGATGCTGTGCAGGATTCTCTTCTCAAAACCACTACCGCCATTCACAAAGCCCGGTTTCTCCCGATACATCACCGGGCCCTTCACCGCGTCACGCACACCGTCACAGAAGGCGCCGATCTCCGGGTCCAGCCCGGCAAGGGCCTTTTTGTCTGCCAGCCGAACGCCCCGTTTCCGGGCAGTGGGACCGGCGGCCCAGGGCTCGCCGAACACCAGTTTTTCGCCCCGGCCGAAGCGCTCGTCCAGCGCAGCGCGGATACGTTCCATCAGGTCGGTATCCAGAAGGCCCATCAGATCAAAACGGAAGCCGTCCATGTGGTATTCTTCGGCCCAGTAAAGCACCGAGTCCAGAATGTATTTCGCGCACATGGAACGCTCGCTGGCCACGTCGTTGCCGCAGCCGGAACCGTTGCTCCAACTGCCGTCCGTCCAGGCCCGGTAGTAGTAACCGGGCACCGTGCGCTCCAGCCAGGAATCCTGATGATAGGTGTGGTTATACACCACGTCCATGATCACCCGGAAGCCCTGCCGGTGCAGCGACTGCACCAGCTCCTTCAGCTCCCGGATGCGCACCTCGCCCCGGGTCGGGTCGGTGGAATAGGAGCCCTCCGGCACGTTGTAGTTCACCGGGTCGTAGCCCCAGTTGAAGCTGTCGTCCGGGTGGGCTTCATCCACCGAGCCATAATCGTACACCGGCATCAGCTGTACATGGGTCACACCCAGCTGCCGCAGATACGCAAGGCCGGTGGGCTGGCCGCCCTGATCGAACAGGGTGGTGTCCGCACAGCAGAAGGCTTTGTATTTGCCCCGCCAGTGCTCCGGGAAACCGCCGCTTTCCGCCCAGGAGAATTCCCGCACATGCACTTCATAGATGATGTCCTCCGGCTGGCGGGCAGGGGCTTTGTCCTCCTGCCAGCCCTCCGGGTCGGTGGCGGCAAGATCCACCACCATGCTGCGCTGGCCATTCAGACCGCAGGCCCGGGCATAGGGGTCGGCGGTGCGGCGGGTGTTCCCCGCCGCTGTGACCAGATAGTCGTAATACACGCCATCCAGCCGCTGATTAATACCGGCAAACCACACGCCCTTTTCGCCCCGGTCCAGAGCCAGCGTCTCAAAGGCTTCTCCCTCATGGCCGGACCGGAACAGCCGCAGCTGCACCGTTTCGACGGTGGGGGCCCACAGGCGGAACTCGGTGCCCGCTTCGGTAAGCCGGGCGCCCAGATCATTGCCCTCGTAGTGGAACCTGCGCGCAAACGCTTTGCTGTTAAAATCCATTCCTCTGCATTCCTTTCCGGTCACGAACTGCCGTCAGCCCTTGACTGCACCGGCCATACCGTCCACATAATATTTCTGTAGCTTCAGAAACAGCAGCGCAATGGGAATCGAAATGAGCACTGCGCCCGCTGCAAAGCTGGTGTACCAGCTGTCGATGTATTCCTTCTCCAGCATCTTCCACAGGCCGATGGCCACGGTGTACTGGTCGGAGTTGGCCCGGCAGATCACCTTGGCAAAGATGAAGTCCACCCAAGGGCTGATGAAGGAGGTAAGCAGGGTATAAACGATCACCGGCTTGCTCAGTGGCAGGGTGATCTTAGTAAAGATCTGCCAGCGGGTGCAGCCGTCGATGAGAGCTGCCTCATCCACCGCGTAAGGGGTGGTGTCGAAAAAGCCCTTGGCAATCTGGAAGGCCAGCGCCGCGCCGCCGGAGTAGCACAGAATCAGTGCCAGCCGGATCATGGAGCCCTCGGTCAGGCCCACCGCCTTCAAAATAAAGTACACCGCCACCATGGACATAAAGCCCGGGAACAAACCCAGCACCATGGACATGTTCATGTAAGGCTTGCGCATTTTGAACCGCATGCGGGACAGGCAGTAGGATGCCGACAACACATAGAAGGTAGACAGCAGACAGGAACACACCGCAATGATCAGGGTATTCATGAACATCTGGGGGAAGTTCAGCACCGCCGTGTCGGTGAACAGACGGGTGTAGTTGTCCAGCGTTAGGGTCTGGGGGAAGAAGGTGGACACATAGGACCCCTTCTCGCCCCGGAAGCTGGTCATGATGACCCACAGCACCGGGAATACCCAGATGGCGGCCAGTACGGCCAGCAATGTGTGGACCAGGATATTGGTGCGCCGCCGGGCGGCCTTTGCGCTTTTATACCGTTTCATCGCTTAAAATCCACCTTCCTCTTTGTAGGACTTGCTGCGCCGGTAGGTAAACAGTGCGCCCACCGACAGGATGATAAAGGTCAGAATGCCCACGACCGCACCCACGTTGTAATACTGCTTGTCGATGGTCAGCTTGTACAGCCAGGTCACCAGCAGATCGGTGCTGCCCGCCGTGGAGGACAGATTGGTGATGGGGTCACCGCCGGAGAGCAGATAAATCACGTTGAAGTTGTTCACGTTGCCGGTAAAGGTTGCAATCAGATAAGGAGTGGTCACATACAGCATGTAGGGCAGCGTGATGCTGAAGAAGGTACGCACCGGGCCCGCGCCGTCCACCTTGGCGGCCTCGTACAAATCGCCGGGAATGTTCTGCAGAATTCCGGTGAGCTGCATCAGGGTATAGGGCACGCCCACCCAGATGTTGATCACGATCACGGTCACTCTGGCCCAGGTGGGGTCGGTGAAGAAAGGCAGACTGGCGTCCGGGGCGATCAGGCCCAGATTCCGCAGCAGCACGTTCACCGCGCCGTTGGGCTGAAGCATGGTGCGCATGATCAGCAGCGATACGAACATGGGCACCGCGCTGGAAAGCACGAAACAGAACCGCCAGAAGCCCTTGGCCCGGGTATCATTCCGGTTGATGAGCAGGGCCAGCAGCATGCCGAAAATATAGTTGGTAAAGGTGGCGAATACCGCCCAGACCAGCGTCCAGACCAGAACCGACCAGAAGGTGCTGCCCAGCACGCTGCTGGAATCGAACAGGGCCGCGAAGTTTTCCAGGCCCACCCAGTCGAAAAGCACCAGATGGTTGTCGATCCGGCTGTAATTGGTGAAGGCCATGCAGATCATAAAGGCCAGCGGCAATATAGTGAGCGCTGTGATGAAAAACATGGGCGGGGTCATCAGCAGCCGGTAGAGGTTTTCATCCAACAGGCTGGCCAAATCCTCCCGGAAGCTGTTCACATGCCGGCCCTGCTTTTTCAGGCATTCCGCCTTGTAGGCACTGCGCAGCGCACCGCGCCAGCCCCAGAAGGAGATTACCGTGAGCAGGATGGTGGCCACGCCATACAACAGCAGCAGCACCGATTGGTCGCCCTTGGTATAAAGGAACACCTGATTGGCTTCGTCCCAGATCTCCTGCTGCTCCACCGATCCCAGAGTCACCAGCATCACAAGATTATGGAAGCCGTAGCGGATCATGAAGAATATGTACGCCAGTTCTCCGGCCAGAAACAGCAGGCCCTTAATGAGCTGCCCGTTCAGCATATTACCGAGGCCCAGCAACAGCGCGGACAGCCGGGTCACCGCGCTGCCCTGTCGCAGGGCCTGAATGCAGGTATAGGGAGTATACCCTTCCGCCTGCTTGGAATTGAACCGTTTCATCGTCACACCTCACACCTTTCTCAGATTCCGTCGCTGTTCATGGCGTCGTTCATCGCCTTGGTCTGTTCGGCGGCGTTTTCCTTGGTCACCGTGCCGTTGCGGATCGCCTTGCCCATGTTTTCCACCGGCGTCCAGCAGTTGTTCATCTGGGCCACGAAGGGCTGCAGCTTGGAGGTACGGTCGAAGGTGTCGTTCTGGGCCCGAACCACTTCATCCGCCGCAATGGCCGGGTCCTCGTTCAGCTCGGTATTGCAGGGAATCACGCCGCGCAGCTCGTAATGGAGCTGCTGCGCTTCGGCGGAACCCAGATACATGGCCAGCTCCACTGCCTGCACCATGTAATCGGTGGAGGTGTTCACGCCGATGGCCTTGGAACCGGCGTAGGCGTACATCTGCTTTTCCTCCCCGTTCAGCGTGTAGGTGGGCAGGGCCGCCACACCCATGTTCTCTCCCAGAATCTCCCGCACCGCGGCGGCATCCCAGGAGCCGGAGAAGATAGCGTGGATGCTGCCGTCCCGCAGGCCAGCAAGACCGCTGCCGTCCTGGTCAATCTTGAAGTTGGGATTTGCCGCCAGATCCACCAGATACTCGGTCACTTCCACGGCGTTTTCTCCGCCGAAGTCCGCGCCCAGCTCTTCCTGAGTACCGTCACCGAAGAGGGTGCAGCCGTTGCCGAAGTAGAAGGCAGGCAGATACCAGGAGTTCACGAAGGGAAAGGATACAACACCCTTTTCCAGCATGGTGTCCAGGCTTTTCACATCCTCCTCACTGAACACCCGTTTGTCGTAATACATGTACCAGGTGTTGGTAGTGAAGGGTACCCCGTAAATGTAACCATCCATCGTGAGGGAGTCCAGCAGCGTTTCGCTGTTGGTCGTCTTCAGCTCATCGGCATACTTGCCGCCAAATTTAGCCAGCGCCTTCGCGTCGGTCATGGTGGTCAGAGTATCGTTGGCATACAGGAACACGTCTGCGCTTGCCTCCGGGTCCTGCGCCACCGCTGTGGCTGCCGAAGCCTCGTCTGCTACACCATATACAAAGGTGATGTCCCATTCCGGGTGCATCTCAGCAAACCGCTCGCAGCAGGTCTGCAGCCACTGCCCACTGGACTGGGACTGGTCCTCCGAAGGGGACCACACCATCAGTCGAACCTTTTCTTTCGTCTGCTGCGCGTTTTCGGTGCCGCCGCAGCCGGTCAGAAGCAATGCCCCCGCACACAGCGCCGCTGCCGCCCGCGCGAATTTTCCCTGCATTTGCTTGTTCCTCCTTCAATTTATTTCGTAAAGTTTCGCCGTAATCACTATACTCCCCTTCCTCCTTCGCCGTCAAGGTTTCTGGGGCTATTCCGCCATTTTCTGCCTAATGCACAAGGATTTCCAGTTACTTTCGTCACTTTCCACAGCAGCACTTCAAAACTTTACGAAACTTCTTTTCATTGGTCTTATCAATTGCTTTCGCCGCCCTGCACATTGATTTTCCGCCCAAAAGCCGTTATAATGGATACAAAGCAAAGGAATCTTTTCTTCTTTTTGAAAAAACGAGGAGCTTCATGGCCAGAATCGAAGATATTGCCAACAAATTGAACATCTCCAAAGGGACGGTTTCCAAGGCGCTGAACGGAGCGCCGGATGTGAGCGAAACATTGCGAAAAGCCGTTCTGGAAACCGCGGTGGAATTGGGATACTCCCGCTCCATGCGCAAACGGGGCGCGAAACAGCTGTGCCTTTTTATTGAAAACATGACCTGCGAGGAGCCCTCAGACTTCGGCTACGACATTGTGACCGGCTTTCGCAAGGTGGCCGAGCCTGCGGGCTTTGTGGTGTGCGTGGTACCGCTGGACGAACAGATCCAGAAAAGCATTTCCTACGACGAATACATGCTGCAAAGCAACTACGTGGCGGCCTTTTTCCTGGGCCTTTCGCTGGCGGACCCCTGGCTGCATCAGCTGCAAACCAGCCATACTCCTGCCGTATTGCTGGATAACTATATACGGGCCAACCCTTCCACCTGCTATGTGGGCGTGGACAACAGCGAAGGCATGGACCTGGCTGTGGCTCATCTGAAGGAGCAGGGGCACCGGCGGATCGGTTATCTGAGCGGTGGGCTGGGTTCCTATGTGAACCAGCAGCGCTACAGCGCCTTTTTCCATGCACTGCGCAAGCACAACCTGCCGGACGACCACAGCCTGGCGGGCAGCGACTATTATTTTTCCGAGTGCCTGCAAAAGCACCTGCCTGCCCTGCTGGAGCAGAAGGTGACCGCCATTGTATGCAGCCACGACCTGCTGGCCCACACGGTGATGATCCACTGTCAGGAGATGGGCCTGCGGATTCCCGAAGATCTGAGCATCATCGGCTTTGACGATCTGCCCCTCTGCGCCTATACCCAACCCACCATGACCACCATCCGCCAGGACCGGACCCAGCTGGGCAAAAGCGCCTTCTATGCGCTGTCCAGTCTATTGGCGGATGTGCCCATCAGCACGCTGCTGCTGCATGCCCGCCTGATGGTGCGTCATTCCTCCGGCAAAGCGCCGCAATAAAAGGCAGCGAAATATTGATCGCGAAACTTCCGATACACATCCATTTTATATGCCAAGGGCTATTGCTTCACTTTTGTGAAGCAATAGCCCTTTTTCTGCGGAAACCACACCCCGTACGCCATTGATGCTATGCGGTATTTTGCCTCATTTTCCCGTCAGCCGCACCCATTGACAATTACTAAAACAGGGATAAAATAAGTAGTGTACTACCTATTAGGAGGAGAGCATATGGCGGAATACATCCCATTGGGCAGACGCTTTGCCATCATTGACCGGGCATTCAAGCAGCACCTCAACAAAAAAGCGGACCAGCTGGGGCTCACGGCTGTACAGCTGCGGGTCCTTGACGAGCTGAGCCGCATGGAGGCGTTCGGTGTATCGGAAGTAAATCAGAGGGATCTTGAACAAGCCGAGCAGGTAACCCATCCGACCATGACCGAGATGATCAAACGGCTGGAGAAAAAAGGCTTTGTGACCTGTACCACCAGTACCATCGACCGCCGGTATAAGAAGATCAGCTGCACCGAGCGTTCCCGGAATTTGTATCTGGAACTGGCACAGGCGGACGAAGCAATCACAAAAACTCTCTGCGCTGGTCTTTCGGCAGAGGAACAGGCAGAGCTGATCCGGTTTACCGATTGTATGCTGGATAACATCGGGTATCATCTGTAACGAGAAAGGAAGAACCATGACAGACTATCAGGCAACCGCCGGGCAAACCTATATGCCCGCCCGGGAAAACACCGAAATCGACATTTTACCCTATGAGAGGCTAAGCCGCCCCCAGCCGGAATATCCCCCGCTGGAGCTGAACGCTATGGCGCAGGAGAAGGAGTGGGTGCTGCAGTCCCAGACGCAGCATTTTCTTCCCGGCGTGAGTGCAAAGATGCTGGACTGGTTCTGGGCCAACATGGAAAAGGGTTATTACCTCTGGGCCCCCGGTTCCCACAAACGGTTCAGCTGGGTAAAAGCTCCCTGGGAGTATGGGTTCGGCAACTCCGTGCACATGATCTCCGAATCTGTGGGCAAGGGCAGCCCGGTGTTTGGCGGCGAAGGCATAGAGATCCACCGTCTGGGACTGGAGTACTTTCCCTTTACCTATGCGCTGAGCCATGTCCTCGTGGAGGGCGTGTTCAATGACAAGTACGAATTTGTGGACATGACCGTGCACATGTGGCAGGATTGCGAGGGAGGCTGCAACCATATCACGGCCGCAGTGGCAAGCACCACGGTGTCTGAACCGCCTCATTTTGTGAAAGAGATTCTTGCCAAAGATCCTCACGCCAGACTGCAGCCACCCAGCACCACAGATCATGCGGAATACGAGGCCAGCCGATGGCCCAAATTTCTGCCCCAACTCTACCAGCTGTGGGAGGGGCATCCGGATCCCTCGCAGAACGTGGTGTGCGATCTGAGTGTTCGCAATACCGGCGAGGAACAGTGGGAATACTGCTGCCCGCACAAGGGCTTGAAATAATTCAATCGCAAAGGCAGAGAAGCATATTCATGGACATTCTTACAATCATTCTTGAACAGATCGGTCTGTTCGTCATTTATATCATCGTGGGCGTTTTTCTGGTTAAAACAAAGGTATTCAATGCCACCACGCTGGAAACTTTGTCCCGCTTTGTATTGAAGCTGGGTCTGCCGGTCATGATCTTTATCAACACAGTAAGCGGTGTGGATCGGGCTGCTCTGATCCGCTCGCTGCCGGTGCTGGGGCTGGCAGTGGTGTTCTATTTCTGCACCTTCTTCCTGGGCAAGGGTTTGGCTCGCCTGTTTCATCTGCAGGGCAGCCGGGCTCAGGTATACCGGGCGCTGAGTATGTTCGGCAATGTGGGTTTTATGGGCATCCCCATTGTTTCCAGCATCTTTCCGGAACAGGGTATGCTGTACATCTCGGTATTCACCATTGTGGATCAGCTGGTTCTCTGGACGCTGGGCGTTCAGCTGACCGGATCCGGTGAAAAGGGTACGTTCCAGCTGAAAAAGATGATCAACCCCTGCACCGTGGCCATTGTCGCTTCGGTGCTGCTGGTGGTAACCGGCATCCCCTTGCCGCAACTTCTGAATACCGCGCTGAGCAAGATCGGCGCCACAGCCACCCCCATGGCCATGATCTATCTGGGCGGCGTATTTGCCTGCATGGACATCCGGAGCTATCTGCGGGTAAAGGAATTCTATGGGATCGTGCTGGTAAAGATGGTCGCGTTTTCGGTTCTTTTCTATCTGGCGACCAGTCTGCTTCCCATTGACGAGAGCATCCACCTGACGGTTTCCCTGCTGGCAGCCATGCCTGCCATGTCCTCTCTGGTTATGATGGCAAAGGCCTCCGGCACTGAAGGTGATTACGCCATGGGCGGCATCTTCGTTACGACAGTCTGTTCCATCGTGACCATTCCGCTGGCCTACTGGCTGCTTCAGCTGGTGGGGTAACTGGGCCTTCACTTTTCATTCTTAAACCAAATGTTAGCCCTGTAAAAGAACGCGGCAGCAAAGCCTTCCGAAAAAGGCCTTGCTGCCGCGTTTCTTTGATTTGGAGAGAACTTCTTATTCGTAATGCTCCTGTTCCTTCACGCAGATGGATTTCAGTTCATCCAGAAGGGCCTGCAGTGCATCCACCACATGAGGACGGATATCGCCGCCCACAAGGAGCAGCATCAGGTCGTCGCCCACCTGCATCGTTCCGCTGTTCAGCCACGCCCGCACATGGAAAATGCCCGGCATCTTTTTGATGCGCTGCACCGCTGCATCCACCTTCTTCTGATCAAAGGAAAACTGCATTCCCGTCACCCGCGGCGAGTTCTCGCCATGGCGCACCTGTGCTTTGGCAGTGCCCCGCACCACACCATTGTGAAACAGGTACATCCCGCACTGGTCCGCATCGGGCTGCTGCTTTGCCTCCTTCAGCCACTGCTCGATGGAAGGCACGTTATGCCTTTGTGCATTGTTCATTTCCGTGGGGCTGGTAACGGCAGTTGTTTCGTTATTCATCTTGCTTCTCCTCCCTGAAAAGAACCACCGTGTTCTTTTCGGATTTTTCCTGCGGGCAGTAAATTCTCAAACTGCCCTGCCTTGTTTTATGGATACTATTCTAGCACACAGCCACCCAAATCAACAGGCTATTTTTGAGAGTTTGATAGAACCCCTCTGAACTCTTGTCTTAAAGGAATCACCCGGTCAGAATGATTTCTTCCGTTCCATCGATCTTTTCCAGATAGAAGCCCACCGCCAAAACGCCCAGCTGCAACTGCTTACAAAACGGTTCGCCGCCGGGCATTTTTGGTATAAATTTTACCTCCCGACGCACCGCTTCAAACAGCCCGAATGAACTCACGTTCTCTTCACCCTGTTTGTGGTATACGCTTCTCGCTGTTTTCCGGTATGAAATTTTCTCTATAAATCCTTATCACAAGCGAGTTTGTATCCGGGTGGCCGTTTATAATCCGTATGCGCTTTCAAACGAAACGGCTCCAAAACCGGTATGCGTTTTAGGCAAAAACAGAACACAGAAAAACCTTCCCCAAACAGGCCTTTCAGCGAACCGATTTTTCCGCAAAATCGGTATGCGCCTGTAATCTCTTTTGCGGCCTGTTTTTCCATGCCGCTTCTCCCAAATTGCAATCGAGTGTATTTTCTTTTTATGATCTCCATGATTTGGATGTCTTGGATGCTTTTGGAAGTATTCCACAATTCATTCGCCGCTCGTTTTATCTTTCCGACAAAAATCTTCCGATTACTTGAAAACCCTTTTTATCGGACATATCATCCATTACACTATTAACAGGGTCCTTTATCCCGTTACCAAAAAGAAGCGGCCCTGATTTTTGCAAAACGGACGGTGAACGCCATGCAATTCCGAGCAATTACACTGAGCGATATTCCGGAGGCAAGTTACCTCACAGCAGCGAATGCATCCAGATATCGCGCTATTATGCGGATCTTCTATCTGGAATCCCAGAAAGCAAACATCCGCTTGAACAAGCAGCAGCTGCTGGCTTTGCTTCGCTCCGATTCCCACTTCACCCAATACACTGCAGAAGAGCTGGAACAGGATCTCAGTGCCTTGTGCCAATGGCGGAATCTGGTTCCCATCCAGGACCCTCATCGCCCCGGCAGCATCGCTGAATACAAAAACAAACAGTTCAGCTATTCCATGTCTCAAGCCGCCACGGAAATCGAGCGGATGACCCTTTCGCTGGAAAGCCTGAACCTGCGCACCGCTGTGCTGTCCTCTCAGCTGTTTGAGCGAATTCTTGATACCGTGGATCGGATGTCTGCGCTTTCCATCCAGAACAGCGATGCGATCAGTCAGTCATGGGATCTGCTGCAGCAGGATTTCCGCCAGCTTACCAATCGATATCAGGATTATCTGCGGGATTTCTATTCCTCGCAGGCGGAACATATTCTGCAAACCTCGGAATTTTTACCCTATAAGGACAAGGTCATTCGCTATCTGCAGGAGTTCGTGCTGGAGCTGCAGCGCCATGCGGAGAAAATCCGTCGGATTCTTCTGTGTCTTCCCGATGAACGGATCGCGGAAATTCTGGAACAGGTATATGCGGCCCAGAAGCGCGAAGGCGAAGGACGTCTGATCCAGCGGGATGATAACTATGACCAGCAGCTGCGTGATCAGGTTTACGGGTTCTGGAACAGCTTTTACCACTGGTTTGTCCCGACGGAAAACAGCCAGAGCGACAGCCAGCATGTACTGGATCTGGCCAACGATATTATCCAGCGGATCCTGATGAATGCCGAGCTGATTCTGCAGGCTCACAGCGGCGGCGCCAACCGAAAAAACGAATACAAAAAATTTCTGGAGCTTTTTTCCGCCTGTCCCACACTGGCGGATGCCCACCGTCTTTCCGGCATGGTGTTTGGTGCACAGCAGGCAGTTCACCTGACGGGAATCAACGCGGAAACCATCTATGAAACCGACCCCTGTCTGGATGCACAGCCCTTTCTCTACCCTCTGCGCAACCGGCGGCGACCAGGCCGCCCACCCCGGGAAAAGAGCTTTTTCTCCGACAAGGGACTGGAAAAGGCCGCTCAGCGGCAGGCCTATCTGCAGCAGAAGCAAGAACTGCACACTCAGCTGCAGCGTCTCATTCGGAACGGCCGGCTGGATTTCGCATCCGTCGAGGAGCCCATTTCTCCTCAGGTCCGACAAACACTTTTGTCCTGGGTCGTGAAGGCAAACGCGAACGCCAGCAAACGTGCTCGAACGGAATATGGTCAGATTTACACCATAACCTGCCCACAAGGACAAACCTGCGTCCTTCCCTGCACCGACGGAAATCTGACCATGCCCGCATACTGTCTTGTTTTCGAGGAGGTGCACTCCCATGGATGAATTTCGTACCCTTTTGAATCAGTTCTGGATTCGCAGAGAGGATGACCGGGAACTGTTTTATCGGATTCGGCGCAAACTCCCCGATCTGCGGCGCACCCTGCGCGATCAGTTCGGGTGGGAAGTTGTCTGCACCGAAACATTGATCCGACTGGTCAAGGAGCCGGGCAAGGCTGATGCGGCATTCGGAATTTCCGACTTTACCGAAATCAGCGACTACTGCCTTTTGTGTGGTGTTTTGCTGATGCTGGAGGACAAGGACGACGGTCAGCGCTTTTTGCTGTCTGAGCTCACACAGGCACTGAGCGCTTATGTAAAGCCTTATTGGCCTGAACTGAGCTGGGAGCGTTATCAGTGCCGCGCCTCTCTGGTCCGCGTACTGCAATATTCGGAACGAATTGGTCTGCTGCACAGCTGCGAGGGGGAAAGCAACGCCTTTGCATCCCATCAGGAGCAGGAAGTGCTGTACGAGAATACCGGCCTTTGCCGCTATTTCAGTGTGAATTTTCACCGGGATATTTCCGGCTATACTTCGCTTTCGGATTTTGAAAATCCTCCTGTGGACGGGCCGGATTCCGACCGGGGTACTTTCCGTACCTATCGGGTATATCGCCAGCTGGCGCTGGCGCCTGCTGTGTACTGGACAGACCCGGCAGACCCGGTATATGCCTACATCAAAAATCAGCGCGGTATGGTGGAACACAATCTGGACGAAACCATCGGCGGAACGCTGCAGGTCTATCATAACGGGGCATTTTTCCTTCCGGAAGAAGGAGTCCCCTGCGGCGACTGCTTTCCACGGGATCAGATGCTCAGCGACATCATTCTGTTGCTTTTTGAGCGTTTGAGCGAAAAAACCGCCTGTGGCAATTTTGACCGAACTGCGGACGACCGGATTCATCTGACCTATCAGGCTTTCTTTGATGAGTTGGACGCACTTCGCAGGGAACATCAGGCTCAGTGGGGAAAAACCGCTGCGGAAAAAGAGCTTTCCGCACTGGCACAGGATGTGCTGGAGGAATTGTCTTACTGGGGATTTGCATTCGTCGATCAGGACATCATTACATTCAATCCAGGGTTCAGTCTCTGGCAGGGAATTTATCCGAAAAAACAGTGACGGGAGGGTTTATATTCGTATGCAGGAACGCTGGCAGATGAACAAATTGGGGTTTGTCAATTTTTGGCTGTATGACTGGGAGGAATTTTCCTTCAGCGATGGGCGGCTTTTGCTTCGTGGCGAAAACGGCGCGGGCAAATCCGTCACCACCCAAAGCTTTATTCCCTTTATGCTGGATGGCGATCTTCGTCCGTATCGACTGGATGCCTTCGGCAGTAAGGACCGTAATATGAAATACTATCTTTTGGGCGACGAGAAAGAGGAAAGCACCGGGTATCTTTATCTGGAATTTGTGAAACCGCAATCCCAGCTCTATCGCACCCTTGTGGTGGGACTGCGCGCCCGGCGGGATAAGCCCGTGGAGTTCTGGGGGTTCTGCCTGAGCGACGGACGGCGGATCGGAACTGGCGAACGCGATTTTCCCCTTTTTGAGACCAAAGGTTCGCAGCATATCTCACTGAGCCGTCAGGAGGTCCGCAACCGGCTGGGGCCAAACGAAAACTGGGCAGAACGAAGCAGCGACTACAAAGAGATGGTCAACCGTATGTTGTTTGGATGCGCCGAGCTGGAACAGTATGAGCGGCTTCTTCGGCTGCTGATCCAGATCCGAAAACCGAAACTGAGCAAGGATTTCTCGCCCCGTCTGGTGCGGGAAATTCTAAATTCCTCGTTGCAGCCCCTCAGTGAAGACGATATTGCCCCGATGGTCAACTCCATGGAGCGGATGGACAATATTCAGGTTCAGCTGGACGAGCTGCAGCGAAGCTTGCAGGCGGCCCGCCAGCTGCGCAAGGAATACATCCGCTACAATCAGTTTGTGCTGGGCAAAAAAGCAGAAACCTATCTCACTGCCCGCCATCTTGTCCAAAAACAGCAGCTGGAAGTTCAGGAAAAGGAGGATTTCATCTTACGGACACAACGCCGTCTTCAACAGGCGCAGACCGATGTCAAAAACTTTTCCCAGCGGGAGAGCGAACTCACCGGACAACTGAATACTCTGCAGGCGGACAGCCGTCTGGAGAGCAGTGTTCAGCGACTGGAACAGCTGCAAGAGGAAAAGCGCCAGCATCAGGCTCAGATCGAGCAGGAACAAGCGAAGGAACGCCAAAAGCAGGCCACTCTTTCCGGCAAGGAACTCCAGCAGCGCCAGGCCCGGAAGGAGGTTCAGGATCATCAGGACAATTTAGAGCAGCAGTTCCAGCAGCTGAATTTGCTGAACGTGGAGCTGCGCTGGACGCATCACCCCTCTTCCCTGTCGGCCTTTGATTTCAATGTTCAGTTACCCTTGCTGGCACAGTATGCAAAGCGGCTGCGCAGTGCCGCAAATCTTTTGCAGCAACACAAATCCGCTTTGGATCTGCTGGACGGCTACGAGCGGGATCTGGATGCGGCCAATCTGGAACTGCAGCATGCCCGCAGTCAGATGGAAGCAGCAGAACAGCTTGTGGTGCGGGAACGCGACAGCCTGTGTGCAGCCTTTGCCCAGCTGGAAACTCCCGCTCTCCCCTTCCGGCTGAACCGGGATGAGGTGCAGGAGCTGTTCCGGCTGGTGAACGGATATGAAGGTCTTTGTCAGGAACAGGCCATCCAGGAACTGCTGCGCACAGCCCGTGAAGCCCTCGCCCGTCCCCTTCAGGGCGAATTTTATCGACTCAAGCAGCTCTCTTCTCAACAGCAGGCGGCACTCAATGACCTTGCGGCCAAACGCAGAGAGCTGGAACAGCAGGAAGAACTTCCTCCTCCCCGCTCCAAAGCAGTTCAGCAGACCCGTGATCTGCTGAAGGAACGCGGCATTCCTCACGCCGCTTTTTACGAACTGGTGGATTTTGATGACCAGTTCTCACCGGAGCAACAGGCACTTTTGGAAACCCAGCTGATGGAGACCGGTCTTCTGGATGCGCTGGTTCTGCCTGAATCTGCCAAAGAGGATGCTGCCGTGATTCTGGCAGAGCACCCCGACCATTTTCTGAATCTGGAAAACACCCCAAAGGCCACCGCTCCTGTTGCGCTGCGCCCTGCATCCGAAGCGCCTGCCTGGGCCAATGTGGCCGACCTTCTGAGTCGGATCTCTTCTCTGCCCGAGGGCACAGTCTATTTTTCCTCCGACGGACGCTACCGGCAGGGCGCTATTCAGGGTCGCAGCGTGGCGCTGCAGCCCGCCGGTTACATCGGCGCATCCACCCGCCGGGAAAATCGCCGCCGCCAGATTGCCGCCCTTTCTTTGCAGATCGAGGAACAGCAACAGCAGATTCATGCCACACTGGATCAGATTCATCGGGTAGAAACGGACCTATCCCTTTTGCAAAACGGATACGAGCAGCGCCCCACCACCGCCGATCTGGCGGCCTGTCTGCAGCTTGCATCCACCCAGCGGACTGAAATGGAGCAAAAGGAACGCATCCATGAGGATCGACGGCAGCGTTTTTTGCATCAGCAGGAACAGGCAAACGCGCTCCGGGCCCAGCTGCTTCCGCTGACCAAGGACCTGCCGTATGAACGAAATGCCGATACCTATGAAGCCATGGCAGGCTGCTGTGACGAGTACCGAAGCCTGTTTCAGGATATTTCCGCCGACAAACGGAAGCTGGAACTCACCGAAGGCCGCCTGAACGATCTGGAACAGCAGCTGGATGAACTGAATGACGAACTTTTGGAATGCACCGACCGAATCCGTTTTCACGAGGCAAATCTGCGCAAAACACAGGTCTCGATTGACGCATTGGAGGAGTACCTGAACCAGCCGGAAACCCGGGCTCTGGCCGAAAAGCTGGAGTCGCTGCGCCAGGAGCTGGCACAGGTGCACGAGCGCCTGGATGGTGCGAAAATGGAACTTGCACTGAGCCAGAACGATCTGCAGCACGATCTGCCGGATCTGTCTCAGCGCAAGGAGCGGCTACAGCGGGACATGCTGGATGAGGAACGCAAGCGCCAGATTTTTGAGGAAGAGCTCTGCCATGGGCCGGGTCAGCCGGGACGCAATGACAACGAACTCTGGAAGCAGGCGGAAACCGCAAAGAATGCCATCCGGCAGAACGACCGGAATCTGGGACTGGACCGGCTGCGCACCTCCCTTGAAAAGAATGTTCGTGATGCCAGCGTGTTGAACTCCTATCGCATTACCCTGAACCCCCTGTTCGAGAATGAAGACAACCTGCTGCGCACCCGCGCCTGCATTGACCTGTATCCCAACGGACAGCGGATGGATCTTCTGGATTTCATTCAGTACATCGAACGCCACATTGAAGATGACCAGCAGATTCTTTCCATGGAGGACCGGCGTCTGTTTGAAACCATCCTGAACCAGACCATCACCACCAAGCTGAGTCATCGCATCAACAACAGTCAGGACTGGACCCGCCGCATGAGCGGAATTATGGAACAGCTGAACACTTCCATGGGTCTGCGGTTCAGCCTGAACTGGAAGGGAAAACCCGCCGATCAGCAGGAAGAGCTGGCCACCCGCGAGCTCATCGATCTTCTGCGCAAAGATCCCGCTGTGATGGGCGATGCAGACCGGGATAAGATCACCAGTCATTTCCGCGCCAAAATCGCCAAGGCCCGGGAGCTGTCCCGCCAGAGTGCTGTGCCTGCCACCTATTCCGAACTGATGCGGCAGGCACTGGATTTTCGCAACTGGTTCGAGTTCCAGCTCTATTATCAGAAGGGCAATTCTGTCAACCCGGCACCCACGAAACGGGAACTGACGGATTCCGCTTTTAACAGCTTCAGCGGCGGCGAAAAAGCCATGGCCATGTATGTGCCGCTGTTCGCTGCATTGTCCGCCCAATATGCTGCGGCCAGCGAGGATGCTCCCCAGCTCATGGCTCTGGATGAAGCCTTTGCTGGCGTAGACGAAACCAACATTGAGAGCATGTTCGCTCTGGTTCATCAGCTGGGACTGAACTATATCATGAACTCGCAGGCGCTGTGGGGCTGCTATGCGTCGGTTCCGAGCCTGAACATCGCCGAGCTTTGGCGGCCGCAGGACGCGGACGTGGTCACGGTGGTACGCTATCACTGGGACGGCCATACACGCCGGATGGAGGAACTATGAAGGACGAAGCACTTTGCCGATATTTCACCAATTCCCCTGCCTGGGAACGTCAGCTGAAACAGCTGCGCAAAAAATCCCTTGCGGGATATTCCGACGGCGTGATTCAGCTGAAGGATGCATCCGACGCGGAATGTCAGGCCGCCGAAGGTCTTCTGGGCCGCCGGTTTGTTCCGCCGCGCCTGCGCTACAAGCTTTCTGATTTTGAAAAAGCCCTGCGTACCAGTCGATTCGCTGTTACGGATATGGCCGACTTCTGGCTGCGGCTGGACGGCCGGCCTCTGCTTTCCAATCCGCTCCAGAAAGCCGTCCGGCAGGATACCGTACAGGCATTTTTTGCCGCCGAGGACGCACTGCCCCACCAGCCGGTTACCCGAAACTGGCTTTGCGCCATGGCACAGGACAAGAGCAATGGCTTTCAGCTGCTTGCACCCCACATTGAAACCGACAAGGACGCGGCGCACTGGCTGCACTGGGTCTGCTGCGCACTGGATCGACTGGCAACGGCCTCTGAACCGGAGGAGCTGGCGCTGTGCAGCTATGCGGTTTCCACTGATCCCCATGCACTGGACGGACAAAAGCCCGCCGGTCATCTGCTGCTGCATGCGCTGGCTTACTGGAAAGACCGGCCTGTCCCCGCACATTCCCGGGACAGGCTGGCGCTGTACCGGGAATGTGGCCTGATGCTGGATGACATCTCCTGCTTTACGGTCCAGCGCGGTCTGATTCTGGCTCTGCCGGATGGCCGGGAGCATCCCGCCTGTGCCCAGCTGCGTCAGCAGGAACAGTTCTGTCTTCTGACCTCTTCCCAGATCTCTGCACTCGGAGCGGCGTTCAGCCCCACCGGCTGCGTTTACCTTCTGGAAAACCAGATGGTGTTTTCCACGCTGTGTCGGCAGCCGGGGATCCTGCATCCCATGATCTGCACCTCCGGTCAGCTGCGGGAAGCTTCCTGGCAGCTGCTGGATCTGCTGGCTGCATCCGGGTGTTCCCTTTACTATGCAGGGGATTTTGATCCGGAGGGGCTGGCCATTGCCGATCGGTTGTGGCAAACCTATGGCGACCGGTTCCACCTCTGGCACATGACCTTGCAGGACTACCAGATTGCCCTTTCCGCAAAGCCCGTCTCATCCTCTTCCCGGCTCAGCCAGCTGGAAAAGGTTCAGTGCCCCTTCCTGCAGCCGGTGGCACAGGCAATCCTGCATCGGAAACGGGCGGGATACCAGGAGGCACTGGTGGAACGCTATCGGTCCGATTTGGTACAGCCCGGGTAATCTGTTCTGCAAAAGCGCATGGTTTCGTGATGCTTTTTCGGATTGCTCTCGCACAAAAAGCGGAATTTTTGCCTGTGTTTTATCCCCAATCCGAAAAATTCAGCGGATTTTGTGCATACCTTTTTATACCCGTTTTACAGAATTTGATTTTCGTTTGCGCATACCGATTTTATCTTTCGGATTTGCAGGGCTCTGTGATGGCGAGGCTGCGTAAAACTCCAGATGAGGGAGTGTGCCGGAATCCCTTGGGCGGGAGTTTCAGGCAATGTCCTCTTATGTAAATCCTACTTTAGCAGTCCAGTCTCCCCTGATGCTGAACTACCGGAGTGGTTTGAGCAATCCACCCGAATTGCATCCCGGGATCTGACTCTGCAGGCAGTCGGAAAATCCGGCAGAGCGGTTGCCGGATTAAAGTTTGCATCGGCAACCAATCCGGACGGCGGCATCCCCTCTGGCCGCTCCGCACAGGAGGAAGCACTTTGCCGCTGCAGTCCCCTATCCCTCTGCCTGCTGAAGGATACGCTTTGAAAAACAAAAATGCATCGTGACCGGCACCATGTCATTTATATGGATGCCCGCATCTATACCCCGGAGGGATATCGACGCCGCTAATGTAAACGAAGCCCGGAAGGCCTGATGCAGACAGGCATTCCGGGCTTCGTATGTAACTAAAGTAATCGTTCCATGGATTGTTCCAATCCGATTGCTGCGTCACAGTGTCGGATTGGCCGAAAAGATACTGCCGATCGTTTCCCCACCAGCTCGGCAAGTTCCGCCACATAGTCAATCGTTTGGTTGGTAATTTCAAAAGGAGACCTTTGGTTTCTCACGCAACACCTCACCGGGTCAATTATTATTTTTTATCATATATCACGCATCACTCATTTCATCAATCAAAAGCAGGAACACATTTGAGCGATGCTCTCCTTTTCGATATGCAGAACTGCTATAATAAATTTCAAAAAGGAGGAATTGATATGGCATCTATCGTAAAACGAAACAAAAGTTTTGGCGTGGTTTACACCTCATACGAAGGTGGAAAACAGAAGCAACATTGGGAGCCCTATCACTCTTATGAAGCGGCGCTTCATCGAAAAGAGCAAGTTGAACTCATGCAAAAAAGTGGAAGGAGAGGTTACAAAGCCGTACTGATAATCTGATGGAACTTCTTAAAGCAGACTTCCCTGTTGTACATTGTACTTGTTGCAATATCACATACTTTGCCATCGACACAGATCGAGGGGATTCACACTCTGGTAGCAGGCTGCATATCATGAAACATCACATAACGAAATGGAGGAAAAAACCATGAACCACGATTCCTGTTTCAACAACTGCGACCAGACTGACCATGGCCCCAACCCTTATGTTGCCAACATTCTCTGTGCCGCGCGTGCAAATGAAAACTACCGAACTGCATTCTGGACCGGTCATCATCTCCAGATGACCCTGATGTGCATCCCTGTGGGCGATGACATCGGCCTTGAGATGCACCCCGATGTGGACCAGTACATCCGGGTGGAGGCCGGCAAAGCCATTGTCAAGATGGGCTCCAACAAATGTCATCTGAACACCACGTACACCCTGCATGTTGGTGACGCTGTCTTTGTGCCCTGCGGCACCTGGCACAACATTTTCAACGATGGCGATTGCTCTCTGAAGCTGTCGTCCATCTATGCGCCCCCTCACCACCCCTGGGGTACTGTCCAACCCAACAAGGAGGACGCCGACTCCTAAAAAAACACCTTTTTGACGGCTTACTGAAACAAAGCGGCACTTCTCAATAACCAATGAGAAGTGCCCCCACAAAACGCCCCAGACTCAGCAGAGCTTTCTGCCATGTCTGGGGCGTTGTTTGTTTTGGGCGTTCTCCCTGCAGGAGATTGTCCGATTCAAGAACCCTCCGGCTTCTTCACGCAAGGTAAAAATTGAAGGAAGAGAAGAAACTTTCACTGTCCAACAAAGACCCGGCAAAGCAGCATACCAGGGCATAACCGCACCCAGGGAAGAAGCAGCTTCACTTTCTGCTTCTTCCCTTGCTTTGTTTCTACCGAAAACAAGGATGAATGTACCACCATACAATCCGTAATGAAAAACGCAGGTGGTTTTGTCTTAAAAAAACCCGAAAATCCTTCTATAATAAGGCCCCCCGATGAACGGAGGGACAAGCCCTTCACGACCATAAGTCTCCCCTTCGAACTTGACGAAAAAATTTGTACGCAGCCATATGCAAAAAAACTGGAAAGAATCCGAAAAAGGGGTTTCATAAGAACCAAACAGCACAAATTCTTATAACCTCAGGAGGATTCGGCATATGAGCCATTCCAAAAACGACTTTCCGATCATGGGCGGGACCGGCCGCCAAGTCACCAAACCATATAGAGGAAGCTATGACGCTTTCTATAAGTTGATCAACCCCAACACCAAAAAGCCATATACCAATGCCGAGCTGGCTGCGGAACTGGAACATCGCCAGCAGGAATATCCTGTCCTCGCCCAGCTGATTACCCCGGATTTGGAGGAAATCCAAAGGAAGGCGCGGTCCCATCCCAATGCCGAATTCAAACTCGCTCGACGCGGAAAAAGCCGTAAAAAGGCAGAAGAACTCCTTCACCAGGAAGCCTACCCGATACTGGAACGCATCGCCAAATTGCTTTTTCGCCCCCTCTGGAAAAGTAATTTGAAATGTGGAAACGTGACCGTGCGCGATTACGTCCATTTTGTGGGCGACACCCTTTACGCAGACAAATCTCTCAAAGAAGCTGCATCACTGCGGTCTTGTATCAACAGAATTATATTGCCGATGATCGGCGACATCCAGCTTCATCAGCTGTCGCCCGATCGGCAGAAGGCAATCGTTCAGAGACTCAATAGTCGGCTTAAAAACGATGAGACCATCTCGCTAACTGCAAAAACCCATACACAGACGGCATACAGACTGTTGTTCCAGTCGCTTGTGCAAAACGGATATCCTGCTGCACGCGAAGGAGTGCGACTCTCTGATGAAATCACCCGCATAAAGCGCCAGAACCGTGGGATCATCAACAGCTGCCGTGAAAATCATCTGGACGATACATTCCGCGCCGCTCTCTTTTCCGTTCTTGCCCCCGCCGATCGTCTTTATGATCTCTGGCTGGTTGCACTGATCTACACCGGTCTGGCTCCCAACGAAATTCCCGCTCTGTGTTTTGGCGACATCGATCAGCTGGAACTGCGTGATGAAAACTGCTACACCATCACGGTGACCAAACAGATCCGGGACACAAACACTGTTTGCCGTGCAATCAGTGCCGATAATGACGATTTCCCGATTCATCGTTTGCGGCGTGTCGTTCTTGCTCCATGGGTGGCAAACGTTATGCTGAAGTATATTGAGTATCTGCACAGCTCCGGGTATTCCGATGCTCAAATTGCTGACATGCGTCTTTCTGGCACGATTTCGGGCAAAATCGTTGGAGCAAAAGATATCCGTGATCGCATCAACTCGATCATGCAGCAGGCCGGCATCCCCAAAGCGAACATTCCACGCACGAAGAAGAGCGGCAAATCCAGGTTTCAGACCGAAAAGCGGGACATTGAGCTGTTACAGCGGGATGCCAAATACATCGCCAAATGTTGCGGGGCCGATGATGCCATGGTCCACGCTATGTTCGGCCTGCCCGCTACGACAATGGATGAGCAACATTACCTGGACACCCTGTGCGACGATTATGCCGTTACCCGCTATCTCAGACTGCGCCGGTACACACCGTTTTCAGACCAGTCTGTTCCGCAGCGTCGCATCTTTCGTATAGAAAACAACACCGATACAGCGCAAACCATCCGCATCAACAGCAACTATGCCATTCTGGCATCATGGAGGTCCAATAATTAATGGAAGATTTTGAACACAACGGCGTATATTTTAAAACAAACCTGTCGTATCCCTCCTCATACAAAGCAAGTGACACACCCTGCCGTATTCGCATTACACCCCGTGATCCGAAAACCGGAAAGGCGATCACAAAACGGCAGCTCCGCGGCAGTGACAGCGACAAACCCGCCGAAACAGCAATTTTCGGCAGGGACATTGAGGATATTCGAAAGAACCTCTTTCCACGCATTGCTGACGGTATCATTGCACAGATGCATCTGGCTGGATTTTTTGATTCCGGGCAGGCTTCCACCGCTCCCGCGGTCGATCTGGGAGAATTGGCCCGCACCTACCGGGATGCATTTTTTGCCTTTTCACAGCGCGAAAGAAACTGGGCTCCGCTCACGGTCAAGGATTATGGTTATCAATTCGATAAACTGATTCCTCATCTGGATGGTATCAACGCGCTTACAATCAACGATGAGATTTATACCGCTGTTTTCGAGTCCATCTGCGATGCTGCACGCAAAGCGACAAAAGTCAAACAGGATGATCCGTATCAGGAGGTGCCATCTGCGGCACAGAAGCGTTACGGTTTGCTGAAACAGCTGATCAGTTACCTGATTGAAGAGGATGACATACAGATTGACTGTCTTCCCCCGGACCTCGACGGCAAAACATCCCACCTGTCATCGATTATGTCTCAGGTGGATGGAGTTCGCAGCTTGCCGCCTGACGAGCTGCTCGCATTGTGCAAAAACTCCCCGCTTGCCGATGTGATCAGCATTCTCACCGATACCGGACTTCGAATCGGCGAGTTTACCGGTCTGCTGTTTTGCTCGCTGGGCTATCTGGATGGATCGCAGGGACGGATGTATTATCTGCGTGTTTCCGGCCAGCTGCTGCCAGACGGCAAGCGCACCGAAATGCCCAAAACTCTGCCCTCCTATCGCATCATCCCCTTATGCCCAGAGGTAGGCGAAGCCATGTATCAACGGGCGATGACTTTGAGTGCAATCCATGGAGACCTCTCCCTGCAGCTGCTTTGCGGTCAATCGGAAGGTGACGCCTTCCTCACCGATCCCGCAACGATGCGCATTTATCGGGATCATCTGTCGAACGCTATTACTGATTTGCTGCGCAATGAGGGTATGCTCCAGTCCTTGTACGCTGCCAGACAGTTTGTATTCAATATCAAACAGCAAAACGCACACGTATACCGTCGACTGACCGGTCACTCGGAACGACGCAACTTCTGCACCTTCCTTTATTGTCACAGCGGTTTCGATGCTCCGGAAATCCCCAAACTGATGGGACATGCAGACAAAACCCGAAAACAACCGTCCACTTCATACGGGGCGACTCCCAGCGAGATATACCGCATGTGCCTGAGACGATATGTCTCTCAATCCTTGCTGCATTCTGCACAGCCTTTGCGCTACCAGGCGGATAACTTCAAACGCAGCGAAGTGCCTTCTTGCGCCCTGGAATTGACCCTGCCTCCTCACAGCAGTTATGACCTGATTGTTGATGATATGGATCCGGAAAACGAGCTGCATTTCTCCGGCACCCTTACCGTACAGAAGGTGCGTCAGGATGATTTCACGCCTGGTCCCTATCCATACGCCCTTTTGGCTGATCCCGACATGTACATGGTGCGCAGAAAGAGCAAGCTCTTTTCTTGATGGCTGGTTTTTGATTTAGCATTGAAGAGCTGCTGATTCCTTAAGTTTCTTATGTCCTTTTTCAGATTCACTGCGGGGTGGTCCGACCAACCGATCAGGGCCGCCCTGCTTTTTTATGTTCCAGAAATTGTTCGGGACAGAATACGCATTCTTTGGGAGGATACGCCCGGACCATTCTACGACTTTATATCCGGGCGTAGCGCAGTTGGTAGCGCGCCTGCTTTGGGAGCAAGATGGTGCCAGTTCTGTCGCTCGGACCTCCTTTCTTAGGAAAACCACCTTTTTAGGTGTTTTTCTGCGTTTTTAGTCTAATTGTTGCATCTATCCAGGCTGCAAATCAAAATTTCAAATGGAAAGGCTGGTCAAAAATAAGGCAGCATATTATCCCCGTCTCAAAGGGTGGCCGCACTGAAGAAACGAATCTACAGACCCTATGCTGAAAGTGCAACCGTACAAAGAGCAAGAAGATTCTTACGTAAATGAGAAAAGGGGCTGTTGCAAAACGAAAGTTGCGCAACAGCCCCTTTTGTTTTGACATCACAGCCACACTCTTACGGCAAACCCGCCTTTGAAAAAACAGGTGTTCGTGTAATGTCCGTCTGGTGGACAAAGGTGGCGCAGAACTCCTTTGTCCACACAAGCTCTCATCAATCCCACCAGAAATACCAGACAGTTGACTGCCGCAGCACATCGGCCAGAGTGCCCACGGTGGCGTCCTGCGGGCCTTGGTCAATCACATCTGGGCAGAAGCCGTACAGCTCCACCGCCACATCTATGGCCTCTTTCTCGGAAACAGGAGCCGGGAGCAGAAACTCCAACTCGTCATGGCTCATGGCAGCGGGCACCGCCCCATGCTGTTCAAACCAACATTTCGCAACTGCCATTAATTCCGGCGTGTTAGGACATTCATTCCAGCCACCAAAGGGCAGATAGGCAAAAATCTCCCAAGGGTTCTTCACAGGGATTTTAGCCAGAATGAGAGGATATGTCATCTTATTATCGGAGTTCCAGTAGCTTGAAAAACGACGGTTCTCATATCCGCCTTCCATCTCGCCCAGGATCTCCTCAACCCAATCCATATCGTCATCCTCGGCTTCTTCTTTGCGCTGCCCAATCATTTCCTCCAGAACTGCTTTACTGTTCTTGATGGGGGCGGAGAGCATTTCCTTTCGGTATGCGGCAACTTTGTCCGGGTCGAAAGCATAGTCGTCCTTGCTATCGCTGTCCGGATCGGAATTTAGAATCAGGCATTCCCACAGGATTTCGTCATCCGCCTTAATCAGAACCGGCACAAAGCCCTCCTTGACACTTTCCCGTTTGGCGTAGTTGTATGCCGACATAATGGGGTCATCATCCGTCATTGAGGGAAAATAGGTACATTCACAGTCCAGATATTCCATCATGGTTTTAGCAAGGTCCGAAGGCTCCAGAGTGGCCTCATCGAAACTCTGTCCCTGCCAGTTGGCAAACCGCTTTTCCATAACTTTTGCCATAGCCTGATAATAGTTTTCATCGAATGGGATGAACAGATAGGCTTCATCCTGGAACTTATCGGAATAATATTGCTCCGAGCCGAAATATTCCAAGGCATAGTTGTCAATGTCGCTGGGGAAGTACGGACTGTCCGCCTCGCCATAGTAATATCCGGCAAAGGCTGCGCCCTCCTTGTTGAACAGAGCCCCAAAGAGCTGCCCTTTCAGCTGGTCCCGGATGAAGCCACGCAGATCAGCGCGGCTCAGATCTGCCATAAACAGCTGCACCTGCTCCCAGTACCGCTCCATAAATTCCGCGCTCATCAGATCATGCTCCATGCACCAGCGCAGATAGATTGCCATGTGGTTGTAGGCATTGATCTCGTCCACCGGCAGGCCCTTTTGCTGAATGGTTTCCAGATGCCAGTCGGCATCGTCCATATCGTCGGTGAACTCCTCTGCAAGCGTTCCTCTGGTGATGGCATTCTGGCGGGTGGGGTTGACCACAAAACTGATGCCTGCCATCTTTTCCAGCAGAGCGTCCACGTCATGCTCCATCTTATACTCTATTTCATTACGATAGAGCGGGATCACTTGATAGAAGTTGACCTCCTCGCCGCTGGGCAAAGTGCAGACTTCTCCTCCGTTCCAGACAACATCCTGCGGGCCTACCAGAAGTGCGCCGCAGAGTGCCGTGTTCTCCGCAAATGGCGACTGCTTGTCCATTGTATGGCCAAAGCCCAACCAGGTATCGTTGGAAATGGGCAGGCGGGCCAACACTTTCAAGAGGCCAATGGGCCAGTACCACCGCTCATCCTTCAGGGATTCCTCATCCAGTTTCCAATCCGGCGGCAGAGCGATGGCCAGTTCCGCCCGCTCCAGCTTGTATTCCTCCAGCTCCTTCGGCACATTCATCCGGTGAGCACCCATCCCCATCGTTACCAGTGTGTAATAATCCCGCTCTTCAGAAGGAGGAACAATGCAGATGTCCACATGGATGTCGGGAGAAACCAGCTCATGGAATACATTCTCAAACTCACCAAACATGTTTTTGATGTGCTGCTCTATCGCAGACATCTCATCCTCCGAATAAACCTCAGGCTCACGCTTGTCCGCCGAGGACCAGATGGCATCCGCCTTTGTACCGTCCGGATTCAGAAAAATCTGAAAATACTGATCGTCTCCCGCCTGCTGATAGACAAGACTGATGCGACGGTTCTGCTCCACGAAGACTGCAACCAAAGTCCCCTCCGATTCCCCTTCCGGGGTGTGGAGCAACCATTCCCCGCTGTCCAACCGTTCTTTGAGCTGCCGCAGCCAGTCCGTTCCCATTTTGGAGAGTCCGGCTTCGTTCATACGGAAGGAAAGATCCACAAGATGTTCCTTCACCATGTATCGAAATTCGCAGCAGGGTGAATTTTTCTCATAGCCATACTTCTCCGGGTGGAACAGCTCATAAAATTCGGCAAGACCTGCTTTGTCTACTCGGATACACGCCAGAGCATATTGTTTCCCATCCGCATCCTCGTCCAGTCCCCGCTGGAGCGTTTGGTCAGCATCCGGGTTAATCCAGTGGTATTCCATCTGCTCCAGAGTCGCGCCGGATTCGATCTCCTGCTGCAAGGTCAGGAACTCATAATCACCGGGTTCCAGTTTCAACCCTTGTTTAACAGCATCCAGCGCGCCAGCTTTGTCACCAAAATGCGCTCTCAATTTCCCCACCTGCAGCCAGATCCAGGGGTAGTCCGGCTCTTCCTGAGCACCCTTCTCCGCATAGTTGAGCGCTTCTTCCAGCCTGCTGCAGTACATCAGCGCCACAGAATACCGATAGTACCAGGTAGCACAGCCTGTGGCATTTTTCTCAGAATCCTTCATCCACTGGGCTGCCTGATAATAATGGATATAATCATCCAGATTAAGGCAGGCGAAGGCGTACCAGAGGGCGATCTGCAGGTCCTGGTGTGCCTGCTTTTCGGTGAATCTTCCTTCTTCAATGCCAGTTTTGATGAAATCCTCCAGCCATTGAAGCATTCTCCAGAAGTAGCCGGAGATTCCGTCATCATAAGATTCCAGTGTTTCAATATCCTCTGCTGAAAGCAGGGAGCCGGTTTCCTCATGAATATCAGGCTCCGGTTCCGCCTCATCCAGCAGCGGCACACCGCCCACATCCCGCCGGAATGCGTGGAAGTGCGCATAGGGCAGGTTGCTTCCCTCAAAGAATGCCTGTGCCGCTGTCAGTACAGCGGGCAGATCCCATGCGATAAAATCCAGATACCCATGGTACAGACCGGTAGCCCCACCCAGGAAGGTCACGGCTTCCGCTCCTGCCTCCCGCAGAATGGCATCTCTCAAATCATCTCGGAAGTCCAGAATGGCTTTGCTCCGCTCCTCTCCGGTAAATCCATCCAATGGGTAGCAAAGGAACCCCGCTACGATGCCATCCCTGTGGTACTCATCCACCGCGTCGCTGCGGGCAGCCAGATAGTCGTTGATGAGCACTGGCAGACGGCAGCTTCCAGTATAGACATCCAACCGCCAGTCGGCCTCCGGGTCCTCCACCGGTTCCAGCTCGTAGGTAAGATAGCTGTTTTCCAGATAGTCGCTGCCATCCCTCCAAAGGGAGAGTCCCATGCTCTGCAGCAACTCCGGCAGCTGGGAAAGGCGCATGGCCGGTTCGTCTTTCGGCTGAGCATAAACATCAAACCCGGCAACAAAGGCGATCGCGGAAACTTCTCCGATGGTTTGATCCACCAGCATAGAGAGCGCCCACCAGACCTTGTCGGTGTTCTCTTTCAGGATCGGCGTCAGCTTTTCACAGCAAAGGACCAGACTCACCCGTTGATCGTCGGTTTTCTCGGCCCACATCTGCACATCCTCAGCCCGAACCTTGATCTCTCCAGCCCGCAGCTCGAACCCCTCACAGGGCTGACGGCCTACCCTTATATCCCAATGCTCCAGCACCGATTCCGGGGCCTGCTTCTGGAAGTACACAAGCGGAAACAGGCGGGAGCGAAGGCCCTCCGGGCTGAGGATCAATTCATACTTTTTGCCATTGAAGCCCAACTCAAAGGAAGTATCACGCAGGGCCGTCTTGAGCGCATTCCCGCATTTTTCAATCAGTTCTTCGCCGCGCTGGCGCGTTTCGTCGATATTCATGATTTGACGCAGCTCCGCCTCAATCTGAGCAAAGGCCGCCCACGCTTCCTGCGTTCTTTCCCGGAAGTTCTTTTCAAACCGGGGCAGTGACAACCGACGTCGGCAATCGTCTATGTACTCCTGAGTATCTTTGTCGCCCGGGCGGGCTTTCAGGGCACTTTCAAAGTAACGCAGGGCGGGGCCTTCCTCGTCCAGATAGTAATAGGCCGAAGCGATCCGATAATTCCAGCAATGATCTTCGGCAAAATACTCCTCATGGGGGGCCAGAAGTTCCAGCGCCTTTTCAAAAGGCTCCCGTTCTCCTATATGTGCAACGGCAATATATGCCTTGGCCAATTCGCTGTCCAGTTCCGGGGTGCGCTCCCCGGCAGAGATGCCTTCCAGTGTATCAATCACCTTCTGAATTTCATTCTGTTCAAACCATTGCTGGCATTGTTTCAATAAATCCATATCCGTACCTCCTTCATTTCGGCTTTTCTATACGGTTGTTCTTTCACCGTAAATCATCGTTCAAATATCCCAGTCTATAAAATCTTCACGGTTCCATACAAAGTGCTGATACAGGCACTTCAAATTCCCCTGTTCATCCCGTGAGAGCTTCGCCCCGTTTTCATACCGCAAAGTGTCGGCATACAGGATAAAGCCATCCACTTTCCCGGATGAAGCCCGAAACTCACCGTTTCCAATAACGGCTACATTGCCACATTCAAATGTAACTGAAGAAGAAGTGGTGTGGATTTCCGTAATTGCTTCGATCATCTGGTAATATCACCTCTCCTCTCCGGGCGATACCATTCTCCACCCGGATGTCTGCACCCGGATCACAGGGCGGAAAAAGTCATAGTCATTGTGGATTCTATTATCCTCCCGAACCTCCGGTTTACTGTGAGGGGAACAGGGCAAATATCCCAGCAAAGGACCCATGCCACCGCAGATATTGCAGCCGCCGTCGCCGCCGCAGGTGGTCAATGTTTTTCCATCTACCAGCTCCCGCTTATAGGGATCGTAGGCAATAGACAGGCCAAAGAAGTTTGCCTGCTCCATGTCGTATGGCTTGCCCTGGTCTTCCTCGCTTTCAAAGTGATGCAGATGCATGGAATAGTCCAGTCCATCCCCCCATGGAAACAGGGTACGGCATCCACCTCCGCACAGATAGACCCACTCATCCGGCATGGGAAGGCTGGCTGCCAGCTCCCACAACAGGGATCGCTGAAACTCCGGGTAGGTCGTCGGATGGCACAGCCATGCTCGCCAGCTATCACCATTGCGTTCAAAGCGGACCGTTTCGTGTATTTCAAAACTCTGGCTGTTCTGGCCCGCCCATTTCTGCAAGTTCTCCAGCCAGTCGGGGTGGGCGGTGATGCGCGGATCGTTCATGGGTACGCTTTCCCAGCCGATCTCCTCCAGTTTTCTGCCCACGAACATGGGGCCGATGGTCACCCGGCGTACTGGGGTCATGCCCTGCCGGAGAAATTCCTCCGCAGTGCCCTCGTATTCGATTTCCGCAAAAGCATCCGCCAGTTCCTCCTGGTTGGCCTTATCCATCCCTTGGACAAAACTCTCCCAGCCAAGAATCACGGTATCGCCGGGGACAAAGACAAACTCCCGGCCACCTTTTTCAAACAGACCGGTGGTGCAGCTTTGTCCCCAGCGGGAAAAGGCGTACAGTTCCTTGAATGTCAAATGATAACGAGTCGCCAGCGTCTGCATCAGCCAGAGCTTATCGGATAGTTTCAGTGCATTAAATTGTGGGCGAAATAGTTTTTCGTTCATAGCAGCGCACCTCACAGCAAGTCCACTTCGATGCCGCACCGCTCCAGAATGGGCAGCACCTGTTCCGGCTTGGAGGACATGAGGGTAATATGTTTGAGATTGGGGAACTGGCGCAGTTCTGCCTCCGTAATGGTGTTAAGATCAAAAGCTCCATCCTCGCCATCCCAGAACGGACAGAGCTGGGTATAAATCTCGCTGCCGCCATCCATCTCGATTTCTGTGACCGACCGGGCCAGCCGCTCCGGGATCTGGTATTTCTCCAGCCACTTCTGAATCTCCGGGATGGGTTCATACCCTTCCGCGTCAATGTCGATCTTGCGTCGGCTATACTCTCTGGCAAACGCACGGACATCCAGTTTAGGCGCCAGTAAGCCTTTCTCGTACATCAGGACTTCCATGACCGCGAGCTTGAAGTTGAAGGTATCAAAGTGCAGCACTGGTTCCGTCGGTTTGGATAACTTGTATTTCTGTGCTTTCGCTGCCTTTTTCTCTGGCTCTTTCCAGCTGATCTGTACCATGGCGGAGAGGGCCTCCAGCTTTGCTTTCTGCGCTGACTGCTCCTCCGGAACAGGCCCTGGCAAGCGGGTATAAACGGTAAAGCCGCCTAATTTGAGGGTATGGGCAAATCCGGCGAAATCCTTCCAGCTGGCCTCCCGGTAGTCCTTGGACCCGATCCAAACCGCTCCGTCAAATATCTGCCGAACCGCATACTCTCCCTGCGCCGCTACCCGGACACCAAGGGTTTTGATGGTCTGCTCATCTTCATCCAACCAACCCTGGAGTCCAAGCTCGTCCCACAGAGCAAGGGCCTGGGTATAGGGGCTCTCCCTGTCTGTAACGGGGCTTTTCCGTGTTCCATTTTGCAGGACAATGCGGGCAGGCCCCAGCTTTTCCGCAAGCTGCGAAAGCGTAAACGGCGGCGCAAATACCGACCCCAGGATGGTCAGGCTGTCTTTTTTGAGAATGATTTTTCGCTCCGTGGCCTTGGGCGGTAGAGAGGCGGGCAGATTCGGATACACTTCTTTGTACTCTCGCCATTCCAGCTTTTTGGGCTTGTTTGCTGTCCGAAGGAACCCCCAGAAGTCGATGGGATAACGAAACACCGGCCCAACCCTATCCCGCCGGGTGACGATGACCACCGTGCCATCGGTGAGTATTCCAATGTGCTGCATTTTCTCCCCGCCGAACATTCCCGGACGGATACGCAGCACTTCATGGGTGTTCCTATTGATGAGCTGGGCAAAGTCATCGGAGAGGATCTCGCCGTTCCCCTGCACCAGCAGCCAGTCCCCGGTAAACCAGCGAAGTTTCAACCCCTCGCCCATTCCGGGCAGCGGGGCAATGCGGCACCGCCCGGTGTCCATGTCCAGTTCCAGCAGGCATTCTTCCATTCTCCCCTTGCCGCTGACTGCGTGGATCATGGTAATGCGGCTTGTGCCGGGAACGGGAACGGCCTCGGAGAGATGGTCGTATCCATTCAGAGAGAAGGTGTGTTTTGTTATCTTGCCGTTTTCCCAGCGGTAAATCTGCCCCTTGTACCACTCGTTGGAAAAGTAGACCCGGCCCAGACCGTCTGTCGTAATGCCGCAATGGTATTTGGTGCTCCATCCATCTTCCGGCAGAATCCAGTTTTTCACATCCTGGTAGGTGCCCCGGTCAGTCAGTTCGATCCTTGTAGCGTTGGTGGGATCACCCACCCAGAGGGAATGGTCAGCCCAGCACAGGGTCTGGGGTGAACCGTCATATCCAATGGGGGACGGTTCGGCCCAGTTGAGCGTGGCTGGATTCTTGCTCAGTAATGCCCGGCCAATCGTCCCGCTGCCAGCGGCTCTGGACGCGGCATAGAGTCCATTTTCTGCGGAATAAGTGAGGCACCCAAGATGCGGCAAACTGTGGGCGCGGGTCACCTGGGGCGGACGCTGGCGCAGATCGGCCACACAGCCGTTTTTCCATTCTTCTGCATCCTGGTTTTTCCATTCGCCCGCCGCAAAATCACCCGCCAGGGAGTTGAAGAAATAATCGTACTCATCCTGAAGTATGTACTCCTCGCAGGGCATCAGCTTCCCAGGGTCCTGCTCCTTGGCATGGTCGCCCCATTTTCGCCCTTGCTGTTTCATCAGGTGGCAATATTGCCCCTGCTTTTTGCAGTAGCGTTCCCATTCGTTGCGTTCTTCTTCTGGGATCAAGGCAAACAGATACTCGTCCTCATCGTCCAGGTTATACAACGCCCAGCCGAAGGCAGAAAGTTCCTGTCCCAACGCTGCCACCCCTTTTTCATGGGACAGTTTCATATACTGAACGCCAACGGTTTCAAAGCATTCATCCAGCAGCGCCGGGACCTGTGCACCCCATTTTTCTCGAAGCTCCGCCAGAGTGTCCTGTACGGCTCCGTCAAATTTCAGAATGTCCAGCGCATCCTCTATGATTTGTTTGAACTCTGCCATCGGTCGTTTCCCCTTTTCCCAATTCCCACATCATAGCGACAGCCATGTGGTCAAAGCACTTAAAAAAATTACCAGTCCCGTTCCCGGATGGCCTCCTCGGTGTCAATGGGAATGTCAAACCACTCCAGAATGTAGGCCACGGTATCTCCAATACAATCCCGGGCCACCGTTTCAATCTCGCTGTCGTTTTCGTAAAATTCATCCTGAAGATTATTGATGCCGCAGACCACCTCATCCAGCGTGTTCTGTATCACTTTGGTGTCAGTTTCGCCGCTCTCCAGCAGGTCAATGACCTTTTGAAGTTCATCCTTTACCTTGTCTACCAGAAAAGCAGGATAATAATCATCCTGATACATCTCGTCCAGTAATTTATAATTGGGATCAAAGGTTTTCATTTTGTTTCCTCCTATCGAAAAATTTCCTGATACCGCTCTCTCAGTTCCTCCGGAGCTGCTTCCACCACTTTCTGACCACCCTTGGCGCTGGCTTTGCCCCAGATCACATAGCAGACCGTTTCCCATGCGTATTGCAGCACTTCCTCCGGGCTGGCTTCTGTTTCCTCGGCGGGTTCCTCGTCATCATCGTCATCCTCGTCAGAGGAAAAACCGCTTGGAACGATCTCGGACAGGTGGATTTTTGCCTCCAGCAGAGCGTCCAGGCTTTCTGCGTTTGCCATCCACGCGGCATAGTCCTTGGAATACTTCATGTTCTGCATGGACAGCACCCCACGGACAAATACAGGGACGGTATCGGCGGTAAATCCAAACTGTTTCACATACTCCCGGAGGAATTTTTCCTGTAAGTGGGAGTGCTCATCATCACAGAGATCGAGATAATCCCATACCAGCTGCCGCCACTCTTGCCCCAGCATTCCCAGGGCGAACACGGCAAAACTTCCGGGGAGTGCGCACTGCTCATCGCTGAGATTGGTGTACTGCTCATATTGCCGCATGGCAAGCCGGGCGTACCGTTCCATCAGGGGGTGGAGGCCAGGGTACTGCACGGCACAGGCAAAGAGCTGGTTTACTCCCTTTTTGGGCAGTCCTGTGATGGGAAGATAGCTCTTTTCCGGCCCTTTGAACTCCACCGCATAGCTGCGGGGAAAGTCCTCCTGCTCCAGAATCTCACACAGGTAGTTCAGCACTTCATGGCAGCATTCCTCCGTGTTGTCCCTGGCAGTAATACGGATAACGGCAAAGGCATCGTTGGCCGATGCGGTGAAGTGCTCTGTTTTCCTCTTTTGCAGAGAGAGCGGCAGCCTGCCGGTCCCGTGTTCCCGGAGCTTTTTCACCATATCAGGACGGACTTTCTCCACCAATCCAAAGAGGTAATTGGCGTCCAGATACTGAAAGTCCAAGCCATACACTTTATAGCTCACCGCCACATAGCAGGCGAAACGCAGCAGCGGCTCCGGGACCTCCTCTGCACGGATACCTGGTTTCAGGGAATACTCCCGATCCCAGAAACGATCATCTTCATCGCCTGTTGCAACAAAATACTTCTCTTGTAGCTCCCGTTTCAGCATATCAAGTAGATGGTGGTCAATTTCACCCCAGCGGCTCTGGCGGCGCAGGTTTTCGCTGAAGGCGATGGCCTTTTCCGCATCCAGGGTCTCGGCCCGCTGTATTTCGGTCCATGCCCTAAGCAGTTGCCACACCTCAAAGGGTGCACCTTGACTGCTGACCACTACCGGCGGCCAGTGGGAATCATCAAGCCGCGTGATTTTCCCGTCAATGGCATCCTGGATACACTGGTCAAAGAGCGGTTGCAGTTCTTCCTGTACCTCGGGCTTCATCCAGTAACAGCGCCCGTCCGCACTATTTCGTTTTGGTAAATTCATATCAGGCCACCTCTTTCCGAACAATAAAAAATGCCCTGCGACACCCTGTCACTTGGACAGGCTGACGCAAGGCATAAAAAGGCCGCACAGACCCGAGACCTGTTTTCCAAGGCCCCGTGCTTAACAATATTCTGCTGTCTTTCGTGTCCGTTTGGACGTAGGAACCCACCGCTATACATCTGCTTTCACCTGCCGCGCATCCTCTTTTGCACGCTCCATCTCGTCCACCAGAGCCCTGACCTGGAATTCCACCATATCCTCCGCCACCTCCGGAAACAGGAAGGGCATGGTGTCCGGAATGGCCTTGTGCACCATCATCATGGCCAGAGCCAGATTACCAAACAGCCGAGGCTCAATGCTGTCTGTGGGGAGGCCAAAGATGGAGAGCAGTTTCCCATAAAAACTGACCTGATCCTGTCGGAAGGCCTGAAAATTCTCCTCGGAAAGGCAACGGCGTACTTGCTGCTCCTCCTCAATGGACAAAACAGCGACTCCGCTTTTGGCACCGTAGCAGCAGTTTTTCAGGAAGGTCTCCACGCCCGCCCGCCAACTGAGCGTTGGGTCTTTCATCAGCTGACGGGCGTAGTCCAACAGTCTGGGCTGCTGATATCGCAGGGCGTAGAGCACCAGTTCCTCCTTGGATGAGAAAAAACTGTAGAAGAAGGTCTTGGAGATCCCTACTTTTTTGCAGAGAACATCAATGCTGCTATGGATCAGGCCCCGGTCCGCGATACACTGGATCATGGTGACCATCAGGGCTTCCTTTACCTGCGCCCTCTCCTCATCGGAGTACGCCTTTCTTGCCACAAGCTGTCACCTTCTCATATAAAGTATAAAATTAAAAAATAGTCTTTATTTGTATTATAGCGAAACTCTATTGAAATGCAAGACTGTTCAAAAAATAAGTTCCCCAGTGCACCGCACTGAGGGCATAGCAGGCTGCATTCAAGTATGCCAAAAAGCAGCTGTGTGACACCACTTTCCTGCTGGAAACAATCAATCAGGTTCGTGAAAACGCCGTTCAGATCACGGCATCATAAAAACAGAAAACCAGGCACGGAGATTCACCTCGGCAGGTGGCTCTGTGCCCGGTTTTTTACTAATATGTATGGCTGTGCTTTTTCGATTCACTCTTCCAGCAAATCGCTGCCGGCCAGATCCTCTTCAATCAGGTCCGTAATATAGCCGTTCACACTCTTGTTCAGCTGTTCTGCCCGCTTCTGAATGATTTCTTTCTGCCCTTTCTTCACCCGAACCCGGACATCATCATACGCTTTTTTAGAATATCGGTTTACGGCCTGACCACTCGCTTTGGTATAAGCCATGTTCAATTCCTCCATTCAATCGATAAAATGGCATATTTATTTTAAGTATATCATAAATGAGTATTGGTACCAATATGGATAATGCACAAAGAACGATATATTGGTACCAATATTATTTGGAGGAAATGTGTATTTAATATATTGGTACCAATATGCTATAATATAAGCACAGGGAACACACTCCCTGACACCAATCAGATAGGAGGTATCTATATGAAAGGCAACGCCCA
>NZ_NFHD01000025.1 GCF_002159185.1 Gemmiger sp. An87
GCATTTTGCGCCGCCGGACCTGTTTTCTGCATAGACCGGTGAACAAGCGGGGGAAACTGTGTTACAATACAAGAGAATCAACCAGGAAGGGATGGAGATGCGCATGGGTTCCACCGATTGGGAAGACCTGATGAACGGAGTGTTCGGCCCCGGCGGGCGGCTGCGGGCGGGTACGGCAAAGCCGGCCCAGAGCCAGAAGCCGGCGCAGGACGCGCAGAAAACGCTGCAGCAGAACCAGAAGGCACTGGATGAGGCACTGGCCCGCCAGGCTCAGGAGATTGCCCGGCTGGGCGGCGAGCTGGAGCACACCATGCAGCGGGATGGTCTGCTCACCGAGGCCGAGACCCAGGCGGCCCGGCGCACGGTGCCCGCTCCGGTGCAGACGGACGCCTTTGACGGGCTGGAAGAGACGTTGGCAAAAACAGTGCTGGGCCAGCCGGAATTCCTCAAACAGCTGGTGCGGGCCTTCAAGCGGCCTTTCGTGCTGGGCACCACGGGTGAAGCCGCGCGTGGTGTGCTGCTGGTTCACGGCCCGGCGGGCACCGGTAAGCACACGGCGCTGGAAGCCATTGCCCGGGAAATGGCGGCCCGCAAGCTGCTGAGCGGGCCGCAGATTGCCTGGATGAATCTGGGACTCTACCCGGGCCCCGGACAGGAAAAACTGTTTTTGCAGGACCTGTACAGCGCATTGAACGGGCCGGGACAGGTGCTGGTATTCTGCGATTACGAGCGGTGCCACCCGGGCTTTCTGAATACCCTGGCGGCGCTGGCCCAGACCGGCAAGGCTCCGCTGAACAGCCGCTACGCGGTGCAGAAGGGGATGCTGGTGGGCGTGGGCACCGCCCTGGTGCCGGACGCGGTGAGCGAGCTGACGCCCCGGGGCAAGTATCTGGTGTTCCTGAGCGAAAAGGGCCCGGAAAAGCTGGCGGACCGGATGGGCGCGGGCCTGGTGAACGCGCTGAGCGATGTGTGCGCCACCCGGCCCTTCACCGAGGAGGAGCTGGAGGCCATCGCCGGGCGGGGGCTGGAGCAGCTGACCGTGCACGCGGCCCGGCAGCTGAAGCTGACCGTCACGGCAGACGAGAATTTCAGAGCGCTGGCCCGGCGACAGGCAAGCCCCGGCCGGGGGGCGGCGCCCATCGGGGAATTTTATGACCGGTGCTTTAAGGCGCTGGCGGAGTATAAGCTGGAACAGGAACCGGCGGCGGGCGCGGCGGCTGCGCTCACCGCACCGGAGGGCCGGGCGCTGGTTTCGGTGAACAGCGGCCAGTCGGAGGACCTGCTGGGGCTGCTGCGGCAGGAGTACACCGGCATGCTGGACGAGGTGGACCGGGAGCTGGAAAACATCGTGGGCCTTGCCGAGGTGAAGGACTACGTGCTGCGCCTGAAGGACAGCGTGCAGGCCAACCAGCGCCGGGCTCAGGCGGGCATGAAGACCGGGTCGGTTTCCATGCACATGATCTTCGCGGGGAATCCGGGCACTGGCAAGACCACCATCGCACGGCTGGTGGGCAAATATCTCAAAGCCATCGGCGCGCTGCGGGGCGGCCAGCTGGTGGAGGTGAGCCGGGCAGATTTGGTAGGCCGCTATGTGGGTCACACCGCGCCGCTCACCAATCAGGTGATCCGCTCGGCGCTGGGCGGTGTGCTGTTCATCGACGAGGCCTACTCCCTCTACCGGGGCAAGGACGACAGCTTTGGGCTGGAGGCCATCGACACGCTGGTGAAGGGCATGGAGGACCACCGGGACGACCTGGTGGTGATCCTGGCAGGCTATTCCAAAGAGATGGAGCAGTTTTTGACCGCCAACAGCGGCCTTGCCTCCCGTTTCCCCAACAAGATCGAGTTCCCGGATTACACCGGCGAGGAGCTGTGGCGGATTCTGGAGCTGAGCGCAAAGGGACGGGGCTACCGGCTGGCTGAGGACTGCCAGGCGCCGCTGATCGAATACTTCACCCGAGCCCAGGCGGAAAACGCCGCTGAGAACGGCAACGGCCGCATGGCCCGCAACCTTTTGGAGCGGGCGATTTTGAACCAGAGCCGCCGTCTGGCCGCGGAGCCCCAGGCTGCGCTGGACGAGCTGACGCTGGGGGATTTTGCGCTGGAGGAAGCCGAATAAAAAACAAAAGGGAAGGCCTGCTGCGTTTGCAGCAGGCCTTCCTCTTTTTGTGTTTGAAAAACCGATCAGCAGGCAGCACCCGTGAGCCGGAGCGCCCGCGCCAGGCGGCGGCCGACGGTCAGCGCCAGGGCCAGCTTGATGCAGTCCGGCAGAATGAAGGGCACCACGCACATGGCCAGCACCGCGGGCAGGCTGTAGACGCTGCCGCTTGCAGCCGACACCCGGATGAACCAGAAGGTGCCGAAGCCGTAGCAGATCACCAGGCCGGCCAGATTGCCCAGAACAGAGCGGACCAGTGCCGGCACAGGCAGCCGATCCGCCAGCATGCAGGCGGGACCGATAAAGGCAAAGCCAACAATATAACCGCCGGTGGGGCCCAGCAGTGCGCCCGGTCCGCCGGAAAAGCCGGCAAACACCGGCAGACCGATCAAGCCCAGCAGGATGTAAACGGCAACCGCCACACTGCCCTGACGGCTGCCAAGAGCCGCCAGCACCAGAAAGATGCCGAAGGTTTGCAGGGTGAAGGGAACGGCTGCCGGGATGCTGATCCAGGAACACAGAGCAATGATTACTGCACCCATGGCGGTACGGGTAAGGGCTTGCGTTTTGGTCATAGGGTATAAGCTCCTTGGTCAGAATGGGAGAATCAGAAGAACAGTCCGCCTGCTCCGCGCCAGGCGTCCCAGGGATTCACGGGGATGTCGCCCACCCGCATTTCGCAGATCACATGGCCCTGGGTGGTGCCGATCTGCTGGCCCTGGGTTACAAAGTCGCCTTCATCAACGTCCCGGCGGCCCAGCAGGTAGAACAGGCTCTTCACGCCGCAGCCGTGCTCGATTACCACCACACGGCCCAGGCTGCCGTTGGTCTGGGCGTAAACCACCCGGCCGGCGGCAGGGGCAACCACTGGGCTGCCGGTGGTGGTGGCCATGGTCACATTGATGCTGCGCCGGGGAGCGATGTTGGCGTTATAGGCGGCGATCTGATCCAGCGGAATGGCCGCGTTCAGCGGGTCGGTGGGGTCCAGCCGGTCGGTGTATTCCAGCACTGCGTAGTCCCGCAGAATCTTGCCCTCCACCGGCTGAATGAAGGAGCCGTCCCAGTAGATATCCGGGTCGTTGATCTCCCACAGGAAGTCCATGTTCTTGGGCAGCGCGCCCACGTAGGGGATGGCAGAGGTGCCGTCGATGGTGTAGGTGTCCAGCTCACGGCGCTGCCGCCCGTACACCTGCACCGTTTCGGTAACGGTCTGGCCGTTCACGGTGGCGCTGATGGTATATTCGCCCGCCATCTGGTTGTAGTCCACCGGCACGAAGGCCACCCACTCACCCTGGTACTGGGTGAAGGGGATTTCGGCCAGCTCGGTGGTCAGGGCGGGAACCATGTCACCCAGCACGCCCTCCAGGCGAACGCCGATCACGCTGCCCTGGGCAACGCCGGTATCCGAGAGCACCAGCCGGGGCTGGGCCTCCAGCTGGAAGTTGAACTGGTAGGTATAGGAGCCCTGTGCGCCGGTGGATTCCGGGGAGTTCACTGTGAGGATGACGGAATAGGCGCCGTTTTCACTGAAATGGAAGTCGTTGTAGGCAGCCGCGTCCCCCTCGAACAGGGCTTCGCCCGCCTCGTTTTGAATGGTCAGCTCGGCGGTGGTGTACTCCGGCAGTGCCAGCTCCGGGTGGCTCTCGCTCACCAGCTCCAGATCCTGCCAGCTGCTGCCCGCTTTTTTGGAGAAATCCCGATGCAAAAAGCCCATGACCGGTACCGACCAGTCATAACCGGCGCTCTCCAGCGTCTGGCCCGCCCAGCTCACCTCATATTGGGGCAGGCTGCTCAGGCTAACACTCCGGTACATGCTGAAGAAGGTGCCGCCCAGAATCAACGCCAGCAGCACCGCCACCAGCACGATCCATCGCAAAAGCGAGGTGGAGGCGCTGAACAGGCGCGCACCAAAGCTGAGGGGCTCGTCTTCCTCCCAGTCGTATTCTTCTTCGTCAAAATACTCGCCGTCTTCCGGGTCAAAGGCTTCCTCGTCCTCCGCCGGTTCCTCGCCGGGAGCTTCTTCGCCGTCCTCCTGTTCGGAGGCAGGTGCGGCTTCTTCGGCGGTTTGTGCGCCGTTTTCCGGCTGCGTTTCCTCCGGCGTCTGACCGGGCTGAACGCCGCTGTTCTCCGGCTGCTTTTCGTCTTTGTTCAATGGTTCCACCTCACATCAAAGGTTTGGCCGCGCGGGGCGCGGCGGGTTCAGGGCTGGAAAAACAGCCCGCCTGTGGTTTGGGTCAGCTTGGCCGGGTCCACGCTCTTGTTGCCCACCCGGACCTCCCAGATCAGGGTGTTCTGCGCGTGGCCCAGCACCTGGTCCTGCGTCACGATCGAACCCACAGCGACGTTCAGGTCCTGCAGGTGATACAGATAGCTCTTCACACCGCAGCCGTGGTCGATCACCAGGGTGTTGCCGGTGAGCAGCAGGTTTTCTGCCAGAAGCACCTTGCCGGTGGCGGGGGCGATCACCTCGCTGCCGGGTGTGGTTACGTAGGTAAGGTTGGCGGCTTGTCCTGCGCGGGAGCCGTCGTCTGCGATAAGATATGCGCCGTAGGGCTGGAATATGTTGCCCTGAACCGGGGGCGAGAACCGGCCGGTCCACAGCTTTTCATTGGTGCCCTGGGTGTAGAAGCCGTAGATCTTGTCCCGGAACTGGGCATTGGCTTCGGCGGTGGCGTCACCGCCGCTCAGGGTCGTGGTGGTGTACTGGCTGGCCCCCACCGTGAGGGTGGCGGTCAGGGTTTCGCTGCCCACCTCCACCGTGATGGTGTGGTCACCGCCGGTGGCGTTGTAGGGGATGCCCAGATAACCGATCCAGCCGCCGCTTACCGGGGCAAACCAGATCTGACCCAGATCGGTGTCGGCCATCGGCGGGTCGGATTGCTGGCCCAGCAGACCGCTCACGTAAATGGCCGCGGTGTCGCCCTGACGCACCGATTCGCTGGAAAGGGTGACGCTGGCCGCGGCGCTCACGGTGAAGCGGCACTGATACTGGTACCAGCCGTAGGCCTTGCCCGGGCGCTGGCCGGTGTCCTCGCAGCCGGCCCGGATGGTGAGCAGGTAAACGCCGTCCTGGGGGAAGGTGTAGTCCTTCCACTGGGCGGCGCTGCCCTCAAACAGGGGTTCGCCCTCCTTGGTCTGCAGCAGCAGGGTGGTAGAGCTTTCGGTCATGCCCTCGGCCAGCACCAGCTCGGCGCTGCCGGTGGTGATGGGCGCCTCCAGGGTCTGAATGGCCGAGCCGGGGCTCAGGTCCAGCTCCCGCCAGACCATACCGCCCAGGATGGGCACCGTCCAATGGTAGCCCACCGGCTCATCCAGGGTCTGACCCGCCAGGGTGATGGCCTTTTCCGGCAGGTCGTCTTCGGTGATGTGGTAATACAAAAAGGCAAGGCTGCCTCCAACGATAGCCCCGGTGAACAGGGCGACCATGAGCAGCCACAGGAAAAATCGTTTCATCCAGCGGCCTCCTTTTCAGGCAGTCGTTAAAATGGGGCAGAAATCCCCATAATATGTATCATTATACCATATTTGCCGCCGATGCACAGCAAAAAATCGATGGCTTGACACGGCGGGTGCGCCGGGACTAGAATCAAAAGCAGCAAAGGGAGGAATGAAACCATGACCTATCAGGAAATGCTTGCCGCTGCCCGCACCTGCAGCGGCCCTTACTGCAAGGTGTGCCCGGTGTGCAACGGCAAGGCCTGCGGCGCCACCATGCCCGGCCCCGGCGCGAAGGGCACCGGTACCGTGGCCGCCGCCAACTACGCGGCCTGGCAGAAGATCTGCGTGAATATGGACACCATCTGCGACAATAAACCGGTGGATACCCGGTTTGATTTCTTCGGTCAGACCTGCGAGCTGCCGGTGTTTGCCGCACCGGTGGGCGCGGTAAAGCTGCATTACGGCGACAAATTCACCGACCATGAATACAACAGCATTCTGGTGCCCGCCTGTGCGGATGCAGGCATTGCTGCCTTCACCGGCGACGGCACCGACCCGGAGGTGTTCCGGGCGGCTTCGGCGGCCATTGGTGCGGCCGGGGGCCGGGGTGTGCCCACCGTGAAGCCCTGGGACCGGGATACCCTGTTGGCCAAGCTGGATGAGGCCAAGGCCGCGGGTGCGAAGGTGTTCGCCATGGACATTGACGCCGCGGGTCTGCCCTTTTTGAAGGGGCTGAACCCGCCCGCCGGACCCAAGACCGTGGAGGAGCTGCGGGAGATCATCGAATACGCGGGCGTGCCCTTCATTCTGAAAGGAATCATGACCGTGAAGGGCGCTGAGAAGGCGCTGGAGGCCGGGGCCGCGGGCATCGTGGTGTCCAACCACGGCGGCCGTGTGCAGGACGGCGTGCCCCCTACGGCCCAGGTGCTGCCCGCCATTGCGAAGGCCGTGAAGGGCCGGATGATGATTCTGGTGGACGGCGGCATCCGGAGCGGTCTGGATGTGTTCCGGGCGCTGGCACTGGGCGCGGACGCTGCTCTGCTGGCCCGTCCCTATGTGACCGCCGTTTACGGCGGCGGGGCCGAGGGCGTGGCACTGCTTACCAACAAGCTCAAGACCGAACTGCAGGATACCATGGCCATGTGCGGCGTGCACAGCCTGGCCGAGATCGGCCCCGAGCTGATCTGGCAGGAGTAAGCCGAAACAAACGAAAAAATGCCGCCGGGGAATTCCCCCGGCGGCATTTTTGTTTTTGATGGATCAGGCCTCGTCCACGGGCTCCTGAACTTCCTCGGCGGCGTCCACGTCCTCTTCGGCGCTGAGGGGCTCGTCGTCAAGGTCCTCGCTGAACAGCAGCTGCTCGTACTCATCCAGCTCCTTCTCGCGGCGGCGGATGTACAGCCAGGCAGCGGTCAGTGCGCCTACGGCACCGGCCAGGAACAGCAGAACGGCAACAAAGGTAGAATGCTTCATAATCGATTCCTCCTTGAGTATGGCCGGGCAAAATGCACCGGTCCGGAATTCGTTGTATATAGATTTATTATATCCCGCCGGGCGGTGGAATACAATATGATTTTGTGAACATGGACGAAAAAACGGGGGTTCAGCCGTCCGTTTCCAGCAGCGGCCGGTAGGCCTTGAAGGCTCCGGGCAGGGTGTATTGCTGCGCCAGTGATTCCCGGTCTGCCCACACATAGCCATCGGGAAGCGGGGCAGCTTCGGCGGTGGCCTGCCAGCCGCTCATACGCCACTCGATGTGACTGAAAATGTGCTTGGCGGGCTTGAGGGGGCTGCTAAGCTGAACGGAAATGCCCAGGGTTGCCAGCCGGTCGGCGGCCTCCTGACGGGAAAGCTCCTCTTCAAAGAGGGCGGGCTGCCACAGCCCGGCCAGCAGGCCGGAGTCCGGGCGGCGCTGGAGCAGCCAGCCCTGTTCGCTTTTCACCAGCAGCACCGTGACCGGCTGAATGCGGCGGGCCTTGGCGGCCTTCTTCACCGGCAAGGTGTTCTGGGTGCCCGCCTGGCGGGCCCAGCACAGGTGGGCCAGCGGGCAGGCGTCGCACAGCGGCTCGCCGTTGGGCAGGCAGACCAGTGCCCCAAGCTCCATCAGCGCCTCATTATAAGGGCCGGGGGCCTCCGGCGGCTGATGCTCCATCACCCACTGGGTATAGGCTTTTTTTGTTTTGGGGTCCGCGATGTCCCGGTCATCGTTATACAGGCGGCTGAACACCCGCAGCACGTTGCCGTCCACCGCGGGCACCGGCAGATGAAAGGCGATGGACCCGATGGCTCCGGCGGTGTAGTCTCCGATGCCGGGCAGCGCCAGCAGCTTTTTGTGGTCGGCGGGCAGCTGGCCGCCGTACTCCTGGCACACGATGCGGGCGGCCTTCTGCAGGTTGCGCACCCGGCTGTAGTAGCCCAGTCCCTCCCACAGCTTGTGCAGCTTCTCCTCGTCGCACTCGGCCAGATCCCGGATGGTGGGCAGCGCCTTCATCCAGCGGTCGTAGTATTCCAGCGCGGCGGCCACCCGGGTCTGCTGCAGCATGATTTCGCTGACCCAGATGTGGTAGGGGGTGGGGTCCTGCCGGAAGGGAAGGGTGCGGGCGTTTTGGGAAAACCAGGCCAGCAGATCCGGCGCGATGGGGGAAAGAGTGGGCATGGGCGTTCTGTCTCCTTTGGGATTATCTTTCGATAGGGCAATACCGCACAATTCCAGGTGGTGGAGCACGCCGGAAAATTTTTTGTTAGATGAAGCAAAAAGCGCAGCCAATCCTTTGTGGATTGGCGAGCATTTTTGGAAAATATCACAGAAAATTTTGGCGTGATACGCCGCCTGAACCATTCGGTGTGAATTGTGCGGTATTGCCCTAGTATACCATGCCCGGGGCAGCGGCAAAAGCCTTTTGTGACCGCCGAGCCTTGACAGATTCTGTCATAGGTGGTATAGTTAATTACACAAGTAATGAACCAATGAACATGAAAGATGGGAAGGAGGCCGAGGCTGTGAATGGAACGCTGAACGATCAAAGTTCCATCTATCTGCAGATTGCAAAAATGCTGGAGGACAGCATCCTGCGCGGCATTTACCAGGAGGGCGAGCAGGTGCCCAGCACCAATGAGCTGGCGAGGCAATACAGCATCAACCCGGCCACGGCGGCCAAGGGCATCAACCTGCTGGTGGACGAGGGTGTGCTGTATAAAAAGCGGGGCATCGGCATGTTTGTGGCCGAGGGTGCGGTGGCGCTGGTGCAGCAAAAGCGCCGGGCTGCTTTTTACCAGCAGTATGTAACCGCTCTGGCAAAGGAGGCAAAAAGCCTTGGCCTGGGCGAGGAGGAACTGGCCGGCATGATCCGCCGGGCTTACAGCGAGGCCCAGTAAGGGCCGGGGAGGAACGTGAGTATGGAACAGATGGCATTGAAGGCCGTGGGCCTGAACAAGAGCTTTGGAACCAAAGAGGTGCTGAAAAACCTGGACCTGACCATCGAGCCGGGCCGCATTTATGGCCTGATCGGCCGAAACGGTGCGGGTAAGACCACCCTGCTGGCCCTGCTCACCGCCCAGCTGGCGGCGGACGGGGGACAAATCACCTGTGGGGGCGAGCCGGTGTGGGAAAATCCGGCGGCGCTGAGCCAGCTGTGCTTTTCCCGGGAGTTTTCCGGCGCACCCAACAGCGTGGCCGCGGGGCTTAAGGTGAAGGACTATTTCCGCATCGCCTCCATCTATTACAAAAACTGGGACGACGCCTACGCCCACCGGCTGGCCCAGCGGTTCGGGCTGGAGGAGAATAAGCGGATCAACAAGCTGTCCAAGGGCATGCTGAGCATGGTCACCATCGTGGTGGCACTGGCCAGCCGGGCGCCCATCACCCTGCTGGACGAGCCGGTGGCGGGCCTGGATGTGGTGGCCCGGGAGCTGTTCTACAAGCTGCTGCTGGAGGACTACGCCGAGACCGGCCGCACCTTTGTGGTGTCCACCCACATTATTGAGGAGGCGGCCGCCGTGTTCGAGGAGGTCATCATCCTGGACGAGGGCCGCATTCTGGAAAAAGCCCCCACCGAGGAGCTGGTGGCCCAGTTCCACCTGATCAGCGGCCGGGAGGACGAGGTGGACGCGGCTGCGGCGGGCCTGACGGTGCTTGGCACCGAGCGGATGGGCCGCCACAAGGCGGTGACGGTGCGCTGCGGCGAAAACGAGCTGGCGCGGGCGGTGCGCGGCCGGGATGTGGATGTGACCGCGCTGAACCTGCAAAAGGTGTTTGTGGCCCTGTGCGGCCACGGGGAGGTGCAGGATGGTTAACAACATCAGGGCCTTCTGGCGGTATCCGGCCATCGGAATGGGAATTATTTTCGTATTTGTGATTGTTTGCTTGGGGGGAACGGCGATTTTTGGACCGGAATCCTACTTCGCCACCTATCTCCGGGGCGGTGTGATGATGTTTTTCATTAGCACCACGGTATTCAGTTCCTCAACGGTGCGTAGTCTGGTGAACATTGGTCTTGCCATGGGAGCGGTGCGCAAAAGCCTTTGGATAACCACGGAGCTGACCATTGCGGCGCAGGCGCTTGTATGTCTGCCCATGCAGGCCATGCTGGACTGGGGTGCGGAGGTTCTTACGCCGGAGGAAGCGGGGCTTTCGCTGACCCTGCCGGCACGGGGACTTTCCGGACTGGCGCTGTTTCTGCTGCTGTGGGCCATGGGGGCCATGGGCAGCTGGCTGTCGCTGGTGCAGAAGACCGGCTGGAAGATCTTCGGCTGGGGGCTGGTGATATTGCTGTATTTGGGATACATCGCCGCTATGGTCGCCCACATGATCTTCTCGTTTTTCGGCATGAATGCCATCCTGTGGGGCATCTGCGGCGTGAGCCTTGTGATGGGCGGTGCGGCCAGCTTCGGGCTGTATCGCCAGTGCCGCACTGCTCAAGTGAACTGGCTGTGAGGAAAGGAGCGGACGGGAAATGAAGAAAGAGACGCTGCGCCGCCAGTGGCTGATGTACGGCAGCGGGCTGGACTGGCAGCTGGGCGCGGTGCTGGTGTTCTGGCTGCTGATCGAGGGCATCACAGCAGTGGCACTGGCCATTACCAAAGAAACGACCACAGTGATTCTCTCCGCCATGATCTGCCTGATTCTGCTGGCTTTTGTGAGTGTGTTCACCGGGCTTCAGCGGGTGAACCGGGTGCTCACGCTGGGCGTTGCCCTGGGCGGGACCCGGCGGCAGCAGGTGCTGCGCTGCGTGGCCTGGCATCTGGGCGGCGCACTGGCAAGCGCTGTGCTGCTCTTTGGGCTGAACGGGGTGAGCCACCTGATCTACCGGCTGGTCTATGCGCCCCGGGGGATTGTGCTGGACATGGACGGCCTGGCCCTGCTGCCCACTGGGGAGTGGCTGCTGATTTTGCTGGCCCCGGTGCTGCTGAGCATCTGCGTGGCGGCCACGGTGAATACGCTGGGACCCAAAGGATATTGGATCGTGTGGGTGCTGTGGATGCTGATCTCCTTTTCGCCCAAGTATCTGATCGAGCTGTATAAGAAAAGCCCCACTGCCCTGTGGGCGCTGATGGCAGTGCTGACGGTGGTGCTGCTGGGCTGGACGGTCTGGTCGGTGCGGCGGCTGCTGCACTGGACAGTGCGGGAGCTGTAAATTCCAGAATTTTGTGAAAAGAGCGGGATGCGCCGGGGTTTGGTGCATCCCGCTCTGGTGTTTAGGGGCCGGGTGTGGTACACTGGGGATATTCCAAGCGGGGCACAGGGAAAAAGTGGCCCCCAGGCAAAGGAGGCGGTAAGAATGCCGCAGAAAAGACAAAACGATTTCGCCGTGGCAGTGGGTCTGCTGGGCTTGGGCTTTACCTGTATGCTGGCGGTAAGCATGATCGGGTGCAGCCTGATGACCATGGCGGCGGTGTGGACGACGGACGAGGTGACCACCGATCTGCTGATGATTATAAACGATGTGGGCATTTACGGCCTGGGTCTGCCGGTGCTGCTGGCCATCGGGCATTTTCTGCCAAACAGCGCTCCGTTCCCGCTGCGGCCGGTGCGGGCGCTGCGCCCGGTCACTTTTGCCCGCACCGCGGCGGTGGGCTATGCCGGATGCATGGTGGCCAACCTGGTGTCGCTTTTGCTGCTGGCGGCGATTCGCGCGCTGGCGGGGCTGCAGCCCAATAACAACCTGAACGGCATGGTGGAGACGATGTCTCCCTGGGCATCGCTGATTCTGATCAGTCTGGTGCCTGCGGTGGCCGAGGAGCTGGTGTTCCGGGGCTATCTGTACCGCAAGCTGATCCGGTTCGGCCAGCTGCCCTACATTCTGATTTCCGCCTTTTTCTTCGGCAGCTTCCACGGCAATCTGGATCAGTTCCTCTACGCCTTTGTGCTGGGTTGCTGGCTGGGATATCTGGTTTGCCGCACCGGCAGTGTGGTGTACGGCATGCTGATTCATCTGTTCATCAATTTCTTCAGCAGCTGCGTGCTCACCAGCGCGGGCGACGGCGCGGTGGCCAATGCGCTGCTGGGCCTGGGAATCCTGGCACTGGTGGGCTGGGGCCTGGTGCAGTTCTGGGACTTCCACCGCCGCATGTTCGTTCGCCCCGCCACCGGACTGCCCGAGCATCCGGTTCGGGCAGCGCTGCTCAACCCGGGAATGCTTTTGTGGATTGTGGCGTTTCTGGTCATGTGTGTGATCAGCTTACTCGGCTGATGGCGCTGCCCCTTGCATGCAGCGACAAAATCCGTTATAATCAGGAAAAGTTACTGTTTTGGAGGGCTTGCGATGAAATTCATCAGCTGGAACGTGAACGGCCTGCGGGCGGTGCTGAAAAAGGGCTTTGCCGAGAGCTTTGCCGCCCTGGATGCGGATATCTTCTGCCTGCAGGAGACCAAGTGCCAGCCCGGGCAGGCGGAATTTGAGCCGGAGGGCTACACCGAATATTTTTACAGCGCCGAGAAAAAAGGCTATTCCGGCACGGCCTGCTACTGCAAGCAGCCGCCGCTGAGCGTGCGTTACGGCATCGGGCCGGAGGAGCACAGCCACGAGGGCCGGGCCATCACGCTGGAGTACCCGGAGTTTTACCTGGTGAACGTCTACACTCCCAACGCTCAGGAGGGGCTGGCCCGCATCGACTACCGGATGCAGTGGGAGGATGACCTGCGCGCCTATCTGATGGAGCTGGATAAGGAAAAGCCGGTGATCTACTGCGGCGATCTGAACGTGGCCCACAACGAGATCGACCTGAAGAACCCCAAGACAAACCGGGGCAACGCGGGCTTCTCGGACCAGGAGCGGGAGAAGATGACCCGGCTGCTTGCCAGCGGCTTTGCGGACAGCTTCCGTGCCCTGTATCCGGACAAGACCGGCGCCTACAGCTGGTGGAGCTACCGCTTCAACGCCCGCAAGAACAACGCGGGGTGGCGCATTGATTATTTCATTGTGTCCGACCGGCTGATGGATAAGGTGAAGGACAGCGTGATCTATGCGGACATCGAGGGCAGCGACCACTGCCCGGTGGGCCTGATCATCGATCTGTAAGCCGCAGAATACAAACAAAAACAGCGCCCGGCGCAGAGCAAACCATGCTTTGCGCCGGGCGCTTTGTGTCATCCCGGGTAATATTGCTTTTTCAGCTTCTGCAGCCGTTCCAGCGCGGCCGCGCCGCGGGGGCCCAGCTTCTGGGTCAGCGCCACCAGCAGACCGTCCACCAGGGCGGCGGGGGCAGCCATGGAGTGATACTCCTTTTCCGGCCCCCGGTAGGCAAACAGGTTAATGTCCGCCGCCTGGTCCGGCGGCAGGCAGGTGCGGCTCACAAAGGCCAGGGTGGTGTAGCCCGCCGCCCGGCCCTGCTCCAGCAGGATGCGGCCCTCCCGGCTGAGCTTGGAAAAGCTGAACAGCACCGCAACATCGCCCTCACCGGCTCCGGCCAGACCCTCCAGCAGCTCGGAGCCGGAGGCGGGCAGCAGCCGGGCATCCAGTCCCAGGCGGCGCAGCCGGAAGTGCAGCAGCCGGGCCAGGCTGGCCGAGGCGTTTTTGCCGTGGATGTAAATCCGCCTTGCCCCGGCCAGGGCAGTTACCGCCCGGTCGAATTCCTCCTCGTCCAGCTGGGCGGCGGTGGTTTCCAGGCAGGCCTGTTGGCTGGCCAGCCAGTCCCGGGGCGAAAAGCGGCCGGAGCGCTGCAGGGTACCGGCCAGCTTCACCGCCGGCCCCGCGGCGGCCTGCTCCAGTACCAGGGTTTTCAAGGCTTTGAAGTCCCGGCAGCCCGCGTGGCGGGCAAAGCGGGAGAGGGTGGCCTCGGAAAGGCCCAGACGCTCGGCCAGCTGCCCGATGGACAGAAACAGAAAGGCGTCGGTATTGGTGTTGATGAAATCCAGAATGGAGCGTTCCGCCCGGGTCAGCTGTTCCGGCGGAATGGGAAGGCGCAGTTCCATGGCATTGAATCCCCGTTCCTTGTAAAGATGAAGTACACAGAAAGGGCGGCCGGAAAAAAGGCCGCTGGTTGCATTATACCCCCGGCGGGCGGGGCCTGTCCAGAAAAAGGCATGTAAAAAAGCCCCGCACCGGGCATACGGAACCCGGCACGGGGAGAAGAGGGCTTATCTTATACGGGGGCCTGGCTGGTGAGCACCTCCACATAGTCGCCGCCCAGCGCGTGAATCTCCTTGAGCGAGCGTTTGAGCAGCCCGGCAGTGCGCACCAGGAAGGGGGCCTGCTCGCTGAGCTCGATGGAATAGCGCCCGGCGTTCATCTCCTGCCGCAGCTGGTCGATGGTGGTGAACTCCCGCTCGAAACGGGTGGCAATGCAGCCGTACTGCACCGCCTGGTGGGTGTCGCTGCCGGACACCACCGGGATGCCCAGCTCCTTGCCCAGCCGGGTGGTCAGTGCCCGGGTGCGCTCCGGGTCCAGGGCCATGTCCTTGCCGTTCATATCCAGGAAGGAAAAGCGGCGCAGCTGCTCGATGGGCTGCTCCGGCACATGGCCCGGCGCCCGGTAGGGATGGCCGCAGCCCACCAGCACCGGATATTCCTCAAACAGGTCCAGCAGCTGGGCCAGGGGCGGAAAGTGCCCCCGCTCCTTGTGGGGAGCAAGGCGGCGGTTCAGCTCCAGAATGGCCTCCAGAGGGCCGATGCTCAGGATGTGGCCGCACTCGGCCACGTCGGTCTCCATGCCGGGAAATACCCGCAGGCCGTTTTCCAGCACCAGGCAGTCGCCAGTGCGGCGGCTCACCGAGGCCAGATAGCCGTACAGGTCCTCGAACTGCAGGGTGTTGAAATGCTCGGTCAGGCACAGGCCGTCCAGCCCGGCCCGGCGGGCTTCACCGAACAGCCAGTCGGTGTAGGCGGTGGAAAACGGCAGCTTTTTGGCCAGCTTGCCGTGGGTGTGAAAATCAAACAGCAACAAAAACACTTCCTTTTTTCAAAACGGCGGAGCCCCGGGGCTCACAGCAGGGTGGAAACAAACACCGTGAGGCAGACCCACAAGGCGGAGATGGCCAGGAACAGCCAGTCATCGTAACGGACTTGAAGGGTGGAAAGCTTGATCTTTTTCACCTCTTTGTTCACGGCGGCGTAGCGGTAACCCCGCAGCTCCAGCGCCTCCACCGTGGTGCGGGAGCGCTTGGCGGTGTTGAGCATCAGGGGATAGAAGGCCCAGATGACCACCTTGATCTGGTAGGCAAGATACCGAATTTTACCCCACAGGCTCTCGTGGGCGGGGGGATTGCCCCGCAGCCGGAAGGAGAGCAGCACATTCTGGAATTCCTCCATCAGCATGGGCAGCATCCGGTAGGCGTAGGAGATGGAAAAGCTCAGCCGCTCCGGGCAGCCGAACCACATAAGGCCATTGCTCAGCCGGTCCGGGTCCAGGCCGGAAAACACTGTGATGGAGGCCAGCGAGATGGTGGCCACCTTCAGGGTGAGCACCAGCAGCGGAGCCACTGCGGAGGCGTCGCCTCCGAACAGCAGGGTGACCAGGAACAGATAGCCGGTCTGGGAGAAAACGCCCAGGCCGAACAGAAACAGCACCAGCCCGGCCACCTTCGCCAGCAGGGTGGTGATGGTTACCAGCACAAAGCAGCCCAGAAGAAAGGGCAGATCGTTCACGAACCAGGGCACCAGACCGAAGAACAGATACCACACCAGCAGCACCCGGGGGTCCAGGGCGGCAATGGGGGTATCATCGTTGCCGTAGGCGTTTTTCAGCACCTGGTTGCGCAGAAAATCCATGGAGAATTTGTCCAGGATGTTTTCCGAAAGTTTGTTCAGCATGGTTTATTCGGCCTCCTTGAAGGCGTTCACAAAATCGTTCACGGTGTAGCAGCGGGCGGCGGGGTCCAGGCGGCGGGCCATGGTGAAGATCTCCGGCGGGCGGATGCCCACCCGGTCGATCACGTCCTGCCGGGCGAAAATCTCATCCCGGGGACCGTCGGCGATCACCTGACCCTGGCAGAGCACAATGATCCGGTCCGCCCACTGGCAGACCAGCTGCATGTCGTGGGTGGCGATGATGGCGGTGTGGATCACGTCCTTCATCTCTTCCAGCACGCCCAGGATCTCCCGGCGGGTGGCGATGTCCAGGTTGGCGGTGGGCTCGTCCAGCAGCAGGATGTCCGGGTTCAGCGCCACGCCGATGGCAAGGCTCGCCCGGCGCATCTGACCGCCGGAGAGCAGGCGGCCGTCCCGGTCCGCCAGCTCGGTGAGCCGGAACCGGGCCAGCAGCTCATCGCAGCGGGTCTGCCAGTCCGGCACGCCCCGCACCTGCATGGCATAGGCAATGTCTGCCCGGATGGAGTCCTTGATGAACATTTCCTCCGGGTTCTGGTAGACCAGCGAGATCAGCCGCCCCAGCTCCTCGGCCCGGCGGTCGCCCACCGGCTGGCCCAGCAGGCTCACCTGCCCCTCGGCGGGGCGCAGCAGGCCTACCATCAGCTTCATCAGAGTGGATTTGCCCGCCCCGTTGGAGCCGATCAGCGCCACCCGCTCGCCCTGGCGGACCGTCAGGTTCAGCCCGTCAAAAATCGTGCGGGCCTCGCCCTTCACCGAGCGGTAGCGCAGCTGGATGTTCTCGAATTTCACCGCCTCCGCCGCCTCACTTGCCGCGGGCGCAGGCCGGGTGACAGGCAGATGAAAGGGAAGGGCGGAAAAGCAGGCGGCTCCGGCTTCCACGGTGGTGGGCAGGCAGGCGTCCTCTGCCAGCAGGCCCTGCTTTTGCAGCAGGCGGCCCGCCTGGGTCACCTGAGGCGGGAAGATGTTGCAGTCCTCCAGCTCATCCACCCGCTGCAAAGCTTTTTCGGTGGGCAGCTTCCACTGCACCTGGCCGCCCTTCAAAAGCAGCACATTTTTGCAGTAGTCGGCAATGTACTCGGTGTGATGCTCGATCACGATGATGGTCTTGCCGTGGTTTTGGTTCAGGTCCCGCAGCACCTCATAGATGCGATCGGCGTGCATCGGGTCCAGCTGGGCGATGGGCTCGTCCAGAATCAGGATGCCCGGCTGGAGCGACACCGCCCCCGCCAGCGCCAGCAGATGGGTCTGCCCGCCGGACAGCTGCCACACGTACTCCTCCTCGCGCCCCTCCAGCCCGCACTGGGCCAAAGCGCGCCTGCCCCGATCCTTATAATCAGGGCAGGCGTAGTTCAGGCAGGCATAGGAGGCGTCGTCCAACACGGTGGGGCGGACAATCTGGTTTTCAAAATCCTGGTAAACGTAGCCCACCTTCCGGGCCAGTTCTCCCACGTCGGCGCTCAGGGTGTCCTGCCCGTCCACCGTCACCAGACCTTCAAATTCGCCGGTGATGAAATGGGGGATCAGGCCGTTGAGCACCTTGCACAGGGTGCTTTTGCCGCAGCCGTTGTTGCCTACAATGGCCAGGAAATCGCCCTGCTCCACAGTGAGGGAAAGATTGTTCAGGGTGGGCTTCTCCGCCCCGGGGTAGGTGTAGGTCAGGTGTTGGATCTCCACTGCGTTCATGATCAGCCAGCCACGTTCCTTTCACTGTTCTTCTTCATTACCAGCAGCACGATCACGGCCAGAGCGGCGGCGACCACCATACCGGCGGCCATTGCGGTGCCGCTCTCGGCCCAGCTGGCCTCCCAGTCGATCAGGGCCATGCCCGCGGTGGCAGCCAGCTCAGCGGCAACCGCCAGAGCAAAGCCCGCCACGCACACACCGGCAGTGCGCAGGTCCACGCCGCCGGCAGCGCCCGCGGTGCGGGGAGCCATGCCCAGCAGAGGTTCGATCTTGCCGTACAGGCGGGGAACCAGATACAGGGTGGGCAGCATGCAGAACAGGATGCCGCTGAACAGGAAATCGTTCAGGAAGGCAAAGCCCTCGGTGGCGAACACGCTCTCGGGCAGACCGGCCACGGCCTCAAAATCCTCCACGGCGAACTGGACCTTCAGGATGTCCACCACAGCGCCCATGAACAGCTGCAGGCCGGTGCCGAACAGAGCGGCGGCACCCACCGCCAGCTTGTTGCGAGGGTCCTTCACCAGACGGCCGGCGATGTATACGCCGATGGCCACGGTGATGAACTTCTCCAGCTCGCCCAGACCGCCGAACTGGCCCAGCATGATCTCGCTGAAGACCAGCTCACCGGTGGAAGCGCCCAGCGCCGCGCTCAGCGGGTCGAACAGCATGGCTAGGGTGAGGGGGATGAACAGAAAATATTCCACCGAAAACTCCACAAGACCCACCTGAAATTTGGGGATCAGCTCGGTGAACAGGGTAGCCAGGCCGTAAAGCGACATGGACAGAACAAAAATCATCAGTTTCTGCGACTGGGTGGCAGCCGCCTTTTGCGATGCATTCATGGATGGATTCCTCCCGTTTTTCCTTCTCAGTCTCAAAGCAGTTTGCTGCCCGTGGTCCGGGTGCATGTTCAGTGTACCAGAGAAAATGTAAGTTTTTCCTGCAAGCTAATGTTAAATGCAAGTTAATTTTCCTTTCGGCCGGATTTGCAGGCTTTTGCCGTCAAAACAGCCGGGAAATGGAAGAAAATCCCTGCTCCGGCTTGCATGCAGCGGCGGGATAAGGTATAGTAAAAAGGTCAGGCCCAAAACGAGGCGCCTGAACGAGAACGAGAGAAAACCCTGATCCATAAGAAAGGAAACGCGGTTTATTATGAAAGCTTTACTGGATATCCTGCGCGGTATCGTGATCGGTATCGCAAACGTCATTCCCGGCGTGTCCGGCGGCACCATGGCGGTGTCCATGGGCATCTACGACAAGCTGATCAGCGCGGTGACCGGCCTGTTCAAGCATTTTAAGGACAGCATGAAGCTGCTGATCCCTCTGGGCATCGGCATGGGCATCGGCATCGTGGGCTTCGGCTTTTTGCTGGAGTACCTGCTGGAGGCCCATGTGCTGGCCACCTGCCTGACCTTTGTGGGCCTGATTCTGGGCGGCCTGCCCATCCTGTGGATGAACCTGCAGCGGAATGTGGCCAAAAAGCCCAGCCACCGCATCGGCGCGGGCGAGATCATCAGCTTTCTGGTGCTGCTGGCCGTCGGCGTGGGCCTGCCCCTGCTGCAGGGCTCCGAGGGTGCGGTGAAGACCCTGACCCTGAACCCGGGCACCGTTGTGGTTCTGTTCCTGCTGGGCCTGATCGCCAGCGCCACCATGGTTATCCCCGGTGTGTCCGGCAGCATGGTGCTGATGGTTCTGGGTTACTACAGCACCATCCTGTCGCTGGTCACCGGCACTGTGACCATGCTCAAGGATCTGGATCTGGGCGGTGTGGTTCATAACTGCATGCTGCTGATCCCCTTCGGCGTGGGCGTGGTGCTGGGTATCTTCCTGATCGCCAAGATCATCGAGTACCTGTTCCAGCGCTTCCCCAGCCAGACCTTCGCGGCCATCATCGGTCTGATCGTCTCCTCTCCCTTTGCCATCCTCTATTCCGCCGACGCTCTGAGCGGCTTCTCGGTGGTGGAGCTGGTGGTTGGCCTGGTGCTGGCCGTGCTGGGCGCCTGGGTTACCTGGCTCATGGGCAGCAAGGAAGAGGTCTGATTTCTGCCACAGAAAACGAGCAAGCGGCATGCCGCCTGCTCGTTTTTTTGTGAGCGTTAAAAAATTCTTTGGATTTGTGAAGAAAACCTCCTTTCAGGTTCGTTTTATTCGGCGAAGGGGAAAACAAGCAAGGGAAGGGGGCGTTCAGCCGAGTGACCAATGCACAGTTCAGCGCACTGGTGGAGCAGTATCAGAAGCTGGTCTATACCGTGTGCTATCAGCTGGTACGGGATCACCAGCTGGCGGAAGACCTGACCCAGGATACCTTTGTGGCGGCCTTTTCCCACATGGACGACTGCCCTCCCGAGCACTACAAGCCCTGGCTGGCCCGCATCGCGGCCAACAAAGCCCGCGACCATCTGAAGAGCGCCTGGAACCGGCGAGTGACCGCCCCCGGCGACGAGGCCATGCCGGAAACGGCGGCGGTGAACGCCGCGCCCCCCGGACCGGAGGACCTGACCGTGAGCGAGACTGAGGCCGAGGCCATCCGCCAGATGGTGAAGGACCTGCGGGAGCCCTATTACCAGGTATCGGTGATGTATTTCCTGCAGGAGCGCAGCGTGGATGAAATCGCCCGCGCCCTGCGCCGCCCGCCCAAAACGGTGCACACCCAGCTGTATCGGGCCAAGCGCCTGCTGCAGCAGCAGATCACAGAAAGGAGACAGGCGCAATGACGGAACTGTTTTTACAAACCGGCCATCTGAGCGACGAGGGACTGCAGGCCCTCATCGACGGAACGCTGGATGAGATGCAGCGGCTGGAAGCCGCGGAGCATCTGAGCTTTTGCGACGAGTGCCTGACGCGGTATACCGCGCTGCTCACCGGGGATGTGCTGGAGGAGCCGGAGCAGGATGTGACCCTGCCGGTGATGCGCAGGCTGCGCCGCCGGGCGGTGAAGAGCGTCTGGAACCGGTACGCGGCCGCTGCCGCTGCGGTGGTCATCACCGCAGGCCTGTGGTACAGCGGGGTGTTCGGCGGAGCGATGGAGGCGCTGGCCATTCAGCCGCCCGCCCTGGAGCAGACCGCCCAGGCGCAGGAGGCAGGCCCGCTGGGCCAGCTGCTGGAGCGCATCGGTGTGACCACCGGGACCGAACCTGCCCGGCCGGACAATGGTCTCGGCCCGGAGCACCGGCCCAAGGATATCCGCCAGCTGGAGGAGCCGGACGAAGAGCTGGACCAGGAAAAGGATGGCGGCCTGGGTCAATGGCTGAGCCAGTTCCTTGACCGGAATGACAACTGATCAAAACGACTGAATGGGAGCGTGTGACAATATGATCAAAAATGGATTTTTGACCTTTTGCTTTTCTTTCATCCCGGGCGCGGGGCAGATGTATCAGGGATACATGAAGCGCGGCCTTTCCCAGGTGACGGCCTTTGTGCTGCTCATCGCTCTGGGTGCCGGGCTGTTCGGTCCCATCGCGGTATTTGCCGCCGTGGTGTATATGTACAGCTTCTTCGATTCGCTGAACCTGCGCAGCCAGCTGAAGATGGGCATCTGCCCGCCGGATGACTACCAGTTCAATATGGATGAGCTGAAGGGTTTGGCCCGGCTGGCTATACAGCGCCACAATCTGGTGGGCTGGGGCCTGGTGCTGCTGGGCGTCTGGGGCCTGTACTCCAACTTTATCTACCCCTGGGTGTGGGATCTGGCCGATATCTTCGGCTACGACAACCCGGTGGTGAACGCGGTGCGTTCTCTCATCAACAACCTGCCCACGCTGGTGGTATCGGTGATCTTTGTGTATGCGGGCGTTCGCCTGATCCGGGGCTCCAGCCCGAAAAAGGGCGGCGAGCTGCCCCAGGAGCTGGATGAGGACTTTACCGAGTACAAGGGCGAATAAGGGAGGAACAGGCAATGAACAATACGAATTTTGAACCCATGCCCCCTGTGGAGGAGACTTCACAGACCGGGGAACAGACCACTGTGCCGGAATATACCCGGCAGCCCCGTCGGGATAAAATGCCCCGTCCCGCTCAGCCCAAGGTGCGCCGGGTGGGCTTTTTCACCCTGGGCATCGCGCTGATCCTCACCGGCGGCTGCATTGCCGCCAGCCTGGTGCTGAAGAATTTCCCCCTGCTCACGGTGGCAAAGCTGGCCCCGCTGGTGCTGGTGGCCCTGGGCGTGGAGGTGCTGTGGGCCAACGCCCGCAAGGGCGATGCCCAGCTGAAATACGACCTGCTGAGCATGTTCGTCTGCTTTGTGCTCATCTGCGCCAGCATGTGCGCGGCCACGGTGCCCATTTTGCTTCGGTACTACGGGCCGGAGCGGGAATACACCGAGCGGCGGCTGGAGCAGGAGCTGGAGCAGCAGGTGCACGAGAAACTGCCCGCCGGCAGCGTGCTGGACGGCTACAGCTATGTGGACCTGAACCGGATGGAGTTCGACAAGAATATGACCCTGGCAGACCTGAAGACCGAGGATACGGTGCGATTGAACCTGACCCTGGCCGGGACCTATGCGGACGAAAACGCCTTTGCCGAGGCCTGCGCCCAGCTGCTGCCCACCCTGCGGGAGCTGGGTGTGGATGAGGTGGACTTCCGCTCGGAGAACGGCGATGACCAGTGGGAGCTGCAGATCGGCGGCGTGTTCCAGATGAATTCCGGCGCCCAGGAGCTGGCCGGGCAGGTAACCCACATGGTGCGCTACTGGGAGGATGACGAGTACAGCTGGTGGGAGAAGGAAGAGCTGGATGCGTATCTGGCCCAAAAGGCGCAGAACGACCAGCAGGAGCCCCAGCCGGAGGAGGATTCCGTGGAGAACACGCTTGAGGAATCGGTAGAGATCAATACGGAGGAAGCAACCGTTGTTGAGAACGGCTGAGCGCTGAGAACCGGAAAATAACAAAAGCCCCGCCCGGGCTGCGTGAAAATCGCATGCCCGGCGGGGCTTCTTTTTTGATGATCAGTAGACGAAGGCGTTCTGAATCAGATAGTTGATGACGAACAGTGCCACGTCCACAGGGATTTTTGCGCCCAGCTCCGGCAGGCCGGGGAACAGCGAGACCAGCAGCGCCACCAGAAAGGCGCTGGCCAGGGTCTTGAGAATGGTGAGAATGGTATAGAGGGTGGCACTGCGCTGATGCGCGGCCCGGCTCTGGAACACAAAGAAGTAATTGATCAGGTAATTCATCAGGCTGGAGAGCACCCGCGCCGCAATGGTTGCGGCGGTGATGTAGACCGCCTCGGGCAGGTAAGGCCGCAGCGCGCAGCACAGCAGCCAGAATGCCCCCAGGTCCACCCCGGAGGAAACCAGCGAGGAGGCCGCGAAGGGCACAAAGGTGCGCCAGCCGTGTTTTTCGGCGGGCGCCTGGGAAATTGAAGAATGCATCGGTTTATTCACTCCATCAAAAATCAGCAGGGAAATCACAGGGTCACAGCGCTTCGTGCACGGCGGCCAGAATGGACCGGGCACTGCGCAGCGCGTCGGGGGAAAGCCGGGTGGGCGACAGCTCCACACCCAGGTCCTCCAGCCCCTCGAACAGGGTGATGCGGGCCAGGGAATCCATCAGCCCGCTTTCAATCAGATCAACGTCCTCCTCCAGAGCCCGGGACGTGCCGCAGGCACTGGCAATCAGGTTCAGGATCACATCGTCGGAAAGCTGCATGAAAAAGTCTCCTTTTGGCGCTCAAAGCAGGAACTCCCGGGTCAGGCGCGCCCGGTCGCATTTGCCGTTTTCGGTCACCGGCAGCTCGTCCAGCCAGACAAAGCGGCCGGGCAGCATGTAGGCGGGCAGGTGCAGGGCCAGCAGACGGCGGGCCTCCTCGTCCGGCAGGCGGGCGCTTTCTTCTGCCTGCAAAAAGGCGCAGATGCGGCGCACCCGGCCATCCGGTGCGCGCTGGGGCAGCACCGCCGCCCGCTCCACACCGGGCAGCGTGCGCAGCGCGGCCTCCACCTCGCCGGGCTCGATGCGCCAGCCGCAGTATTTCAGCTGGTCGTCCAGCCGCCCGGTGTACCAGATGTGGCCGTCTTTCACAAAGCCGCTGTCGCCGGTGCGGTACCAGCCGCCGGAAAACCGGGCGTCTCCGCTGCCGGGCAGATAGCCGGAAAATACACTTTCGCCCCGCAGGGCCAGTTCGCCGGGCTCTCCCTCAGCAAGCACCGTGCCCTCTGGGCTGAGAACAGCAATCTCCACCGCCGCCTCCGCGGCAAGGCCCACCGGAAGAGGGCCTTCCTTAAAGATGAGCAAAGCGTCGGCGGCATTCACAGCGCACACCGCGCAGGCGGCCTCGGTGGGGCCGTAGGCGTTCAGCAGGGATGCGCCGGGGAAACGGGCCAGGAATTTTTCCGCCGCGGTCCGCGGCAGCACCTCACCGCAGCAGAACACCGCCCGCAGCTTTGGCATCAGCGCGGGAGAAAAGTCCTTGTCACACAGGCACAGTTCAAGAAAAGTGGGGGTGCAGACCAGCACCGCCGCGCCGCTGGCAGAAAGCCTCTGGAACAGCAGAGCCGGGTCAGCCAGCTCCTGGCGGGTCAGGCTCACCAGCCGCCCCTGTTCGCAGAAAGCAAGGGTAAGGTCCGCCAGCGAGAGATCAAAAGAAAAGGCTGCCTGCCCCACCACCGTTTCGCCGGGGGCAAGGGTCAGACCGGGCCGGGAGGTAATCCAGCGGGCAAAATTCGCCAGCGCCCGCCGGGGCACCGGGATACCCTTGGGCTGACCGGTGCTGCCGGAGGAAAACAGGATGTAAGCGGTCTGCTCCGGGCCGCAGGGCCGAGGCGCGGCCAGCGGTTCGATGATGCCCGGCTCGCTCATGGGCCAGAGCGGTGCGGTGGGAAATTCCTCCGGCCAGGGGGCGGGGGCTTCGTCCGCAAACAGCAGGGCAGCCGCGCCCGCCTGGCGGAACACCGCCTCCACTCGGGCGGCGGGCCAGCTCTCGTCGCAGGGCACGTAAGCCCGGCCCGCCAGCAGGCAGGCCAGCATGCCCACCGGCAGGGCGGGCTGCTTGTGGCCATAGAGCAGGATGGGGCCTTCGCCCGGCCAAAGCTGATTCAGTGCGGCGGCCAGAACCCGGGCCCGGGTGAGCAGCTGACCGTAGCTAAGCCCCCATCCTCCGCTTTCGTAGGCGGGCAGATGGGGGCTTTTGGCGCAGCGGGTTACAAGATCATTCCAATTTACAGATTCGTTCACAGGGGATTCTCCTTTTGCATGGGGCGACTCCAGCGGCCGCCGTCCTCTTCGCGCAGCTCCTCGGGCGGGATCAGCGCCGGGTCAAACAGCACCCGGGACCGGTTGTCCAGGATCAGCTCCCGGCGCAGCACCGTGCCGGTTGCCCGGTCGATGGTGAGCTTGTACACCTGGCTCAGCCGGTAGTAGCCATCCTCCAGGCGGGCATAGTGGCTGTTTTCCTCCACCAGCCGGTAGCGGCAGGGGAAGGGCTGAAGGCTTCGCAGTTCGCCGCAGAGCTCGTCCTCCCGCAGCCAGATGAGCAGCTGCACCGGCTGGCCGGTATCGTTGCGGAAACGGTAGTCCACATTGTTGTAAAACACCGAGGTGCCGGTGCCGAAGGGCACGGTGCGCCGCTCATCCGGGAACAAGGCGTCGGAATGGTGGTGCAGCTCGGTGACGGTGAGGGGGCTGTTCAGCACCAGCCAGTGGATCAGGTTCGCCAGCTGGCACAGCCCGCCCCCGATGCCCTGGCCCAGCTTGCCGCCGGAGATGGTCAGTCCCTCCTGATAGCCCTTGCGGCGGGTGGCGTTGCCCACCGTGCGCCAGAAGGAAAAGGTTTCGCCGGGGGCGATGATCAGCCCGTTCACCTTTGCGGCGGCCAGCTCCAGGTTGCGGGCCTTGCCCTCCTGCAGCCGGGGGTCCACCCCGGCCAGCCGGCGGCGGATTACCGAGCAATGGCCCTTCACCAGAGCGGGCAGCGGCTCGGTTTGACGGGTGGCCGCAAACCGTTGGCGGCCTGCCAGGTCCTTCGCATGGCGCACAAGCCGCTCCTTGCGCAGCGAGAGCTGGTAGCACACCGGCCCGTATTCACAAAACAGCTTTCGACGTGCCATGGCGCGGTGCCCTCCTTGCGCTTCGGCGTTTGGGTCAGGTCATACGCTTACGATACAATATCCCGGCGGCAATGTCAAACGGGGGAGGGACGGTCTGTTAAAAAATAAACGTATTTGTAAAATGGATTTTGGTTGTACTTTGGCCCGGCCCGTGCTACACTGAACATGGATTATTTCAAAAATTTGAACAGTTGCCGCGGCCTGGTTCGGCCCGGTGGAAAGGTGAGAAGGAATGAAACTGCTCAAAGGATATACGAAAGAGGAGAAGAGCTGGATGATGTACGACTGGGCCAACAGTGCCCATTCGGTGATCGTGGTTACCATTCTGCCCATCTTCTACAATACGGTTGTGGGATACATGGCGGACTCTGCTTCCGGCATGAGCACCTGGGGCTATGCCACCAGTGCGGCCATGGCCATTGTGGCGCTGCTGGCCCCGGTGCTGGGTGTGTTCGGCGACTTCAAGGGCATGCGCAAAAAGCTGTTTGTGGGCTTCATGCTGGTGGGCGTTGTGTCCTGTGCGCTGATGGCTATCACCCCCATGATGGACTTCATGGAGCCGGGCATGGCAGAAAAGGTGGGTATGGCGGTGCTGGCGCTGTACATCCTGTCTACCATCGGTTTCGCGGGCGCGAACCTTTATTACGACAGCTTTTTGAACGATGTGACCACCGAGGAGCGGATGGACAAGGTGTCCACCATGGGCTATGGTATGGGCTACATCGGCGGTTCCACCATCCCGCTGCTGGCGTTTCTGATCCTGAACCTGGTGCTGGGCAGCGATAAGATGCTGTTCTGCCTGTCCTTTGCCTTCGGTCTGACCGCCGTGTGGTGGCTGGTGTTCAGTATCCCCCTGCTGAAAAATGTGGAGCAGAAGAGCTACAACGAAAAGACCAGGGGCGCTGTGGGCCACGCGCTGCGGGGTCTGGGGAATACCGTGAAGGAAATCTTCCATCACAAGGCCATGTTCGTGTATCTGATCGCCTATTTCTTCTACATCGACGGCGTGAATACCATCATCCATATGTCCACCAGCTACGGCGATACCCTGGGTCTGGATTCCACCAGTATGCTGCTGGCGCTGCTGCTGGTGCAGGTGCTGGGCCTGCCCTTCTGCCTGCTGTACATCAAGGCCAGCGAGAAGTTCGGCGCCCGCACCATGGTGGGCGTGGGCATCTGCATCTATGTGGGTGTGACCATCTTCGGCTTCTTCCTGCGTGAGGTCTGGCAGTTCTGGGTGATGGCCATCATGGTGGCCACCAGCCAGGGCGGCATCCAGGCGCTGAGCCGCAGTATGTTCGGCAAGATGATCCCGGACAAAAAGCGCAGCGGCGAGTTCTTCGGCTTCTATGATATCTTCGGCAAATTCAGTGCCATCATGGGCCCGGCCCTGGTGGGCTGGAGCAGTGCCATTGCATCGGGTGTGGCCCTGAACAAGATGGGCCTGACCCGCGCCACCGCCAGTGCCGAGGTGCTGGCCCAGGTGGACACCGCGGCCGCGCCCTGGGGCATTCTGAGCCTGCTGCTGATCTTCTTCGTGGGCGGCGGGTTGTATTTCTTCGTGCTGCCCCGTTACCTGAACGAGAAAAAGTAAAATACAAAAAGAAAACCGCCCCGGGGCAAAAAACGACTGGCCCCGGCGGCGGTTTTCTTTTATAATCTAGATAGAATCGAAAAAGCGGGCACGCGGCCCGCAGCCCCCCGGCCCCAGGTGAGCCGGGGCAAATGGTGCTGCCCCAAAACGGCAGAAAACAGAAAGGATACCCCATGTTCGAGATCTTCAAACACACAGCGGAATACAAGCGCCTGCAAACAGCGCTGCAGACCCCCGGCGCGGCGGCGTTGTTCGGCATGCCCCCGGTGGCCCACGCCCGCATTCTGAGCGAGCTGGCGGCCGACGGCGGCCGCAGCCTGCTGGTGGTGACCCCCGGTGAGGCCGAGGCCACCCGCTTTGCCCAGGACCTGGAGGCGCTGGGCATGCCCGCCGCGGTTTTCCCGCCCCGGGATTTTCTTCTGCGGCCCATCGAGGGTGCAGGCCGGGAATATGAGTACCGCCGCCTTGCGGTGCTGGGCGATCTGGTGGGCGGCCGCCTGCAGGCGGTGTGCGTGCCCGCCGAGGCCCTGCTGCAATACACCGTGCCCAAGGCTGAATTCTGCGCCAACACCCTGACCTTAAAGCCGGGCATGACCATCCCGGTGAAGGAGCTGGCCGCCCGGCTGCTGGCGGCGGGCTACCACCGGCGCAGCCAGGTGGAAGGCCCCGGCCAGTTCAGTGTGCGGGGCGGCATTGTGGACGTGTTTCCGCCGGATTCCAAGGCTCCTGCCCGTGCGGAGTTCTGGGGCGATGAGATCGACACCCTGAACAGCTTCGACATCCTTAGCCAGCGACGGGACGATGCGCTGGAGAAGGTGTACATCTCGCCCGCCCGTGAGGTGCTGTTCGGCGACGCGGCCGAGACCGCCGCTGCTCTGCGCAGTGCTCTTGCCGCCCAGAAGGGCCGCCGGGCCAGCGCTATGGAAAAAGCCATGGAGGCGGATCTTGCCCAGCTGGACGCGGGCCTCGTGCCCGAGGCGCTGGACAAGTACCTGGGCATCCGGTACCCGAAACCCGCCACTTTGCTGGACTATTTCGACAACGCCATTCTGGTGCTGGAGGAGCCCAGCGCCATCCGGGAGGCCCACAAGGCCACCCAGTTCCGCCGCACCGAGGAGATGAAGGGCCTGTTTGAGGAGGGGCTGCTCTGCCCGGGACTGGATGTGCTGTATCAGGACCTGCCGGACCTGATGCATGCGGTGGACAGCATGCCCAGCCTCTGCTGCGAAAACTTTGCCCGCACCATGCCGGAGGTAAAGCTGAAGGATATCGTGAATGCCCCGGCCCACGCCCATCCGCCCTTCAGCGGCGAGGTGGCCTCACTGGCCGAGGACCTGGAGCCACTGACCAAGCAGGGCTATGTGGTGGAGCTGCTGGCGGGCACCTCCCGCGCCGCGGCGGCTCTGGCCAAGGACCTGGCAGCCAAGGGCTTTGCCGCCACCGCCGCCAAGGACGTACTGCCCGGCCCGGGTGTGGTCGCGGTGCGGCCGGGCCACCTGACCGGCGGCGCAGAGTTTCCCTTTGCCAAATACGCCCTCTTCACCAGCCGCAAGGCGGGCAGCGCCGACACCGGCAAAAAGCCCGCGAAAAAGAAGAACAAGGACGCGCTTTCCAGTCTGACCGACATCAAGCCCGGCGACTATGTGGTGCACCAGAACCACGGTATCGGCATGTACACCGGCATCCAGCGGCTGGAGGTGCAGGGCGTGGTGAAGGACTATCTGAAGATCAGCTACGACAAGGGCGATACCCTGTATGTGCCGGTTACCCAGCTGGACCTGCTCAGCCGTTACACCGCCCCCGGCGATTCCGACAAGGTGAAGCTGGCGAAGCTGGGCGGTACCGAGTGGGCCAAGACTCGCCGCCGGGTGAAGACCGCCGCCGCCGAGATGGCCCAGGAGCTGATCGAGCTGTACGCCAAACGGCGGCAGGCCAAGGGCTTCGCCTTCCCGGAGGACAGCGACTGGCAGCGGGACTTTGAGACCCGCTTTGAATACGACGAGACCGGCGACCAGCTCACCGCTGCCGCCGAGATCAAGAAGGATATGGAAAAGCCCTGGCCCATGGACCGGCTGCTCTGCGGCGATGTGGGCGTGGGCAAGACCGAGGTGGCCCTGCGAGCGGCCTTCAAGTGCATCATGGGCGGCAAGCAGTGCGCCATTCTGGCCCCCACTACCCTGCTGGCCTGGCAGCACTACAACGGCCTGCTAGCCCGGATGGAGGCCTTCCCGGTGAAGGCCGGGCTGCTCAGCCGGTTCCGCACCCCCACCCAGCAGAAGAACACCCTGCGGGGCCTGAAGGAGGGCACTGTGGACGTGGTGGTGGGCACCCATCGGCTGCTGAGCGACGATGTGAAGTTCAAGGACTTGGGGCTTGTGATCATCGACGAGGAGCAGCGCTTCGGCGTCAAGCACAAGGAGAAGCTGAAGGAGGCCTTCATCGGGGTGGATATGCTCACTCTGTCCGCCACGCCCATCCCCCGCACATTGAACATGGCCATGAGCGGCATCCGGGATATGAGCACCATCGAGGAGCCGCCGGTGGAGCGCCAACCCATCGAGACCTATGTGATGGAATACGACGCCAACATCGTGGCCGAGGCCATCAAGAAGGAGCTGGCCCGGGGCGGGCAGGTCTACTACCTGCACAACCGGGTGGACAGCATCGACGCCTGCGCCGGGATGGTGGGCCAGATGGTGCCCGGGGCGCGCATTGCCACCGCCCACGGCAAGATGACCGAGGAGCAGCTGTCCAAGGTATGGCAGCAGCTGCTGGACGGCGAGATCGACGTGCTGGTCTGCACCACCCTGATCGAGACCGGCGTGGACGTGCGCAACTGCAACACCCTGATTATTGAGGACGCGGACAAGATGGGCCTGGCCCAGCTGTATCAGATCCGGGGCCGGGTGGGCCGCTCCGGCCGCAAGGCCTACGCCTACTTCACCTTCCAGCGGGACCGGGTGCTCACCGACGTGGCCGCCAAACGGCTTTCCGCCATCCGGGAGTTCACCAGTTTCGGTTCCGGCTTCCGCATCGCCATGCGGGATTTGCAGATCCGGGGCGCGGGCAGCCTTCTGGGCCAGAGCCAGCACGGCCACATGGAGGCGGTGGGCTATGACCTGTACGTGAAGATTTTGAACAACGCCATTGCCATGGCCAAGGGCGAGGAGCTGCAGCCGGACAAGAGCGAATGCCTGATCGACATCACGGTGGACGCCTACATCCCCGAGAGGTACATCGCCGAGGCGGCGGGACGCATCGAGGCCTACAAGCGGATTGCTGCCATCGAGACCGAGGAGGACGCCCAGGACGTGCTGGACGAGCTGATCGACCGGTATGGCGACGTACCCGCCAGCGTGGCGGGCCTGGTGGATATCTCGCTGGTGCGTGTGAGTGCCGCCCGGGCGGGCATCTATGAGATCGGTCAGAAAAAGGACGCACTGATTCTTTATTCCGATACGCTGAACGCCCAGCGCATCAAGCTGGCGGTGGCGGCCCTGCCCGGGCGCATCACCGTGAACAGCAGCGCCAAGCCCTATCTGGCGGTGCGGGTGGCCTCCGGCGAAAAGCCGCTGGACATCCTGAAACAGGTGCTGAATGCCCTGGGCCCGGTGCAGGAAAGTGCTTCGACTGCGGAAAAAGCATAAAATTGCATGCAAACGCCACACAACGGGCAAAAAGAATGAAGGCAACACCGCATAATTCACGCCTAACGGCTCAGGCAGCGTATCACGCCAAAATTTTCCGTGCTATTTCCTAAAAATGCTCGCCAATCCACCAAGGATTGGCTGTGCTTTTTGGTTCATATCACAAAAAATTTCTGGCGTGCTCCACCACCTGGAATTGTGCAGTATTGCCTTGAGAAATCGGTCAATATCGTGTAATATAAAAGGGTATGCGTGATTTTTTCGCATACCCTTTTTCAGTGATTTTGCTGCCCTCTGACCGTTGCAGGCTCCGGGGGCTGAAAGGAAGATTGAATTCCATGCCGGAAGGCTATACTCACATCCGAACCGCCCGGGCGGCGGCGCGTCTGGCGAACATCGAGCCCGCCGACCGCGCAGCCTTCGACTGCGGTGCCAACGGGCCGGACATGCTGTTCTGCTACCGGGTCTGGCGCAAGAGTGCGCGCCGGGGCGAGGACCTGCCCAAGATCGGCGACCGGCTGCATGGCGAAAACACCGGCGCTTTTCTGCAGGCGCTGCTGGAAACGGCCAAAACACCGGCCCAGCAAAGCTACGCATTGGGCTTTTTGTGCCACTACGCGGCGGACTGCGCGCTGCACCCTTATGTGGTGATGATCACCAAGCCGGGCGCGGCCTACGGGATGCCGGGCGGTCACGGCTATTTCGAGATCGCGCTGGACAGCTTCCTTCACCAGAAGGATACCGGAAAATGCGGCGTGCCGGTGAACGACAACACCCCAGCCCTGAGCGAGGAGGCGCTGGATGGTGCAGCCGGACTGCTGCAGGCAGGCATCCGGGCGGCGCTGGGGCTGACCGTGAGCCGCCGCGCCTTGAAGGACAGCTTTGCCCACACCCGGCTGCTGCGCCGGCATTTCGTGAGCCCGCTGCGGGTCAAATACGCGTTGTTCTGGCTGGTCGAGCCGCTGTTCGGCGGCAGGGGCTTCATCACCGGCCACATCACCCCCGCTCACCTCAAGGGAACCGGGAAAAACGAGACCCCGCTGCCGGAGGTGTGGGAGCATCCCTTCACCGGAGAGGAGCAGCAGGCCGACCTGGCTGCGCTGCTGGAGCAGGCCGAGCGTACCGGCGCGGCTTATATGATGGCTGCTCAGGGTTACTGGCAGGGCAAGCTGCGGCTGGAAAAGGTGATGGGCATCATCGGTTCCCGCAGTTACCTTTCCGGCCTGGAGGACGAAGTGAGTGCTCCGCGTGTTAAGGAAGAAAGCAGCGAACCGGCACAGGAAGCCGGGCTGCCGCAGCCGGATGCGCCACAGCAGGAACCGGAGGAGACCGGGGAAGCAAAATGGCGGGATATTGACATTTTTGATGAACTGGACCATAATAGTGTAGGTTAATAAAAAGAACCGGCCCGCTGTGGGCCTGTGGTTTGAAAATAAAGTGAGGAAGAATGCTATGCTGAAACTGGAGCATCTGGCCTGGAGCATTCCGGGCGGCGAGAGCATCATCAAGGACATCGACCTGGAGCTGGGCGAGGGCAAGCTGGTGGTGGTCACCGGCCCCAACGGCGGAGGCAAGACCAGTCTGGCCAAGCTGATCGCCGGTGTGGAGACCCTGAGCGGCGGCCGCATCATTTTTGACGGCGAGGACATCACCGATATGGACGTGACTCAGCGTGCCAAGAAGGGCCTGGCTTACGCCTTCCAGCAGCCGGTGCGCTTCAAGGGGCTCACCGTGCGGGATATGCTGGAGCTGGCCGCCGGTAAGTCTCTGAACGAGGGCGAGCTGTGCGCGCTGATGGGCAAGGTTGGCCTGTGTGCCAGCGAGTACATCGACCGCGAGCTGAACGCCAGCCTGTCCGGCGGTGAGATCAAGCGCATCGAGATCGCCAGCGTACTGGCCCGCAAGGCTAAGCTGTCCATCTTCGACGAGCCGGAAGCCGGCATCGACCTGTGGAGCTTCGCCCGCCTGGTGGAGACCTTTGAGGAGCTGCGCGCCAAGAGCACCGGCACCCTGCTGGTAATCAGCCATCAGGAGCGCATCCTGTCCATCGCCGACGAGATCGTTGTGATCGCCGACGGCAAGGTGCGCCAGCACGGCCCCCGGCAGGAGATCCTGCCCCAACTGCTGGCCAATGAACACGCGGTGCGCTGCCCGCTGGAAAAGGAGAGTGCGATCGTATGAACCAGATCACCGACGAACTGCTGCGCCTGATCTCCGCCAACCCCATCGACGGAAAGAGCGCTTTCAACATCCGGGAGGACAGCCAGTGCGCTGGCCGTCAGTCCACCGAGAATATCTCCATTGAGAACAAAGAGGGTGCGCCCGGTATCGTGATCCGGGTCAAGCCCGGCACCAAGGGTGAGACCGTGTACATCCCCGCCTGCGTGACCCACGCCGGTGTGGATGACCTGGTCTACAATGACTTCTATATCGGCGAGGGCGCCGATGTGACCGTGCAGGCCGGCTGCGGTGTGCACAGCGAGGGTGAGGAGCAGGCCCGCCACAACGGCATTCATCGCTTCTTCCTGGAGAAGAACGCCAAGGTGCTGTATCTGGAAAAGCACATTGCCACCGGCAACGGCACCGGCGAAAAGCGCATCGACCCGGTAACCGACATCGAGCTGGCCGAGGGCGCCAGCCTGGAGATGGACACCGTGCAGCTGGGCGGCGTGACCAGCACCACCCGCAAGACCCGTGCGGTGCTGCAGAAGGACGCCCGCCTGGTGGTGCGTGAGCGCATCATGACCGACGGTGACGAGTACGCCCGCACCGATTTTGTGGTGCGCATGGAGGGCGAGGGCGGCGCCTGTGATCTGGTGAGCCGCAGCGTGGCCCGGGGCAATTCCCGCCAGGAGTTTTACTCCACCATCAAGGGCAACGCCCCCTGCACCGGTCACTCCGAGTGCGACGCCATCCTGGCCGAGAACGGCAAGGTGCTGGCTCAGCCCGGTCTGGAGGCAAACCATGTGGATGCTCAGCTGATCCACGAGGCCGCCATCGGCAAGATCGCCGGTGAGCAGCTGCTCAAGCTGCGCACCCTGGGCCTGACCAGCGAGGAAGCCGAGGAGAAGATCATCCAGGGGTTCCTGAAATAAGTTGTTTTCCAATGCGCCGGAGTTTTCTCCGGCGCGTTTTTTATGCCGTCGCAAAAGACGGACACAGTTTTCCACAACGGAGTCCCTTCCTTGTGGAAAAGCCAGGCACAGAATGCAAAACCGCCCGGGGAAATTTTCCCGGGCGGTTTTGCTGTTTGAAAAAGAAGATTGGAAGAATCTTTGGGGGAAAATCAGATTAAAGCTCAGCAGTGTAGCCTGCGGCCGTCACCGCACCAGCCAGCTGGGCATCGGTCACAGTGCCGTTGGTGGTGACCGTGGCGCGGCCGGTTTTGGCGTCCACATTCACCATGGTCACACCGGGCACAGCAATCAGCGCCTGCTCCACGGCCCGGCGGCAGTTGTCGCACTTCATGCCCCGCACCGGGAAGGTTTTGCTTGCCTTGGAGGTGGCTGGCTGGCCGGAGTGCCCGGCCGGGGCCGCGCTGCAGCTTCCGGGACATCCGGCACAGCCGCCGGAGCAGCCGCAGCAGCCTCCCTTGCCGCCAAAATGCTTTTTGGTGGCAAGAATGGCCAGCACCAGCAGCACCGCAACGATCGCAAGCACGATCCAGTCGGCAGGATTCATAAAAGCACCTTCTTTCCGCCGCGGCGCGTGCGGCTTATTTTTTGAAGTGTTTTTTCAGCCAGTCCGCCAGGCGGAACAGGCCCATGGCCGCAAAGTAAAGCGCCAGAAACGCGGCCAGCACATAAAACATGGAAACAGATGGTTCACCCATGGCTTACGCGGCGGCCTCCACCGAACGCCGGGCGTAGACCCGGTTTGCCTTGTAGGGGTCCGGACGGAACAGCAGGAACAGGATAACCGCCAGTACTGCCAGGGCGATAAAGGTCCAGGGATTCACGGCCACCTGACCGGCGGCCAGACCGCCCAGCTGATAAACGATGAGCGCCACCGCATAGGCGAAGATGTTCTGATACAGGATGGCGAACCAGAACCATTTGCGGTCCTGCATCTCCTTGGCCATGGTGGCAATGGCCGCCAGGCAGGGGCTGTTCAGCAGGTTGAAGACCAGGAAGGAGAAGCCGGCGACGGCGCAGGGGAACCAGGTGCCCACAGCGGCGGCAACCGCGCCGGTATCCTCCACCAGATCCTCGGATACGTTGGCCAGTACGCCCATGGTGGAGACGATGGCCTCCTTGGCGGTGAAGCCGGAGATGGAGGAGGCCACGGGCTGCCACTGGCCGAAGCCCAGAGGCGCGAAGAGCACAGCAATGGCGCTGCCGATCACGGCCAGAAGGGAAGCGGAGGTATCCTCCACCAGGCCGAAGGCCCCGTTCTCAAAGCCGAAGCTGGAGAGGAACCACATGACCACACAGGCCAGGAAGAGAATGGTGCCGGCTTTGATCAGGTAGCCCCGCAGACGCTCCCACACATGCATCAGAACGGTTTTGGCACTGGGCATGTGGTAGGCGGGCAGCTCCATCACGAAGGGGGCAGGCTTGCCGGAGAAGGGTTTGGTCTTTTTGAGCATGATGGCCGACACCAGAACCGCGCCGATGCCGATCACGTACATCACCGGGCCCAGGTTTGCCGCCAGCAGCTTGCTGCCGGTGGCCTGGCCCGCCATCACCGCGCTGAGCAGAGCGATGACCGGCAGCTTTGCGCCGCAGGGCACGAAGGTGGTGGTCATGATGGTCAGGCGGCGGTCGTTGTCCTGCTCGATGGTCTTGGAGGCCATGATGCCGGGCACGCCGCAGCCGGAGGAGATCATCAGGGGAATGAAGCTCTTGCCGGAAAGGCCGAAGTGGCGGAAGATCCGGTCCATCACGAAGGCGATGCGCACCATGTAGCCGCAGTCCTCCAGAATGGAGAGGAAGAGGAACAGAATCGCCATCTGGGGCGCGAAGCCCAGAACCGCGCCCACGCCGCCGATGATGCCGTCCACCACCAGACTGATGAGCACATCGCTCACGCCAGCGCTGGTCAGCAGGTCACCCACCATGCCCTGGATACCGCCCACAAAGGTGTCGTTGGTCCAGTCGGTGACCCAGGTGCCCACGGTGGACACCGAAACAAAGTACACCGCCCACATGATCACCAGGAAGATGGGCAGGCCCAGTACCCGGTTGGTCACCACCCGGTCAATCCGGTCGGACAGGCTCATCTGCCCGGAGGGCTTCTTCACGGTGGCATGGACCAGACCCTGAATGTGGCGGTAGCGCTGATCGGTGATCACTGCCTCCACGTCGTCGTCATATTCTTTGGCAATGGCGTCGGACAGGGACTTGTAGGCGTTGTCCGCGTCCAGATGCAGCTGCTCCAGCACCTTGGCGTCCTGCTCCAGCAGCTTGATGGCGTACCAGCGCTGCTCCTGATCCGGCACACCGGCGGGCAGGTTGGCACAGACTTCGCCGATCTTTTCCTCAATGGCCTTTTCAAAAATGGCCCCGGGGCGCTTGACCTGACGGCTCTTGGCCAGCTTCACGGCCTCGGCCACCACTTCCTTCAGGCCGGTGCCCTTTAGGGCGCTGGTTTCCACGATGGGGCAGCCCAGCCGCAGCGAAAGGTCGGCCACGTCGATGCGGATGCCGTTTTTCTTCACCAGGTCGCTCATGTTCAGCGCCACCACCACCGGGATGCCGGTCTCGATCAGCTGGCCGGTCAGGTAAAGGTTGCGCTCGATGTTGGTGGCGTCCACCAGATCAATGATTACGTCCGGGCGGTCGTTCAGGATGTAATCCCGGGTGACCACCTCTTCCAGAGTATAGGGGGACAGGGAGTATACGCCGGGCAGATCGGTCACGTCGACCATCTCGCCCTTTTTGCCGGTCTTCAGCTTGCCGGTTTTCTTCTCCACGGTAACGCCGGGCCAGTTGCCCACATATTGGTTCGCGCCGGTCAACGCGTTGAACATGGTGGTTTTGCCGCAGTTCGGGTTGCCGGCCAGTGCGATGGTGATTGCCATAGCTGTGATTGCCTCCTCCAGTTGTGGTTTGCTCAAGCAAACCTGAATTAGTTCAAACTAACCATTGGGCGAAAAAATGATCGCGCCGCATTATGCGGTCACCGGGTCCACGTCCACGCAGGCAGCATCCGCCTTGCGCAGCGAAAGCTCGTAGCCCCGCACGGTGATCTCCACCGGGTCGCCCAGAGGCGCCACCTTGCGGATGTGGATTTCGCTGCCCTTGGTGATACCCATGTCCATGATGCGGCGCTTGTAGGCGCCCTCGCCGTTGATGCGGCGCACGGTCACCCGGGTGCCGACTTTTGCGTCCTGTAAGGTCATGCTCAATTCTCCTCCTCAAAGCTTCGGCCGTCAAAGCCGGGGTATCGTGAACAGCCGACGGGCAGAGCCCGCCGCTGTTTACACATAGATGTGCAGGGCCTGCTCCTGGTTGATGGCGATGCGGGCGTCCTTCACATGGACGATCACATCCCCCTGCAGCTGATTGATCAGCGTAACGCTGACTCCCTCGTGGAAACCCAGCGCCCGCAGATGGGCGCGTACCTCGGAATTGCCGCTGAGCCGCCGGACCACATAGGACTGACCGGCCGTCGCCATAGAGATGGGCATCATAACGCATCCTTTCCTTTATGGATTGCACCCGATAGGGGCGCAGAAGCTCTCACTGAGTTAGACATTTCTAACTGCAATACAAGGTTAGCACCGACTAACAGCTTTGTCAAGAGATTGACGCAAAATTTTTTGCCGGGGCAAACAAAAAGCCCCATGCACGCGGCATGGGGCGGGATACAGCTTCAAAAAGGAAGAGGCGCTCAGGCCATCTGGGGCAGAAGCTCCAGGTATTTCTGCCGGTATTCCTCCAGCAGGCGGTTGTATTCCGGGTTGGTTCCCGCATGCAGGGCCTGCTTGCGGGCATGAGCGTCCACATCCAGCTCGTTGCCCACCAGCCGGCCGGCAATGTTGGAACAGTGGTCGGACACGCGTTCCGCGTTGGTGATGATGTCCAGGAACACGATGCCGGCCTCCAGCTCACACCGGCCGGATTTCAGCCGCAGGATGTGGCGCTCCCGCATGGCAAAGCAGATCTGGTCCACCGTTTCCTCCAGCGGCTCCACCTGCTGGGCCTTGGCCAGGTCCGCGCCGGAGAAGGCACCGGCGGTCAGCTGCAGGATTTCCTTCACGGCCCGGTACAGCAGCTCCAGCTCCTGCTTGGCGGCAGAGGAGAAGTGCAGCTCCCGGTCCTGTACCCGCTGGGCGCATTCCAGAATATTGATGGAATAATCGCCGATTCGTTCGTATTCACCAATCAGCTTGAGCAGCTCGGTGATCTGACGGTTTTCGTTTTCGGTCAGTTCCCGGTCGCCGATCTTCACCAGATAGTCGGAGATGGAAACCTCCATCTTGTCCAGCAGATCCTCACGGGTCTGGATGTTCAGGGTTACCTCATCGTTGTAGTGCTCCAGCTGGCCGAAGGCCTTGCAGAAGTTGGTGGAGGCGCGGCTGCCCATCTTTTCCACCGCGGCCCGGGCCTGCTGCAGAGCAACAGCGGGGCTGGTGAACAGGCGCTCGTCCAGCACCGGCAGCGACAGGTCCTGGGCATCCTCGGCCCGTTCGGGAATCGTCTTTTCCGCCAGCCAGGCCAGCGCCCGGGTGAAGGGCATGAACATCAGGGTAACCAGTACGTTGAACAGGGTGTGGAAATTGGCGATGTCGCCTTTGCTCATCACCTGGTCCCAGAAGGGGAACAGGCCCACGGCTTTCAGCCCGTAGATGGCAACCAGGAAAACGGTGGTGCCGATCACGTTGAAATAAAGGTGCACAATGGCGCTGCGCTTGGCACCGGTGGAGGCGCCGATGGAAGCAATCAGCGGGGTGGAGCAGGTGCCGATGTTCTGGCCCAGAATAATGGGAATGGCACTGCCCCAGGTGATGGCGCCGGTGGTGGACAGGGCCTGCAGGATGCCCACGCTGGCCGAGGAGGACTGAATGGCCACTGTGACCAGTGCACCGGCCAGCACGCCCAGAATGGGATTCTGCAGGCTGGAGAACAACTGCACGAAGAAGGGGCTGTCCTTCAGGGGAGCCACCGCGGCCTCCATGGTGAACATACCGGTGAACAAAATGCCGAAGCCCATCATGATCTGGCCGATGTTGCGCTTCTTGGGCGACTTGAAGAACACAAACAGAATCGCACCCGCAAAGGCTACCAGCGGACTGAAGGTGCTGGGCTTGAGCATGGTGAGCAGCCAGCCGCCGCCGGAAATATCCGACAGCCGGATCAGCTGGCCGGTGACGGTGGTGCCGATGTTGGCGCCCATGATCACGCCGATGGCCTGAGGCAGGGTAAAGATGCCGGAGTTTACCAGGCCGACACAGATAACAGTGGTGCCGGCAGAGGACTGAATCAGGCCGGTGATTACCGCACCCAGAAGAACTGCCCGGGGCACCGAGCGGGTGAGCCGCTGCAGAACGCCTTCCAGCTTGCCGCCGGCCAGTTTTTCCAGACCGGCGCCCATGATGGACATGCCATACAGAAAGAGCGCGATGCCGCCGGCCAGATTGATCACATTGAAAATGGTCATAGAACACAGACTCCTGAATATTGTGATGTGTGTATACCAATGCCCATTATACCATTTTTTTGCCGATTCGGGCCGGAAAAGCGCGAAATATTCTACCCGAATTTTACACAATCAGGGTGGAAAATCGCATTTTGGGCAAAAAAGATCCCCTTTGCCGCAGGCAAAAGGGATGACAGGGAACAGGCTCAGTTTTCGCTGAGCACGATCAAAGTGGCCCGGGCGGGCAGACAGGCGGCCCAGTCATCCTCCCGGTTCAGCCAGCCGAAGCCCTCGCACTTGTGGTCCGGGCAGGGGGAGTCCACAAAGGCGATGCGGCCATCCTCCACGGTCAGATGGATGGTGTAATAGCCGGTGTCGATGTCATATTGGGCATCCTTATTCAGGGGAATCTCCATCACGGTGTTGTCATCCCCGTAGGTGAGTTCCGCCACACCGCCCGCTCCGCGGCCGCTGTTCATCCAGAACAGCACCCCGGCGATGGCCAGCAGTACGACGGCAAAAATCACATTGATCCAGATTTTCTTGGAACGCATGGGAGTAAGGCTCCTCTCGTCAGTCTTGGGAATTGCCCGCCCCGGATGGGCAGACACATTTAGTATAACAAAAAATATTCCCGCCGAAAAGCCTGGAGCGTGGGATTTAGCGGTGATATGATAGAGAAAAACGCCCCGGGCGAAGAGGAAAGGAAAAAACGATGGACGAAATCATGGAGCATCTGAAAAGTATGCAGGGATATGTGGGGGTCAACCCGAACATCCCCAATGAATGGAAGGAAAACGCCCAGAAGCTGTGCTGGGAGTACAACCAGACCCCGCCGGACTGGCAAAGGCGTGCGGAGCTGCTGAAGCAGCTTTTGGGCACCTGCGACCCGCTCACCTTCATCGAACCCTCCTTCCGCTGTGATTACGGATTCAATATTCACACCCATGGCCTGACCGTGATCAACTACAATTGCGTGATTCTGGATACTTCGCCGGTGAATCTGGGGGCGGGCGTCTTCCTGGCGCCGGGGGTATGCCTGGCCTGCGCCGGTCACGCGCTGGACCCGGAGCAGCGTGCGCAGGGTGTCGGTACCTCCAAGCCCATTACACTGGAGGATGGTGTGTGGATCGGAGCCAACGCAGTGGTGTGCGGCGGTGTGACCATCGGTCAGGATTCGGTGATCGGCGCAGGAAGTGTGGTCACCCGGGACATCCCGGCGGGCGTAGTGGCTGCGGGTGTGCCCTGCCGGGTGATTCGGCCCATCACCGAGGCGGATCGCATTGATCCGGCACAAATGGCGTTCTGACCAAAAGGAAAGTTCAAAAAGCATTCACGAAATCCAAAGGGTGCCGTGCTATACTGACCCCAAAGAAAGGAACTGGTCAGGGGAGGAACTGCCATGGAATCCGGATTTGTATTTACAGTCACCAGCATCGACGACGCGCTGACTCCGCAGTTGAGCCGGGTACTGGAGCGGTGTGCTCATCTGGCATCCCGGAAGCAGCTGCCGGTTTTATGGCAGCTCAGCGACTGGCTGAACCGGGTGCCAAAAGCAGATCCGGAGGTGCTGCAAAAGCGCCGCAAAAGGGAAGGCGTGCTGGGCATTATACTGTGGGCAGTGAGCCTGTTCTTGCTGATCCCCTCGGCGATGGAGCCCAAGGCGCTGGCAGGGCCGTTGCTGCTGAGTGTTCTGGGGTTTTTGATAAGCTGCGTGGCCATGAAAAGCACAAAGCGAACGCTGATGGGCGGATTGAATCTGGCCATGGGCATACTTCTGTGTCTGGGGGCGCTGCTTGCCTTCGATTCGCTGAAGGCGTTGCTGGCTCCGGGTGCCCTCTGCCTGGCAGCGGGTGTTTGGGCACTGGTCGGCAAACGGCGGCGCCAAAGGGAATCCGGATTTGATCGGCAGGCCCGGGAGCTGGTGCGTCAGCGCAGAACCGTTGCAAATCTGGAAAGTGCCCGGGTAGAGTTCAACGAGCAGGGAATGGTATTGAGTGACGGAACCGATGTGGACGCACAGTGCTTTGAATACCCGGAGTTTTTCTTTGTGGCCGAAACCAAGGCGCTTCTGGTACCGGTATGTGGGCAGCGGGCGGTCATCCTGCAGAAAAAGGATTTGCAGGAAGGTTCGATGGAGCAGCTGCGGATATTTTTGCAGGAGCATGTTTCCTATGAACGGGTGGAAATGCCCTGAGTGTCAGAAGTCGTGCTGCCTGATACGGAAAGGAAAGAAGGAAGTTATATGGAATGGGAATGGCTGACCGGGCAGGTCGCGCGCCTTCCCGCCACGGAAGCACCACTCTCGGCGGATGTGGGCCTGGTGCAGACGGATGGAATGCTCTGGATTTATGATGTGGGAGCATTGCCTGCCGCGGCTGACGCGATAAATGGGCTGCCGGGGAAGAAAACGGTGGTGCTGTCCCATTTTCATCCGGATCACATGGGGAATCTGGAGCAGGTGGACTGTGAAGCCTTTTATGGAGGAGCATTCACCTGCAAAAAGGCCGGCGGCGGGACCGCAGTTTTCCGGGAGCTGTTTTTACCGGAAGGAGTCCATCTGTTCCCGCTGCCGTCGGTTCATGCCAAAGGCTGCATTGGAATGGAGAATGGAGAATATGCTTTTCTGGGAGATGCGCTTTACCCGGCGGTCAAGGCAGGTCGGGCAGTATATAATGTGAGCCTGCTGGCGCAGCAGCTGCAGGTGCTGAAAGGGCTACGGGCGGAATGGTTTCTGGTCAGTCATGGTAAGCCTTTCGCGCAGAGCCGGGATGCAGTGATCAGCCGATTGGAGAAGCTATATGCCCAGCGTGTGCCGGGGCAGACTTATTTGCCAGCGGAACTGAATTAAGACAAAGAAAAAGGCTGCTGCATTTCCAAAAGAAATGCAGCAGCCTTTGGAACATTGAAACAGTACTTCTTCACGATTTCCTTCCCGAAAGCGCGGGCAGGCAGTGGAAGTGAGTAAAGAGTGAATAAGTAAAAACCCCGAATGCGATCGCATTCGGGGTTTTTGGTGCGCCCGGCGGGATTCGAACCCACGGCCTTTAGAGTCGGAGTTCCCAGACACACAACGCCAAACGGCGCTGTGAAGCCGTTTTTCGTCGGTTATGCACAAATAAGAAAACCATATAAAAAGCTCGCGAAGCATTTTCAGCACAGGCTTCGCGGGCGTTTGCATGTGTGGTGGTCAAATGGTGGTCACTTTGCAGAAAAGAAATATGGCGGTCGTTAAGCTGGAGCGTTGGCAGTACGCATTAACGTACATATAAAATGCTATAATGCAATAAGAACCGTAATAAAAATAATTTCAAAAGGGAATTCCGCACGCTTTAAAAAGCGACGACCATTGGGACACCATATGGTCATATTGTTTCGGGTGTGTCAGCGCCAATCGTTCAAAGCGGTTAATTCCAAATTTCCGTCGCTCCATGCACAGACCGAAACCACAATACATACATCCGTTCCTTTGGTACCCTTGCCCATACAAATCGGAAACAGGTATTTTATAAAGTTCGATGTAGTCCCAGATATCTCGTTCCGTCCAAAAGGATAGCGGCCTACACTGGTTGTCTTTCTTTTGAAAAAATATATTGGAGCCATAGTAAATCCAACCTCTTTTCCGAATCTGACTTTCTTCCGCCAATGTTCCAATAATACTACATTGCATTTGCATGCGCTTTGCCATACGCTTCAAGGGAGCTTTCTTCAATTTCTCACAACACAGGTCAGAAATGTTGCAGTCTAAATAGGGAAGTGCTTTGGGATACATACGTCCTAAATAATCCAGTGCGTGCTGCTTTGTTATAGGTGTTTTTGCATGTCGATATGTCCGTATTCCATTGGCAATTGCTTTGGAGAACAATGGGTATCCATAGATTGCAACTACGCGCTCAAAGGTCCATACCGAGCCATCCCTGCAAATAGGATGCACGGATACAATGGCTTTCCCTCTCCGGCGTTCTTCTTCAACAAAAGAAACTGTTTCAGGATATTCACAGCCTGTATCCGAAAACAAATGTAGGGTGTCCGGCTTTATACTGCATACGAGCGATGAAAGAACCGTTGAATCCTTCCCCCCTGAAAAAGAAACGTAGACCTGATCACCAAAAATCTCCATGCAGTTTACAATCAAGCTTTTGGAAAGGGCAATCTTTTCTTCTAACGGCAACGTTCGTAAATACTTCAGCCCTTCTGCTCTGGATTCAAATGCCCTCAGTATCATCGTTTCTTGGCTTTCACAAACCTTATTTTCCATTTCGAGACCTCCTCGGAAAAGCGTTTGTGTTGTGTTAACTCTATTCCGAGGGAATTGCAAGTGGTTTCCGCAAATTCAGTCAAATACAGGGAAGGCAGAGTTTTTCATTGGACAAGGTGCATTTTGTTCTGTAAAATGTTATACTTGATAATGGTATAGTATTGGACGAGATTGTGCTTCCGCGCAGGAAGGATATGCAATTGTCTACATATTAGAAAAAGACTTCTAGAGGGAGTAAAAGCCGTACATGAAAGAATACAACGGGAAGCCTTTGGTTGAAGGCCTACTTGAAGAAATAGAGCACGTATATAAATCTGACAAACGTCCTTGGGTTATTGGCTACAGTGGAGGAAAAGACTCTACGGTTGTTGTGCATTTGGTATATCAAATGCTGAAGAATTTACGGCCTGAAGAACGACACAAGACAGTTTACATTGTTTCTTCTGATACGCTTGTGGAAAACCCACTGATCAAGATCTACTTGGATGATATGCTTCGATTATTGCGAGAAGCAGCCAAACGGGACGGTTTGCCACTTGAGGTAAAGAAGGTGACTCCTGATCCGGACACTTCTTTCTGGGCCAATGTGATCGGCAGAGGTTTTCCAACTCCGCGCTTAAACGGCACGTTTCGCTGGTGTACGGACCGTCTGAAGATTGCCCCCAGTGGAAAGTTTGTAGAAAGCATCATTAAGCAACAGCATACCGAGATTGTTTTTATTCTTGGTGTGCGCAAGGCTGAAAGTGCTGCCAGAAAGCGCCGGATCGAAGGCAGAGAACTGGCGGACCGCCTTTTAAATCGGCATGAGACTATTAAAGAGGCTTATGTATATCCCCCGATTGTTTCTTTGTCCACCGACGATGTCTGGGATATTTTAATGTCCAACAATCGGAAAAATGCCTGGGGCGGGGACAATTCCCGGCTGATTGAATTGTATTCTGGGGCCGACAGCGGCGAATGCCCATTTGCTGGATATTCTTCTAAGGACGATCAGCAGCAGTCGTGTGGCCAATCTCGATTTGGCTGCTGGATCTGTACAGTTGTGCAGGAAGATCGCTCGTTGAAGGGGTTTATTCGTTCTGGGCACCGCGAATTGATCCCGCTGGCCGAGTTCAGAAAATGGCTCATGAGTATTCGTGATGTACCGGAGTATCGTGAAAAGAAGCGCAGAGACGGAAGTGTATATCGTACTTCCCAGAATGAGCTTGGCTTTGGACCGTTTACCTGGGAGGCTCGCCAAATGATTTTGCGTCGCCTCTTACAAACGCAGAAGCAGATGAACTATGAACTCATCACCATCGATGAGCTCCGTGCCATAGACCGTATTTGGGATGAGGAACAGGATCTGAGCTGTCGTGTGCTGGTAGACCTCTATTGTGATGAGATGGGAGAACGCTTGCCTTGGGACCAGCTAAAGCGCCCTGTCTTTGACGAGGAAACCTGCAAAAAGCTGGAAACGTATGCCACTGAATTCTCGGTTCCCATGGATCTAATGAAAAGCATGATTTTCAGAACAAACAAAACTAAATTTTTCTCGAATACTCGCATTCTTCGTGAGTCTCTTAGGAAAGCTGTTACACAGCAATGGCTCCAGGAAGCTGAATTGGTGAATGCGCAGGAAGGAACTCGGAATGAAGATCAACAGAGTGACACTATTTAATTTCAGTTCTTATGTGGGGGAAAACACAATTGTTTTAGACACCCATGATGAGCAAAATATTATTCTGATTGGTGGAAACAACGGTGCCGGCAAGACTTCCTTTTTCACTGCCATCAAATTGGCTTTATATGGCCCCCAATGCTTCCGCTTTCAAGATAAAAACAATCGTTATACAGCACGAATTAAAGAGCTGATCAACCACGATGCGTTCTTGTCCAACAATGTTAAGGCCTATGTCGAAGTAGAAATCGACCTTCCTACGGATCGCACCCATACACTGTACACCATCCGTCGTGAATGGTCTTTTGTCGAAAAACGCCTTCACGAAACCTATTCTGTATATAAAGATCAGCAACTCCTTGCTGATAAGAACCTGGATTTCTTTCAAAACTATTTGTTCTCGGTCATTCCGCCTAATCTGTTTGACTTTTTCTTTTTCGACGGCGAAGAAATCGGGGATTTTTTTGCAACAGGCAATTACAGCACCTATATCAAGAATGCAGTCTTGACCTTAAGTGGTTATGATACCTTCAATATAATACAGAAATTCTGCGATTCTTATATCGGAGAAGAAGAAGGAAACGAAGATTATGATCAGGTCGCCAAACTGGTGGAGCAAGAAGAGGCTAACCTTTTTGCCTACATGACCAAAAGCAGCGCCTTGGAGTCTCAAAAACAGCAGTTGACGGCCCAATTGCTCTCTGCCCAGGAGGAGAAAGAATCTCTCGATTATCAATTTTCTCGTTCTGGTGGTCTGACCGCCAAAGAACAAGAACGGCTGGAAGCACAGCGTGCAACACAGGAACGTGTAAAAGGCGATAAAGCAAAACGGATTCGGGATTTTGTAGAATCTATGATGCCCCTTTACATCACCAAAGATCTGGCCGCTGCCGCCTATAAGCAACTCAAAGACGAACAGTTCGTTCGTCAGTATCATACCATTTGCGATCTGCTGGACGCACAAACCATTCAGGATGTCTTGGAACAGCAACCCAATTGTAACACAGCGCAAGTTCCTGCATTGGCGCAGGCAATTTCCAACGGGATTGCGAAGAAAGTCTTGCCCTCTTTTCCTCTGGAAAGCTTCACCTTTATCCACGATCTGTCGCAGGAACAGGAAAGCCAGGTTGTCAGCGATATTGTAAGAACGCAGCATTTTGCTGAAGTAGAAGCGCCGCAATTGATTAAAGCCATTGCAGAAAAGAAAAAAGCTTCCCAAAAATACGAGGAGATCAGCAAGAAGATTCGCGAGGCTTTACCTTCTGTAGATGCCGCTGCCTACTTTGAGAAGGTTTGCCTTCTTACGGAGCGCATCGCAGCCTACGAGGATAGCCTGGAAAACCGAGAGAACCAAATTGCGGAACTGGAAACTAACATCGCTGACCAAAAAGCTTTGGTGGAACGTTTACGCAAAGCGTTGTTTGCAAAGGCAAAGGATCGCACGGCGCATGAATTTACCGCCCGTATCAGCCAAGTTATGCAGCGTATGATTTCCGATGCCACGCAGGAGAAATTCCACCAGATTGAGTCTCTTGCGCTTGAGATGTTTAATAAAATCATCCGTAAGGAAAACTTTGTGCAGCTTATTGAACTAGATGAAAATTTTAATGTCAACCTCTATAAGAAGCAAGTCTATACAACGCGCGAATTGCTGCAACTCGCCAACAACATTGGGTTGGATGCTCTGGAAAAGCGATTGGGGAGTACGGGGCTCAAAGAGGCTGCCCGCCTTTTAACAAACAATTCTATCAACGAGTTGCGCCGGTACTTCTCCGAGGGAGTTGTCACTGATCAAATCTCTTTCCAGGACGATATAGAGCTTCCTCTATACAATCGGGTGGAGCTCAATCAGTTATCCAAAGGCGAAAAACAGGTTTTTATTCTCTCCCTGTACTGGGCAATCATCAAAACTTCCAACCAGGCGGTTCCTTTTATCATTGATACCCCCTTTGCACGTATCGATACGGAACACCGTGAACAGATTTCCACCTTATTTTTCCCCAACATCAGTGGTCAGGTTATCATCCTTTCTACCGACGAAGAAGTGGTTGGCTCGTATCGTGAAATCATTCAGCCGCATATTGCGCATGAGTATCTGCTTGAGTACAACGTAGAAAAGGGCTGCACCTCCGTACAACCGGGTTATTTCAAGGAGGAAAAAGCATGATTTTTAAGCTAAAGACTTCCCAAAAAACGCAGGAAATTTTCGAAGAGATCGGGAAAAGCACTGCCCTAAAGCCATATACGCTGGTCAAACATGCGATTGCTTGGTCTTTGAAAGAACAAGGAAGAATCACATCGTTTGACAGTGATACAGATGGCCTTGAACTCAATAGACAAACGATTACCGGCGAATATGACGATTACTTCAAAGTCTTGATTGAACAGGTAGAAGGACGCCATTTAAGTAACGAGGAATACTTTCCGAAATATGTAAAAGCGCATATAGATCGCGGGGCAATCCTTTTGGAATCCCGCTATAAACATGCCGGCGATTTGGACAAATATGTGCTGGAAACATTTGGAATCGGTGATACCGTATGATTTATTTTGACAATAGTGCCACTTCCCCTATCGCGCAGGAAGTGTTTGAGGCGATGCGCCCTTACTTGCAAGAGGAATATGGGAATCCTTCCAGCAAGTATTATCCTCTCGCTGCTCATGCTGCTGATGCTGTGGAAAATAGTCGAAACTGGGTTGCCAAGTTAATTCACGCCAAGCCAGAAGAAATTATTTTCACCTGTGGCTCCACTGAGAGCACTAATATGATCATCAAAGGCGTGGTGGACTACAAAAAATACTACGAAAAAAGGGGCAACCATATTATCACATCGAAGGTTGAGCACCACGCCACATTGAATACTTGCCGCTTTCTGAATGGTGATATCTACTCCAATCAGGATGCCACCTTTTCGTTGTTTGACAAAATCCCCAAAGTGGATCGCGGCTATGAGGTCACCTTTCTGGATGTAAATGAGTATGGCCAAGTGCCGCCCGATTCCTTTGAAAAAGCCATACGCCCTACAACCATCCTGGCATCTTTTATCTGGGCAAATAACGAAATCGGCTCCATCAACGATATGGACGCGTTAGCGGCTGTTGCACATAAGCAACAAGTGCTGCTCCATGCTGACGCTACACAAATAGCCGGGAAACTGCCCATCGATGTTGAACAAACAAGGGTGGATTTCCTTTCCCTATCCGCCCACAAGTTTCACGGGCCAAAAGGTATAGGCGCCGCCTATATTCGGGGGGATGACTATGGCCTTCCGCCGATGAGTGCTTTCATGCATGGGGGGGAACAGGAGCACGGCTTGCGCGCCGGTACATTGGCTGTTCACAACATTGTTGGCTTCGGGAAAGCTGCCGAGTTGGCCATCATGAACGAACAACAGCAGGCAGCCTACATCCAGAAACTGGAGCAGGCTGCCAAGAAAATCATTGCATCCAACGATCACTTGGAACTTTTAGGAGATCCTCAACATCACCTACCGGGTGTTATCAGTTTAGTGGTTAATCAGGACGATTTTGACAATGAGCGCTTTGTGAAGCGCGTTAGCGCAAAATTTGCAATTTCTACCGGTTCTGCCTGTACGGCGGGTATGCCTTCCCATGTGTTGCAGGCCATCGGTAAGGGGGACGCTGTGTCCAGAGTTTTGCGCATTTCGTTGTCTGCGGAAAACACCATCGATCAGGTGGAAGCGTTCCTAAAAGAGCTTTCCTAATATAGTTTTTCGAAAGGGGATGATTGCTTGAGCCTGCGTACAGTGCCATTCCAAGACACTTACTGGAGTGGGGAAAACGATCTGATCAAAGAATTCTATATTCCCTGCATGGAGGAAAGTATTGAATACTGCCGCGCCGTCGGATATTTCAACTCTTCCATCTTGTGCTACATCACCAATGGTCTGTATTCTTTTATTCAAAACGGCGGGCAAATGCGCATTGTATGCAGTGTAAATCTGAGCCCGGAAGATGAACGCCAGATCGCCCTCGGCTATGACATCCGCCAGATGTTGGAGGACAAAATTGATCCTGTCGCCCAAAACCTCATTGATCTTAATATTGCCAACATTAAAAATCTCTGTTGGCTTATTAAAAATAATCGCCTAGACATTAAAGTGTGTCTTCGGAAAGATCCCAATGATCTCGGCACATACCGCTTGTTCCATGAAAAATTTGGCGTTTTCAAGGACGCAGACGGGAACGCAATCTCCTTCTTAGGATCTGTAAACGAAACGCTTGGCGGATGGATTAATAACGAGGAATCTTTTGAGGTCTCGCAAAATTGGATTCCGGTATTGCAATCCCGGGTGGAGCAGAAAATCCAGCGATTTGAAAGATTATGGGACGGGACCGCCGGAAATATCGTAACATTCGATTTTCCCAAGGCGTCGCGTCTGAAGCTGATTCAAAATGCGCCGGAGCATCCGGTCGATTATGTTTATCGCGTATCCGCCGGAATACATCCCAACTTCAAACCGCGTTCCTGCCAAGAGGATGCCAAAAATGCCTTTCTGCAGAAAGACTTTTCCTGCCTTTTTATGATGGCAACTGGTTCTGGCAAAACAAAGGCAGCTATGTACGCGATCAGCCAAATCGACACCTGGAAGATTCTTCTCATCTGCGTTCCTAGCCTGGAACTTGTAGAGCAGTGGGAAGCAGATGTTCGCTTATTTTATCCTAATGTTACCATTATCAAGTGTGGCTCTCCTTATCGCGGACACAAGGAACTGCTGAAATCCCTCACCCAAGCGCGTTTTCCAGAGCAAGTTGTGGTTATTTCCACCTATGACTCTGCACAGGGGGATTTTTACATGGCAAAGTGGCGACAGGCAAAGCCAGAACAATTTGCCATGATCTGCGATGAAGTTCACAATATGGGCGCTCCGAAATCGCAGTGTCTCATGGAACTGAATCCGGCTTATCGCATTGGCCTTAGTGCGACTCCCCGCCGGAACTTTGACGAAATCGGATCTGAAAAGATTCTGAGTTTCTATCATCAGAATACATTCGAATTCTCGATCAAGGATGCTCAGCGTGAACACTACCTGGTGGAATACCAATATAGAGTTCTCCCTTGCGCAATGCCGGATGAGGACTGGGAGTCGTATAAAGCGTTTTCAAAGGAAATCGTGCAGCTTCAGCACGCACTGGAACAGGAAGAGGATGAAAAAGAGCACCTGCTGTTACAGCAACGTATCGAAGGCCGCTACCGTGATCGTGCCAAGCTGCTCAAGAAGAACGACCAAAAAGTTCAAACGCTGCAGACGATTTTTGACGAGATTCCGCCTTCTGCCAGAATTCTGATTTATGGCGATGATCTGAACCATTTGGATGAGCTGGGAAAAGAGCTGGACCGGATGGGAAAATACTATTTCAAGTACACTGGAGAACTGGATGCGCAAAAAGAACGCCCCACGATCCTGAAGGAATTCCGGCAGGGAATCCGTAAAATCCTGTTGGCTGTTGGATGTCTGGATGAGGGCATCGATATTCCTGCTTGCGATGTTGCGGTTTTTATCAGTTCTTCTACCTCCGAACGGCAGTTTATTCAACGCCGAGGGCGTGTTCTTCGTATTGCGCCAGACAAAACATCTGCCTGGATTTATGACTATCTGGTCTATCCGGTTCTTTCGGCTAGTACCAGTGATGAGGAACGTCGCTTGGCTCTTTCTATGATTGATGCGCAATATCGGCGAATTAACTTAATGGTAGAAGATGCCATCAATGGTATTCAAGAGCGTCAAAAACTCGACCAGTTTTTATCTCAGCGGAAGTTAAATCCGTATGATTTTTAAGGAGGCGGCTAAATGATGGATCCATTACTTGTTAAAGTTGCTGAAGAATATCATATTGATGCCGGTGTCGTAGAGGAAATTCTCCAGGTGGAGAAAGACCATGTGTATCAAAAAAGCCGTCATACTCGTGGTCCTATCAAACAAATCATTACTAAAATGAGCGGAGAGGAGGATTCGGATCAATGATTTTCAATTCACTCCGCATAAATAACTACCGTGCCTATTATGGAGAATGCATCTTTGATTTTCCTATTGAAGGTGAACGGAATATTAGTATCCTTTATGCTGACAATGATGTGGGAAAATCCTGCTTTTTTTCAGCAATTTTGTTTTGCCTGTACGGCCCCAAAGACAGCGATGATCTCAAAGATCTTATTAATGTAAATGCTCAATCAGAGAAGTCTTATCACGCTGCGGCTTCTCTGTTCGTTGAGAACGGTCCGGACAAGATTGAAATCTCTCGTTCCATTGATCTGCGTGGAAAGCTGGATGCCACGCCAAGCAGCAAGGACTTCAAATGCACGTTGGAGTTGATCAAAAATGGCGTCCCATTGAGCAGTGAAGAGGATGAGAAAGCGGACTTCATCAATTCTCTTGTACATCAAGACGCCTCACAGTACTTCTTCTTTGACGGTGAAAAAATCAACGATTATAGTACGGCCAGTGGAAATCAGTATAAAGATGCCATTGCCCGTGTCCTTGGTATTAAGGAAATCGATAACGCTGTGGAAGATCTCGGCCTGCTGAAAAAGGAATTTGAGAAAAGCCGGGATGCTTGGATTCAGACACAAAACAAGTATCAGGATATTTTACAGCAGAAAACGGAAGCCGAGCAGAAAGTTGCTGAGCTGGAAGCCTTGTTGCGCCAATATGAGCAGGAGATTAATGCTGCCAATGAGCAGATACAAAAGGACGAAGATAAGCTGAAGGATTTCAAGGAAATTTCTGAGAAAGTCACCCAAAAGCAGAAATTGTCCGAAGAAATTAAGAAACTTACGGAGGAGCTGAAACGTATCCGGCGGGAACAGTCTGAGTGTTTCCAAAAGAACGCTACCCTCATGTTAGCCGCCTCTATTTTTGCCCAAATGCAGCAGGATACCTCTACCGAACCTACGGAATACCATATCACCGAACCGGTGAAAGAATATCTGGCTCATCTCATGGAACAGCCTGTCTGTGTATGTGGTGAGCCAATGACGGGTTCCCATAAAGAAAAGATTCAGACGTTCATTCATGACCATTTGGTCACAGATGATGCTGTTCTTGTAGAAAAGGAGCGTCGCGCCCTTTTCAATGCCTGTGCACAATACCAACGTCACGGATTCCAGACACGTGCCGCTTACTTTTCCCTGAGCGAGGAAATTTGGAAGAAAGAAAAGGAACGTTCCTCCAAAAAGGAAGAATTTGAGCACCTGCGAAAAGATATCGGTTCTTTCAATGAAGAGGCTGGCGAGCGTATCATTCAGGATATTGCCAACATGGAGGCGAAAAAACAGGAAGCTGAAACCCGCCGCACTCGGACGCAAGTGTTGTTGGAACAAGACCAAGAAAAACTTGCTCGGCTGGAGGAAAGGCTTGCGGAACTCAGCCAGTTGGACAAAGAGGGCGCGCTGTGCCAAAAAAAATTGGAAAACACTAGCGCGTTGGAAAAAATCTTTAGCGTGTATCGGAATCGTCTTTTGGAGGAAAAGCGCGCTTTCGTGGAAAAGTATGCCACCGAAGTTTTTTTGCAAATCACCAATGCACCCCAAAAGTACAAAGGCATTAAGATTGCGAAAGACTACAGCCTCTTACTTGAACTTACGAATGGCGAAACTTATCAGATTGAGCCTGGCCGCACGCTGAACCCTTCAACCGGCCAGTCTAAGGTGATTAGCCTTTCTTATATTGCTGGATTGAATCGTTCCTCCAATTTTGCCGCACCGGTTATCATTGATAATCCTCTTGGGCTATTTTCGGATGAGCATCGTGCCGCAATTACGCGTTTCTTACCACATATGGGTAAGCAGGTGATTTTTATGGTCTCCACTGGTGACTTGACTGAGAAGTATCAAAGCGAGTTGAAGCCGTATGTCAAGACCGTTTACAGACTGGAAAATCATAGTGACCAGACCTGGCCCAAGACGGTGATTGCAAGCAAGGAGGTATATTGAAAATGGCAGTACAAGAATTCTTTTCAATGAATCCCTCTACCCATATTCGCACAACCTCGGAAAATCGTCGTTTTTATGATCTTCTAGTAGATGAAAAGCACGTTTTTTCTACAAAATATCAGTTATATACGTTTGCAATCATGGTTGCACTACGAGCTGGTGCAAAACCCGATCCCTCAACGAAAAACCTGGATATCTGTTTGGTTGGAAATGTGGACAAAGATAATTTTACAGTTGCCAAGGGATTGGTTGCTCACGTTTGTCCGGAAATCAATAATGGTAGTGATCTGCTAAAGCGCATGAATGAATATGCTGACGCCGGTATTGCAATTTTGC